>NZ_JBXANF010000009.1:0-302302 GCF_058801405.1 Pseudomonas sp. GW822-FHT03F04
AAGACGGTCTGCGTTTCGCTATCCGTGAAGGCGGTCGTACCGTCGGCGCTGGCGTCGTAGCCAAAATCATCGAGTAATCTCTTTTTTGAGATAGCTTTGATGAGTTGAAAAAGCCCCCGCTTAGCGGGGGCTTTTTTATTGGGTTGACACCTATCTGGGGCGTCTATAGAATTGCGCCTCCTTTTAACGGGCGTATTGCGCCCGGTGGGAATAGCAGCCGGAGTCTGAAATCCAATGCAAAATCAGCAAATCCGTATCAGGTTGAAGGCTTTTGACCATCGCCTGATCGACCAATCAACCCAGGAAATCGTGGAAACCGCGAAACGTACTGGTGCTCAAGTGCGTGGTCCAATTCCACTGCCTACCCGTAAAGAGCGGTTTACCGTTCTGGTTTCCCCGCACGTCAACAAAGACGCGCGTGACCAGTACGAAATCCGCACTCATAAGCGCGTTCTGGACATCGTCCAGCCAACGGATAAAACCGTTGATGCACTTATGAAGCTTGATCTTGCGGCCGGTGTGGAAGTGCAGATCAGCCTCGGCTAAGACTCGGTCTTAGTCGTGTAACGCTCTGAAATGGGCGGCCATAGCGGGTGAAAGCCCCGTACACTCATGAGGTTTACAACATGACTATTGGTGTAGTCGGTCGTAAAGCGGGTATGACCCGTATTTTCACCGAAGAAGGTGTCTCCATTCCGGTCACGGTCATTGAGATCGAGCCGAATCGCGTCACCCAGTTCAAAACTGAAGAAACCGATGGCTATCGTGCAGTGCAAGTCACTGTCGGCGAGCGTCGTGCTTCCCGTGTAACAGCTGCTCAGGCTGGCCACTTCGCTAAAGCGAACGTTGCCGCTGGTCGTACCGTAATGGAATTCCGCCTTGAAGAAGGCGAGTACCAGGCCGGCGATCTGATCAACGCTGAAATCTTCGCCGCTGGTCAACTGGTTGATGTAACCGGTCAGTCCAAAGGTAAAGGCTTCCAGGGTACGATCAAGCGTTGGAATTTCCGCGGGCAAGATAACACCCACGGTAACTCCGTATCCCACCGCGTCCCAGGCTCTATCGGCCAGTGCCAGACTCCTGGTCGTGTATTCAAGGGCAAAAAAATGTCCGGTCATATGGGCGCTGAGCGCGTGACCGTGCAGTCCCTGGAAGTAGTGCGCGTGGACGCTGAACGCAATCTGTTGTTGGTCAAGGGTGCTGTTCCTGGCGCTACTGGCGGCAACCTGGTTGTACGTCCAGCAGCCAAGGCTCGCGGTTAAGGGGAAGCTGACATGCAATTAAATGTAAATGACGCTCAAGCGATCGAAGTTTCCGAACTGACATTTGGCGGCGAGTTCAACGAGACGCTGGTTCACCAAGCAGTCGTGGCCTACATGGCCGGCGGCCGTCAAGGTAGCAAGCAGCAAAAGACCCGTTCCGACGTTCGTGGTGGCGGTAAGCGCCCATGGCGTCAGAAAGGTACTGGCCGTGCTCGTGCCGGTACTATCCGTAGCCCAATCTGGCGCGGCGGCGGCACCACTTTCGCAGCTCGTCCACAAGATCACTCCCAGAAGCTGAACAAGAAGATGTACCGCGCAGCAATGCGTTCCATCCTTGCTGAGCTGGTGCGTACTGATCGTCTGGTTGTGGTTCAGGATTTCGCAGTTGAAACTCCGAAAACCAAAGACCTGCTGGGCAAACTGAACAACATGAGCCTGACCGACGTTCTGATCGTGTCGGACGCTGTTGATCAGAACCTGTACCTGGCTGCTCGCAACCTGCCACACGTAGATGTACGTGACGTGCAAGGTTCCGATCCAGTTAGTCTGATCGCATACGACAAGGTGTTGATCACCGTGTCGGCCGTGAAGAAATTCGAGGAGCTGCTGGGATGAACCAGGAACGCGTATTTAAAGTTCTGCTTGGCCCGCACGTTTCCGAGAAGGCTACGGTTCTGGCAGACAAGAAAGGCCAGTTCGTTTTCAAGGTTGCTACTGACGCAACCAAGCTGGAAATCAAGAAGGCCGTCGAAAGCCTGTTCAGCGTGAAAGTTGAGCGTGTTACTACCCTGAATGTTCTGGGTAAGAGCAAGCGCACCGCTCGCGGTCTGGGCAAGCGTAATGACTGGAAGAAGGCAGTTATCTCCCTTCAGCCAGGCCAAGATCTCGATTTCAGCAGCAGTGCTGAGTAAGGAAGGGGTGCATCATGGCAATCGTTAAATGCAAACCGACTTCCCCTGGCCGCCGTTTTGTGGTCAAGGTGGTCAACCAGGAGCTGCATAAAGGCGCTCCTCACGCACCGCTGCTCGAGAAAAAATCGAAGTCTGGTGGTCGTAACAACAATGGCCGTATTACCACTCGTCACATCGGTGGTGGTCATAAGCAGCATTATCGTCTGGTCGACTTCCGTCGCAACGACAAAGATGGCATCGCTGCCACTGTCGAGCGTATCGAATACGATCCAAACCGTACTGCTCACATCGCTCTGCTGCTGTACGCAGATGGCGAGCGTCGCTACATCATCGCCCCTAAAGGCGTGAGCGCTGGCGACCAGCTGATCGCAGGTGCTCTGGCACCGATCAAGCCGGGCAACGCTCTGCAACTGCGCAACATTCCAGTTGGTAGCACCGTACACGGCATCGAACTGAAGCCAGGTAAAGGCGCACAAATCGCTCGTTCCGCTGGTGCTTCGGCTCAGCTGATCGCTCGTGAAGGCGTTTACGTGACCCTGCGTCTGCGTTCCGGTGAAATGCGTAAAGTACTGGCTGAATGCCGTGCGACCCTGGGCGAAGTCTCGAACTCCGAGCACAGCCTGCGTTCGCTGGGTAAAGCTGGTGCCAAGCGCTGGCGTGGCGTTCGCCCAACCGTTCGTGGTGTTGCCATGAACCCGGTTGACCACCCACATGGTGGTGGTGAAGGTCGTACCTCTGGTGGTCGTCATCCGGTATCGCCATGGGGCTTCCCGACTAAGGGCGCGAAGACTCGTGGTAATAAGCGTACCGACAAAATGATCGTCCGTCGTCGCAAGTAAATAGAGGGATACGACAGTGCCACGTTCTCTGAAAAAAGGTCCTTTTATTGATCTTCACCTACTGAAGAAGATCGAAGTGGCGGCGGAAAAGAACGATCGCAAACCAATTAAGACTTGGTCGCGTCGTTCGATGATCCTGCCACAAATGGTCGGTCTGACCATCGCAGTACACAACGGTCGTCAGCACGTCCCAGTTCTCGTTAACGAAGACATGGTCGGCCACAAACTGGGCGAGTTCGCCGGTACCCGCAACTATCGCGGGCACGTGGCAGACAAGAAAGCCAAGCGTTAAGGGGTAAGGAAATGGAAGTAGCCGCTAAGTTGTCGGGCGCTCGAATCTCCGCCCAGAAAGCCCGCTTGGTCGCCGACCAGATCCGCGGGAAGAAGGTGGGCGAAGCGCTCAACCTGTTGGCTTTCAGCAGTAAGAAAGCCGCCGAGATCATGAAAAAAGTGCTGGAGTCGGCCGTAGCCAACGCCGAGCATAACGAAGGCGCAGATGTTGATGACCTGAAGGTCAGCACCGTTTTCGTCAACGAAGGGCGTTCGCTGAAGCGCATCATGCCACGTGCCAAAGGCCGTGCTGATCGCATCGTCAAGCGGTCTTGCCATATCACTGTCAAGGTTGCTGACAAGTAACGGAGTCGAAGAGATGGGTCAGAAAGTACATCCCATTGGCATTCGCCTGGGAATCGTCAAGGAGCACACCTCCGTCTGGTACGCAGACGGTCGGACTTATGCGGACTACTTGTTCGCTGATCTGAAGGTGCGTGAATACCTCCAAGACAAACTAAAAAGCGCGTCCGTAAGCCGTATCGATATCCATCGTCCGGCCCAAACTGCACGCATCACCATCCACACCGCTCGTCCAGGTATCGTTATCGGGAAGAAAGGTGAAGATGTTGAGAAACTGCGTCAGGACCTGACCAAGCAAATGGGTGTGCCTGTGCACATCAATATCGAAGAGATCCGCAAGCCGGAACTCGACGGTATGCTGGTTGCGCAGAGCGTAGCTCAGCAGCTGGAGCGTCGCGTAATGTTCCGTCGCGCTATGAAGCGCGCTGTACAAAACGCCATGCGCATTGGTGCCAAAGGCATCAAAATCCAAGTGAGCGGTCGTCTCGGCGGTGCTGAAATCGCACGTACTGAATGGTATCGCGAAGGTCGTGTGCCACTGCACACCCTGCGTGCCGACATCGACTATGCCAACTACGAAGCTCACACCACTTACGGTGTGATCGGTGTAAAGGTTTGGATCTTCAAGGGCGAAGTAATTGGTGGTCGCCAAGAAGAACTGAAACCACAAGCACCAGCGCCTCGTAAAAAAGCTGCTAAGTAAGGGGTACGCCAAATGTTGCAACCAAAGCGTACGAAGTTCCGCAAGCAGATGACCGGCCACAACCGTGGTCTGGCACTGCGCGGTAGCAAAGTCAGCTTCGGCGAGTTCGCGCTGAAGTCTGTAGCTCGTGGTCGTCTCACCGCTCGTCAGATCGAGTCAGCGCGTCGTGCTCTGACCCGTCACGTAAAACGTGGCGGCAAGATCTGGATCCGTGTATTCCCGGACAAGCCGATCTCCAAGAAACCTCTCGAGGTTCGTATGGGTAAAGGTAAGGGTAACGTGGAGTACTGGGTTGCCCAGATTCAGCCAGGCAAAGTCCTGTATGAAATCGAGGGTGTTTCTGAAGAGCTGGCGCGTGAGGCTTTCGCCCTGGCTGCTGCAAAGCTGCCGCTCGCCACCTCCTTTGTTAAACGGACGGTGATGTGATGAAAGCGAATGAACTTCGTGAAAAATCCGCACAGCAGCTGAACGAGCAACTGCTCGGCTTGCTGCGCGACCAGTTCAATCTGCGTATGCAGAAAGCAACTGGCCAGTTGGGGCAGTCTCATCTGCTCTCGCAAGTTAAGCGTGACATCGCTCGCGTGAAGACTGTGCTCAACCAGCAGGCAGGTAAGTGATCATGGCTGAAGCCGAAAAAACTGTCCGTACGCTGACTGGCCGTGTTGTCAGCGACAAGATGGACAAAACCATCACCGTTCTGATCGAGCGTCGCGTTAAGCACCCGATCTACGGTAAATACGTTAAGCGTTCGACTAAGCTGCACGCGCACGACGAAACCAATCAGTGCCACATCGGCGACAAAGTCACTATTCGTGAAACTCGTCCGATGGCCAAGACCAAGTCTTGGGCGCTGGTTGATGTTCTCGAACGCGCTGTGGAAGTCTAAGGGCTAGGGGTCGGAGAAATTATATGATTCAGACTCAATCCATGCTCGATGTGGCCGATAACAGCGGCGCTCGCCGCGTTATGTGCATCAAGGTGCTGGGTGGCTCCCATCGTCGTTACGCTGGTATCGGTGACATCATCAAAGTTACCGTGAAGGAAGCAATTCCTCGCGGTAAGGTGAAAAAAGGCCAAGTGATGACTGCTGTTGTAGTCCGCACTCGTCACGGCGTACGTCGTGCTGATGGCTCCATTATCCGCTTTGATGGCAACGCTGCTGTTCTTCTGAACAACAAGCAAGAGCCGATCGGCACCCGTATCTTTGGGCCAGTGACCCGTGAACTTCGTACTGAGAAGTTCATGAAGATCGTCTCGCTCGCCCCAGAAGTGCTGTAAGGAGATCCGACATGCAAAAGATTCGTCGTGACGACGAGATCATCGTGATCGCCGGCAAAGACAAAGGTAAGCGCGGTAAGGTGCTGAAGGTTCTTGCTGACAACCGTCTGGTTGTTGGTGGTCTGAACCTGGTCAAGCGTCATACCAAGCCTAACCCGATGTCGGGCGTACAGGGCGGTATCGTCGAGAAAGAAGCGCCACTGCACGCTTCTAACGTCGCCATCTTCAACGGCGAAACCAACAAGGCTGACCGCGTTGGTTTCAAAGTAGAAGACGGTAAAAAAATTCGTGTCTTCAAGTCGACCCAAAAAGCGGTTGATGCTTGAACACTGCTAGGTAGAAGACCATGGCACGACTAAAAGAGATTTACCGGAAGGAAATCGCTCCGAAACTTAAGGAAGAACTTAAGCTTTCGAACGTGATGGAAGTTCCGCGCGTTACCAAAATCACCCTGAACATGGGTCTGGGCGAAGCGATCGGCGACAAAAAAGTCATCGAGCACGCTGTTGCTGACCTGGAAAAGATCACCGGCCAGAAAGTCGTTGTGACCTACGCTCGCAAATCCATCGCTGGCTTTAAAGTCCGTGAAGGTTGGCCGATCGGCGTCAAAGTGACCCTGCGCCGTGAGCGTATGTACGAGTTCCTGGATCGTCTGCTGTCGATCTCCCTGCCTCGGGTTCGCGACTTCCGCGGCCTGAATGCCAAGTCCTTCGATGGTCGTGGCAACTACAGCATGGGCGTGAAAGAGCAGATCATTTTCCCGGAAATCGACTACGACAAGATCGATGCTCTCCGCGGTCTGGACATTACCCTGACCACCACTGCCAAGAACGATGATGAAGGCCGCGCTCTGCTGCGTGCTTTCAAATTCCCGTTCCGCAACTGATTGGAGTAGGAAAATGGCCAAGAAGAGCATGAAAAACCGTGAGCTGAAGCGTCAGCTCACCGTTGCCAAGTACGCCACCAAGCGTGCAGCGCTGAAAGCTATCATCGTTGATCTGAACGCAAGTCCAGAAGCGCGTTGGGAAGCTACCGTAGCTCTGCAGAAGCAGCCACGTGACGCAAGCGCTTCGCGCATGCGTAACCGCTGCCGCCTGACTGGTCGTCCGCACGGCGTTTACCGCAAGTTCGGCCTGGGCCGTAACAAGCTGCGTGAAGCTGCAATGCGTGGTGACGTTCCAGGTCTGGTTAAAGCCAGCTGGTAATTGCTGTCAAAGTCTCGATGGTCGGGTTCGCAAGAACCTGACCATCGGTGGCCTTGAACATGAATCAAGCCCCTTTTGGGGCTTGATTCATTTCTGGGGTATGTCTAGAATGACCGGCTCGCCTGAGCCCGTGTTTTTTATGCCCGGAATTTCTCGGCGACAAGTAGTAGCCGCAAGGCTAATTTTTCTGTATTAGGAGCGTCTAGCCCATGAGTATGCAGGACCCGTTAGCGGACATGCTAACTCGAATCCGTAATGCCCAGATGGCTGAAAAGTCCGTCGTAAGCATGCCTTCTTCCACGTTGAAGGTGGCTGTAGCTAAAGTCCTGAAGGACGAAGGTTACATCGCGGGTTATCAGATCAGCAGCGAAACAAAACCACTGCTGTCTATCGAGCTGAAATATTTCGAAGGCCGTCCGGTCATCGAAGAAGTCAAGCGCGTTAGCCGTCCAGGCCTGCGTCAGTACAAGTCCGTCGAAGATCTGCCAAAAGTACGTGGCGGTCTCGGTGTGTCTATCGTCTCCACCAACAAAGGTGTGATGACTGATCGTGCTGCGCGCGCTGCCGGTGTCGGCGGCGAAGTTCTTTGCACTGTGTTCTAAGGGGGGATAAGCATGTCTCGCGTCGCTAAGAACCCCGTTAAGCTGCCAGCCGGTGTCGAAGTCAAATTCGCAGGCCAACAGCTTTCGGTGAAGGGTGCCAAGGGCACTCTCGAACTGAACGTCCATTCGTCCGTTGAGATCGTTGAAGAAGCCGGTGAGCTGCGTTTTGCTGCTCGCAATGGCGATCAACAAACTCGCGCAATGGCCGGTACCACTCGTGCGTTGGTTAACAACATGGTCCAGGGCGTAAGCCAAGGCTTCGAGCGCAAGCTCCAGCTGGTCGGTGTTGGTTACAAAGCGCAAGCAAAAGGCACAGTGCTGAACCTGGCTCTTGGCTTCTCGCACCCAGTGGATTATGAACTGCCGGAAGGCATCACCGCTGAGACCCCTAGCCAGACCGATATCCTGATCAAGGGCATCGACAAGCAGCTGGTAGGTCAAGTGGCCGCCGAGATCCGCGACTTCCGTCCACCAGAGCCGTACAAAGGCAAAGGTGTGCGCTACGCGGACGAAGTCGTCCGTCGTAAAGAAGCCAAGAAGAAGTAGGGCATAGCAAATGACCGACAAAAAAGTTACTCGACTGCGTCGCGCTCGCAAAGCACGCCTGAAAATGCACGAACTCGAAGTCGTGCGTCTCTGCGTGTTCCGCTCGTCGCAGCACATCTACGCCCAGGTCATTTCGGCCGACGGCAACAAAGTCCTGGCAAGCGCCTCGACTTTGGATAAAGAACTGCGTGATGGCGCCACTGGCAACATCGACGCGGCCACTAAGGTTGGCCAGCTGGTCGCTACGCGTGCTAAGGCCGCTGGCGTCTCGCAGGTGGCTTTCGACCGCTCTGGCTTCAAGTACCACGGCCGCGTTAAAGCGCTGGCTGATGCTGCTCGTGAAGCTGGGCTGGAGTTCTAAGTTATGTCAAATAACGACCAAAAGCGCGACGAAGGCTACATTGAGAAGCTGGTTCAAGTTAACCGCGTAGCCAAAACCGTTAAAGGCGGCCGTATCTTCACTTTCACCGCGTTGACCGTGGTTGGTGATGGTAAAGGGCGTGTTGGCTTCGGCCGTGGCAAGTCGCGTGAAGTGCCTGCTGCGATCCAGAAGGCAATGGAAGCTGCTCGCCGCAACATGATCCAGGTTGATCTGAACGGCACCACTCTGCAGTACGCAATGAAGTCCGCTCACGGCGCTTCGAAGGTGTACATGCAGCCTGCTTCTGAAGGTACCGGTATCATCGCTGGCGGCGCTATGCGTGCTGTCCTCGAAGTTGCTGGCGTTCAGAACGTTCTGGCCAAGTGCTACGGCTCGACTAACCCTGTAAACGTGGTTCACGCCACTTTCAAGGGTCTGAAGGCTATGCAGTCTCCTGAGTCCATCGCAGCCAAGCGTGGCCTGCGTGTTGAGGAGATCAAGTAATCATGGCTACCGTTAAAGTTACGCTGATCAAAAGCATGACCGGCCGCATCCCTAACCACAAACTGTGCGTTAAGGGTCTGGGTCTGCGTCGCATCGGTCACACTGTAGAAGTCCAGGATACTCCCGAGAATCGCGGGATGATCAACAAGGCTTACTACATGCTGCGTGTCGAGGGTTAATCGATGAAACTCAATGATCTGAGTCCAGCGCCGGGTTCCCGTCGCGAAAAGCATCGTCCGGGCCGTGGTATCGGTAGTGGTTTGGGTAAGACTGGTGGCCGTGGTCACAAAGGTCAGACCTCCCGCTCCGGTGGCACTATTGCTCCAGGCTTTGAAGGCGGTCAACAGCCGCTGCATCGTCGCCTGCCGAAGTTCGGTTTCGTTTCCCTGAAGGCCATGGACCGCGCAGAAGTGCGTCTGTCCGAGCTGGCTAAAGTGGAAGGCGACATCGTCACCGTGCAGTCCCTGAAAGATGCCAACGTGATCAACGTCAACGTACAGCGTGTGAAAATCATGCTGTCCGGTGAAGTGACTCGCGCTGTCACTATCGGCAAGGGAATCGGCGCCACCAAAGGTGCGCGTGCGGCTATCGAAGCAGCTGGCGGCAAGTTCGAGGAATAAATGGCTAAGCAAGGTGCTCTCTCTGCGCTCGGCAAAGGCGGTATGTCTGAACTCTGGGCTCGTCTGCGTTTTCTGTTCCTGGCGATTATCGTCTACCGAATAGGCGCACACATCCCGGTTCCAGGTATCAACCCGGACCGACTCGCGGACCTGTTTCGACAGAATGAGGGGACCATTCTTAGCTTGTTCAACATGTTTTCCGGCGGCGCGCTGGAGCGGATGAGCATTTTTGCACTGGGGATCATGCCGTACATTTCGGCATCGATCATCATGCAACTGATGACCGCCGTCAGCCCGCAGCTGGAGCAGTTGAAGAAGGAAGGTGAAGCTGGCCGTCGCAAGATCAGCCAGTACACCCGCTACGGCACCGTCGTCCTCGCTCTCGTCCAGGCCATTGGCATGTCCATTGGTCTGGCGGGGCAGGGCGTTGCGTTCACTGGTGACTTTGGCTTCCATTTCGTCGCGGTATCCACTTTTGTGGCTGGTGCGATGTTCATGATGTGGCTGGGTGAGCAGATTACTGAGCGTGGTGTAGGCAACGGTATCTCGATGTTGATTTTTTCGGGTATCGTCGCCGGTCTTCCGAGAGCAATCGGGCAGTCTTTCGAGTCTGCGCGTCAGGGTGATATCAACATCTTCGCCTTGGTTGCCATCGGTTTGCTGGCAGTAGCGATTATCGGTTTCGTGGTGTTCATTGAGCGTGGTCAGCGTCGTATCGCCGTTCACTACGCCAAGCGTCAGCAAGGCCGCAAGGTTTTCGCTGCGCAGACTAGCCACTTGCCGCTGAAGGTGAACATGGCCGGTGTTATTCCGGCTATTTTCGCGAGCAGCATTTTGCTGTTCCCGGCTTCGCTGGGTGCCTGGTTCGGTCAGTCTGAAGGTATGGGCTGGTTGCAGGACATCTCGCAGTCGATCGCTCCTGGTCAGCCGTTGAATATTCTGCTGTTTAGTGCAGGGATTATTTTCTTCTGCTTCTTCTATACGGCGTTGATGTTCAATCCGAAAGACGTAGCGGAAAACCTGAAGAAGTCCGGTGCCTTTATTCCGGGCATCCGTCCAGGTGAGCAGTCCGCGCGCTACATTGATGGCGTTCTGACTCGCTTGACCATGTTCGGTGCTCTTTACATGACGGCCGTGTGCCTGTTGCCCCAGTTCCTGGTGGTTGCAGCAAACGTTCCGTTCTACCTTGGCGGGACCTCGTTGCTGATCGTGGTCGTGGTTGTGATGGACTTCATGTCCCAAGTACAATCGCACCTCGTTTCGCACCAGTACGAATCCCTGATGAAGAAAGCCAACCTGAAGGGTTACGGCAGCGGCATGTTGCGCTGAGTACCCATAAGGTTCGAGGAGTTGGTGATGAAAGTTCGTGCATCGGTGAAAAAGCTGTGCCGTAACTGCAAGATTATTCGCCGCGAAGGTGTTGTTCGAGTAATTTGCAGCGCGGAACCGCGTCACAAACAGCGCCAAGGCTGAGTGTGATTGTGCTTCAAGCCCGGCAGCTAGTGCGCTGCCGGGTTGATTATTTGTTATTACAGCGATATTATCTCGCGCCCTATTTCTTGGCTTCCGGGGCGTAGGTAGCTGTCAATTGGAGTCCCACTGAATGGCCCGTATTGCAGGCGTTAACATTCCAGATAACAAGCATACTGTTATCTCGCTGACCTACATCTATGGTGTTGGTCGCACTACTGCACAGAAGATTTGTGCAGAGACTGGGGTAAACCCAGCCGCAAAGATCAAGGATCTGAGCGACGAGCAGATTGAACAGCTGCGTGGCGAAGTGGCGAAGTTCACCACTGAAGGTGACCTGCGTCGCGAAATCAACATGAAAATCAAGCGCTTGATGGACCTCGGTTGCTATCGCGGTCTGCGTCATCGTCGTGGTCTGCCAGTACGCGGTCAGCGTACCAAGACCAACGCGCGTACCCGTAAAGGTCCGCGTAAGCCGATCCGCAAGTAATCGCCCCAGCGAATCGACAGGAATTTAATCATGGCAAAACCTGCTGCTCGTCCTCGTAAAAAAGTTAAAAAGACAGTGGTTGATGGCATCGCCCACATCCATGCTTCTTTTAACAACACCATCGTGACCATTACCGACCGTCAAGGTAACGCTCTTTCCTGGGCTACCTCCGGTGGTTCGGGTTTCCGCGGTTCCCGCAAGTCCACCCCGTTCGCTGCTCAAGTAGCTGCTGAGCGTGCTGGTCAAGCTGCGCTGGAATACGGCCTGAAAAACCTCGACGTGAACGTCAAGGGTCCAGGTCCAGGTCGTGAATCCGCAGTCCGCGCTTTGAACGGCTGTGGCTACAAGATCGCCAGCATCACCGACGTGACGCCAATCCCGCACAACGGGTGCCGTCCGCCGAAGAAGCGCCGCGTGTAATCCAGGAGATTGTAAAGAATGGCTCGTTACATTGGTCCAAAATGCAAACTCGCTCGTCGCGAAGGCACCGATCTCTTCCTGAAGAGCGGCGTGCGCGCGATCGAATCGAAGTGCAACATTGAAGCAGCACCTGGTATCCACGGCCAACGCCGCGGTCGCCAGTCCGACTACGGCACCCAACTGCGTGAAAAGCAGAAGGTCCGTCGTATCTACGGCGTTCTCGAGCGTCAATTCAGCGGCTACTACAAAGAAGCTGCTGGCAAGAAAGGTGCAACCGGTGAAAACCTGCTGCAACTGCTCGAATGCCGTCTGGACAACGTCGTATACCGTATGGGCTTTGGTTCGACTCGTGCCGAATCCCGTCAGTTGGTATCGCACAAGTCGATCAGCGTTAACGGTCAGACCGTAAACGTTCCTTCGTACCAGGTTCGTGCTGGTGACGTGGTCGCTGTTCGCGAGAAAGCAAAAAATCAACTTCGCATTGTCCAAGCTCTCGATCTGTGTGCTCAACGTGGCCGCGTAGAGTGGGTAGAAGTAGACACTGAGAAGAAGTCGGGCGTTTTCAAGAACGTTCCTGCTCGCAGTGATCTGTCCGCCGACATCAACGAAAGCCTGATTGTCGAGCTCTACTCCAAGTAAGGGCTAGAAAATAGGTGCATCCATGCAGATTTCGGTAAATGAGTTCCTGACACCCCGCCATATTGATGTGCAGGTTGTCAGTCCAACCCGCGCCAAGATCACTCTCGAGCCTCTCGAGCGTGGTTTCGGCCACACCCTGGGCAACGCGCTGCGCCGCATCCTGTTGTCCTCAATGCCCGGCTGCGCAGTAGTCGAGGCCGAGATTGACGGTGTGCTCCACGAGTACAGCGCCATCGAAGGTGTACAGGAAGACGTAATTGAAATCCTGTTGAACCTTAAAGGTCTGGCTATCAAGCTGCACGGCCGTGACGAAGTTACGCTGACCTTGTCGAAGAAGGGTTCGGGGGTGGTTACCGCTGCCGATATTCAGCTGGATCATGATGTCGAGATCGTTAATCCCGATCACGTAATCGCTAACCTGGCGTCTAACGGCGCCCTGAACATGAAGCTCACCGTAGCTCGTGGTCGTGGTTATGAACCAGCAGACTCGCGTCAGAGCGATGAAGACGAAAGCCGCAGCATCGGTCGCTTGCAGCTTGACTCTTCGTTCAGCCCGGTTCGCCGTATCGCATACGTGGTGGAAAACGCCCGTGTCGAACAGCGTACCAACCTGGACAAGCTGGTTATTGATCTGGAAACCAACGGTACTCTGGATCCTGAAGAGGCTATCCGTCGTGCTGCAACCATCCTGCAACAGCAGTTGGCTGCGTTCGTCGACCTCAAAGGTGACAGTGAGCCAGTGGTTGTCGAGCAGGAAGACGAGATCGATCCGATCCTGCTTCGCCCGGTTGACGATCTGGAACTGACTGTACGTTCGGCTAACTGCCTTAAGGCGGAAAACATCTATTACATCGGTGACCTGATCCAGCGCACCGAAGTAGAGCTGTTGAAGACTCCGAACCTGGGCAAGAAATCCTTGACTGAAATCAAGGACGTTCTGGCCTCCCGCGGTCTGTCCCTCGGCATGCGCCTCGACAACTGGCCGCCTGCAAGTCTTAAGAAGGACGACAAGGCGACTGCCTGATCGTCGTAATCACCGAACGTAGTGTTTGGTAAGGAATGAACCATGCGTCATCGTAAAAGTGGTCGCCACCTGAGCCGCACCAGCTCGCACCGCAAGGCCATGTTCCAAAACATGGCAGTGTCGCTGTTCGAGCACGAGCTGATCAAAACTACTCTGCCAAAAGCCAAAGAACTGCGCCGCGTTGCCGAGCCGCTGATCACTCTGGCCAAGACAGACAGCGTTGCTAACCGTCGTCTGGCTTTCGACCGTACTCGTTCGAAAGCTATCGTTGGTAAGCTCTTCAACGACCTGGGCAAGCGTTACGCTACCCGTGAGGGTGGCTACCTGCGCATCCTCAAGTGCGGTTTCCGCGCTGGCGACAACGCGCCTATGGCGTACGTCGAACTGGTTGATCGTGCTGTCGGCGGTGAAGCTGTATCCGCTGAGTAAGACGTCAGTCTGAAACAAAAAACCGGGCCTAGTGCCCGGTTTTTTGTGCCCGCAAGAAATGCGCGGTTCGTACAAGCTTCTACCCTGTTTGTGTCTGCACTATGTGTGGGGATTTATCGTTAGCTTTTTTCTATTGATGACCATGAGTTAATGAATTTGTGGCTGTCATGTTGATGATCGATACTCCCCAACAAGCCGATTAGCCGGCAGTTCAAGACTGACAGAGGAAGAAGATCGCATGAGCCAGAACAAGACGCTTACGACTGCCAGCGGCGCGCCAGTCGCCGATAACCAGAACTCCCGCTCTGCCGGGCCGCGTGGTCCGTTGCTGCTCGATGACTTTCACTTGATCGAGAAGCTTGCCCATTTCAACCGTGAAAACATTCCTGAGCGCCGCGTGCACGCCAAGGGCTCGGGCGCCTACGGTACTTTCACCGTCACTCGCGATATCACGCAGTACACCAGCGCCAAACTGTTCTCTGCGGTGGGTAAGCAGACGCCGACTTTCCTGCGATTCTCTACGGTTGGCGGTGAGCGTGGTTCCGCTGACACTGAGCGCGACCCTCGTGGTTTCGCACTGAAGTTCTACACCGAAGAAGGCAACTGGGACATCGTCGGCAACAACACGCCAGTGTTCTTCATTCGTGATCCGCTGAAATTCCCCGACTTTATCCACACCCAGAAACGCCTGCCGCAGAGCAATCTGAAAAGTGCGCAGATGATGTGGGATTTCTGGTCGCACTCGCCTGAGGCACTGCACCAGGTCACCATTCTGTTTTCTGACCGAGGTATTCCTGACGGCTACCGCCACATGCACGGCTTCGGCAGTCACACCTATAGCTTGATCAGTGCGCAAGGCGAACGTCATTGGGTGAAGTGGCACTACAAAACCAAGCAAGGGATCAAGAACCTTGCGCCGGCAGATGCGGCACGCCTGGCGGGTACCGATCCTGATTACGCGCAACGTGATCTGTTCGAGGCCATTGAGCGCGGCGACTTCCCGAAATGGAGCGTGTGCATCCAGATCATGACCGAAGCCCAGGCCGCAGCACATTACGAGAACCCGTTTGACGTGACCAAGACCTGGTCGCAGAAGGAGTTCCCGCTGATCGAAGTCGGAGAGCTGGAGTTGAATCGCAACCCGCTGAACTACTTCGCCGAAGTCGAGCAAGCTGCATTCGGCCCGAGCAACATGGTCCCGGGTGTTGGTCTTTCGCCGGATCGCATGCTGCAAGGTCGCGTGTTTGCCTACGCCGATGCGCATCGCTATCGCGTAGGCACCAATCACCAGCAACTGCCGGTGAACGCCCCACGCAGTCCAGTGAATACCTACCAGCGTGATGGTTCGATGGCTTTTGGCAGCAACGGTGGTGCGACGCCTAACTACGAGCCGAACAGCTACGTAGAGTCGCCAAAGCAGGCGCCGCATTACGCTGAGCCTGCGCTGGCCTTGAGTGGCGCGGCTGATCGCTACGATCACCGCGAAGACACCGACTACTACAGCCATGCCGGTGCGCTGTTCCGTTTGATGAGCGACGAACAGAAAGCGCTGTTGGTCAGCAACATTGCCGGTGCGATGACGGGTGTTTCGAGTGATGTCGTCGACCGCCAGTTGCAGCATTTCTACAAGGCCGACCCGGCGTATGGAGAAGCAATCGCAAAGCTGCTCAACGTACAGCTTAACGAAGTCTAAACGAGAAGCAGAACCGCCCTCATTATGGCGGTTTTTGCGTGATTTAACCTGCTTTTCTCAGAATATCTTCGCTTTTATTGCGCGAAGTGAGTGACCTCGCAGTCAGGTTGGTTCAAACTACAGACTTTCAAGAAGGGAGATGTAGGGCGATGCAAGGCCACCCAGACGTTATCGATTACCTCAACACGTTGCTGACCGGCGAACTGGCCGCGCGTGACCAATATTTCGTTCACTCGCGGATGTATGAGGACTGGGGATTCACCAAGCTCTACGAACGAATCAACCACGAGATGGAAGAAGAAGCCGGTCATGCTGACGCTTTGATGCGCCGCATTCTGATGCTGGAAGGCACACCGCGCATGCGTCCGGATGACCTGGACGTCGGCACCACGGTGGAGACCATGCTCGAAGCGGATCTGCGCCTTGAGTACAAGGTGCGTGCCGCGCTGTGCAAAGGCATTGAGCTGTGCGAAAAGAATGGCGACTACGTAAGCCGCGACATCCTCAAGCTTCAGTTGCACGACACCGAAGAAGACCACACCTACTGGCTAGAAAAGCAGTTGGGCCTGATCAAGCTGATCGGCATTCAGAACTACCTGCAATCTCACACATCCTGATTGCGTCAGATACAAAAAAGCCCCTGTCACTGGTGAAGTGACAGGGGCTTTTTCATGCCTGGCAATCAGGCTCGATCGCGGATCAGCAGCGGCTTGAGGTAATGGCCAGTGTGAGATTGCTTCATCTCGGCCACTTCCTCCGGTGTGCCGGTGGCGATGATCTGTCCACCTTTTGAACCCCCTTCGGGGCCTAGGTCCACCAGCCAGTCGGCCGTCTTGATCACGTCGAGGTTGTGCTCGATCACCACCACGGTGTTGCCGTGGTCACGCAGGCGATGCAGCACGTCGAGCAGTTGCTGGATGTCCGCGAAGTGCAGGCCTGTGGTCGGCTCATCGAGTATGTACAAGGTCTTGCCGGTATCGCGCTTCGACAGCTCGCGAGACAGCTTGACCCGCTGGGCCTCACCGCCGGACAGCGTGGTCGCCGACTGACCGAGCTTGATGTACGACAGACCCACATCCATCAGTGTTTGCAGCTTGCGCGCGAGCGCCGGCACCGCGTCGAAGAACTCCCGCGCTTCCTCGATGGTCATCTCGAGGGTTTCGTGGATGCTCTTGCCCTTGTATTTGATCTCCAGGGTTTCGCGGTTGTAGCGTTTGCTCTTGCACACGTCGCACGGTACGTAGATGTCCGGCAGAAAGTGCATTTCCACCTTGATCAGGCCGTCGCCCTGGCAAGCCTCGCAGCGACCGCCCTTGACGTTGAAGGAGAAGCGCCCCGGGCCATAACCACGGGAGCGGGACTCGGGCACGCCGGCGAACAGTTCGCGGATTGGCGTGAACAGTCCCGTGTAGGTCGCCGGGTTGGAGCGCGGTGTACGACCGATAGGGCTTTGGTCGATATCCACGACCTTGTCCAGATGCTCCAGGCCCTTGATGCTGTCGTGGGCTGCCGCTTCCAAAGTGGTTGCGCCATTGAGTGCCGTGGCGCTCAGCGGGAACAGTGTGTTGTTGATCAGCGTCGACTTGCCCGATCCGGAGACGCCAGTCACGCACGTCAGCAGGCCGATCGGGATCTCCAGGTCGACGTTGCGCAGATTGTTGCCGCGTGCGCCCTTGAGCGACAGCACCTGTTTCTTGTTGCGCGGCGTGCGCTTGGCCGGCACTTCGATCTTGACCCGGCCCGACAGGTATTTACCGGTCAGCGAGTCAGGGTGTGCCATGACTTCGGCCGGCGTGCCTTCGGCGACGATCTGCCCGCCATGAACGCCGGCGCCCGGGCCGATATCGACCACGTAATCTGCCAGTCGGATCGCGTCTTCGTCGTGCTCGACCACGATCACGGTGTTGCCGATGTCGCGCAGGTGCTTGAGGGTGCCGAGCAGACGATCGTTGTCGCGCTGGTGCAGGCCGATGGACGGTTCGTCGAGAATGTACAGGACACCGACCAGGCCGGCGCCGATCTGGCTGGCCAGACGGATCCGCTGGGCTTCGCCGCCGGACAATGTGTCGGCACTGCGATCCAGCGACAGGTAATCCAGCCCCACGTTGACCAGGAACTGCAGACGCTCGCGGATCTCCTTGAGGATCTTGTCGGCGATCTCACCGCGCCGGCCAGTCATCTTCAGCTCGCCGAAGTAGTCGCAGGCATCGCCGATCGGCAGGTTGGTCACCGCCGGCAAGGTTTTCTCGCCCACCCACACATGCCGAGCTTCGCGACGCAAACGGGTACCACGGCAGTCCGGGCAGGACTGGGTGCTGAGGAACTTCGCCAGTTCCTCACGCACGCTGGCCGATTCGGTTTCGCGGTAACGACGCTCCAGGTTCGGCACGATGCCTTCGAACGGGTGCGAGCGTTTGACGATGTCGCCCCGGTCATTGAGGTATTTAAAATCGACGTTCTGCGAGCCACTGCCGTGCAGGATGAACTTCTGCTGATCGGCCGGCAGTTCGTTGAACGGTTGCTCCAGGCTGAAGCCGTAATGCGCAGCCAGCGAGCCGAGCATCTGGAAGTAATAGACGTTGCGCCGGTCCCAGCCGCGAATCGCGCCCTCGGCCAGCGTGAGTTCGCCGTTGACCAGGCGCTTGATGTCGAAGAACTGCTTCACGCCCAGACCATCGCAGGTCGGGCAGGCGCCGGCCGGGTTGTTGAAGGAAAACAGCTTGGGTTCCAGCTCGCTGATCGCATGGCCGCAGATCGGGCAGGCGAAGCGCGCGGAGAAGATCATCTCTTCGCCCGGCTCGTCGTCCATCGGTGCTACCAGGGCGATGCCGTCGGCCAGCTTCAACGCGGTCTCGAAGGATTCGGCCAGACGCTGCTGCAGGTCGGCGCGCACCTTGAAGCGGTCGACCACGACTTCGATCGTGTGCTTCTTCTGTTTATCCAGTTTCGGCAGCTCGTCCAGCTCGCAGAGCCGACCGTTGACCCGGGCCCGGACGAAGCCCTGTGCACGCAGCTCTTCGAATACCGAAAGGTGCTCGCCCTTGCGCTCACGGATCACCGGGGCCAGCAGCATCAGTTTGCTGCCTTCCGGCTGAGCCAGCACCAGGTCGACCATCTGACTGACGGTCTGGGCTTCCAGCGGGATGTCGTGATCCGGGCAGCGCGGTGTGCCGACGCGTGCGTAGAGCAGACGCAGGTAGTCGTAGATTTCGGTGATGGTGCCGACCGTGGAGCGCGGGTTGTGCGAGGTCGACTTCTGTTCGATGGAGATCGCCGGCGACAGACCTTCGATGGTGTCGACGTCGGGTTTTTCCATCATCGACAGGAACTGCCGGGCATAGGCCGACAGGGATTCGACATAGCGGCGCTGACCTTCGGCGTACAGCGTGTCGAAGGCCAGGGACGACTTGCCGGATCCGGACAGGCCGGTGATGACGATCAGTTTGTCCCGTGGCAGGGTCAGGTCGATGTTCTTCAGGTTGTGGGTACGGGCCCCACGTATCAGGATCTTGTCCAAAGTGGCCTCGCTCGGCGGGCGTCGAAAACACAGGAGTATACGGCCAAATACTGGATGGATGCACACTATCAAATGAAGGGATTTCTGCCTTACATGAAGAGAGTTTCATCTGTACGTGGCAAAGCGTCGCGATATACCCCGTCTTTCGATGGGACTGGTAGAATCGCCGCCGGTTCACACGAGGTTTTTCCATGCACGATCCCCACAGCGAACGCATGAGTGGCAGCGAGACCCGCGCGGCGAGCGGTCTGGCCCTGGTGTTCGCCTTCCGTATGCTTGGCATGTTCATGGTGCTGCCGGTACTGGCGACCTATGGCATGGATCTGGCGGGAGCGACCCCGGCCCTCATCGGGCTGGCGATTGGCGCTTACGGCTTGACCCAGGCGATTTTCCAGATCCCGTTCGGGATCATTTCCGACCGCATAGGCCGTCGCCCGGTGATTTACCTGGGGCTGATCGTCTTCGCCCTCGGCAGTGTGCTGGCGGCCCAGGCCGACTCGATCTGGGGCGTGATTGCCGGCCGGGTCCTGCAGGGCGCCGGCGCTATTTCCGCGGCGGTCATGGCGTTGCTGTCCGATCTGACTCGCGAACAGCACCGCACCAAAGCGATGGCCATGATCGGCATGACCATCGGCCTGTCGTTCGCCGTGGCCATGGTGGTCGGTCCGCTGCTGACCCGCGCATTCGGTCTGTCCGGCCTGTTCCTCGCCACTGGCGGGATGGCACTGGTCGGCATCGTGATCGTGATGTTCATGGTGCCGAAGTCCACCGGGCCGCTGAGTCATCGTGAGTCCGGCGTGGCGCGTCAGGCGTTGATGCCGACGCTCAAACACCCGGACCTGCTGCGGCTGGACCTGGGCATTTTTGTGTTACATGCGATGTTGATGTCGAGCTTCGTCGCGCTGCCCCTGGCCCTGGTCGAAAAGGCCGGTCTGCCCAAGGAACAGCACTGGTGGGTCTACCTCACAGCCTTGCTGATCTCGTTCTTCGCCATGATCCCGTTCATCATCTACGGCGAGAAGAAACGCAAAATGAAACGAGTTTTGCTCGGCGCCGTGATGACGCTGATGCTCACTGAGCTATTCTTCTGGCAGTTCGGTGACAGCCTGCGGGCTCTGGTGATCGGGACGGTGGTGTTCTTCACCGCGTTCAATCTGCTGGAAGCTTCGCTGCCGTCGCTGATCAGCAAGGTTTCACCGGCAGGTGGCAAAGGCACGGCCATGGGCGTGTACTCCACCAGCCAGTTCCTCGGTTCTGCACTCGGCGGGATTCTCGGCGGCTGGATGTTCCAGCATGGCGGTCTGTCGGTTGTGTTCCTCGGATGTGCCGGGCTGGCTGCACTTTGGCTGGCCTTTGCTGTTACCATGCGCGAACCTCCCTACGTGACGAGCCTGCGCCTGCCGTTGTCGCCCGAAGCGATCCGCGAAGCGGGTCTGGTCGAGCGCCTCAAGGCCCTCGTAGGGGTAACTGATGCAGTCATAGTCGCTGATGAAGCGGCGATCTACATCAAACTGGACACCGAATTAATGGATCGCACCACTCTTGAGCGCCTGGTGAACAACCCGGCGCAGACTGCGTGCGAAGCCTAGGAGAACGTTATGGCCCGTGGGGTTAACAAAGTCATTCTGGTCGGTACTTGCGGCCAGGATCCCGAAGTACGCTACCTGCCCAACGGTAACGCCGTGACCAACCTGAGTCTGGCGACCAGCGAGCAGTGGACCGACAAGCAGACCGGTCAGAAGGTCGAGAAGACCGAGTGGCACCGTGTATCGATGTTCGGCAAGGTTGCCGAAATCGCCGGCGAATACCTGCGCAAGGGTTCGCAGGTGTACATCGAAGGCAAGCTGCAGACCCGTGAGTGGGAAAAAGACGGTATCAAGCGTTACACCACCGAAATCGTGGTCGACATGCAAGGCACCATGCAACTGCTGGGCGGCCGTCCACAACAGGGCGACCAACAAGGCGGTGGCAACAGCTATCAGCAGCAGGCTCCACGCCAACAGGCTCCGCGTCCGCAGCAGTCGGCACCTCAGCAGCGTCCGGCCCCGGCTCCACAGCAGGCCGCACCGCAACCGGCTCCGGATTTCGACAGCTTCGATGACGATATCCCGTTCTGATTGAAGCGCCCGAACCCCTTCCGGTTTGCATTCGAAGCCCCCGCATTGCGGGGGCTTCGTCGTTTCTGGCGTCGTAAACATCTTTTGGATGATCGTGAACTGACTGATCGGTCCCGGCAGTCAGGGCAATAAAGTTTCGCGTAGAGTCTTGAAGGCCGCGGCAAGCCAATCCATGATCGGTCCGGCGCTTTCGAGCCCGTCCATTTTGCAAGAGCGGGCTCCCCGGCGTCGGGTGTCAGTTCCACCACAAGAACAAGAGAAAACAATGAGCAGTAGCAAGAACAAGGAAATCGAGTACCTGCGCGGCGTGGCTATCCTGATGACGGTGTTTGCTCACAGCTCGCTGTTACTGCCGTTCCATGCCGAGTTCATGGAAAAGCTGTTCAACGTCTATTCCCCTTGGTCGGGGGTGGATCTGTTTTTCTGTATTTCAGGTTTTGTCGTCAGCAAGGCCTATCTCGACTATTTCGACAAGAACCGCGAGCAAAACCGGTTCGGCCTCGCCGCCACTTCATTCTGGATTCGTCGCGCTTATCGTCTGCTGCCTACGGCGTGGCTGTGGGTACTGATCCCGTTGGCGTTTTCGATCTTTTTCAACCAGTCGAATGCCTTCCAGTCGTGGTTCGAGAATCTGCGCAGCTTCACCGCCGTCGCGACGTTCACGGGGAATCTGGCGAACCAGTACGGTGTACTGCTGGGGCCGAACTCGGTGTACTGGAGCCTGGCGCTGGAGGAGCAGTTTTACTTCATTTTCCCGCTGTTCCTGCTGCTGATCACCTCCACGCGCTGGCGGGTGATTACCCTGATCGCGCTGATTGCCGTGCAGTTCCCCTTCAATCGCTATGCGTTTGGCGGGCCATTGGCCGGCATGCTGTTCTCGTTCCGTCTGGATGCGATGATGTGGGGCATTTTGCTGTGCCTGTTCACGCGCACATCGCTGTACAAGGACATTGAACCCACGGCATTGGGGGCCAGCTTGTTCAAGCGGCTGGCGCTCACGCTGTTCCTGCTTTACATGCTCGGTGCCATTGCCGGTCAGATGGTCGCCATGCCGATCGCGGTGGGGCTGATCGCAATCAATGCGTTGATTCTCGTCTGGCTTTCCAGCTACCAGAAGGGCTACATCTACTGCCCGGCGATTTTGAGTGGGCTCGGGCAATGGCTGGGGTCGCGCTCGTATGCCTTGTACGTTGTGCATATGTTCGCCTACCACCTGAGCACCGAGATCTGGAGCCGGGTGGCCAGCGAACGGGGTGTCGCGTTGGGTGCGGAGTTCACCGTGCCGATGTTGCTGACCTCGTTTGCAATCATGCTGGTGTGCAGCGAGTTGAACTATCGTTTTGTCGAAACCCCATTGCGTCGTCGCGGTGCGGAAATCGCACGCCGGAGAATGGTCGGGGTCAGCACCGTCGAGCCGGTCAAGGAAAAGCGAGCGTCCGAGGTGCCGGTGCGTACGACCGAATTGTCGTAACCGATGCCGGAAACGAAAAACCCGTAGCGCGCAAACGCTACGGGTTTTTTATTGCCAGCCTCGAATCAGTCAAGAATCAGATGCGGTAAAAACCGGCTTGAATCCTTGGTGATCAGACTGTTGTCTTCGCGCACGCCTATTCCTGCGGCCTGATCACCAATCACCCAGGAGCCGATCAGCGTGTAGCTGTCATCGAACTTGGGCAGCGGCGCAAATTCCTGCAGGATGAAGGGCGCGTCCGTGTAGGGGCCGTCCTCTTTGACGACCAGACCGTCGGCGGTTTGCAGCTCGATGTTGGCGCCTTCCCGGGAAAAGTACGGTTTGCGTACCCAGCCCTTGGGCACCGCGCTGCCCGGATTCGGGTCGAGATGCGCCGCCAGCAGGTTCGGATGGCCCTTGTGCAGCTCCCAGAGCAGGGGCAGGGCGCCCTTGTTGGAGAGAATGGATTTCCAGGCCGGTTCGAAAAACTGCGTGTCGCATTCGGCGATGGCTGCGCCGAATGGCTCATGGAAAATGAACTCCCAGGCGTGCAGCTTGAACAGGTGCGGGATCCAGCGATCTTCAAGATCGACAAAACGTCCCTCGGGAGTCAGGCCGATGTCTTCGATATCGATGTGCCGTGATTCGATGCCGACCTTTTCCGCGATCAGTCGCAGGTAGTCCGTGGTGCCCTTGTCCTCGACCGAGCCTTTCATCGAGGCAAAGTAGAACGGGCGCTTGAGCTTCAGCTGGGCAAAGGCTTCGTGCAGGCGGGTGTCGATGCTGTTGAACTGGTCGGCATGGCGCGGCAGCATTCCGCGCTCGATGCATTGCTCCAGCCAGCCCCACTGGAACGCCGCTGCTTCGTACAGGCTGGTGGGCGTGTCGTAGTTGAGCTCCAGCAACTTTGCCGGGCCGTTGCCGCTGTAGGAGAAGTCCATGCGTCCGTACAGATGCGGATGACCTTCCAGCCAGGATGTTCGGATCATGTCGTAGTACGACGCTGGGATGCTCAGGCGATCGAGCAACTCTTCGCTGTGCACCACCCGGTCGACCAGGTCCATGCACATCTCGTGCAGTTCGGTGGTCGGATCCTCGAGATCGTTTTCGATCTGCGCGAGCGTGAACTGGTAGTACGCGCGTTCGTCCCAATAGGGTTCGTCGTCGATGGTGTGAAACAGGAAGCCGAGGCTTTCGGCGGTCTGTTTCCAGTCGGGGCGCTCAGCGCAATGGATCTTCTTCATGATCAGCTGCTCGAACTGCCCCAGCCGCCCCAACCGCTGCGTGCACTGGACTGGCTGCCGAAACCGCCACGGGAAGTCGAAGACGCCACGTTGACGGATTTGCTTCGGGAGCTGGTGTAGTCCGAATCGTTTCGAGTCGTCGGAGCCGATTCGATCCGGCGGTTCAGCGTCGAAGTGTCGTACGTCTGGCGAGTGTCACGATCGCGATAGACCGTCCGCGTGTCGCTTGCGCGATTGTTGCTCATGGCATTGCCGATCAGCCATCCGCTGAGCCAGCCGTTACCACCGCCACCGCCACCGCCACTGGAACCATGGGAAGTGCTCTGTATGGTCTGGGCAGGTGCCGGGTCACCCGCTGGCATCTGCGCATTGGCGATCGCATCGAGGTTCTGCGCCGGCTCAACGTTCTGCGGCACCTTGAAGCCACCCAGCTTCGGTACAAAGCGGCCGTCGGAATTTTTCTGACACCAGCCGGCGGCGAAGTCTGCGTCGCACTGCGCTTTATCGTCATAGGCCGGGGCGATGCGCCGGTGTTCGGTCAGGGCCGCGACGTAGGCGTTCGAGCAGGCATCGGCGGCCACTTCGGCGTCAACGCACTGTTCCACGCTCTGGAAGTTGCGTTGTTCCTGGGCGGCCACTTCGCCGGAAATCGCCAGCGCCACGGAGGCCGCCAGGGACAGTTGAACGTACTTGCTTCGTTTCATCTCAGGCTTCCTGCCGATCAGTAGGACGGTGTCATGCACGCGGCGTTGAGCATGCCGACGCTGATCGCCACCGCAGCGACGTAGATGCCGGCGGCGACTTCACCGTTGGCGATGCGCTGGGACGTGCCTTTGAGCACCAGGCCGGTCGCCAGGAATGCCAGCAATTGCACCGCAGCGGCGATCACCGCCCAGAGCACGAAATCGAGGACGTTGATCGAGTGGGCGATGATGTTGCTCGCCGGAATCGCGAAACCGATGATCGCACCCGACAGGGCGATGGCGGCAGCGTTGTTGCCGCCGCGAATCAGTTCGAATTCCTTGTGCGGCGTGATGCGGGTGTAGACGAACTGAAACAGCATGAACAGCAGCACGGCGCCGATCAGGTAGGCGGCGAAACCGACCAGCGCGGCCTTGTTCAGGGAAACGGACAGCACTTCCAGCATGGGGAACTTCCTTTTAAATGGTGCTCAGATCGGTGGTGTACAGCGAGATGCCCAGCGATGTGCTCAGGCTGACGGTGCCTTCTTCGTCCTGTTCGACGGAGAACAGCAGCAGCTCTCGACGGTCGGTCAGGCCGGTTTCCCGGGCGTACAGCATCGAATGGTGTTCGATGGTGTAGGACTCGTCGGGATTGATCACTTGTTCGGTGAGCGGGACCAGTTCGGTCTGGCCGCGTTCGGTGCCCCATTCACGGGTGAAGGACACGCCCTCATGGGTGTAGGCCGGCAGGCCGATCAGGCTGTTCGGGCCCGCCAGGCGCTGCAGCTCGGCGTCACTGTTGACCGTGACATAGCTGACGTAATTGAACAGCGTCACCGATTCGATCTGATCGTCGCCGGTGACGTGGACCTGCAGCCAGAAATCTTCGTTGTTCAGGTAATAGCGATGCAGCTTGTTCGACTGGCCGAGGTCGATCCAGCCGGCGCTCCAGATGGCCTGGGCATCGGGAACCCGTACCGAGGTGCTGCCATCGAGCAGCAGGCCGAGCGTCGAATCGAACCGGATCCCTTTGCCCTGCGCCAGGCCAAGCGGGCCGCCGACAGCTTCAGGTGTTGGAGCCGGGGTCCCCAGCAAGTTCTTTAACCATCCCATGGGTACATTCCTTGAAGCGGGTGGAGGTGTTCGTTGGCAAAACGCCGCTAGTGTACCGGCCTCGTGACAAACGAGCAGGCGAAAAAGAAGGGCACCCGGTGCCCTTCTTTTCTCTGGCTGCCCTTACTGGGCCGACTTCTGCTTCAGTCGCTCGAGGATCGCGTTGGCGCTGCCCTCGTTCGGCGTGATGCCGGCGTCGCGCAGTTTGCGCTCCAGGTCGTTGCCGGTCGTGGCATCGGCCAGTTCGTCCTGAGCGTTCAGCTCGGCGGCGCGTTGCTTTTGCTTCTCCTGCAAGCGGTTCAGGGTGCCGACTGCGGTTTCCAGCTTGCCGTTGGCGCCGCCGCTGGCGATGGAGGCGCTGACCTGCGCTTTCTGCACGCTTTCACGGGCCTTGGCCATATCCACTTGCTGACGCAGGCTCTTGATCCGCGCTTCGGCCTTGTTGATGTCCTTGCGCATGTTGTCGGCGTAGGTGCCGAACTCGTCGCTCTGGGCCTTCTCGGTGGTCAGGTCGTTGGTCAGGGTCGAAATCGCCTCGGCCACTTCCATCGCCAGGTCTTCACGGCCGGCGTTCAGGGCAGAGACTGCCTTGGCTTCCAGATCCTTGATCTTGGCGTCGTACTCGCTCACGCGGTCGGCGGACAGCTTGTGCTTGGCCATGATGGTGACCAGTTCGCGACGGGCGTTGGACAGGGCGCTGTCGGCGTCACGGATTTCCTGATCGAGGATGCGCAGGGCCTGTTGATCGACGATCGCTTCGCCGACTTCATTGGCGCCGCCGCGCAGCGCGGTGAACAACTTGTTCCAGATGGACTGAGTCATTGGACTTTCCCTGTTGATTACTTGAAGAAATGTTCGAAGGCTTCGCTGGCGCGCTGCACGTTATCGACCAGGGTTTTCACCTCGGTGACCACGTTGGTCAGGCTCGAATCAGCACTCAGCGCGCCGAACATGTTGTAGACAGTCTGGCCGTTGGGCATGGTCTCGATGCCGATCGACGACAGCGGGAACATTTCCCGGCTGCGCAGGACCGCATCGTTGAAGGTGCGCACGTCGGTGATCGAATCGATGTCCACCAGCACGGTGTCGACGATGATCTGCTGACCCGCGATGGCGATGTGAATCGGCAGGCCGCCGAATTCGTTCATTTCCAGTTTGAGGCTGGGTTCGGCGCTCTGGATCAGGGACAGGGTGATTTCTTGCGAAGCCACTTCGTCCAGTGCCTTGAAAGCGTTGTAGAGGCTATCGATGTTCCAGTTGTTGCCTGCGCTCATGTAATTCTCCGACATGAAAGAGCCAGCCAGAATCGGTTGGCGTAGCTGTTGCTCCATTTGCTTGAGCAAGCTTCGGTTCTCCGGAAGCACCCAAGTTTCGTGTTTCACATAACCGGCGGCCGCCAGGCCCGCACGCATCTGCTTCATATAGAAACTCGATGGTTTTTTCACGGACGTTGTCGAGCGTACTCCCTTCGGGCTCTCCGATTTTGTTGCTGGGGAGTTGCTTTTCATGGCGATGACTCTGTTATGAATAACTCACGCGTGAGCCACACTACAACCAATTCAAAGTGCCATCAATGGCTCACGCGTGAGATTTTTTCAGCGCACGAAAAAAGGCCCGCAACATGGCGGGCCTGTGTTTCTTGCGAAGGTTCGCGGACGAGGATTAACGGCTGGCCGCGAGGAATTCGTCTGCCGAGACCACGCTGGCGTAGGCAAAACCCAGCGATGACATGAATGCTGCGTGTACATAGGCCGCCGGCACGGTCAGGCCATTGAATTCCAGATCGCGGGTGGCGCAGGCATCGTGGATCACCGTGACGGTGTAACCCAGATCCGCCGCCGCACGGGTGACGCCATCGATGCACATGTGGCTCATGCTGCCGACCACCACCAGTTCCTTGATGTCTTGCTCATCAAGGATCGATTGCAGTTCGGTTTCGCGGAACGAGTTGACGAAGTGCTTGAGCACCACCGGTTCGTCGGCGCGGTTGAGCACCTTGGAATGCAACTTGGCACCCTCGGAGCCCGGGGTGAAGAACGGCGCATCCGCCGAGGTGAATTCGTGACGGATATGGATCACCGGCTCACCCGCTTCACGGAACGCTGCGATCAGTCGGGCGGCGTTGTCGGCAGCGGCGTCGACGCCAGCCAGTGGCCACTTGCCTTGGGGGAAGTAGTCGTTCTGGATATCGACTACGATGAGTGCTTGCCTGGCCATGGGTGTGTCCTCGAAGTGTTTGTTGGGTGTGGAATCAGTATCGGCGCCAGCTACGTCTTCGAGGATTGGCCGCACCGACAATAGACAGGGGAAAACTGACAATGGGTGTTGAAAGGGCCGTTGCCGAATTGGGCGTGCTGATTTATCCCGGCGCGCAACTGGCGGCGGTGCATGGTTTGACCGACCTGTTCGGCGTGGCCGACCGGATCGCGGTCGAGCATCAGGCCGCGCAATTGCCAAGGCTGCGGGTGAGTCACTGGCAGGTCGAAAACGAACAGGCTCCGGTCAGGGTTTACGACAGTCATCCTGCAGCCGAAACAGGCTTGCTGGCGGTGCTGATCCCACCTTCGATCGCCGGGTTCAGTGCAGAGCAGACATCGCCGGGATTGCTGCAATGGCTGCGCGATCAGCATGCCCGTGGCGCGACGCTGGGCGGCGTCTGCGTGGGCTCGTGGCTGCTGGCCGAAAGCGGCCTGCTCGACGGTCGCAGCGCCACCACTCACTGGACCTCGGCCAAGGCGTTTGCCGAGCGTTATCCAGACATCAAACTCAAGGCCGACACACCGATTGTCGATGACGGCGACCTGATCACCACCGCCGGGCTGATGGCCTGGTCGGAGCTGGGGTTGCGGCTGGTCGATCGTTTGCTCGGGCCGAGCATCGCCAGCGCCACTGCGCGGTTCCTGGTGATGGAACACAGCGACAGCGCCAGTGCCTGCGGCAGCAATTTCGCGCCGATCCTCAGCCATGGCGATGCGTCGATTCTCAAGGTCCAGCACTGGCTGCAAAGCACCGGTGCGACTGACGTTTCGCTGGCCTCGATGGCTGAGCGCTCGGGGCTGGAGGAGCGCACATTCCTGCGTCGTTTCCGTGCCGCGACCGGCCTGAAACCCACCGAGTACTGTCAGCACCTGCGGGTCGGCAAGGCACGGGAAATGCTCGAGTTCACCAACGGCACCATCGATCACATTGCTTGGACGGTGGGTTATCAGGATCCGGGAGCATTTCGCGCCATCTTCAAAAAAATCACCGGGCTGGCGCCGAGCGATTATCGGGCGCGGTTTGGCGTGACACCGCCGACGGCGCTGGCGAGATAGCGTCTGACGTTCGTGCAAAATGCCGGGGCCATTGCGGCAGTCGTGCAGATTGAAACGGGCGGGGTGCCAGTACGAAAAGGCTAATTCACTGATTTGCGTGGGGTTTCGCGCAGCAGCCGTTTGGCCTGATCTCTGCACCCTCTGACCTACATTCATCTTGCCGCTGGAAGGGGGACGCATGACCCCGACACCTCGCAACAAAATAGTGGTCGCCCATTCCGTACGCCCCGACGCACCACAACACGAAGTGCAGACCAACAAGGCGCTGGCCCGCTGGCTGGCGCAGATTCTCGGGCTGAAATTCGGTGGCAGTTACGACGCGCAAAAGCATCGTGGTCGCGACCTGTATCTGCTGCCGACCCAAACCATCGTCGGCGCTGCCAAGGCCCATGAGCTGGGTATCAAAGGCCCGGACGACCTGTGGGGCGGTTTCGTCGAGCACGATTTCATCTGCACCAAAGCCATCAGCCACGGTTTGCGCAGTCATCTGGCCCGCGCGCCGCAAGGCTGGTCGCCGCTGTTTTCCGAACGCACGCGCAATGTCGTACTCGACGGGCTCAGTGTGTTTGCTTTGGAGGATGCGCGACCCGCCGCCGAGCATCTGTTGTACAGCGGCCCGATCCGTCTCAAACCGATTCATGCGTGCGCCGGCCGCGGACAGGAAGTGATCAAGAGCCTCGACGCTTTCGACGAGATCCTCACTCGCCCGGACATTGCAAAACAGTTCAACGAAGGC
Organism: Pseudomonas sp. GW822-FHT03F04; assembly: GCF_058801405.1. NCBI lineage: Bacteria > Pseudomonadati > Pseudomonadota > Gammaproteobacteria > Pseudomonadales > Pseudomonadaceae > Pseudomonas > Pseudomonas sp. GW822-FHT03F04. The sequence continues at coordinate 29,804 of NZ_JBXANF010000009.1, forward strand.
GTGGTGCTGGAGCAGGACCTGAGCCAGGTAGTCACCCACAGCGTCGGTCAGTCATTCATCGGCGACCGGGTGCTCAGTTACTGCGGTGATCAATACTTGACCGAAGACGCCCACGGCGAAGACGTGTACGGCGGCTCGAACCTGCTGGTGGTGCAGGGCGGTTACGAGGAACTGCTGACACTGGACCTGCCGGACGATGTGCGGCTGGCCATCGAGCAGGCGCAGGTGTTCGACCGCGCGGCGGATGAAGCCTATCCACGGTTCTACGCTTCGCGGCGCAATTACGACATCGCCCAGGGGCTGGGCAGCGATGGTCAGCAGCGCAGCGGCGTGCTCGAACAATCCTGGCGCATGGGCGGCGCGAGCAGCGCGGAAGTGGCGGCGTTGCAGAGCTTCGTCAACGATCCGTCGATGTGCGCGATCCGCGTGTCGTCGGTGGAAACCTACATCGACCAGGCCCTGCCGGCGGATGCTATCGAGGTCTATCGCGGCCCGGCCGAGAACAGCGACTTTCTCCTCAAATACGTAACGGTCAAATCCTATGACGGCTAGAAGCGAAAGCATTCAGATCGACATTGATGACGAGCAGATGAGCGGGACGTTCCTCAGTCCCAAATCGAAAGTCCCCGGCGTGTTGTTCGTGCACGGTTGGGGCGGTAGCCAGGAGCGAGATCTGGAACGGGCCAAAGGCATCGCCGGCCTGGGCTGCGTGTGCCTGACTTTCGACTTGCGCGGGCACACCGGCGGCACCGGCATTCCGCTGAGCCGGGTCACCCGTGAAGACAACCTGCGTGACTTACTGGCGGCCTACGACCGGCTGCTCGCGCACCCGGCGCTGGACACCTCGGCCATCGCGGTGGTCGGCACCAGCTACGGCGGTTATCTCGCTTCGATCCTCACCTCATTGCGCCCGGTGCGCTGGCTGGCGCTGCGGGTGCCGGCGCTTTATCGCGACGAACAATGGCACACGCCCAAGCGCGAATTGGACAAGGCTGACCTGCGCGATTATCGCGGTACGCTGGTGCGCGCCGACAGCAATCGGGCGCTGCATGCCTGCTCGCAATTCACCGGCGACGTGCTGCTGGTGCAATCGGAAACCGATGACTACGTGCCCCACGCGACGATCATGAGTTATCGCGCCGCGTGCCAGCAGACCCACTCGCTGACTCACCGCATCATCGACGGCGCCGACCATGCCCTGAGCGATCCAACTTCTCAGCAGGCCTACACCTCGATCCTGGTCGACTGGATCACCGAGATGGTGGTGGGCGAACGGTTGAGCATCATTCAGTCGCGCTGATCAGGGCTTGGGTTTCTTCTCGATCCGCAGTGCCTTGGCCTTGGCTTCCACCACCAGATACATCACCACCGTGATCAGCAGCGGCAGCAGAAAATAGATCGCCCGATAGGCCAGCAACCCCGCGACCAGACTGCCGCGCGACGCCTCGTGTTGCAGCAGCGCGACGAACACCGCTTCGAGTACGCCGAGCCCGGCCGGAATGTGAGTGATGACCCCGGCAATCGCGCTGATCAGCAGCACCCCGAGCACCAGTGGGTAGTCGAGTTTGTCCGGCAGCAAGGTGAAAATCACCGCCGCCATCAATGACCAGTTGAGCGCGCCGAGCAACAGTTGCAGGACGGCCATGCGCAGCGACGGCAGGTTGATTTCCACCCCGCGAATCGACCACTCGCGCCGCCGGGAAAACTGGCAGGCGACCAGGTAACCGGCACTCAGCAACAGCAGCAAAACGCCGATGCCCTGCAACGCATTGCTGCTGACTTTCCAGCCCGGCGGCATGCGCACCAGACCGCTGCTGAACACCGCGCCGGCGATGGTCATGTAGCCGAACCAGTTGGTGGCCAGGCTCAGCCCGAGGATCTTGGCGATGTTGCTTTTGCTCACGCCGAGTCGCGAATACAGCCGATAACGCATGGCGATCCCGCCGACCCACGCGCTCAGGTTGAGGTTGAACGCGTAACTGATGATGCCCACCGGCAGGATCTGTTTCCAGGTCAGCTCCTGGCGAATGTAAGTGCGGCCGATCAGGTCGAAACTGGCGTATACCAGAAAGCTCAACAGCGTCAGGCTGGAGGCGATGATCAGCGTGCGCACCTTGAAGTCGGCGAGGGTTTGCAGCACCTCGGCCCATTCGATGCGGCTGGCGAACATCGTCAGCAGGACGATCAGCGCGAGGAAAAAAAGGAGCGTCAGCGGACGCTTCCAGCGGCTCCAGCGAGATGTGGCAGCGGGTTTCAAATGTGTGGCGGCGGGAGCATCGGAGCGGCTCATGACGGATCGCTCCCGGCAGTGTGAATGAAGGGCTTCAGCCGAGGCTTGTGCGCTGGCAACCAACCGGCCATGGCCGGGAAATGACGCAGGAAGTGAAACACCAGAAACCCCACGGTCATGTGCCAGAGGCGCCCGCGCGGAGCCTGATCAACGTCCATCGCTTTGCAGTGGTTTTGGCTGAGATCTTCCAGGCGGCGAAACAGCTCCTGATTGAAGACCCGGTCACGGATCAGCACGTTTGCTTCCAGGTTCAACGAGAGACTAAGCGGATCGAGATTGCTCGACCCCACGGTGCTCCATTCCTCATCCACCAGCGCGACTTTGCCGTGCAGCGGACGCTCGCAATATTCGTGGATCTGCACCCCGGCCTTGAGCAGGTAGTCATAGGTCATGCGCGCCGCAAGTTTGGCCACCAGCATGTCCGGCTGGCCCTGCAGGATCAGCCGCACATCGACGCCGCGCCGGGCCGCGTTACGAATCTCGCGCAGCAAGCGGTAACCGGGAAAGAAATACGCGTTGGCGATCACTACCCGCCGCCGGGCGCGGCGCAATACCTGCAAATAAACGTCTTCGATATCGGTGTGGTGCTGGTCGTTGTCGCGGAATACCAATCGCACCTGACCGTCATGTTCGGTGAACGCCATCTCCGCCCGCCGCTGGCGTCGACGCTGCCACCAGAACCGCGCCCGGCCGGGACGACCGCTTTGCAGCAGGGCGAAGTGATGGATGTCGGCCACCGCCGGGCCCTGAACTTGCACCGCGTAATCCTGCTTCGCCTCGGGGCCGAAATCCGCCAAGTGATCGCCGGAAAAATTGATCCCGCCGATGAACGCAATCAGCCCGTCGACCACCACGATCTTGCGGTGCAGGCGCCGGAACCAGTTGGTGCGAAAACCCAGGCGTTTGGGCGCTGGGTCGAAGATTTGCAGGTGCACACCGGCCTCGCTCAACGCGGTGAGGTAACCGGTGCTCAATTCGCCGCAACCGAAGCCGTCGAGACTGACGGTGGTGCGCACACCACGCCGGGCGGCGTCGATCAGAATCTGCTGCAACTCGTTGCCGACCTTGTCTTCGAAAACGATGAAGGTCTCCAGCAGGATTTCACTCTTCGCCGCGCGCATGGCGTCGAAGACTCGCGGGAAATACGCCTCGCCGTTTTCCAGCAGTTCGACGCGGTTGTTGCCCTGCCAGCCATAGTCGACATCGACGTGACCGGGCTCGCGGATCGGTGGGGTGATGGTGATCGGTTCCACGGCGGATTTTTCCAGCGGCGCGCTGCTCATAGTTCGATCTCCACTGACAGCGGCACGTGATCGGAAAGATGTGACCAGGGCCGGTTGGCGAGCACCTTCGGCTGGCTGGTCTTGAGGTTGCGCACGTAGATCCGGTCCAGCCGCAGCGCCGGCCAGCGCGCCGGAAAACTGCGCGCCGGTTTGCCCTGATGCTCGGCAAACACTTCACGCAGACCGCAAGGTTCCAGCAGCGCATCGGCGCGCTGGCGCCAGTCGTTGAAGTCGCCGGCGACGATTACCGGTGCATCGTCGGGCAGGTCGGCGAGGCGTTTTCGCAGCAGTTTCAGCTGTGCGTTGCGATGACTTTCACGCAGGCCCAGGTGCACGCAGATCGCGTGCAATTCGCGAGCGTCTCCCGGCAGGCGCAGCACGCAATGCAACAGACCACGGTTTTCATGACCGCTGATGGAAACGTCGAGGTTGTCGTGGCGCACGATCTGGAATTTCGACAGCAGGGCGTTGCCGTGATCGCCCTCCGGATACACCGCGTTGCGCCCGTAGGCGAACTGCGGCCACAGGCTGTCGGCGAGGAACTCGTATTGCGGCATCGTCGGCCAATTGTTGTAGCGCTTGGGATGGTGTTCGTGGGTGCCGTGGACTTCCTGCAGGAACACCACGTCGGCGGACACGCTGCGGACCGCTTCGCGCAGTTCCGGGAGAATGAAGCGGCGGTTCAGCGCGGTGAAGCCCTTGTGGGTGTTGACCGTCAGTACCGTGAAACGACGCACCGTGGTGATGACGGTGGCGTGTTCATCGGTGACGCCGACCGGCTCGGGAATGCTCATGACGGCATGCCCGCAGGGGGGTGGCGCCGGTCGCGCCAAGGGGCAGGGCGCCCCTTTGAGTAATCGATGCGAATCGCCGCCATGCCGTCCTCCCGTCGAAAGTCCTCGTACCGCCTCTGTCTATTGGTGACTGCGGGCGGTTCGAGAAAGTTTCGGCGGGACTACGGACGGTCGGTATTCGCCGGATCAGTGGCCGGTAATGACGCGAGCAGAGCCTTCAGCGGGTTCGGCATACATCGGGCCCAGCCGGTCGAGGCGACCGCTCAAGGCTGTCAGGGCCAATGCCACCAGCACCACCAGCCCGCCGATCCACGCGGTGTGGATCAGGCCGATGTGCTCGACAATCAGCCCGCCACCCCAGGCACCGCCGGCGATCCCGAGGTTGAACGCCGCAATGTTCAGCCCTGAAGCCACATCGACTGCCTGCGGCGTGTGATGTTCAGCCTGACGCACCACGTACACCTGCAAACCCGGCACGTTGCCGAAGGCGACCGCGCCCCAGACCAGCACGGTGGCCAGTGCCAGCCACGGATTGCCAGCGGTGAAAGTGAGCACGAACAGCACGGCGGCGAGCAGGGCGAAAATGATTTTCAGGGCGCTGATCGGCCCGCGCTTGTCCGCCAGTTTGCCGCCCCAGATATTGCCGACGGCGACCGATACGCCGTACACCAGCAGCACCAGGCTGACCGTGCCGGCGCTGAAGCCCGAGATGTCCTGAAGAATCGGCGCCAGGTAGGTGAAGGCAATGAACGAGCCGCCGTAACCGATGGCGGTCATGGCGTAGACCAGCAGCAGGCGCGGCTGTTTGAGCACCTGCAACTGTTGCAGCAACGAAGCCGGCTTGCTGTGGGCGATGTTTTTCGGCACATACAGCAAGCTGCCGATGAACGCGATGACGCCCAGCGCCGACACGGCGAGGAAGGTTTCACGCCAGCCGAAATGCTGACCGATGAACGTGCCCAGCGGCACGCCGGTGACCAGTGCCACGGTCAGGCCGGTGAACATGATTGCAATCGCGCTGGCGGCCTTTTCCTTGGGCACCAGGCTGGTGGCAATGGTCGAGCCGATGGAGAAGAACACGCCGTGGGCAAGGCCGGTGACGATCCGCGCCAGCACCAACGATTCATAACTCGGTGCCAGCCAGGCCAGCAGGTTGCCGAGGGTAAACAGCACCATCAGCGACAGCAGCAACAGTTTGCGCGGGACTTTGCCGGTGAGCGCGGTCAGCACCGGCGCACCGATGGCCACGCCGAGGGCGTAGAGACTGACCAGCAGACCGGCGGACGGCAGACTGACGCCAAGATCGGCGCCGATGGTAGGAAGCAGGCCAACGATGACGAACTCGGTCGTCCCGATGGCAAATGCGCTGAGCGTCAGCGCGAGCAAGGCAATGGGCATGACAGCACTCCGGTTGAGGATTGAATGGAGCGCAGTGTCGGGGTTTGGCGAGGGAGGAAAAATACAGGGATGGGCATTTGATATTTGACCTGGGAGCAAAGATCAAACGCTGCCCTCAAGGCGTTCTTGAGCTCAATGCCGAATCAGTTTGTTGCGCACCTGTTCCATGGAGACTTGATCCAGCTCCGGCCAGAACTGCTGCTTGCCGGCAATCTCGGCCGCCACCGGCAACCCGTCGCGATACACCAGCCGGTTGCTCGCCAGCGCCGGCACTTTCGCGCCCGGCAACAAAGTGCCGGCGAGGTTCAGCGGATCGACCCCGCACACCGCGATCAGGCTGCCGTCATGGGGGCGACGGCGCACTTCGCGCAGCAGCGGAATCGCCTCGGGCAGGGCGAATTGTTCACCGGCCAGGCCACTGACAAACCGCCCGCCGCGAATCTCGCCCCGGGCCTCCAGCCGGTGAAAGGTGCGCAGGAGTTCGCGCCAGCTCGGCAGCCAATCGGCTTCGCGCTCCAGCAGGCGCCAGAACACCACGCCGTATCGGCGCAACAAGGTCATGGCGATGTGTTCAAACGTCTCGGGCGGCGCTGTCTGGCTGCTTTCCGCAACTGACCCACGACGTAAAAGCGCCCAGCGCCCGGCATCGTCCATGCCACCCACGAAAGCCCCGCGCCCGCGTCGACTGCTGCGTTGCTGGCGCTTGCTCGCCGGGGTGATCAGTGCCCGCAGGCCGGCAAAACTGTCGGCGTTCACCAGGCCAGCGCCGACCAGTTCCTGCAAGGCGATTTCCAGTTCGGTGCGCAGCAGGTGCGCTTCATGAATCAGCTCATCGAAAAACAGCGCCCCGTGCTGACTGAGGGCCTCGAAGACTTTCTGCGTTTTAGGCGACAGTTCACTGATCGGCGTCTGCTCGGCCAGTGCGCTCCACAACCCGACCTGACTGCGCGGCAACAGCACCACGGGCGTACTGCGCAGCGCCGTGCCGCTGGTTTTTTGCCGGGCGCTGAGGCGTGTCCACACCAGTTTTCCGCTGCGGCACAAATCATCCAGCCAACTCGGTGAATAGTCCTTGAGCCGCGCCGGAAGAATGTCGCTGTCCCACGCCGAGGCGGCAGCCGGATAGCCTTCGAACTGACCGACAATCGCCGGCAACACGGCGCTGCCCTGACCCCGGGTGGACGGGGAGACATGCTGCCAGTCGAACAGGAAACGCATGAAATCCTGCAACGCCACCGGTTCGATTTCCCGGCGCAGGCGCTTGACGGTGTAGCGGTGAATTCGCGCCAGCAGATGCCGTTCGCACCATTCTTCAGTCTTCAGCCCCGGCGTGAATTGACCGCGCAGTACATAGCCTTCGCGTTCCAGTCGGGCGAGGGCTTGATGGACGTGAGCGGGCGGCAATGACAGCGGTTGCGCGATGGTCTCCAGTGGCAGCGGGCCGAATGCACTCAGTCGCGCGCGGATGACTTCCACCAAGGCATCGTCGGCGGTCCAGACTTCATCAAAACCGGGCAGGGCTTGCAGTACTGAAGATGCCTGTGGATAAAGCGCTTGCAGACAGGTCAGGCGTTCTCGCGCCAACCAGAGCGAATGCTCGGGATCGATTTGCAGTTGGCAGGCTCGACCCGTGTCGGCCAACGCATTCAGCCAATCGCGCCAATGCAGGTTGGCCTCGACTTCGCGGTCGCTGATGCCGGCCAGGCTCATCAGCGCTTCGTGCATTTCATCGGCGCTGTTCGGTGTCGGCCAGGCTTCTTCACGTACGGCGGTGATCGCGTCGGCGTCCAGCGCACCGAGGTCATCGGTGGATTGTGGATCGCTCCAGCGGCGGTTGAGCACAGCCTGGGTGCGACGCTCTTCCAGCGGCGCGTCGTCGAGAAAGGTGTAGGGGCGTGCGCTGAGGATTTCCGCCGCCAGCGGCGAGGGCGCCGGCAGATCGCGAGCGATCAGGCGCACTTCACCGCGTTCCATCCGTCGCAGGAGATCGAGCCAGCCCTCGCTGTCCATCGCTTCGTGCAGGCAATCGTCGAGGGTCTGTTCCACCAGCGGATGCTCGGGGATTTCCCGTTCGCCGGCGAGATTTTCCAGGCAGGCGATCTGATCGGGAAACACGCTGGCGATCAGGTCTTCGCTTTTCATTCGCTGCAACTGCGGCGGGACTTTTCGCCCGCCGACAAAACGCGGCAGGGCCAGCGCCACCCCGGCGTTCCAGCGCCAGCGTACGCCGAACAACGGCGCATCCAGCACCGCTTGAATCAAAATGTGCTCGGCGCTGTTGCTGTGCAGATAACGCCAGACTTCGTCGAGTTCGAAACTGTGGCTGGTGGACAGCGACAGGACGATGGCGTCTTCGCTGGCGGCAGCCTGCAATTCGAAGTTGAAGGTACGGCAGAAACGCTTGCGCAAGGCCAGTCCCCAGGCGCGATTTATACGGCTGCCGAACGGCGAATGGATGATCAGTTGGGTGCCGCCGGACTCGTCGAAAAACCGCTCCATCAACAGCGTGTCCTGGGACGGCAAGGCGCCGAGGGTGAGGCGAGCACGGGCCAGATAATCCACAAGCTGTTCGGCACTGGCCAGATCCAGTCCCAGGGTCGCAGTCAGCCAGTCGAGGGCCGGTTGCAGGTTACCGGGGCTGGCGCTCAGCAATTCGTCGAGCTGTGCTTGCAGGCGTGCCACCGCCATCGACAATTCGGCGCTGCGACCGGGTGCCTCGCCGAGCCAGAACGGAATGGTCGGTGGCTGACCCTGGGCATCCTCGACCCGCACCTTGCCGGTTTCCACCCGCAGGATTCGGTAGGAGGTGTTGCCGAGCTGGAACACATCGCCGGCAATGCTTTCCACGGCGAAGTCTTCGTTGACGCTGCCGATGTTCAGGCCCTGGGGCTCCAGCAGCACGCTGTAGTCGGCGTTGTCGGGGATGGTGCCGCCGCTGGTCACGGCCGTCAGCCGCGCACCGCGTCGTCCGCGCAAGGTTCGGCTCACGGCATCGCGGTGCAGGTAGGCGCTGCGGATGCCCTGACGGCCGTTATAGCCCTCGGCGAGCATGGTCAGCAGCGCCTGATAATGCTTTTCGTCGAGGTCGGCGTAGGGGGCCGCGTGACGAAGCAGTGCGAGCAACGCGTCCTCGGCCCACTCCTGGCAACTGACCTCGGCGATGATCTGTTGCGCCAGCACATCCAGCGGCGCTTCGGGGATGTGCAGGGTGTCGAGTTCGCCCCGGCGCACGCAGTCGAGCAGCGCGGCGCATTCGATCAAGTCATCGCGGGTGGTGGCGAACAGGCGCCCCTTGGGCGTGCCGCCAACCTGGTGTCCGGAACGGCCGACCCGTTGCAGAAAACCGGCAATCGAGCGCGGCGAAGCGATCTGGCACACAAGGTCGACTTCACCGATGTCGATCCCCAGTTCCAGCGATGCAGTGGCGATCAGCACTTGCAACTCGCCACGCTTGAGTCGCTGTTCGGCGTCGAGACGAAACTCCTTGGCCAGACTGCCGTGGTGCGCGGCCACCGCGTGTTTGCCGAGGCGTTCGCTCAGGTGCCGACTCAGGCGTTCGGCGAGGCGCCGGGTGTTGACGAAAATCAGCGTGGTGCGGTGTTCGCGGGCGAGCGTGGCGAGGCGGTCGTAGACCAGCTCCCAGACATCATTGGCCATGACCGCCGACAACGGCACCGGCGGCACTTCGATGCCCAGATCCCGTGGGCGCGCGTGGCCGATGTCGATGATTTCGCACGGGCGCTCATGGCCGACCAGAAACCGTGCGACCGCATCGATCGGTTTTTGCGTGGCCGACAGCCCGATGCGGGTCAGTGGTTCGACGCACAGCGCCTGCAAGCGTTCTAGGCTCAGGGCCAGGTGGCTGCCACGTTTGCTGGCGGCAATGGCGTGGATTTCATCGACGATCACCGTGCGCGTGGTGCCGAGCATTTTGCGCCCGGACTCGGAACCTAGCAGCACATAGAGCGATTCCGGGGTGGTCACCAGAATGTGCGGCGCACTTTTGCGCATGGCGGCGCGGTCTTTTTGCGGGGTGTCACCGGTGCGTACGGCGGTGGTGATTTCCAGTGCCGGCAGGTCCATTTGACGTAACTGGTCGGTTATCCCGGCCAGCGGATTTTGCAGGTTGATGCGGATGTCGTTGGACAACGCCTTGAGCGGCGAAACGTAGACCACCAGCGTCTCGTCCGGCAGACCGTCCGGGGTTTCCAGGCCACGGTGGACCAGATCGTCGAGCACCGCGAGAAATGCGGTGAGGGTCTTGCCGGAGCCGGTGGGCGCGGCGATCAGCGTCGAGCGACGCTGGCGGATCAACGGCCATGCGCGGGCCTGGGCGGCGGTGACCGTCGCGAATGTGCGGCTGAACCAGGCGCTGACAGCGGGGTGGAAGCCTGCCAGGGCCGCGTCCTTGGGAAGGGGCAGATTCATGGCTTCAGTTATGCGGGTGAGCGGGCGAAGTTGCAAGTACCGCTGGGGATCTACACTTTACGGGTGACGGTTGCGCACTAAACCCGCAAAATGCAACGATTCCGGCAATTATCGACGACGGTGCCACACGCATCGTCGCTAAAGCCATCGTTCCAATCAGACTGGGCCTGCTGACTCTATGCGAATGCGCCTTATGTTACTGGGCGGCGGAAATGCCCTTGGGCAGGCGCTGATTCGCCTCGGTGCGGAGGAAGACATCGGTTTCCTCGCCCCCCGCCCGCCCGAAGACGGCTGGGATGCCGCGAGCCTGACACAACTGCTCGACGACACCCGTCCCGATGCGTTGATCAACCTTGCCTACTATTTCGACTGGTTTCAGGCCGAGACCGTCAGCGAAAGCCGTCTGTCGGGCCAGGAACGCGCCATCGAGCGTCTGGCCGAACTGTGCCAGCACCACAACATCGTGCTGGTGCAGCCGTCCAGCTACCGGGTATTCGATGGCTCCCGTGCCACCGCCTACAGCGAAAAGGACGAACCTGTGCCGTTGGGCCTGCGCGGTCAGGCGCTGTGGCGGATCGAGCAGAGCGTACGTGCCACTTGCCCACAGCACGTGTTGCTGCGCTTCGGCTGGCTGCTCGATGACAGCCCGGAAGGCACCCTCGGGCGATTCCTGGCCCGTGCCGAACAGCCGGAAGAATTGCTGCTGGCCGACGACCGTCGCGGCAATCCGACCCCGGTCGACGATGCGGCCCGGGTGATCATTTCGGTGCTCAAACAACTCGATTGCGCCGCGCCGCTGTGGGGCACTTACCACTACGCCGGCCACGAGGCGACTACGCCGCTGGCGCTGGGGCAGGCGATTCTCACCGAGGCCCGCAGCCTGCATCCGCTGGCGATCGAAGAACCGACCGCCCAGGCGCACGCCGCGCGTGAGGATGCCGCTGAAGAGCCGCAACACGCGGTGCTGGCCTGCAAGAAAATTCTGCACACTTTCGGGATCAAGCCGCGCGCCTGGCGCGCCGCACTCCCGGGCTTACTGGATAGGTTTTATCGCCATGGCTGACGGCCCTGTTTTAATCACCGGCGGCGCCGGTTTCATCGGTTCGCACCTGACTGACGCGTTGCTCGCCAACGGCCACTCGGTACGGATCCTCGATGACTTGTCGACCGGCAAACGCAGCAACCTGCCGCTGGACAATCCCAAGGTCGAGCTGATCGTCGGCGACGTCGCCGATGCCGCGCTGGTTGCACAAGCGATGCAAGGTTGCAGCGCGGTCGCGCACCTGGCCGCTGTGGCCTCGGTGCAGGCGTCGGTGGATGATCCGGTGAAGACTCACCAGAGCAATTTCATCGGCACGCTCAACGTCTGCGAAGCCATGCGCGAGGCCGGCGTGAAGCGCGTGCTGTTCGCCTCCAGCGCCGCGGTCTACGGCAACAATGGCGAGGGCGAGTCGATCAATGAAGACACGCCGAAAGCGCCATTGACGCCGTATGCATCGGACAAACTGGCCGGCGAGCACTACTTCGATTTCTACCGTCGCCAGCACGGTCTGGAACCGGTGATCTTCCGCTTCTTCAACATTTTCGGCCCGCGTCAGGATCCGTCCTCGCCGTACTCCGGCGTGATCAGCATCTTCAGTGAGCGCGCGCAGAAAGGCTTGCCGATCACCGTGTTCGGCGATGGCGAGCAGACCCGGGATTTCATGTACGTCGAAGATCTGGTCGACGTGCTGGTGCAGGCCCTGGAAAAACCTGAAGCACAAGTCGGCGCGGTGAACGTCGGCTGGAATCAGGCGACCAATCTCAAGCAGATGCTGGCCGCGCTGGAAGCAGTGGTCGGTGAACTGCCGCCGGTCAGCTATGGCCCGGCGCGCTCCGGTGACATCCGTCATTCGCGGGCGAACAACGCTCGGTTGCTCGAGCGATTCAAGTGCCCGACGCCAACGCTGATGAGCGTCGGCCTGGCACGTTTGCTCGGCCGCTGAGCTTCTCGCGGACATGAAAAAGGCGCCTTTTGACAGGCGCCTTTTTCACGGCCGGAAATCGGATTTCAAACACATTTCCTGTAGCGAGGGAGCTTGCTCCCCGGTCGATTGCGTAACATCGCCGTCAGTTCTGAGTCTGCCCGCCACCAAGCCTCATTCACCACCACGTGAACGTTCTTTGATTGCTCGCTTAGAACTTGTAGCCCAGACCGACCATGTACACAAATGGATCGACGTCGACGTTCACTTTTGCGCGAGTGCCTGGAGCCACGGCGTTGTTTTCGACGGTGGCGCGGGTGTCGATGTCGATGTAGCGCACCTGGGCGTTGAGCATGATGTTGTCGGTCAGCATGTAGTCAGCGCCGACCTGCCAGGCCAGGCCCCAGGAGTTTTTCGCCTTGAAGTTGCTGAAGCCGTTGGACTGGGCTTCGCTGCCGACGTGTTCGTCGTAGATCCAGGTGTAGTTGATGCCGCCGCCGATGTACGGCTGGAAGGCCGACTTCGCGTCCAGCGGGTAGTAGACGACGCTCAGGGTCGGCGGCAGGTGTTTCAGGGTGCCGAGCTTGCCGTTGGCCGCTGGCAGTGCAGTGCCCTTGAGCTTCACGTCATGCTCGAACGGGGATGCGGCCAACAGCTCGATACCGATGTTGTTGGTCAGCATGTAGGCGAAGTTCAGACCCAGTTGGGTGTCGCTGCTCATGGTCGCCTTGCCGCCCAGGTTGGTGCCGCTCAGCGGACCCTGATCGACCTTGACGCTGGAGCTGTCGGCCTTCGGGTTGACGGTGATCGCACCGGCACGAACGATGATGTCGCCGGCTTCATGGGCGTGGGCGAGCGGGGCTGCGAGCGCGAGGGCAAACAGCGAAGCGCTGAGCAAGGACTTGTTCATGGAAGCTCCCAAAGGACGTTAAAAATGTTTGATGTCCTATGGTACGAATCCGTCTGATACGGTCTTTTGACTCAGCTCAATGAAACAGTGATGGACGGTTTTTTTGTGGAACCTTTGCTCGCGAAGCCGATTTGGCGGGCTATAACTGATTGCCGGAATTACTCCGGCAGCTCGTAGACGTAAATCTTGTCCGCGTCCATCTGATACCCGGCATCGGCCAGTTCGCTGGTGGACGCCTTGACCTGCAACGGCCCCTCGACCCAGTACGGCTGATACAGCTCGTCGAGCTTCACGCCGACGGCGCTTTTCACATGCACGATCTGGTTCGACGGCGGTGGCGGCACGTGGATGCAGGCGCCGAAATACGGCACCAGCAGGAAGTCCGTGGTGCGGCCTTCCTCGCTGACTTCCAGCGGTACGATGTAGCCCGGCAGGCGAATGTTCTGGCCGTCGAGGCTTTGCACCACCGGGGCGTTGGGCAGGTCCTGCTTGGCCGCTGGCGCCGATTCTGCGGACAGCGCATCGCTCATCTTCGACAGGTCATGCAGCGGCGTCATGTTCGGCACTTCGGGCGCCGCGTCCGGCGGGATCATCTCCGACCAGGTCAGGTCTTTCGGCGCCGCTGCCCACACGGGCAGGGCGACCAGCAACAGCAGCGCAAGGACAGCGCGGGGCATGGTGAACATCCTCATAAACGGATCGACAGGCCATCGGCCAATGATTGGCGATACGCGCGCCAGGCCGGCACGCTGCCCATCAGCAGCGCGGCAGCCAGAATGCCACCGAGCAGCGTCCATTCATACTCGCTTGGCCATGCCAGCGGCAGATACAAGCCGTAATTGGCCTGCACATAACCCTGTGCCGCGGCGATGCCGATGTACAGCAACGCCAGCCCGGCGATCACCCCGGTCAGCGCCAGCGCAAACGCTTCCAGCACCAGCAGGCTCGCGATGTGCCACGGCCGCGCGCCCACCGAACGCAGGATCGCCATCTCGCGGCGACGTTCGTTGAGGCTGGTGAGAATCGCCGTGAGCATGCCGATCAACCCGGTCAGCACCACGAACAGCGAGACCACGAACAGCGCTTTTTCAGCGGTGCTCATCAGGCTCCAGAGTTCCTGCAGGGCCACGCCCGGCAGGATCGCCAGCATCGGCTCGCCGCGGAATTCGTTGATCTCCCGTTGCAGCGCGAAGGTGGAAATCTTGCTGTTGAGGCCGAGCATGAACGCGGTGATCGCTTGCGGCGTCAGGTCCATGTTGCGCGCCTGATCGGCACTGATCCGCCCGTTGCCACGGGCCGGCACACCGTTGTGCCAGTCGATGTGGATTGCCTCCATGCCACCGAGGCTGATGTGCAACGTGCGATCCACCGGCGTGCCGGTGCGCTTGAGAATGCCGACCACGGTGAACGGTTTGTCATCGTGCTTGACCAGACTGATCGCCGCCACGCCGTGGGCCAGTACCAGTTGGTCGCCGAGTTTGTAATGCAGCGCCTCGGCCACTTCGGCACCGAGCACCACTTCAAACGGATCGGTAGCAAAGGCGCGGCCGTCGGCCAGTTCCAGATGCTGCTGGCGACCGTACTGGTAATGCTCGAAATAGGCTTCGGTGGTGCCCATCACCCGATAGCCGCGATGGGAATCGCCGAGGGACATCGGGATCGCCCACTTCACTTTCGGGTTGCTGGCGAAATGTTCGAAGCTGTCCCAACGAATGTTGTTGGTGGCGTTGCCGATGCGGAATACCGAGTACAGCAGCAGGTTCACCGAACCGGAGCGAGCACCGACGATCAGGTCGGTGCCGCTGATGGTGCTGGCGAAACTGGCCTTGGCTTCGGTGCGCACCCGTTCCACTGCCAACAGCAGACAGACGGAGAGGGCGATGGCGAAAGCGGTGAGCAGGGCGGTGAAGCGGCGGTTGGCGAGGCTGGCCATGGCCAGACGGAACAGATACATCTCAGACCTCGGCAGACGTGGCGGCGCGATTGAGTTCGGCCAGGGACAGGTGACGGTCGAACAGCGGCGCCAGGCTCTGGTCGTGGCTGACGAACAACAGGCTCGACCCGGCCTCACGGCACTCGGCGAACAACAGGCGAATGAAGTTTTCCCGGGCGTCGTAGTCCAGCGCCGAGGTCGGCTCGTCGGCGATCACCAGTTCCGGCTGACCGATCAACGCGCGTGCAGCGGCAACCCGTTGCTGTTGACCAATCGACAGCGAGTCGGCACGGCGTCCCAGAATGCCTTCGTCCTTCAAGCCCAGGTGGGCGAGCAGGGTGGCGGCTGCCTGATCGACGCTGCCGTGACGTTGCTTCGCGCGTTCTGCACGCAGCTTCGAAAAGTGGCACGGCAGCTCGACGTTCTCGCGCACCGAGAGAAACGGCAGCAGGTTGAACTGCTGGAAGATGTAGCCGGTGTGATCGACACGAAAGCGATCGCGAGCGCCGGCACCCAGTTCGGTCAGTTCCTGGCCGAGCAGGCGAATGCTGCCGCGACCGGGCTTCTGCACCCCGCCGAGAAGGCCGAGCAGGGTGGTCTTGCCGCTGCCACTGGGGCCCTTGAGGAACAGGGTTTCACCCGGTTCCAGACGAAACGCCGGGATATCCAGCAGCGGCGGGTGACCGGGCCAGTTGAAGCCCAGGTCGGACAGTTCGATGAGTGCTTGGGTCATGGTGCCGGTTCGTGATCAGAATTTCAGGGCGGCGGATTTGGCCGTCACTTCCGTGCCTTGCTGGCCGTTCGGGCTGATCAGTTGTACCTGAATTTTCTGGGTCGCCGGGAAGGTATTGAAAATGTTCGCCAGATCCAGAGTGTTCAAAGCACCGGGCGCTGCGCAGGTGAACTGGTAGTGAGCGTGGATTTCGCTGTGATCGTGGTGATGCGCTTCGCCGCCTTTGGCGTCTTCGTCGTGGTCATCGTCGTCATGATCGTCGGCATCCGGCTTGTCACCGAACAGCGGGCTCGACAGTTCCTGACGGGTGACCTTGCAACCGGCGGCGGCCGGCAGGCTGAACAGCGCCAGCGGTTTTTCGAGTTGCGCGCGAGCGGCAGCGACCTTGGCCTTGTCGGCATCGCTGGTGGCGACGTGTTCGAAGCCGACCAGGTTCATCGCCGGGCTTTCCAGCTCCAGTTCCAGGGTCTGGCCGTCGAGCGCAGCGTTCAGGCGACCGACGCCATGTTCGTGGGCACCGAGGCTGCCGTGTTCATGATCGTGGTCATGCTCATCGGCAGCCTGGGCGATGGCCAGTGGCAACAGGGCAAACGGCAAAGCGAGCAGCAGACGACGCATGGCGAACTCCGGGAAGTAAAGTGAAGAGTTTGTTATGTAATCTTATAACGAAAGTGCGCAGAGTTTGCCCGCCCCGCACGCTTTGCGCAAGGCATCACTGAGCACCGTCCGGGATGTTCCCGGAGCGGCACGTAGATTGAGTGTCACGATTTTTGAATCAGAATCCGGCGCCGGGATAGTCGAACCAGTAGCCTCCCGTTAGCACATGGCGGATCAGACTTTCGTCGAGCAGGTTCGGAGCATCGCGAGTGAAGCGCTGGCGCCAGGCTGGAAGCCACCAGTAGTTGATCGCCGTTCCACGCGGAAGTACCACCACCTTCATGACCTCCGGATCTATTTTGTGCTCTGAGTAGAGTTGATGGCTGCGATCCATGAAGCCCATGTACTGACTGATCGGCAACTGGAACATCAACGCCGTAGTGAAGATTTTTTCACTCTCACTGAACGCGGGATTTTGCAGTATCTGTAACGCTTCACATGCGTACGGCTTTGGTTGGCCGGCAATTTTTTGGCCTTCGGGAGTAGAGAGTATGTCGAAGCGGTCATCCATATCGCGCCATCCGATACGTCTATTACTTTCAAAGTAATTGTGAATGATGGCGCTCAACGGCCCTGGTGCTGCGCCTTCGGAGGTGCAGGCTGAAAGGTCGGCAGGCGACCAAAAGCGCCATGCCACAACGAGCAGGAGTGAAGCAGCCAGGATTATCCAGAGTCGTTTCATTGTGGTTTGCTGTACTTGTAACGTCGGAAGATGGTGAAGTCGTGGTCACTGCGAGCAGCATTACCCGATGCGATTCGAAAACCTGCGTCGTTGACTTCGATTTTGTCCCAGCCTGCTGAAATGCAGACACCTTGAGTCAGAACAAATCCGACGTGACCGCTGGCATCAGAGTAATTGACAGCATACGCACCAACGTCTCCGGGTAGGGGAGATTTCTCTGCGTTCCAACTATTGAGCAGCCGGGTCTCATCTGCCCATTCCCCTGCGGTTGGCGGGCTCACTTTGGAATAGCCCGGGATGTATTTTGAAGAGCCATGTTCGATCATCGCCACGTTGACACCGATGGCAGTCAATACGTCATAGACGAACACATTGCACTTGTTTGATTCCGCCCTGAACTCCACGCTTTTCTTAAGCGTTGGATGCGGTAAAGAATGTTTGACTTTGTTGCCGGCCCATTCAGTCGAACCTCGGTGTGATAGCGCCTCCATCAGTATGCGGCGCGGCATGTCCTGGATGACCACCTTTACGGTGCGGGTTTCATCCCTCCGTTTGACGCCATACTCGACCTCGTAGAATGTGTCGTTAGAGACTTTGCCGCTGGTGGATAGGGGCACTTTTACCCAAGGTGATACTGCAACTATCGACAGCGATTTACCTGAATTCAGCGTGGCTGTATGCATTGCCTTTTTTGCGCCGGAGTTACCAACAATTTGAACGGTGACTTCGTAGCTGTCACGGCTTTTTATCGAAGGTAATTTCTGGGCGTCCAAGCGGGTAATAGCGGTTTGAGTCTTGTCCGAAACGAGTGAGTAGATGCGGGGTTTGTCATCGTTTTGAACGATGTTGTCATCAATGACAAGTCCGTCGATCAGCAACTGAAACTTCACGCCTTTTGGTGGCTGCATCAGAAAGTCTTTAAAGACGAGTTTGATTTCCGACTTCATGGCAAGTCCTGATTCAGGGATTCTTCATAAGCGTAAAACGTCCACTCGGACTCTTCACCGACCAACAGAGTGTCGTAATCCGAATGGCTTTCCACAGGGTGTTCGCAGCCTTCGCCTGTTGCATTACAGGTGATGTCTTGCAGGACGGCTGTTTTTTTCTTGTCTTTGAGTCTGTAGGCAAGTCCTGGTTTCTGGGAGTCGTCCAGGCGTTCGATGATGACTTGCAGATAGCGATGTGAAGTCGGGGCGGTAATCGAAGGGCCCATATCGATGGGAGCTGGACGGCCAATGCCGGCGAAGCCGCTGTGTTGCTGAGTGAGCAGTTTGTTGGCCATGGGCGGGCAGCCGCAGGCGATATAGTCACCCTCCAGTGCAGCTGGGCCGGCGGGCAGGATCAGAGTTCTTTCGCCAACGGCGACAATCGGTCCTTGGCCAGCACTGCACGCCGGGCAACTGGCAAGTTGCCCGATCGAGGCGATGATTTTGCCTTCGATACGCAGGTTTTCGTTTCCTTCGAGAATCACGCCACCTGTAGAGGTGGGGCCTCCCTTCGACGCCAGTTTTCTTCCTGAAGACATGGGGTTCCTTCCCATGAAAAAAAGAAGAAATGTAGCCGATAAGGCAAGCGTCGCCAGCTTCTGACACTTGGCGTTACACAAGTCCCATGGGAGCATGCAGGTCAGAAATGTGCGGGAGCGAAGTTATGTTGCGGATACGCGGAACCGTCGGTGAGTTGCCGGTGGATTTGACCCTGGAACTGGATGAAAGCGACTGGGCGCGGCTCGGTTCGCAGTTTGGCGTGCAGGTGCAGGCGGCCCAGCCGCAAGCAGCCGTGGCGCCGGTGGCGAAACCGGTGAATCAGGATGACGCGTTGTGGCAGGTCGCCAGGGATTTGTTGCGCAAGGCCGGGCAACTCAGCGGGCCGGAGCTGCTGGATCAACTCGAAGGGCTGACCGGCAGCGCGGCGGCGGGCAAGCGCTTGCTGGTGCGCCTGCGTCATTCATCCGACGTGAAAGTGCTGAGCGGCGGGGATACGCCGCTCTACAGCTGGATCGAGTAAGCGCTTAGTACAGCGCCGCAAACACCTTGCGCCGGTAAGCGGTCACCAGCGGGTGATCGTTGCCCAGCAGTTCGAACACTTGCAGCAAGGTCTTGTGCGGCAGGCCTTCGCCGTAGCTGCGGTTGCGGATGAACAGCTTGAGCAGAGCGTCCAGCGCCGCTTCGTATTGCTGACGGGCCAGTTGCTGGATCGCCAGTTGATACACCGCTTCATCGTCCTGCGGGTTTTGCGCCAGACGGCTTTTCAAGTCGGCGGCGTCCGGCAGGTCACGGGCCAGACCAAGGAACTTGATCTGCGCCTTGGCACCGGCCAGTGCGGCTTTGTGTTCGTCGCTCTTGACCGCGTCGAGCACGGCTTGCGCTTCGCCCAGTTCACCGCGTTCGGTCAGGCAGCGGGCGTAGAGAATCAGCGCCTTGGCGTTGGTGTTGTCTTCATTGAGCATCACCACCAGCGCGGCTTCGGCATCGGCGTAACGGCCTTCGTCGAACAGCGCCTGAGCCTGTTCGAATGGATCGGCGGCGGCGGGTGGCGGCATCTTCACATGCGGTTCGAGCAGGGCACGCACAGCGGACTCCGGCTGGGCCCCGGCGAAACCGTCCACCGGTTGACCGTCCTTGAACAGCACCACGGTCGGCAGGCTGCGGATACCGAAGCGGGCGACGATGTCCTGCTCGACGTCGCAGTCGACCTTGGCCAGCAGCAACTCGCCCTGATAGCTCTCGGCGATCCCTTGCAGCATTGGCATCAGCGCTTTGCACGGCGCGCACCATTCGGCCCAGAAATCCACCAGCACCGGTTTTTGAAAAGAAGCCTCGATCACCGACTGGTCGAAGTCGGCCGTCGTGGCGTCGAAAATGTACGGCGTTTGCTGACTCATGGGGTATCTCGTAAAAGCGTGAATGGGGCAACTATACGGTCAGGCGCGGGCCGCGTGGTAGAGGCTGACATGGCGAAACTCTTCGGGCTCGGCCAGATCCGGCAGGGTCATGGCTTCGAGCATTTCGATCCGCCGGTACAGCGGATGACGGAAATCCCTGACCCGCGAATCCGCCACCAATGCTTCGCGACCGCGACTGAGAAACGCATCGAGCAGCGGCAGGTTCTCGCGGTCGTACAGAACGTCGGCCACCAGGATCAGATCAAAGCGATCCGCCTCGGCGAAGAAGTCCGTGGAATAGCTCATCTGCACATCATTGAGTTCAGCGTTGGCCCGGCAGGCGGCAATCGCCAGCGGGTCGAGGTCGCAGGCCACCACTTCCAGCGCGCCGGCCTTCACGGCGGCAATCCCGGCGATCCCGGAGCCGGCACCGAAATCCAGTACGCGTTTGCCACGCACCCACTCGGGAAATTCCGCCAAGTAACGCGCCACGGCCAGGCCGCTGGCCCAGCAGAAACTCCAGTACGGCGGTTCGTGCAGGATTCGTTGGGTTTCCTCCTGGCTGAATTCGCGGGCCATGTTGTCGCCGTCGATCAGCCACAGCTGCAAATCGGTGTCCGGCAACGCACAGGCTTTCAGTCGCGCGTCGCCGAGCAACTCGCCCAGCGCCTGTTGCAGGTCTAACGGTGCATTCATGGGGCTTTGACAAATTGCAGTTGGCCCAGCGCCTGGGTGGTCGGCTGGCTGATGGTCTGCGACGGCAGGTGCAGGATCAACTGGCCGGATTGAGTGGCGCGGCCCCGCAGTTCGACTCGCGCGCCGGCCGGGAAGGCGTCAGGGTTGAAACGCAGGCGAAACGGCAGAACCTGGTTGTTGCCGATCAGACTGGAGCTGGCGAGCAATTGTTGCGGGCGCCCCTTCTCGTCGATCACCAGCAGCGCCAGTTCGACTTCGGCGCCAGCCGGCACGCCTTGCAGGGTGCCGCTCAGTTCACGTTGATACGCAGGCAGCGGGCCGAGGTCGGCAGCTTCCCTGGCCTTTTTCTGCGCCTGTTGCGGCGCCGGGCCCGGTGTTGGCGGCTGCGGCTTGGGCGCGTCGCTGCCACAGGCCACCAGCAGGCTGAAAACACTGAGCAAAACGAGCGGTCGTAACGACATTGGCGGCTCCAGCAAAATGAAATCCATGGATCAAACGATCATGGCAGTCTGTATACCGCAAAGCCTATGGCTTGTCTTGCCACCGGGATGCGCTACCATGGCCCTCCCTTTTTTTGTTGCCAGCCACCATGCACTGTCCCTTCTGCGGTGCCAACGACACCAAGGTCATCGACTCGCGTCTGGTCGCCGAGGGCGAACAGGTGCGCCGCCGGCGTGAATGCCTGGCCTGCGGCGAACGTTTCACGACGTTCGAGACGGCCGAACTGGTGTTGCCGCGCCTGATCAAAACCGACGGCAGCCGCCAACCGTTCGACGAAGAAAAACTCCGCGCCGGCATGCAGCGCGCCCTGGAGAAACGTCCGGTGAGCGTCGAGCGTCTCGAGTCCTCGCTGGTGCACATCAAACACAAGCTGCGCGCCACCGGCGAACGCGAGGTCAAATCCCTCGTGGTCGGCGAACTGGTGATGGCCGAGCTGCAAAAGCTCGATGAAGTCGCCTACATCCGTTTCGCTTCCGTGTATCGCCGCTTCCAGGACCTCAACGAGTTCCGCGAAGAGATCGACCGCCTCGCCCGTGAACCGGTGAAAGAATGACCGCCGCCGCCGAACAGGCCATCCTCGACGCCCACTTCATGGCCCGGGCCCTGGAACTGGCGCGCAAGGGACACTACACGACCCATCCCAATCCACGGGTCGGCTGTGTGATCGTGCGCGACGGGCAGATTGTCGGCGAAGGCTGGCATGAACGTGCCGGCGAACCCCACGCTGAAGTCCACGCCCTGCGCGCCGCCGGTGAGCTGGCCCGGGGCGCGACCGCTTACGTCACCCTCGAACCTTGCAGCCATCATGGCCGCACGCCGCCCTGCGCCGATGCGCTGGTGAATGCCGGCGTCGGTCGGGTGGTTGCGGCGATGCGCGATCCCAATCCGCAAGTCGCCGGACGCGGATTGCAGCGTCTGGCCGATGCCGGCATCGCCACCGAAAGCGGTGTGCTGGAAGCCGAAGCGCGCAAGCTCAATCAAGGTTTTCTGAAACGCATGGAACACGGCTTGCCGTTCGTGCGAGTCAAGTTGGCAATGAGCCTCGACGGTCGCACGGCGATGGAGAGCGGTGAAAGCCAATGGATCACCGGCCCTGCCGCGCGTTCGGCGGTGCAGCGTTTGCGCGCCCAGGCCAGCGTGGTGCTGACAGGCGCTGATACGGTGCTGGCCGATGGCGCACGACTGACCGTGCGCGGCGATGAACTGGGGCTGGATGCCGAGCAAACCGCGCTGGCCTTGAGCCGTCCGCCGCTGCGCGTGCTGATCGACGGGCGTCTGCGGGTGCCGCTGGATGCGCCGTTCTTCAAGGCTGGCCCGGCGCTGGTCGCCACCTGCGTGGCCATCGAAGAGCAATATGCCCACGGCCCGGAATGCCTGATCGTGCCGGGTGATGACGGTCAGGTCGACCTGCGCCAATTGCTGATAGAGCTGGCCAGCCGTGGCGTCAACGAAGTGCTGGTCGAGGCCGGCCCGCGACTGGCCGGTGCGTTTGCCCAGCTCGGCCTGGTCGATGAGTTCGTGATCTTCATCGCCGGTAAGTTTCTCGGCTCCACGGCGCGTCCGTTGCTGGACTGGCCGCTAGCCTATATGAAGGATGCGCCGGAGCTGAAAATCACAGAAATTCGCGCGGTTGGCGATGACTGGCGAGTCACTGCAATCCCTGTCTCATCGGCGAGCGTATAATTCCCGGCCATCGCGTTAGCGCTGGCTTCGTTCTCAAGGAGAACCCCATGTTTACCGGCATCATCGAATCCATCGGCAGTATCCGCGCACTGACCCCAAAGGGCGGTGATGTGCGGGTGCATGTCGAAACCGGCAAGCTCGACCTGAGCGACGTCAAACTCGGCGACAGCATCGCGGTCAACGGCGTGTGCCTGACCGCTGTAGAGCTGCCGGGCGACGGCTTTGCCGCCGACGTCAGTCGCGAAACCCTCGACTGCACCGCCATGAATGACCTGAAAAGCGGCAGCCCGGTCAATCTGGAAAAAGCCCTGACCCCGACTACCCGTCTCGGCGGACATCTGGTCAGCGGTCACGTCGACGGTGTCGGCGAAGTGGTCTCGCGCAGCGACAATGCCCGCGCCGTGGAATTTCGCATCCGCGCGCCGAAAGAGCTGGCCAAGTACATCGCCCACAAAGGCTCGATCACCGTCGACGGCACCAGCCTGACCGTGAACGCGGTCGATGGCGCCGAATTCCTGCTGACGATCATCCCGCACACCTTGAGTGAAACCATCATGGCGTCCTACAAGCCAGGTCGCCGGGTGAACCTGGAAGTCGACTTGCTGGCGCGTTATCTGGAGCGTCTGCTGTTGGGCGACAAGGCTGCAGAGCCAACGTCCGGCGGCATCACTGAAAGCTTTCTGGCCGCCAACGGCTACCTCAAATCCTGACTGAAGGGGGTGCCTTGTGGCGCTCAATAGCATCGAAGAACTGGTTGAAGACATCCGCCAAGGCAAGATGGTCATTCTCATGGATGACGAAGACCGCGAGAACGAAGGCGACCTGATCATGGCCGCCGAATGCTGCAAGGCCGAGCACATCAACTTCATGGCCAAGCACGCCCGTGGCCTGATCTGCATGCCGATGAGCCGCGAGCGCTGCGAAACCCTGAAGCTGCCGCTGATGGCACCGCGCAACGGTTCCGGTTTCGGCACCAAGTTCACCGTATCGATCGAAGCTGCCGAGGGCGTGACCACCGGCATCTCCGCCGCTGACCGCGCGCGCACCGTGCAAGCGGCTGCGGCGAAAGACGCGAAAGCCGAAGACATCGTCAGCCCCGGCCACATCTTCCCGCTGATGGCTCAGGCCGGTGGCACCCTGGCCCGCGCCGGTCACACCGAAGCGGCTTGCGACCTGGCGCGCATGGCCGGTTTCGAACCGAGCGGCGTGATCTGCGAAGTGATGAACGACGACGGCACCATGTCCCGTCGCGCCGAACTGGAAGCTTTCGCGGCCGAACACAACATCAAGATCGGCACCATCGCCGACCTGATTCACTACCGGATGATCCACGAACGTACCGTTCAGCGGATTGCCGAGCAGCCACTGGACAGCGAACTGGGCCAATTCAACCTGGTGACCTATCGTGATTCCGTGGAAGGCGACGTGCACATGGCACTGACCCTGGGCACCGTTTGCGCCGAAGAGCCAACCCTGGTTCGTGTGCACAACATGGACCCGCTGCGCGACCTGCTGATGGTCAAGCAACCGGGCCGCTGGAGCCTGCGCGCCGCCATGGCTGCGGTTGCCGAGGCCGGCAGCGGTGTGGTGCTGCTGCTCGGTCACCCGCTCGATGGCGACGTGTTGCTGGCGCATATCCGTGAAACCGGCGATCAGGCGGCGGTGAAAAAACCGACCACCTACAGCATCGTCGGTGCCGGTTCGCAGATCCTGCGTGACCTCGGTGTGCGCAAAATGCGCCTGATGTCCGCACCGATGAAATTTAATGCGATATCCGGTTTCGATCTGGAAGTTGTAGAATACGTGCCCTCCGAATAATGACCGGTTGTTTCCGGACCCGAATTCGCGGCAAATAAATCACTGAGGGACGCGAAACAGACGCGTCCCGGCTCTTTAAGAGATCTGACGAATGACCCTGAAGACCATCGAAGGTACCTTCATCGCCCCTAAAGGCCGCTACGCTTTGGTAGTGGGCCGTTTCAACAGTTTCGTGGTTGAAAGCCTGGTCAGCGGTGCAGTTGATGCCCTGGTTCGCCACGGCGTGAGCGAAAGCGACATCACTATCATCCGCGCACCTGGCGCCTTCGAAATCCCGCTGGTTGCGCAAAAAGTCGCCCAGAAAGGCGAGTTCGCAGCAATCATCGCCCTGGGCGCGGTCATTCGTGGCGGCACTCCGCACTTCGAATACGTGGCTGGCGAGTGCACCAAGGGCCTGGCCCAGGTGTCCATGGAGTTCGGCGTACCGGTCGCTTTCGGCGTCCTGACCGTTGATTCCATCGAGCAAGCCATCGAACGTTCCGGCACCAAGGCCGGCAACAAAGGTGCTGAAGCTGCCCTGTCCGCTCTGGAAATGGTCAGCCTGCTGGCGCAGTTGGAGGCCAAGTGATTAGCGACGAAAGCGATCGTTTCAACCCGCGCGATCCGAAACCTGCGGATGCCGGCAAGCCATCGAAGAGCGTCAAGCGCCGCGAAGCCCGTCAGCTCGCGACTCAGGCTCTGTATCAATGGCACATGGCCAAGGCTTCGCTGAACGAGATCGAAGCGCAATTCCGGGTCGATAACGATTTTACCGATGTCGATGGCGCGTATTTCCGCGAAATCCTGCACGGGGTTCCGGCCAGCCGCACCGAAATCGACAACGCGCTCACGCCTTGCCTGGATCTGGCGATCGAAGAGCTGGACCCGGTTGAACTGGCGGTTCTGCGCCTGTCCACCTGGGAGCTGCTCAAGCGCGTCGACGTGCCTTACCGCGTTGTGATCAACGAAGGTATCGAACTAGCCAAGGTGTTCGGTTCCACCGACGGCCACAAGTTCGTCAACGGCGTTCTCGACAAGCTGGCTCCGCGCCTGCGTGAAGCTGAAGTCAAGGCGTTCAAGCGCTGATCAGCGCTTGATATCGCAATGGGCGAGTTTGAGCTGATCCGCAATTTCTTCGCCGCCGCGCCTTGTGCGCAGGGTGGCGAAGGCGTTGCACTGGGGATCGGCGACGACTGCGCCTTGCTGGCGGTTCCTTCCGGGGAACAGCTGGCGATTTCCACCGATACGCTGGTGGCCGGCGTGCATTTCGCCGATCCCTGCGATCCGTTTCTGCTCGGTCAGCGCTCGCTGGCCGTGGCGGTCAGCGATCTGGCTGCCATGGGCGCCACGCCCGTTGCCTTTACCCTTGCCCTGACCTTGCCGACGGTGACTGCCGATTGGCTGCAAGCCTATGCCCGTGGTTTGAACCGTATGGCGCAAAGCTGCAGCGTGGCACTGGTTGGCGGTGACACGACGCGTGGGCCGTTGAGCCTGACCGTCACCGTGTTCGGTCGTGTCCCGGCCGGACAGGCCCTGACCCGCAGCGGCGCGCAGCCGGGCGATCTGCTGTGCGTCGGCGGCGAACTGGGCAATGCCGCAGGGGCCTTGCCGCTGGTGCTCGGCCAGCGCGAAGCCGAGCCGGACATCGCACAGCCGCTGCTCGATCATTACTGGTCGCCGCAACCGCAACTCGCCCTCGGTCAGGCCTTGCGTGGCAAGGCTACGTCGGCGCTGGATATCTCCGATGGCTTGCTCGCCGATTGCGGCCACATTGCACTGGCCTCGAAGGTTCGCCTCGAAGTCGAGCGTGAGCGCGTGCCGCTGTCGGAGGCGCTGGTGGCGTTTCTCGGTCAGCGCGGCGCCGAACGTGCGGCGCTGAGCGGTGGCGATGATTACGTGCTGGCCTTTACCTTGCCGTCCGTCGAATTGCCGGCGCTGCTGGCCGATGGCTGGCCGATCCATGTGATCGGGCGCGTGGCCGAGGGGCAGGGCGTGGTGCTGCTGGATCGCGAAGGACATGACATCACCCCGCAAATCCGGGGTTATCAACATTTTCAGGAGTCACCGTGACAGATCACCCGAAACAGGTTCCCGGCGAGTTCGTTCCGCCGTCGGTCTGGCGCAACCCCTGGCATTTCCTCGCGTTCGGCTTCGGTTCCGGCACCTTGCCGAAAGCACCGGGCACGTGGGGCTCGTTAGTTGCGCTACCCTTTATTCCGTTGTGGCAGATGTTGCCCGACTGGGGTTACTGGCTGATGCTCGGGATCACCATGCTGTTCGGCTTCTGGCTGTGCGGCAAGGTCGCCGACGATCTGCGGGTACACGACCACGAAGGCATCGTCTGGGACGAAATGGTCGGGATGTGGATCACCCTGTGGCTGGTGCCGGAAGGCTGGTACTGGTTGCTCGCCGGGTTCTTGATGTTCCGCTTCTTCGACATCCTCAAGCCATGGCCGATCCGCTGGATCGACCGGCATGTGCATGGCGGCGTCGGCATCATGCTCGACGACGTGCTGGCGGGCGTGTTCGCTTGGCTGGCGATGCAGGGACTGGTGTGGATTTTCGCCTGATTTCAAGGCGTGGATGAGGGACACAGGGATGGCTCGACGCGGCTTGTTGGTACTGTTTTTTACCCTGCTGGGTGTGCTGGCCGGTGCGGTGGCACAGGCGCAGGACGCAACGCCGTCGGTCATTCACCTGGCCAGCGAAGAATGGGAAGACTACACCGCTGCCGACGGCCACGGCCTGGGCTGGGATGTGTTGCGCAAAGTGTTCGAGCCGGCGGGCGTGACTCTGGATATCCGCTCCGTGCCGTACACCCGTTCGGTGGGCCTGGTGCAACTGAAGGAAGTCGACGCACTGGTCGGTTCCTATCGCGGTGAAGCCGAGCAGGTGCTGTACCCGAAATGGAACTTCGATTCCGACCACATCTACGCACTCGGTCTTGCCAGCAACCCGTCGCCGACCCAGGCGAACCTTGGCAAGTACCGACTGGCCTGGGTGCGGGGTTATCGTTATGAAACCTACCTGCCGAACGTCAAGCGCTTCAACCAGATCGAACGCCGTACCGGAATCCTGTCGATGCTCAAGCAGGGGCGGGCGGATTACTACATCGATGCCCTGACGGAAATCGAAGCGGTGGTGAGAAACGCCGCCGACCCTTCGCAATACCATTACTCGCATCTGGCGGAGTTGCCGCTGTACCTCGGTTTCGCCGACACCCCGCAGGCCCGCGCACTGATGTCGATCTACGACCAGCGCATGGAACAACTGGTGAAAAGCGGCGAGCTGAAACCGATCTTCGAGCACTGGAAGCAGCCGTATCCGTTCGAGTAAACGCGATGATGTCGGGCCTGTTATCAAACTTTTTGATCGTTATGGCCGATAATTCAGCCTAAGCGCCTGCAGGAACCTGCTGTTACAATGCCGCCCAGCGAATCTTCAGACTTTTTAGATCAGGAGCACACCGGTGCCTGTCGTTTTTGTCGCCGCTTCCAAGCTGCCAACGCCTTTTGCGCAATTCACCATGCACGGTTTTCTCGATGAAGCCACCGGCCGCGAGCACGTCGTGCTGAGCCTGGGTGAGATTGCCGACGGTGCCCCGGTACTCGGCCGGTTGCACTCCGAATGCCTGACCGGCGATGCCTTGTTCAGTCAGCGTTGCGACTGCGGCTCGCAACTGGAGGCCGCCCTCAAGGCGATCGCCCGTGAAGGTCGTGGCGTGTTGCTGTACCTGCGTCAGGAAGGCCGTGGCATTGGCCTGCTGAACAAGATCCGTGCCTACGAATTGCAGGACGGCGGTGCCGACACCGTTGAAGCCAACGAGCGTCTGGGTTTTGCCGCCGACCAGCGTGACTACGCCATGTGCCTGCCGATGCTTGAGCATCTGGGCGTGAAATCCCTGCGCCTGATGACCAACAACCCGCGCAAGGTCAAAGCCCTGACCGACATGAATATCGTCGTCGCCGAGCGCGTGCCGCTGCACACAGGCCACAACCCGCACAACAAACTCTACCTGGCGACCAAAGCCAGCAAACTCGACCACATGATGGGCAACGAACATCAGGGCGAGGTAGACCGGGCGTGACTCGCGGTCAGGTGCGGCGCCGTCTGTCAGTCGCCTGGTGGAAATACCTGGCGCTGGCGCTGGTGCCGCTGTTTGTTCTCAATGCCGTGTTCGGCGAGAGCGAGGCGATCATGCCGGTGCTGGCGATGCCGTTTTTCATTGCCGGCGTGGCCTCGATGTTTGTCAGCCTGAAGTTTTTCGGCCGTTACAAACATGCGCTGATCGCCACGCAAAAAGCCCTCGATACCCCTGAAGAACCCGCTGCGTGGATAGCCCTTGCGGCTCGTCGTCGCACAGCGTTTCTGGTGGCGGGGTTGCCGGCGTGGATCGGTGCACTGGCGGTGTTCGTCGGCCTGGAGGCCGTGCCGCTGATGTTGCTGGCGCTGTCCACGGCGGTGCTGTTCTACCTCTACCGTATCCCGCGTCAACTCGGTTGATGCGTCGTCTCTGGCTGGCGGTTCTGCTACTGGCCGTCAGCAGCGAAACCCTGGCCGCTCTGCGAGTGGTCAGCCTCGCGCCATCCCTGTCTGAAATCGTTGTTGAGCTTGATTCGGCCGATCTGTTGGTCGGCGTGCTGGATGCCGGTGACCGGCCGTCTGCGATCAAGGATGTGCCTTCGGTGGGTCGTTATGGTCAGCTCGACATGGAGCGGCTGCTCAGCCTCAAGCCTGACTTGTTGCTGCTGTGGCCCGGCAGTGTCGGCCCGGCCCAGCGCGATCAGCTCAAACGCCTGAACATCCCGACTTTCGTTGCCGAACCCCACAGTTTCGAGCAGTTGATCACGCAGATCGAAGCCATCGCTGCGCAGCTTGGTCGTCCTGAACGCGGGGTTGAGCGGGCGACCGGGTTGCGGCGCAAGCTTGATGACCTGCGCCAGCGCTATCGGCGGGAAACACCGTTGCGGGTGTTCTACCAGGTCTGGGACAAGCCGCTGTACACCGTCGGTGGCGGTCAGATCATCAGCGATGCGCTTGAAGTGTGCGGTGCACGCAATGCGTTTGCCGACCTGACATTGCCGGCGCCGCAGGTGAGCATCGAAGCCGTTTTACAGCGTGACCCCGAAGTGATTCTGGCCGGCGACCAGTCGCAACTGAACGCATGGAGCGCCTGGCCGCAGGTGGCAGCGGTCAAGTACAGGCAGTTGCTGCTGGTCACCGACAAAGGTCTGGAGCGTCCGAGCGGGCAGATGATCGAGGCGACCGCCAAGCTCTGCCAACTGATCGCGCCAGACCGTTGATCGCTAGAGCTGCGGTGTCCAGGTCACTCCGAACATGAACGCCCGACCTTCCTCGCGATAGCCATACTGACTGCCGTCATGGCTGTACAGCGCCCGGCTGTAACCCTTGTCCAGCAGGTTATCCACCTTGAAATCCAGTTTGATTTCGCGGTTCAGCGCCCAGCTGCTGCGCAGTCCGAGCAGCGCATAACCACCCAATGGTTGCTGATTGTTCAGGTCGTCATAACTGCTGCTGACGGCTTGCCAACTGGCGCCGAGGCCAAGACGGTCGAATTGCCGATCCAGATCCCAGCTCAATGTTCGCCGTGCACGCCGCGCCAAAGTGTGGCCGGTGTCACGGTCGCGGGGATCGATGATTGCCACGCCGAGGTTGCTCTGCCAGCCCAGCAGTTCCTGTTTCAGCGCTGCCTCAAAGCCGTTGATCCGCGCCGACGCGACGTTCTCTGGCCGGGAGTTGCTGCCGAAGATGATCGCGTCTTCCAGATCGGTCCGATACAACGAGGCCTCAAGACGGCTGTTGTCGCTCAACTGGCTGCGCCATTGCAGCTCGTAGCTTTTCGAGGTTTCCGGTTTCAGATCCGGGTTGCTGAAGTCCGGGTAATACAGGTCGTTGAAGGTCGGTGCACGGAAGCCTTCGCTGTAGCTGAGAAGCAGATCGTTGTCCGGGTTGACCGGCAATGTCAGCGTGCCGCTCCAGCTGTTCTGGCCGCCGAACTGCTGGTTGTCGTCACGGCGCAGGCCGAGTTCGGTGGAGAAACTGTCGGCCTGGAAGCGATGCTGAATGAACGCCGCACGGTTCCAGCGGCTGTCTTCGTCGAACGCGGTGCTGCTGTTGACCCGGTCTTCGTACCAGTCACCGCCGAGGATCAGGCTGTTGCGCGCATCCAGGGTCAGGTCGTTCTGCCAGGTCACCGAGTCGCGGTAGGTGTTGAACACCGAGCGTTCGTCGCTGAGCTTGTCGAACGTCTTCCCGCGGTTTTCGCTGTGGCCGAGTTCCAGGCGCGATTTCCAGCGCTCGTTGATCCGTGCGTCGATGTAGCTGCTGAAACTGCTGACGGTGAAATCGCTGTAGGGCTGCTGTTGGACGGAGTCGAAGGTGACTGGGTCGAAGCGTCCGAACGGGTTGTCGAACTCGCTTTTACCAAGGTTATCCAGCAGGTTGGCGCCGACTTCGACATCATCGGTCAGCGCATGGCTGAGGCTCAGACTGATGGATTTGTTGCGGTAGGCGTCGTGGTCGCTGTCGCTGGGATACGACTCGTGGGTGCGGTCGAGACCGGCGGTTTCATCGAGGCTGGCACCGAGGTTGAAGCGGGTTTTCTCGTCGCCGCCGGACAGGCCGACACTGCGCTCCCAGGTCTGATGGCTGCCGAATCCGACATGCATCCGCGGCTGCAAGCCTTGTTCGCCGCCGCGCCGGGTGAAGATTTGAATCACCCCGCCAATTGCATCGCTGCCATAGATCACCGAACGCGAACCGCGCAGCACTTCGACGCGTTCGATTTGCTCGATGTTCAGGTGTTGCAGGTTACTGTCGCCGGAGGTGGAGTTGCCGATGCGCTGGCCGTCGACCAGCACCAGACTTTGCGCCGATTGCGTGCCACGAATGTAGATCCCCGGCAGGCTGCCGCGTCCGCCGAGTTGCGCCACTTGCACACCGGGCACACGTTGCAGCAGGTCGGTGACGCTGCTCGGTTGCAGGCGCTCGATGTCTTCGCGGGTGAACACGGTGTTGGCGGCGCTGCTGTCGTTGCGGGCTTCCACCTGGCGGTTGGCGCTGATCAGCATGTCCGGCAGCTTCAGGGCCTGATCGCGTTCGAAGGTATCGGCGAGGGCGTTGGCGGTTGGCAGCAGGAGAAGGGGCAGGGCGAGACGCGAGAGGTTCATCGGTATTCCGTCGGTATTTCCGGTGTGCGCAAATCAATGTGGGAGCGAGCCTGCTCGCGATTGCGGTGTGTCAGTCGGCATTGAAGTGACTGACAGTACGCTATCGCGAGCAGGCTCGCTCCCACATGGGCATTGCGTTTTACTTGTTAAGCAGCTCCAGGCGCTCACGCACCGCCGCTTCGATCCCGGCCTCGTCCAGCCCGCACTCGGCCAGCATCTGCGCCGGTTTGGCGTGCTCGACGTAAACGTCCGGCAAGCCCAGGTGCAGCACCGACTTGAGAATGTTCTCGCGGGCGAGGAATTCGCTGACCGCGCCACCGGCGCCGCCCATGATCGCGTTCTCTTCGATGGTCACCAGCAGGTCGTGGCTGGCGGCGATTTCACGCACCAGCGCTTCGTCCATCGGTTTGACGAACCGCATGTCGACCACGGTGGCGTCCAGTGTTTCGGCGACGTTCAGCGCTTCGGCCATTTGCACGCCGAACACCAGCAGGGCGACTTTGTTGCCCTGGCGACGAATCACACCCTTGCCGATCTCGATCGGTTCGAGGTCTTTCTCGATGGTCGCGTTCGGGCCGGTGCCGCGCGGGTAACGCACCGCCGCCGGGCCGTTGTACAGGTGACCGGTGGTGAGCATCTTGCGCAGTTCGTTTTCATCGCTCGGGGTCATGATGACCATGCCCGGGATGCAACGCAGGAACGACAGATCGAAACTGCCGGCGTGGGTCGGGCCGTCTTCGCCCACCAGACCGGCGCGGTCGATGGCGAACAGCACGTCGAGGTTCTGCACCGCAACGTCGTGCACCAACTGGTCGTAGCCGCGTTGCAGGAACGTCGAGTAGATCGCCACCACCGGTTTCGCGCCTTCGCAGGCCATGCCGGCCGCGAGGGTCACGGCGTGCTGCTCGGCAATCGCCACATCGAAGTAGCGCAGCGGGAAACGCTCGCTGAACGCCACCAGATCCGAACCTTCCTTCATCGCCGGGGTGATGCCCACCAGACGCGGGTCGGCAGCGGCCATGTCGCACAGCCATTCACCGAACACGCCGGAATACTTCGGCCCGCCGGCCTTCTTCGGCGCGGCAGCCGGGGCGCCCAGCGGTTCGAGTTTGGTAATGGCGTGGTAACCGATCGGGTCGACTTCCGCCGGGGCGAAGCCTTTGCCTTTCTTGGTGACGATGTGCAGGAACTGCGGGCCTTTCAGATCGCGCATGTTGCGCAGGGTGGCGATCAGGGTCGGCAGGTCGTGGCCATCGATCGGGCCGATGTAGTTCCAGCCCAGTTCTTCGAAGAGGGTGCCGGGGACCAGCATGCCTTTTGCGTATTCTTCGGTGCGACGGGCGATTTCCCAGGCGCCGGGCAGGCGCGACAGGACTTTCTTGCTGCCTTCACGCATGCTCGCGTAAGTGCGGCTGGAAAGGATCTTCGCCAGATAGTTCGACAGCCCCCCGACGTTGCGCGAGATCGACATGTCGTTGTCGTTGAGGATCACCAGCATGTTGGCGTTCACTTCCGGCGCATGGTTCAGCGCCTCGAAGGCCATGCCGGCGGTCAATGCGCCGTCGCCGATCACGGCAATCGCCTTGCGATCACTGTTCTGCAGGCGGGCGGCGATGGCCATGCCCAGGGCGGCACTGATCGAGGTGCTGGAGTGGCCGACGCCAAAGGTGTCGTACTCGCTCTCGGAGCGACGCGGGAAGGCCGCAATGCCGTCCTTCTGGCGCAGGGTTTCCATGCGCTCGCGACGACCGGTGAGGATCTTGTGCGGATAGGCCTGATGACCGACGTCCCACACCAGCCGGTCGTCCGGGGTGTCGAAGACGTAATGCAACGCGATGGTCAGCTCGATGACGCCCAGGCCGGCACCGAAATGCCCACCGGTCTGGCCGACCGTGTAGAGCAATTCCAGGCGCAACTCATCAGCCAGGGTTTCCAGCTCGGCTTCGCCTAACCGGCGCAGGCCGTCCGGCGTGTTCGCGCGGTCGAGCAGGGGCGTGGTCGGGCGCTTGCGGGGAATCTCATGGAACGTCGTGGGCATCAGGCGAATCGTTATAGGTATAAAAGATGCGGCAGTTTACCTGATGCATCGTCCCCTGCCCACGCGTTGGTCTTTTTTGGCTGATTAGCCTTTAGTTGCGCCGGTCGACGATATACCGGGCCAGATCGCGCAATGGCTCGGCGGCCGCGTCAAACGGTCGCAGTGCATGCAACGCCTGATCGCGCAGTTCCAGGGCATAGGCCTTGGCTGCGTCCAGACCCAACAGGGCCGGGTAGGTCGGCTTGTCGCGGGCAATGTCGGCGCCTTGGCGCTTGCCGAGGGTTTCGGTATCGCTTTCGACGTCGAGGATGTCGTCCTGCACCTGGAACGCCAGGCCGATGGCCTGTGCATAACTTTGCAGGGCCTTGAGTTCATCCTTCTCGGCGCGGCCGCTGGCCAGGGCGCCGAGCTTGACGCTGACTTCGATCAGCGCGCCGGTCTTGTGCCGGTGCATCTGTTCAAGGGCTTTCTGATTGAGCTTCAGACCGACCGAACCGAGGTCGATGGCCTGACCGCCGACCATGCCGGCCGGGCCTGCCGCGTGCGCCAGCGCCGTGACCTGTTGCAGACGGATATCCGCGCTCAGGTCGCTCAGGCGCGGGTCGAGCAGGGCGCTGAACGCCAGGCTCTGCAAGCCGTCACCGGCAAGAATCGCGCAGGCTTCAT
Organism: Pseudomonas sp. GW822-FHT03F04; assembly: GCF_058801405.1. Classification (NCBI taxonomy): domain Bacteria; kingdom Pseudomonadati; phylum Pseudomonadota; class Gammaproteobacteria; order Pseudomonadales; family Pseudomonadaceae; genus Pseudomonas; species Pseudomonas sp. GW822-FHT03F04. The sequence goes on from NZ_JBXANF010000009.1 coordinate 64,331, forward strand.
CGAATTTTTTGTGGGTAGTCGGCTGACCGCGACGCAGATCGTCGTCGTCCATCGCCGGCAAATCGTCGTGTACCAGCGAATAGGCGTGGATCAACTCCACTGCACTCGCCGCGCCGTTGGCCTGCTCGGCCTTGCCGCCGAGGGCTTCGCACGCGGCGTAGGCCAGCAATGGACGCACGCGTTTGCCGCCGTTCATCACGCTGTAGCGCATTGCTTCATAAAGCCGCGCCAGCTCTGGCAGTGGTGCGTTGAACAAGGTTTCCAGTGCCGCATTGACCCGCGCCTGGCTGGTCGCCGAATACGCCGCGATCATTCTGGCTGATCTGCGTCGAAGGGTTCCTCGGCCAGCTCGCCATCGCGCTCCAGCAACACCTGGACCTTCTGCTCGGCCTGGGCCAGCGCTGCCTGGCAGTCACGGGTCAGGCCGATGCCCTGCTCGAAAGCGGTCAGCGAGTCTTCCAGCGACAATTCACCGTTCTCCAGACGCTCGACCAGCGTTTGCAGGTCGGCGAGGGACTGTTCGAAATCCAGTGCAGCTTTTTTGCGGGCCATGGCGGCTAATTCCGGTTGACGTTAAACCGGCGCGACACTAGCAGATAGGGGGTTTATGGGCAAATGAGCGGGCTGATGGACAATGCTGTCAGTCGGTCGATTCGCCCGGATAACTGATCTGATACCGAGTACTCCGCCCGCCGCCCGGAAGACGTTGCAGGCAGTCTTTTTCCAGCAGTTCCGCCAGATGTCGGGTCGCCGTGGCTTTGGAGACCTTGGCCACACTCTGGTATTGCGCCGCACTGATGCCGTGCTCGAAACCGCGCTCACCACCGTCGAGCAAACGATTGAGCACTTTGATCTGCTCCGCCGACAGCCCGGATTCGCGGTGTGCCTGCCAGAAGCGCGACTTGCCCAACACACTTTCAATCCGTGCGATGGCCTGCTGCAGGCTGCGCAGCAGGGTTTGCAGGAACCATGCGAGCCAGTCGGTGATGTCCAGCGTGGCTTTCTGACTGGATTCCAGAATTCGGTAGTAGCCCGCGCGGTCATCGAGAATGCTGGCGGACATCGCGTAAAAACGAATCGCCTGCGCTTCGCCCTGCGCCAGTGCCAGATCGGTGAGGGTGCGAGTCAGGCGTCCGTTGCCGTCATCGAACGGGTGCAAGGTGACGAACCAGAAATGTGCGATACCGGCTCGCAGTAAAGGATCGAGGCCTGCCTGATGCTGACTGGCGTCGAACCACTTGAGAAAACTGTCGAGTTGTCGCTCAAGGCCTTGTCGCGGTGGCGCCTCGAAGTGCACGGTCGGACGGTCGATTCGTCCGGAAACCACCTGCATCGGCTCATCGCCGCGTAATGCGCCGACATTGATTGCTCGCGAAAGGAAACCACTCTCCTGTTCTGGAAACAGCCATGAATGCCATTCCCGCAATCGTTCCAGCGTCAGCGGTTCGGCAAAACGTTGAGTGGCATCGAGCATCAGTTGCGCCAGCCCCTCGCTGCGCTTGCTGACGTTGTCGCCATCCGGTGATTCCAGCCCCAGACGTCGTGCCAATGAAGAACGCACGGATTCAACATTCAACTGCTCCCCCTCGATGGCCGAGGAGGTCACGATGTTCTGCAGCAACGCGTCCAGCTCAGTCTGAGCGCTCAGTGAATTGCCCGCTGATCGCGCCATGCCCATCAATTGTCCCTGCGCCTGAACGCATTCGCGCAACAGCGCAGTGAGACGCTCTGCCTGCCAATTGAAGTCGGGCCAATCGGGTTGCTGCCAGATCCAGTGAGTTGCCATGAAATGCTGTTCCTGAGTGCGTGAGCCGAATAGAAATGCTATTCGGCTCATTTTATGAGCCGAATATGACGCCTATTCGGCTCATCGTCCACCCAGGTGCGTGATTCCCACCGCATTTCAAGATGTATCCGATTGTTAAAAAACTGCCGAATCGCTAACCTTCGCGCCTTCTACGACCCGACAGTCACGGGTCTTTCAGACGAAACGCAGTTTTCACCGCTGTGAAGTACCGAGGATCGGGTGCAAGGTTTCGTTCAGGCATGGCAGGAGGCATCACATGCGTTCATTTCTTTTGCTGCTGGTCGGGTTGGCCTGCGCCCCCGCTTTATGGGCGGCGCCGAGCGCTGATCTGTCAGAACCAGTGGGCGGCTGGCGCTATAACGGTTTGCTCGACCGCAGTGAAAACCCGCAAGTCGCCTATCCCACGCCGCCGATCGATCGCGGCATCCAGCGTAATCGCACGATGATCCAGGGCCAGCTCAAGGCCATCGGCAACCAGCGCGGGCCGCACACTCTGGCGGTCAACGGCAATCCGCTGAATCTGTACACCGACGACGATGGGCGTTTCGCCCGGCCTTATGCATTTGGCGCAGGCTCCAACAGCGTCGAAGTGCGCAGCGCCGAAGGCCAGTCGCTCAAGCGCGTGCAGTTCTACGAAGCGAACAACCTGCGCACTCCGGCGCGAATTCGCGTGGTGCTCGGCTGGGATGATCCCAAGGCCGAACTCGACCTGCACATCATTACGCCTGACGGCCAGCATGCGTTTTTCGCCCACACGGCGTTGACCAATGGCGGCGGTCTGGACCCGGACGGCGTCGACGGCCCCGGCCCGGAAATGTTCACCATGACCGCGCCGCTGCATGGCACCTATCTGGTTTACGTCAACTATTGGGGCAACTTCGGCGACGGCGGCTATAACTTCGAGGAGACCAGCAACCAGAACGAGGTCATCACCTCGCAGATCACGCTGGTGCTCAACGAAAACACCGTCGACGAAAAACGCGAAACGTTCATCGTGCCCCTGCGGGCCATCGGTGATCTGCTGCTGGTCAAGACTTTCAACTATTAAGCATCCCGCCACGGATGAACTCGGGTTCTGGAAAGATGAGCGATAACACTGCTACACCGGCCGCCGTAACGCCTGCCGGCAAACCCTCCCGGCGCTGGCCGTTGCTGGTGGTCGGGCTGTGCCTGGTGGCCGGCGTGGCGGGCGGGCTCGGCTGGCTGATGCACAAGCCCAAGCTGCCTGCGGCGGCACTGGCCAGCGACAAGCTCGGCCTGAGCCGCCCGGACGCGCTGCTGGAAACCCGCTCCCTGAGCCAGTTGCCCAAGGACTTGCTGACGGTGCCGTTCCTCAAGGCCACGCTCACCGAGGATTTTGTCTTCTATTACGAGACCCATGCTGATCGCCTCGGACTGATCGGCAGTCTGCGGCGGATCATTTACGAACATGACCTGAAGCTGCAGGACAGCCTCATAGAGCAGCTCTTCGATCAACCGGCAGACGTGGCGTTGTGGCGTGGCGCCGATGGTCGTCTGAAGGATTTCCTGCTGGTGATGGATCGCGGCGGTTTGGCCAAGCTGTTGGAGCCGCTGGCGAAAGTCGCGCTGGATGATTCGCAACTGAGCGTGTTGAGCACCCTGAAAGTCGGCAGTGACGAGGTGCCGCTGTATCAACTGACCTACAACGCCAGCAAATCCCTGTTGTTCGCTTCCCGTGGCGACAAACTGGTGGTGCTGTCCAATCCGACCAAATTCTACGACCCTGAAAGTGGCGCCTCCGAAGAGTCTGGCCATGTTTCGCCACAAGCGCTGGCGGCGCTGCTCAATGGCGAAAAACTGTTCCCCGAAGCGTTCGGGCTGCCAGCTAAAACACCTGAAACCAAGCAGCGTCTGTCGGTCAACTCCAGCGTCCTCGCCATGGGTTACCAACGCTTCATCCCGAACTTCGCCGGCCTGCGTTTCGACATGGACGACAAGGGCTGGCACAGCTTCCTGGCCATGGATGAACTGGAGAACCAGCCGGACTTCGATTTCAAACCGGTCTGGCAAGCCATGCCGCTGGGTGCCAGTGCCTGCGTGACCTTGCCGGTAGCTGCCGAGCCGCAGAAACCATTGCTGGTTAAACTCGGCGCCGAAGAAGCAGTAGCGCAGACACTTACCGAACACGTGGCCGGCGCGGCGGGTCTGTGCTGGTACGCCGATTCGCGGCTGTATACGCCATTGCTGGTAGCCAGTCTGAAGGACGAGGACAGCGGCAAACTCGATGGTGATATCGGCACGCTGTTCGATTCGATGGTCGGCGCCTATGAAGGCAACGTCGATGAGCACGCGTTCCCGGTGGTGGAAAAACAGGAAGGCCAGAGCCACCTCTGGCAACGTCAGGTCAGCTCCAACTTCGGCCCGTATGCGGCCAAGGATGCCGAGAATCCGGACGCGATCACCGGCAAGGCTTTCATGAAAGTCAGCCTGGCGCGCCACGGTTCGACGCTGCTGTTTTCCCTCGACGACAAACTGGTCGACAAGGCTCTCGGCACCCTCGACAAACGCTTCCCGCCGATGGCCGATGTGCTGCCCAAAGACGTGCTGATGCCGATCTACTTCGGCCCGGATTCGATGGCGCAGCTGATGCAGCAGGAAACCCTCGACAGCCTGCCGCAGGACATGGAGCCGGTGTTCTACAACGCCGCGCAAACCTACCTGATCCCGAAACTGCGCACCCTCGGCGGTTACGGCAAATACGCCCTGACGTTGCCGGAAGGCAGTGAGCCCGACGGTCACTGGCAATGGCTGCCGCTGGAGTGGAAAGCGCTGTGACGGCACTGATCCGCAGCCTCGGCTTGCTCGCGCTGTTACTGAGCGCGGGTGCCCGAGCGGTCGAAGCGCCGGCGCTCGATCCTGCGCAGTCCCAGGTCTTTCGCGCCTGGTTCGTGCGCATCGCTCAGGAGCAGTTGAGCAAAGGCCCGAGCCCGCGCTGGTATCAGCAGGACTGCGCCGGACTGGTGCGGTTTGCCGCCAACGAAGCGCTGAAAGTCCATGACGACAAATGGCTGCGCAGCAATGGCGTGTCCAACCGCTACCTGCCGCCGGAGCTGGCGTTGAGCGACGAGCAACGCAAGTTTGCCCAGCAATGGCAACAGGGCGGCGGCAAGGTCGGGCCCTACGTCAACGCGATCAAACTGATTCAGTTCAACAGCCATCTGATCGGCCGCGACGTGTCTCAGGCACGGCCCGGCGATCTGATGTTTTTCGATCAGGGCGACGACCAGCACCTGATGATCTGGATGGGCCGTTACATCGCCTATCACACCGGCACGACCACCCCCACTGACAACGGCATGCGTTCGGCAAGCCTGCAGCAACTCATGACATGGAAGGACACCCGATGGATACCCGACGCAGCCAACCCCAACTTCATCGGCGTCTATCGACTGAACTTTCTCTCCCAATGACCGGTGCCCGCATGCTGCGTTTACTGCCTTTTCTGTTGCTGTTAGCCCTGCCATTTTCGGCCGTGAATGCCGAAGACTCCGTCGAGCCAAGCGGCTACTCGCCGGTGTCCGGTGAAAGCTTCTTCCTGCTGGCCGACAGCAGTTTCGCCAGCGACGAACAGGCGGTTGTGCGCCTCGAAGCGCCGGGCCGTGACTACCGTCGTTTCCGCATGGAACCGTACGGCGGCGCCGACATTCGCGTGTATAAGATCGACAAGCCGCTGGACTTCCTCAAGCGCCAGAAGAACCTGCACCGCGTGGTCAGCGACGGCCAGTTCAAGGGCGAAGGCCTGTCGAACACCCTCGCGTACCTGTGGGACAACTGGTACCGCAAATCCCGTCGGGTGATGCAGCGTGCGTTCTCCTACGAATCGCGTCAGCAAGTCACCGAAGAGGTGCCGGAGCTGAAGATGGGCAGCGCCATCGCTGCGCCGACGCCGTACGACGCGCAGCCGCAGTTCGCCTTGATTCCGGGCCTGCCGGTGGTCAGTCAGTTCCGCTATCCACTGTGGCAGGCCAAGCCGATCCAGCCACCGGAAGGCGTGAATCTGGCCGGTTCTTCCAGTGAATTCGTCAGCGTCGCGCCGGGCAACGTCTACATCCCGCTGGGCAATCTGAAGCCGGGCCTGTACCTGGTTGAAGCGCTGATCGGCAAGTACCGCGCGACCACCATGGTGTTCGTTTCCAACACCGTGGCGGTGAGCAAGATTGCCGGTGATGAGTTGCTGGTGTGGGCCGCGCGCAAACACGAAGGCAACTCGGTGTCGAAGGTCAATGTGCTGTGGACCGACGGCCTCGGCGTGATGAGCAGCGGCGCCACCGACACCGATGGTTTGCTGCGCCTGAAACACGTCAGCCCGGAGCGTTCGTTCGTGATCGGCGAGGACGAAGAGGGCGGCGTGTTCGTCTCGGAAAACTTCTATTACGACAGCGAAATCTACGACACCAAACTCTACGCCTTCACCGACCGGCCGCTGTATCGCCCGGGCGATTGGGTGTCGCTGAAAATCGTCGGCCGCGAATTCAAGAACGCGCGGGACTCGGTATTGCCGGGTGCGGCGGACGTCAATGTCAGCGTGCTCGATGCGACCGGCACCGAGTTGCAGCGCCTTGATCTGAAACTCGATTCGAAGGCCGGCACCCAGGGCCGCTTCCAGTTGCCGGACAACGCGGTGGCCGGTGGTTATGAGCTGCGTTTCAACTACAAGGATCAGGCCTACAGCAGCGCGTTCCGTGTGGCGGAGTACATCAAGCCGCACTTCGAAATCTCGCTGAATCTGGCCAAGCAGGATTACCGCACCGGCGAACCGGTGAAGGGCAGCCTGGTGCTGCTGTACCCGGACGGTAAACCGGTGGTCAACGCCAAATTGACCCTGAGCCTGCGCGCCCAGCAACTGTCGATGGTCGACAACGAGCTGCAATACCTCGGGCAATTCCCGGTGGAGCTGACCAGCACCGAACTGACCACCGACAGCAAAGGCAACGCGACCCTCGACCTGCCGGCCGCCGACAAGCCAAGCCGCTACATGCTCACCGTGTTCGCCAGCGATGGCGCGGCGTACCGGGTCAAGACCACCAAGGAAATCCTCATCGACCGGGGCGCCGCCAGCTTCCGCCTGACTGCGCCGCAGCGTTTCAGCGCGGTGGGTGACAAGGTCGCGTTCAGCTACGCCAACGAAGGTGGCAGCGAACAGGCTCAGGCCGTTGTGCCGAGCAGCTACAGCTGGGTGCGTTTGGAAGACCAGACCACCGGCGAAGGCAAACTGGCGGCGAAAGACAAAGGTTTCAGCGTGGCGTTCGATCGCCCGGGCACCTACAACCTGTCGCTGAAAGATCAGCACGGTCGAGTGCTTGGTGCGACCGGCCATTCGGTCACCGGCGACGGCGTCAAGGCGGTGCCGGGCACCGTGGAAATCGTCCTCGACAAAACTGAGTACAAGGCCGGCGACGAAGCGCTGGCGCTGATCACTTTCCCGGAGCCGGTGAGTGATGCCCTGTTGTCGCTGGAGCGCGACAAGGTCGAAGCCACCGCGCTGCTGGCCAAGGGCGGCGACTGGCTGAAACTGGAAAAACTCAGCGACACCCAATACCGCGCACGCATTCCGGTGAAGGACAACTTCGCGCCGAACCTGACGTTCTCCGTGCTCTACACCAAGGGCGGTCAGTACAGCTTCCAGAACGCCGGGATCAAGGTCGTCGCGCCGCAGATCGACGTGGCGATCAAGACTGACAAAGAGACTTATCAGCCGGGCGATACCGTGACGGTCGACCTGACCACGCAGTTCGCCGGCAAGGCAGTGCCGGCGCACCTGACGGTCAGCGTCGTGGATGAAATGGTCTACGCGTTGCAACCGGAAGTCGCGCCGACCATCGACCAGTTCTTCTATCACCCGCGCCGCAACAACGTGCGCACCAGCGCCAGCCTGTCGTTCATCAGTTACGACGTGGCATTGCCGGGTAGCCCCGGCGCACCGGGCAAGGCCAACCGCAGCGAACGCGGGGTGAAAGTGCTGGAACGGCCGCGTCGCGAAGACGTCGATACCGCTGCGTGGCAGCCAGAATTGCTGACCGATGCCGACGGCAAGACCCGCTTCACCTTCAAGATGCCGGACTCGCTGACTCGCTGGCGCATCACTGCGCGGGCGATTGCCGATGACGGTCAGGTCGGGCAGAAGAAGCAGTTCGTCCGCTCGGAAAAACCGCTGTACCTGAAGTGGAGCGGGCCGAGCAAGTTCCGCAAGGGCGATCAGCCGCAACTCGGCGTGTTCGCCTTCAGCCAGGCCGAGAAACCGGTCAAGGCTGAGCTGGTGACGCACTACGCCGGTGCCGAACAGCGCCTGCCGGTGACCCTCAATAACGGCATCAACTACTTGCCGCTACCGGCGTTTGCATTGGCTACCGGCGAGTGGACGGCCGAACTGGTGCAGGACGGCAAAACCGCCGACGCCCTCGCTGTGCGCCTGACTGCGACCGGTGAAGGTTGGCAAGTGACGCAGACCCAGAGCCTCGACGTGGCCAGCGGCGACACGCCGTTGACTCTACCGGCGGACGCCACCGACATTCGCCTGCGTCTGGATGACAGTCCGCAAGCGCTGTTCCGTTCGGCCCTCGACGATCTGCTGAGCTATCCGTACGGCGGCGTCGAACAGACCGCCAGCCGCTTGCTGCCGCTGAGCATCGCTTATCCGTCGCTGGCGTCGAGCCCGCAGATTCGCGATCGCCTGCGCCTGATCATGCAGAACAGCCGTCTGCGTCTGGTGCAAATGGCCGGGCCGTCGGCGAGCTTCACCTGGTGGGGCTTCGACGGCGAGCCGGATGCGTTCCTCACCGCTTACGCCTATTACGCCGACTGGAACGCCAGCCAAGTGCTGGATCTGACCCTGCCGCCGGAGCACTGGCAGCGGGTGCTGGAGGTTTACGCCAAGCAGGCGCCGAACACGCCGTTGCTGCAACGGGCGCTGATCCTGTCGTTCGCCAAGCAGATGCATCTGCCGGTCAACACGCTGCTCAGCGGTTTGATGGACGATCTGGCGAAGGCCGGTGAGGGCAATGCCGCGAACCTGATGGACGACGGTGAGGACAGTCTGGTGATGAGCGATCCGGATTCGGCGCTCGGTCTGGCGGCGGCGCGGGTCCTGACCGCATCGCTGGCCACCCAGTCGAAAGTTGCTCTGCCGGAAGCATTCAATCGTCAGTTGGGCGCTGCGCAACAGCGCTTGTCGGTCAGTTCGCAGCCGTTTGTCGAAGCGCTGAACCTGTCGCTGCAACCGTTCGATCAGGCTCGTGCGAACGCGCTGCTGCAACGCCTGTTGCCGCAGCAATCGACCCTCGAACGCGCGCTGGCGCTGACCTGGCTGCAACGCAGCATCGCTCAGGCGTCGCCGACCATCGCGCTGGCACCGGGCGAAGGCTGGAAGAAAAACTACGGCGCGACCGGCGAGATGTTCTGGACGTGGCAAGGTGCTGCGCCGGTGCCGAGCGTGTTGACGGTGTCGGGTACTCAGGAGCGTCCGTTGCGTGCCGCGCTGAGCTTCCAGACCCAGCAACCGGCGGTTGATCCGATGGCGGTGACCATCACTCGTCGTCTGTCGCGTCTGGTGCCGGGTGACGAAGCCTTCACTTTCAAACTGGAGCCGGTCGGCACCAAGCCGCTGTCCAGCGACAGCCTGTACCTGGACGAGGTGATCCTCACCAGCAAGGCACCGAAACCGCTGCGCTACGGCATGCTCGAAGTGCCGCTGCCGCCGGGCGCGGATGTCGAGCGCACCACATGGGGCATCAAGTTGCAGGGCAAGGATGGCACCGAGCCGACCGCGCTGGAGAAAGCACGGTTCGAACCGGGCCAACTGGCCTACGCCGTGCCGGTGGATGCGCTGAGCGGTGAATTGCGTCTGCGGCATCTGGTGCGCTTCTCGCAGAAAGGCCAGTTCAACTTGCCGCCGGTGCGCTTCACTCAGGTCTACGCGCCGCAGCATCAGGCCCAGGAAGCGAAAGCCGCCCTCGGTCAGGTCACGGTCAACTGACATGACCCGGCCGCTGCTGTGGCTGCTGATGTGTGTGATTCCTGCGCTGGCGACGGCGCAGGATGAACCGTTGCGCGTGGCCTACAAGGGCGAGTTGTTGTCGCTGAACACCACGCAACTGACCGCTCGCGAGCCGCTGCCTTCGTCTCTGGATACGCCGCTGGGCAGTCTGTGGAAGGTGTTCGTTTACGCGTGGCTGGTGGATACCGGCGCGCAAGAGCCGGCGTATGAATGCCGCGGGCAGTCGAAGGAAGAAGTCTATTGCTGCACCGCGGGCGGCAAGATCGAACGTGATCAGGCGCTGGTGAAATCCTGCGGGCTGTATTTCGAGCCGGCGCGGTTGGGCATAACCGCTGGCGATTGGAAAACCTATTGGCAGGCGCGACAGGCGCCGTCGTGGTTGCTGGACCTGCCATCGGTGCAACCGGCTACTCGGGTTTCCGTGGCTGACTTGCTGAAAGTTTTGGCTTTGCTGCCGGCTCAGGATCAGATGCGCCGTGTGCTGCTCGACGTGGTGCTGAACGCGGCGGACGGCAATGTCGTGGGTGAGCTCGGCGGACGCTTGCGGGTGAAAACCTGGAGCTGGCTCGGCGATCAGGACCGTCAATCACGCCAGGGCGGATTCGCTGGCTGGACGGCGGATGGTTCGCCGATCTGGGCGGGTGGCCGGGGTACCAGTCAGATGGTTCTGCGGCATTACGGTTCGGCGTTGGCGACGGTGTTGCCTTCTTCCTGGCCGGCGGAGGCGGGGCGTTGTGTCGAGGTCGGACTGTTCTCGCGTTATCCGGTTTCGCGGGTTCTGTCGGGTGAGCGCGTTGCTGGCTCAGGCCCATTGCAGGGTGATTACCGCGTCGAATTCGCCAATGGCAATGCGCTGGATATCCACAGCGACGGCGAACTGTTTCTGCTCAACGACAAGCTTGTTGCTCGGCTCGATCGTGAAGAGTACGTCGCCCGTGTGCTGGAGCGTGAAGCCAAACCCGAACCCGCCGAAGCCGCCAAAGCGTTGGCCGTGGCAATCCGCACGTATCTGCTGCAAAACGCCACGCGCAACGGCGAGTGTTTGAGCATTGATGACAGCAGCACCCGCCAACGGGTCGCACCGCGTCCAGCCTCCGCCGAGTCGCGCAGCATTGCGGCGTGGACGGCGGATCTGGTGTTGGCCGGCAGCACCGTCACCTATCACTCCGATCAACCCGGTCCCGACAAACTCGCCTGGCAACAAGCCGTCGAGCAAGCCAATACCGGCCAGCGTTACGACGCGATTCTGCTGCACGCCTATCCCCGGGCCAGCCTTAGCCGTTGGGACAACCCGGTGGCGTCCTGCGAAGCGTTGCCCGCCGCGCAAGACTGGCTGCAAAAACAGCGGCGTGGCTGGCGTCCGAAGCTGGAAAGCGAAACCGGCTACAACGAAGTCAGCACTTTCGCCGTCTGCAAACTCGCCTTCGGACGACCCTTCGTCGACCGCGAACGCCAGCGCATCTACGTGCGCGGCGTGCTGTCTTTGCAGGATCGCCTCGACCTGACTCACGAATACCTGCACCTGGCCTTTGAAGCACACCCCAACGGCCAGGATGAAACCTATATCGAAGGGCTCGCCCGTCACCTTTTGCTGGAATAGACCATGACACTCCGTTATCCACAGGTCTTGCTGTTGCTCTGCGCGCTCAATGCATTGCCGATGGCGATGGCCGCCGACAGCGTCAAACTCGACACCCCGATCGGCGGCTGGCGCAGCGGCGCGCCCGAGGGCGACGGCGAAAACTTCCGCCAGACCGTCAACTACCCGGCCTCCTCGGTGAACACCCCGGTCGGCCAGGCCAACACCGCACGCATCAGCGGCGAAATCAAAGCCACACCGAAAAACAAAGAGCCCGGCCGGCTGATCGTCAATGGCGTCAGCATGCCGCTGAAAATCGATGACAGCGGCCGCTTCGACCGCCCATTCTCATTCCCCAACGGCAGCAACAGCGTCGAAGTCCGCAGCCCCGACGGCCAGCAACGCCACCGCACGCAATTCCTCAACGTCAGCGGCGGCGCCACCCCGGCCAAACTGCGCGTGCTGCTGTCCTGGGACAGCGACGGCACCGACCTCGACTTGCATCTGGTCACACCGGACGGCGCGCACATCTGGTACGGCAACCGCGTCGCCCCCAACGGCGCTGCATTGGACGTTGACGTGACCACCGGTTACGGCCCGGAAATCTTCGCCATGCCGGCGCCGATCAAGGGGCAGTATCTGGTGTATGTGAACTACTTCGGCGGTGGTTATCGCGGTGATGACGAGGGCGGGGAGGAGGCGGTGCAGCCGCTGACCACGGCGCAGGTGACGGTGATTACCGAGGAAGGGACGCCGAGCGAGAAGATGGAGACTTTCATCGTGCCGATGCGGGCGGTGGGAGAGTTGACGCTGGTGAAGTCGTTCAGCTATCCGTGAGGCTCAGGTACAGCTTGCGCAAAGTCTGCACGCGGTTGCGTCCCCGATCCTTGGCGCCGTACAGCGCTTCGTCGGCTTCCGAGAGCAGGCGGGACAGTTCGTAACCCGACTCCCGTGTCGTCACGACGCCGATGCTGACGCTGAGGACGCCGGCTCCCAGAGTCGTCAGTTCGGAAAACGCCTCGCGAATCCGCTCGGCCACTTGCACGGCAACCTGTTCATCGGCGCCTGTCAGCAGACAGGCGAACTCTTCGCCACCGATACGCCCAAACGCGTCACCCTTACGCAACTGATTGCTCATCACTCGACTGAAGGCGATCAATGCCTGATCACCGGCCGGATGGCCAAAGGTATCGTTAAGACGCTTGAAGTGATCGAGATCGCAGAGCAGTAATGCGGCGGTTTCCGTCCGGCGTTTGCCGAGGGTCAACAGTTGTTCGGCTTGCTGCAGAAAGGCCCGACGATTGCCAATCCCCGTCAACGGATCGGTCAGTGCAGCCGCCTTGAATTTCCGTTCGGCGCGCTCCTTCACCATCGCCAGCGTCATGTAGGCGATGCCGATCACATAGAGCATCGACTCGAACAGCATGAAAGAGAAAAAGTGCGCGCCATCGCCGACGCCGGATCGCGATTGATCCAGCGGCAAACCCTCATCGATCAGGCTTCTGATGCCGTAGAACGCGGTGTGCCACAACGTCAGGAGCAGCGCGGGCGTGTAGGCAACGTCCAGACTTTTGCGGCTGCGCCAGAGCTCCATTGCCGTCAGCAGCCCATAGCCGAACGCGAGCAGCGAATACGCAACAACGCGGGCCGGCATCGCGTTGTAGAACGCGGGGATCAAACACAGGGTCAACCAGATGATTGCACCGCCCACGATCCCCGGCACTGACGGCGACCGACCGACAAACACCCGCATGGCCGTCCAGTTCAGCCCGGCACTGAGCAGCAGGATCACATTGCCGATCACGATCGGAATGATATCGACCCCTTTACCCCGCCAACTGACCAACAACATACCCAGCGCGGCCAGCAACATCATGCAGCCCAGATACGCCAGCGGCCGCTCACGGGTTTCGCGATACCAGGCGTGGAGGGTCAACAGGCCCATTAACAAGAAAACGAAGACCGAGACGACCAGCAGGGTCGGGATGTGGAGCGCCATTCCTTGGGTTCCCCGTGGGGTTCAATACCGAAATCCGGCCGGTGAAGGGTGTTGTCGCGCGGGATTTAGCACTGTGGGGGTTGGGGTTGGCAAGTGTTGGGGGGCAGTTACAGAACCGCCATCATTTCGGAAAAACGCCGCAAAGCGCATTACCTTGGTAACCATGAACGATCGGTCCCAACATCATGAATGGGCCGCAGGCGTAGAAAGGGGATGGCACCGTTTGTTGCGAGTCGAGCAGAACGGCTTCGTTTCCGAATTCGTCGTTGCCGAAGGACTGCTCGAAATACGATGTGCACACCGGTAGTTTCAATGGCACCGGAATGATCAGTGCCCAAACGGTTATCCCGCACCATTCCCGTGTAGGCGTCGACGTGACCGTTCTGCTGATTTGCGGTGTGATTGACCGATAGCTTTGCGCTTTGTAAGCGTCTGTCTTGACGGTTGTCTTTTCCGGGAGCGATACGATTGCTCCAACGCATCCTGAAAGACAAAGGCACAAGGCGGCTGCCAGGCCAGTTGATTTCACGTGGGAACTAATGGATTGGGGCATCAATAATGAACGTCCTTGTGGGGTGACTTGAGCAATCAGAGTTGCCGTTGCTTCCAGCAGGCGGGGCTCTGTTGTGTGATGAGTTGTGCAGGCGCCCTTGCACAGCGCTCTGACTGTAAACCGACACCCGACCGGCTTTTCAGCAGGCATTAAAAAGCCGGCTTGTGGCCGGCTTCTCGGGGACTGGCTTGGTTTATTTTTGGTAAACCGCGCCAGCCTTCAAAACGTACACCCGGATCTTGCGTCCGGCTGTGGGACTTGGTCAGACAGTGGTCTGCCGCGTCAGGCGTCATCTGGGCCGCAGGGCGGTCGATGCGCGAATGTGGGGCGCAGGATACTGAGTTTTGCCGGGGATTCCCAGCCTGAAGTGCGGTTTAGAGCGACCGCCGCAGAACAAATTCGGGATTTGTACTGATTTTCCGGGCCTCATCGCCAGCCGGCGAGTTCCCACAACAGCAGTAACCTCAGAGAAACGGCACCACCGGCCGCCGTTTGCCCAGCGTCGACCACCAGAACACCCACCCCAATACATGAATCCTCTGCTCCTCAATCTGCGCGGCCCGGAAGATCTCGTCCGGGTATTCGGCGCTGTTGTGGCTGCGCAGACGCAGGGCGTTGCCGGGCATGCGGTGCAGGTATTTGATGCGCAGCATGCCGTCGTGTTCGATGGCGTAGATTTCGCCGTCCACCACCTGGGTCAGGCCGCGGTCGATGGCGAGGGTGGAGCCGTCTTCGATCTTCTCGGCCATGCTGTTGCCGATCATGTGCGTGCAGATGGCGTCGGTGTGGCGGATTTCCAGGGTTTCGAGGTGGCTGCGGGGCAGGCGGATGGTTTGCTCCGGGTCCTTGATGACATGGGTCTTGTCGGAGCCAGGGGCCGTCGGGGCTTCCTTGTAGAGCGGCAGTTCGATGTCGGTGGATTCGAGCACCGTATAGACGCCCTGAATCGCCTGTGCATCCAGCGTGTCGCCGGCGGTGTACAGGTGCGGCGCTTCTTTCGGGCCTTCACCGGTTTTCAGCCATTGGCTGTTGACGGACAGCAGGCGCGCGACTTCTTCCATGCGGTACGCGGGTACGCCCCGGGTGTACCAGTTATGAACGTTTTGGGCTTCCGTGCCCCAGAACTTTGCGAATCCCGTGGTGGTGATATTCGCAGCTTTCAGGAGTGCCTTGAATCTTGGACCGCTAGTGTTCTTTCTCATAAACACGAGTCTACGGCCGGCCTAGAGCGGTTTGAATAAACCTGGCGTTCAAAATCGCGGCAAATTTTGCGACGGGATGTAAGACGTACTTGTGGGAAATTACACACACTAAAACTTTTCTGTAGGCAGCCATAAACAAGCTGTTTAAGCCCCTGCCAGTCAGGCACAAAAAACCCCGGATCAACCGGGGTTTTCTTCAAGCGTGTCGCAGGTCGCGAGGCTTAGCCTTTGTAGGCAGCAACCGACTTGGTGATCGCTTCGCGGGCGGCGTCTGCACCGGCCCAGCCTTCGATTTTCACCCATTTGCCTTTTTCGAGATCTTTGTAGTTCGCGAAGAAGTGCTCGATCTGCTGGATCAGCAGGGCTGGCAGGTCGGTGTATTCCTTCACGTCCACGTACAGCTGGGACAGCTTGTCGTGTGGGACTGCGATGACTTTGGCATCGCCGCCGCCGTCGTCGGTCATGTTCAGGATGCCGACTGGACGAGCGCGGATCACCGAACCTGGAGCAACCGGGTAAGGGGTTACGACCAGCACGTCCAGGGGATCACCGTCGTCAGCCAGGGTGTTCGGGATGTAACCGTAGTTGGCCGGGTAGAACATCGGGGTGGCCATGAAACGGTCAACGAACAGGCAATCGCTGTCTTTGTCGATTTCGTATTTGATCGGCGCGTGGTTGGCCGGGATCTCGATCGCGACGTAGATGTCGTTCGGCAGGTCTTTGCCAGCCGGAATCTTGCTGTAGCTCATTGGGCGTTGCCCCCGTTAGTAGACCAAAACACTTGGCCGGATTGACCAAAAAGTGGCGGCGATTATAGGCATATTCCACCCGCGATGCCATGCACCGAAGGTCGTCCAGGCCTTACTCGTGTGCCTGATAGACCGGGTCCGTGGCCTGAAGTTGCTTCAGTCGTGCCAGCGGATCCTGTCGATAGAAAAGCCGCAGCTGCGCATACACCTGTGGATAAGCCTCGTGCAGCAGATCCGGGGCGCTGAAAAAGTACTCGCTGGTGACGGCGAAGAACTCGGCCGGGTTCTCGGCGGCATACGGGTCGATGGCGGTTTCGGCGTCGGGATGGCGGTCGAGCTGGCGGTTGAGATCGTCGTAGGCCGCTTGCATCACCTGGGCCCAGTCGCTGACCCGCATGTCGGCATGCAGCGGCGGCAGGCCGTTGGCGTCGCCATTGAGCATGTCGAGTTTGTGCGCCAGTTCGTGGATCACCAGGTTGTAGCCTTCCCAGCCACCACTGGCCATCACCCCGGGCCAGGCGAGGATGATCGGCCCTTGCTGCCAGGCTTCACCGCTGTGTTCGCCGTCCCATTCGTGTTCCACCCCACTGGCATCGCGATGGCGCTGGGGGCTGAGGAAGTCGTCGGGGTAGAGGACGATTTCGTGAAAACCCTGATACCAGTTCAGATCGTCGAGGTGTAAAAGCGGCAATTGCGCCTGGACGGCGAGCAGCAGGCGTTGTTCCTGATGCAGCTCGACACCGGGCAGGGCGGTCAGGTGTTTGTCTTCAAGGAACAGGACGCTGGTTTCGCGCAGCCACTGATCCTCCTCGGCGCTGATGCCGTCGAGAAAGGTCAGGTGGTGGCGCACCCGCTGCCACATATCATCGGCAATCGGGTGCTTTGCCAGGATGCGCCGGCGTCGCCAGGCGCTCAGCGACCACATCGACTTAGTTCGATTGAGCTTTGGCGCCGCCGAAACGACTGCGAACCACGCCAATGATCATCGGTACCAGCGACAGCAGGATGATGCCGACCACCAGCAGCGACAGGTTTTTCTTGATGAACGGCACGTTGCCGAAGAAGTAGCCCAGCGTCACCAGACCACCGACCCACAGAACGGTGCCGAACACGCTGAAACCGAAGAAACGCGCGTAAGGCATTTTTGCGACACCGGCGACGAACGGCGCAAAGGTGCGGATGATCGGCAGGAAGCGCGCCAGGGTCACGGTCTTGCCGCCGTGCTTGTCGTAGAAATCGTGGGTCTGTTGCAGATAGTCGCGGCGGAAGATCTTCGAATTCGGATTGCTGAACAGTTTTTCGCCGGCCGTTCGTCCGATCACGTAGTTGGTGCTGTCACCGAGGATCGCCGCCAGCATCAGCAGGCCGCCCAGCAGCACCGGGTCCATGCCGCCACCTGCGGCAACGGCGCCGGCGATGAACAGCAGCGAATCACCCGGCAGGAATGGCATGACCACCAGGCCGGTCTCGCAAAAGATCACCAGAAACAGGATGGCGTAGATCCAGGTCCCATAGTTGTTCACCAGCATGTCGAGATAGACGTCGAGATGCAGGATGAGGTCGATCGGGTTGAAATCCATGTGGGCACCTGTGGTGACGGCCCGACTCGGCAGGCCTGTGCGGATGATTCGGTGTAAGCCTACAAGCGGGTGTAGTTTTTCTTACAAGCCGGAAAGCTCAGGATTATACGAGCTGATAGGTGAAAAGCGCGTTGGTTTTGTAGCGGGGCGTTTCGAGGGTGGAACGAGGCGCCAGCCTTGGTGGCGAGGAGGTTTGCTCCTTCGCCACGATGGCCGGCTTGCGCATTGTTAGAAAAAATCAGAGTTCGTCGCTGATCGGCAGCACGTAGTTCTTGAACTCGGTGTCTTCCTTGAATCCGATGGATTCGTAGGTTTTCTGCGCCACTTCGTTGTTGCTGCTGGTGGATACGCGCATACGCACGGCCTGGGTTTCCTTGGCCATTCTCTTCGCGGTGCGGATCAGGTTGTCGGCGACCAGCTGGCGGCGGGCGTCTTCGGCGACGTAGATGTCGTTGAGGATCCATACACGCTTGAGCGACAGCGAGGAAAAGCTCGGGTAGAGCTGACAGAAACCCATGAGCTTTTTGTCGTCGTCATCGGCCAGGGCCAGGTAAATCACCGATTCCTTGCGCCGCAGGCGTTTTTCAAGGAATGCCCGGGACGAGTCCGGATAGGGCAGGGAACCGTAGAACTCGCGATACTTGACGAACAGCGGGGCCAGCAGGTCCAGGTGTTCGAGGGTCGCTTGAATAATCCGCATGATAGGTCTCGTCTTCAAGTGGCTGTCTTCAACTGCTCTGACGGCGATGGGAAACCCGTGCGGCCGTGCATCGATCCTGCCTGAAACCGGCGCAGAAACGCAATGCGGAAACGGTTCAGGCTGGGGGCGGATCGAGTAGGAAATTACTCTTCATATCTGCACCGGCTTCCGATTCCAGCGTCTGAACCTGCGCTTCGTCCTTCAGATTGACGCCCGACAGTTGTCGCCGACAGGCTTCACGCATCAGATACAGCAAGCGATGGGCCGCCATGCCGTAGCTGAGGCCCTCCAGCCGCACATTGGAGATGCAATTGCGGTAGGCATCCGTGAGGCCGACCTTTGGATTGTAGGTGAAATATAAACCGAGGCTGTCCGGCGAACTGAGGCCGGGGCGCTCTCCGATCAGCATCACGACCATTTTTGCGCCCAGCAATTGGCCGATTTCATCGCCAACCGCCACTCGGCCTTGCTCTACCAGCACTACCGGCGCGGTCGACCATTCGTCGGCGGTCATCTGTTCTTCCAGACGGGTGAGAAAGGGCAGGGTGTGCCGATGCACCGCCAGTGCCGAGAGGCCGTCGGCCACGACGATCACCAGGTCCACGCCGCCCGGATGCGCCAGGGCGTATTCACGCAGGGCTTGCGCCGATTGATCGCTCAACTTGCGCCCCAGGTCCGGGCGTTGCAGGTAGCTGTTGCGATCCGCAGCCGCGCTGTGCAGCAGCAGGCTGTCACGCTGACGCTCCGTCAGTTGGGCACTGAGCCCTGCATGGTCGAAGGGTAAATGCACCGCATCACGGGCCTGAGCGTGGGCGAACTGGAAATCCAGCTGCGCGTGGGTCGGCAGGCTGGTGCCGGTGCGGCCGAGAGCGATCCGCGCCGGGGTCAGGCGGCGCAGCTCAAGCCAGGGGTTTTGTGGATCGACGGGCGGTTTTTCCATCTGACTCATCCCAGTTGCGCCAACGCCTGGCGGAAGGCCGGCGGCAGGTTGTTGCCGAAGCGGACCTTGCCGTCCGCCTGGGTGAAGATGCCCATGTTCGCCAGCCACTGCTCGAACTCCGGCGCCGGTTTCAGGCCCAGGGTCTGACGCGCGTAGAGGGCGTCGTGGAACGAAGTGGTCTGGTAGTTGAGCATGATGTCGTCGGAGCCGGGGATGCCCATGATGAAATTGATCCCCGCCACGCCCAGCAAGGTCAGCAGGGTGTCCATGTCGTCCTGGTCGGCCTCGGCGTGGTTGGTGTAGCAGATGTCGCAGCCCATCGGCACGCCGAGCAGCTTGCCGCAGAAGTGGTCTTCGAGGCCGGCGCGGATGATCTGCTTGCCGTTGTAGAGGTACTCCGGGCCGATGAATCCTACGACGGTGTTCACCAGAAACGGTTTGAAATGCCGCGCCACGGCGTAGGCCCGGGTCTCGCAGGTCTGTTGATCGACGCCGTGGTGGGCATTGGCCGACAGCGCGCTGCCCTGGCCGGTTTCGAAATACATCAGGTTCTGTCCAAGCGTGCCCCGATTGAGGCTCAGCCCGGCGTCATAGCCTTCCTGCAAGATATTCAGATTGATGCCGAAACTGGCATTGGCCGCTTCGGTGCCGGCAATCGACTGGAACACCAGATCCAGCGGCACCCCACGGTTGATCGCCTCTATAGAGGTGGTGACGTGGGTCAGCACGCAGGCCTGGGTCGGAATGTAGTAGCGCTGGATGATCGCGTCGAGCATTTCCAGCATTGCGCAGATCGAGGCGATGCTGTCGGTGGCCGGGTTGATGCCGATCATCGCATCGCCATTGCCGTACAGCAGGCCGTCGAGAATGCTCGCGGCGATGCCGGACGGTTCGTCGGTCGGGTGATTGGGTTGCAGCCTTGTGGATAACCGTCCACGCAGGCCGAGGGTGCCGCGAAATTTCGTGACGACGCGGATCTTCTGCGCCACCAGCACCAGATCCTGCACGCGCATGATCTTCGACACTGCCGCGACCATTTCCGGCGTCAGGCCAGGGGCGAGGGCCCGCAGGCTGGACTCGTCGGCCGCTTCGCTCAGAAGCCAGTCGCGAAAGCCGCCAACGGTGAGATGGCTGACGACCGCAAAGGCCTGCCTGTCATGGCTGTCGATGATCAGTCGGGTGACTTCATCGGATTCGTAGGGAATCAGCGCTTCCTGCAGGAAATGTGTCAGCGGGATGTCGGCCAGCGTCATTTGCGCGGCCACCCGCTCGCCATCGTTGAGCGCGGCGACGCCGGCCAGAAAATCCCCGGAACGCGCCGGGCTGGCCTTGGCCATCACGTCTTTAAGGCTGTCGAAGCGATAGGTCTGGGCGCCGACGGTATGGGCAAATGCGGCCATGGGGCGCGTTCCTCCTGAATGAATGCTTTTAGTGCGGGCACCGAGCCCGAGGCCCGATGCCGGTGCAGCTCAGTTAGCGTTTAGATACCTTCGAGCATAGCGTCTGCCGGTGCTTCGGAGCGTTGCTTGGCGGTCAGCTGGAAGTACAGGTAACCGGCGGCCATGAACCCGAGGAACACACAACCGATCAGCGTGTTGAACCAGGCCATCGCCACCAGGCACACCACCGCCAGGAACAGCGCGATGGCCGGCACCACCGGATAGCCCGGCGCGCGGAAGGTGCGTTCCAGGTTCGGCTCGGTTTTACGCAGTTTGAACAGGCTGAGCATACTGATGATGTACATCACGATGGCGCCGAACACCGACATGGTGATCATCGCTGCCGTCAGGGTCATGCCTTGCAGATTGACCAGTCCGTCGCTGTAGATTGCCGCGATGCCGATCACACCGCCGGCCAGAATCGCCCGGTGCGGCGTCTGGAAACGCGAGAGTTTGGCCAGACTTTTCGGCAGATAACCGGCCCGGGCGAGGGCGAAGAACTGCCGCGAGTAACCGAGGATGATCCCGTGGAAACTCGCCACCAGCCCGAACAGGCCGATCCAGACCAGCATGTGCATCCACGTCGAATTGTTGCCGACCACTGCTTTCATCGCTTGAGGCAACGGGTCGTTGATGTTCGACAGTTGACGCCAGTCGCCAACGCCGCCGGCCATCACCATGACGCCGATGGCCAGGAACACCAGGGTCAGGATGCCGCTGACATAAGCCTTGGGAATCGTGCGTTTCGGGTCCTTGGCTTCCTCGGCCGCCATGGCTGCGCCTTCGATGGCGAGGAAAAACCAGATCGCGAAGGGAATTGCGGCGAAAATGCCGGGAATCGAGCCCATCGTGAATTCGTTGGCGCCCGACCAGCCGTTCAGCACGAAGTTGCTGAAACTGAAGCCCGGCGCAACCACGCCCATGAACACCAGCAGTTCGGCGACGGCGAGCACGGTGACCACCAGTTCGAAGGTCGCGGCGATGCTGACGCCGAGGATGTTCAGGGTCATGAACACGAAATACGCGCCGACCGCCGCGACTTTCGGGTCAAGTTCCGGATATTGCACATTGAGATAGGCACCGATGGCCATGGCGATGGCCGGCGGGGCGAACACGAACTCGATCAGCGTGGCGATCCCGGCGATCAATCCGCCTTTCTCGCCGAACGCTCGACGGCTGTAGGCGAACGGCCCGCCCGCGTGGGGAATCGCGGTGGTCAGTTCGGTGAAACTGAAGATGAAGCAGGTGTACATGGTCGCGACCATCAGGGCCGTGACCAGGAAACCCAGGGTTCCCGCCGTGCCCCAGCCGTAACTCCAGCCGAAGTATTCGCCGGAAATCACCAGGCCGACGGCAATGCCCCAGAGATGCAGGGTGCCGAGTGTGGGTTTGAGCTGTGTGGTGGAAGTCATAAGTCCTCTCTGTCTTTTTTATTGTTCGATCTGTTGGACTTTCGGGTGCAGCGGTTGAGTGGGTGGGCGCTGTTCACGCAGCGGCAGTGTTCACGCAAATCCTGAATGACGGGTACGCAAGGCCCGTGCCAGAGCGGCCAGGCCAGGGAGTAGTCATCGGGATGAAAAGGGCGGTACCGAAATCTCGGCACCGCCCTCGGTTTTTTAGAAGAAGCCCAGCGGATTGATGTCGTAGCTCACCAGCAGGTTTTTGGTCTGTTGGTAGTGGTCGAGCATCATCTTGTGGGTTTCACGGCCGACGCCGGACTTCTTGTACCCGCCGAACGCGGCGTGCGCCGGGTACAGATGGTAGCAGTTGGTCCACACACGACCGGCCTTGATGGCGCGGCCCATGCGATAGGCGCGGTTGATGTCGCGGGTCCAGAGGCCGGCGCCCAGGCCGAACTCGGTGTCGTTGGCGATTGCCAAGGCTTCGGCTTCGTCCTTGAAGGTGGTGATGCTCACCACCGGGCCGAAGATTTCTTCCTGGAACACACGCATCTTGTTGGTGCCCTTGAGCAGGGTCGGCTGGATGTAATAACCGGAAGCCAGGTTGCCTTCGAGTTTTTCCACCTTGCCGCCGGTCAGCAGTTCGGCACCTTCGCCCTTGGCGATTTCCAGGTACGAAAGAATCTTGTCGAATTGCTGCTCGGACGCCTGGGCGCCGACCATGGTGTCGGTGTCCAGCGGGTCGCCGCGTTTGATCTGCAGGACTTTCTTCATGACGACGGCCATGAATTCGTCGTAGATCGATTCCTGTACCAGCGCACGGGACGGGCAGGTGCAGACTTCGCCCTGGTTGAAGAACGCCAGCACCAGACCTTCAGCGGCTTTTTCGATGAAGCTCGGCTCGGCCTTCATGATGTCTTCGAAGAAGATGTTCGGCGACTTGCCGCCCAGTTCCACGGTGGACGGAATGATGTTCTCGGCGGCGCATTTCATGATGTGCGAGCCGACCGGGGTCGAGCCGGTGAAGGCGATCTTGGCGATGCGCTTGCTGGTGGCCAGGGCTTCGCCGGCTTCTTTGCCGAACCCTTGCACCACGTTGAGCACGCCCGGTGGCAGCAGGTCGCCGATCAGCTCCAGCAGCACGCTGATGCCCAGCGGTGTTTGCTCGGCAGGTTTGAGCACCACGCAGTTGCCGGCGGCCAGGGCCGGGGCGAGTTTCCACGCGGCCATCAGGATCGGGAAGTTCCACGGGATGATCTGGCCGACCACGCCCAGCGGTTCATGGATGTGATAAGCGACGGTATTGCCATCGATTTCGGCGGCGCTGCCTTCCTGGGCGCGCAGGCACCCGGCGAAATAGCGGAAGTGGTCGGCGGCCAGCGGGATGTCGGCGTTGAGGGTTTCGCGGATGGCTTTGCCGTTGTCCCAGGTTTCGGTGATCGCCAGCAGTTCGAGGTTCTGTTCGATGCGATCAGCGATTTTCAGCAGGATCAGCGAGCGGGCCTGGGCGGAGGTCGAGCCCCAGGCATCGGCAGCGGCGTGAGCGGCGTCCAGGGCCTTGTCGATGTCTTCGGCAGTGGAACGCGGGAATTCGGCAATCGGTTGGCCATTCACTGGCGAGGTATTGGTGAAGTACTGACCTTTGACAGGCGCGACGAACTCGCCGCCGATGTAGTTACCGTACTTGCTCTTGAACGAGACTTTGGCGCCTTCAGTACCGGGGTGAGCGTAACGCATGATGATGTTCTCCTTGGCTTTGTACTTATTAGAGAAACGCGCATGAGCGCTTGCTATAAGCGTAGAGCAAAGGTCGGGCCACCGCCGTGCAGGTCAGGCAAATCAAGGCCTTGCGTGATTTCTGTCGGACAAGTGGCAAGCGTCTGTGACGGTATCGGTACAGCTCGGGTGACAGTTTGTACCGCTTCTGGCACAACCTGTGACCGGGCGGTCTTGCCAGCATTGCAAAGACCGGTTGGCTGGAGGATGCTGGGCACCACTTCACGCATGGGCCGATGAGCCTCGGGGAGAATAATAAGAAATGCACGACAACCATTTGAGTCGCCATGCCCAACAGGTTCTCACCGTCACCCAGGGCAAGCCGCACCTGCACGGCCCCGGTGCCGACCCGTCGATCGCCCGCTCGTGGCTGCGTTGTCTTGAGGACTATCACCTCGACCCGGCCCTGACCATGGCGCCGACCGTGCTCGAACACGGTCGTGTCCTCGAAAGCCGCGAACGGCTGCAACAGGTGTTGCAGATCGCCGGCAATGAAATGAGCAGCCTGCATCAACAACTCTCCGGCGCCGGCCACGCGGTACTGCTGACCGATGCGCGCGGGGTAATCCTCAACTGCGTCACCGCTCCTGCCGAACGCAAGATCTTCGAACGCGCAGGGCTCTGGCTCGGTTCCGACTGGAGCGAGGCCTGTGAAGGCACCAACGGCATCGGCACCTGCCTGGTGGAACGTCAGGCCCTGACCATCCATCAGGACGAACACTTTCGCGGCCGTCACACCGGCCTGACCTGCTCGGCGAGCCCGGTGTTCGACCCGCACGGCGAACTGCTGGCGGTGCTCGATGTTTCCTCTGCGCGGCATGACGTCTCGCGCCAGAGCCAGTTCCACACCATGGCGCTGGTCAATCTGTCGGCGAAGATGATCGAGAGCTGCTACTTCCTGCGCTGTTTCGATAACCAATGGTTGTTGCGATTCCATCTCCAGGCCGAGTCTGTCGGGCTGTTCAGCGAAGGGCTGCTGGCGTTTGACGGGGAAGGGCGGATCAGTGCGGTCAATCAGAGCGCCTTGAACCTGCTGGGGCACATTCGCGGTGGTTTGCTCGGCAAACCGGTGGAGGCGTTTTTCGATTGTTCGCTGGATGAGTTGCTGGGGCGTGCGAGTGCCAATGCCAGCGCCAGTTGGCCGTTGCGCACTCGTGACGGACGGCATCTGTTCGCGGTGCTGCGCGGCGAGTCGCGCAAGCCATCCATCGTCTTGCCGAAACCTCAGGCTCCCGAGGCGCCACGCCTGGCTGGCATTTGTCTGGGCGACGCCGGACTGCAAGCGGATTTCCGCAAGGCCTTGCGGGTGTTCGAGCGTGACGTTCCACTGCTGATCAATGGCGAAACCGGCTCCGGCAAGGAAGCGTTCGCCAAGGCTGTGCACAGCGCCAGTCAACGCGCCGGCAAAGCGTTCGTCGCCCTCAATTGCGCGGCCATTCCCGAAAGCCTGATCGAGAGCGAACTGTTCGGCTATCGCGGCGGCAGCTTCACCGGCGCGCGCAAGGACGGCATGCGCGGCAAGTTGCAGCAGGCCGATGGCGGCACGCTGTTCCTCGATGAAATCGGCGACATGCCGCTGGCCTTGCAGACCCGTCTGTTGCGGGTGCTTGAAGACCGGCAAGTGGTGCCGATCGGCGGCGAGCCGGAAGCGGTCAACGTGCGGATCATCAGTGCCACACACCGTAACTTGCTGGAACGGGTTGGCGACGGCAGTTTTCGGGAAGATTTGTATTACCGGCTCAACGGGCTGGAAGTGGCGCTACCGCCATTGCGCGAGCGCAGTGACAAGTCGCAGTTGCTGGATTTCCTGCTGGCCGAAGAGGCAGGCGGTGAAACGATCCTGATCGAAGAGCCGGCGCGCCAGGCCTTGCTGGGGTTCAACTGGCCGGGCAATGTGCGGCAGTTGCGTAACGTGCTGCGCACGCTGGCGGCGTTGTGCGATGAAGGGCGGATCGGGCTGGATGATCTGCCGGTGATGTTCCGGCAGGTGCAGCCGCTGCTGGTCAAAGTCGATGAAGTGTCATCCGGGCAGCCGCTGGAGGATGCCGAGCGGCTGGCGTTGCTCAATGCGCTGGAACACACGCGCTGGCACATGACCCACACGGCGCAGCAACTGGGCGTCAGTCGCAATACGCTCTATAGAAAGCTGCGCAAGCACGGGATCGCCCGCAGCGCTTGACCCCTGAAAACGAGGATGCGGTTTTCCCCTGCCTGGGCTACCCTGCGGCCATGTTTTACGAGGTCGACTATGCACATTCATATTCTGGGTATCTGCGGGACTTTCATGGGCTCGATGGCGGTTCTGGCCAAAGAGCTGGGCCATCACGTGACTGGCTCCGATGCCAACGTTTATCCGCCGATGAGCACTCAGCTCGAAGCCCAGGGCATTCAGCTGACTCAGGGCTACGACCCGGCGCAGCTTGATCCGGCGCCGGATCTGGTGGTGATCGGCAACGCCATGTCCCGCGGCAATCCGGCGGTGGAATATGTGCTGAACAAAGGCCTGCCGTACGTCTCCGGCCCGCAGTGGCTGGCCGACCATGTGCTGCAAGGTCGCTGGGTGCTGGCGGTTGCCGGTACTCACGGCAAGACCACCACCAGCAGCATGCTCGCCTGGGTGCTGGAACATGCCGGCATGAGCCCGGGCTTCCTGATCGGCGGCGTTCCGCAGAACTTCTCGGTGTCGGCGCGTCTGGGCGGCACACCGTTCTTCGTGATCGAGGCTGACGAGTACGACAGTGCCTTCTTCGACAAGCGCTCGAAGTTCGTCCACTACCGCCCACGTACGGCGATCCTCAACAACCTTGAGTTCGATCACGCTGACATCTTCCCGGATCTGCCGGCCATCGAGCGCCAGTTCCACCACTTGGTGCGGACTATTCCGAGCGAAGGCCTGGTGATCCACCCGACCACCGAACCCGCCTTGCAGCGCGTGATCGAGATGGGCTGCTGGACCCCGGTGCAAACCACCGGTGCTGGCGGTCAGTGGCAGGTCAAGTTGCTGAAGGACGACGGCTCGGCATTCGAAGTGATGTTCGAGGGCGTCTCCCAAGGCGTCGTCGAGTGGGAATTGACGGGGCAGCACAACGTAGCCAACGCATTGGCTACTCTGGCGGCAGCGCGTCACGTTGGTGTTGTGCCGTCCATGGGCATCGCCGGGTTGAGCGCGTTCAAGAGCGTCAAGCGTCGGATGGAAAAAGTCGCGGAAGTGCGCGGCATCACCATCTACGACGACTTCGCCCACCACCCGACCGCCATTGCGACCACCCTCGACGGCCTGCGCAAACGCATTGGCGACGCACCGCTGATCGCGATCATCGAGCCGCGTTCCAACTCGATGAAGCTCGGCGCACACCGTGATGGCTTGCCGGACAGCGTGGTCGATGCCGATCAGGTGATCTGGTACGCCCCGGCGAACCTCGGCTGGGACCTGGCTGGCACTGCCGCGTTGTGCACCGTGCCGTCGATCGTCAGCGATTCGCTGGAAGGCATCATCGAGCGCGTGAAAAGCCAGGCCCAGCCCGGCACCCACGTGGTGATCATGAGCAACGGCGGCTTCGGCGGTCTGCACGGCAAACTCGCCGAGGCGCTGAAATGAACAACAACGGCCCGGAACGCATCACGCTGGCGATGACCGGCGCGTCCGGCGCCCAGTACGGCTTGCGCCTGCTGGATTGCCTGGTGCGCGAGGATCGCGAAGTACATTTCCTGATCTCCAAGGCAGCGCAACTGGTGATGGCTACCGAGACGGACGTGTCGCTGCCGGCCAAGCCGCAAATGATGCAGGCGTTCCTCACCGAATACACCGGCGCCGCCGCGGGGCAGATCCGCGTGTATGGCAAGGAAGACTGGATGTCGCCAGTGGCCTCGGGCTCCGGGGCGCCGGCGGCAATGGTAGTGGTGCCGTGCTCGACAGGCACCTTGTCGGCCATCGCCACCGGCGCCTGCAACAACCTGATCGAGCGAGCGGCAGATGTAACGTTGAAAGAGCGTCGCCAGTTGATTCTGGTACCGCGCGAAGCGCCGTATTCGAGCATTCACCTGGAGCACATGCTCAAGTTGTCGAACATGGGCGTGACTATCCTGCCGGCCTCGCCTGGCTTTTATCACCAGCCGCAGACCATCGATGACCTGATCGATTTCGTGGTGGCGCGGATTCTCAATCTGCTGGGCATCCCCCAGGACATGCTGCCGCGCTGGGGCGAGCATCACCTGAGCAGCGATGAATAAGCTGCTGGCGATCCTGCTGATATTGCAACTGACCGGCTGCGCCACGGCACGCACGCTCGATGCCGCCAAACCCGGCGCACCGGTGGTGTATTCCGGCACTCGGCTGGATTTGTACGCCATGAATGGCGGGTGTTGCGCGATGGATCGGTTCGGTGCCGAGGCGCCAAGCTATCCCGGGGTGGATCTGCCGGCCAGTGCATTGCTCGATACGCTGCTGTTGCCGTTGTCGTTGCTGACGGTGATCGGCGTAGGCTTTCAGGCGACTGGCGGGCTCTAAAAAAATCGCAGCCGATGGCTGCGATTTTTTGTTTTTACTTGCCGAGCTTTCTCAACTCATCTGACTCGACGATCCGCACTCCGTCCTGTTCCTCAAGCGCCAGCCGCCACATGGCTCGGGCCAGTTGGCAGGCTTCGATGCCGCGGTATTTGCCGGGAATCAGTTTCGAAAACGGTGCAGCAAGCTGCTCGCCCAGCCGTGGCTCGCTGCGATCCCCCAGCAACAACGAAGGCCGGCAGATGGTCAGTTGTGGCCAGTCCTGCGCGCGCAATGCGTGTTCCATCTCGCCTTTGACCTTGTTGTAGAAAATCGAGGATCGGCGATCAGCCCCCAGGGCACTGATCACGATCAGGTGCCGTGCGCCCATTTCCCGGGCGCGTTTGGCGAACGCCACGACCATGTCCAGATCCACGGCGCGGAACGCCTCTTCGGAGCCGGCCTGTTTGATGGTGGTGCCGAGGCAGCAATAGGCGATGTCGACGCGACCGGCCAGTTGCGGCAGAAAGGTCTGTGGGTCGCCGACCGGGTTTTCCAGATGAGGATGTTCGGCCAGCGGCCGGCGTGAAGGGGCCAGGACGCGAGTGATCGTCGGTTCGTTGAGCAAACGGTCGAGCAGGTGTTCACCGGTCAGCCCGGTGGCTCCGGCAAGCAAGACATGCTGAGGCGTCAAGTACATAGTGTCTCTCCCTTGATACTGTTCAGCTTAGTTGCTCTTTGTCGCTCCGTCGTTCAGCGCAGCACTTTGCAACGCTTTTCTCGCTTGCTGCTTGCGCAGCAGCTGCCAATGGGCGAGCACTGTTTTCGGCGCCCAGATCTGCGGTTCCGAGGCTTCGAAGTTGTCCGCCAGTTCGCGCTCGGCGACGGTGGCCTTGGCCAGTTTGAAGGCTTGCTCCAGATCATCGGTCTGGTTCAGCGCCTGGGCAAACAGGGCATCGCCGAAGTAGGTGAAGTTGGCTTCTTCGGAGCAACCGAACGAGACCCGGTCGGCGCGCGACGCGGTCATGATCAACGTACGTTCGTCCTTCAGCGCCGGAATGAAGCCACCGGAATAGCACGAGGAGATGACAATGATCTTGTCGCGGTTCTTCAGCGGTGCGAGCACGGCGGCGAGTTCGTCGGCGGGCAGGTCGGCCAGTTCCATGCGCGGTTGGTCGAGCACCAGTTCATGTTCGGCGGTGCCGTGGCTGGTCAGGTAGATGAACACCAGATCTTCCGGGCCGCTGCGTTCGGCCAGGGTCAACGCCGCGCGGCGCAGATTTTCGCGGGTGGCCATCGGCCGGTCACCGAGGTGGTCGCGATGGTTGACCAGGCGGATCTGGCCAAAGGCGCCGAAGCGGCTGGCGAGCATGTTGGCCACGTAATCGGATTCGCGCAGGAACACGCTCTGTTTGCCGTCGCCGCCGAGGGTCAGGGAGTACAACTCCACCGCCGGGGTCGAGGCTGGCACATTGGCCAGCGCTTCCTCGAGCAGGCGGCCCTGGGCCAACAGGCCGAGTTCGAGTGTATCGGGCAACAATTTGCCGTCGGCGTCGCGCACGCGCTGGCCGTTGATCCAGGTGCCGCTGAGCACGCTGCCGTCAGTCAGCACCAGCGTGCCTCGGCCCGCGTAGCTGTCGCTGTCGAACCCGCCGATGTAGAAACTGCCGTCGGACAGGTTCAGTCGGCCCTGACCGCTGAAGCGCCAGTCATTGAAGTAGCCGGTGTAATGGCTGCCGTCGGCGCCGATCAGTTCGCCCTTGCCGGTCAGCGCGCCTTCCTTGAACTGGCCGAGCCAGACGTCGCCGTCAGCGTTTTCGTAGCGGCCCTTGCCGTGTAGCTGATTGTTCTTGAAGCCGCCGACATAGATATCGCCGTCGGCGCTGTTGAAGGTGCCGTTGCCTTCGAGCTGGCCGTTCACGAAATGGCCGGTGAACTGATTGCCGCTGGCATCGCCGCGCTGGCCCTCACCGTTGGGTTTGCCGTTTGCGAACTGGCCCTGATAGGAGCTGCCGTCGTCCAGCTCCAGGCGGCCGAGCCCGGAATACTGGTCGGCCTTGAATTCGCCGCGATAGGTCATCGCGTTTTCTTTGAGGGTGCCTTCGCCTTCGCGTCGGCCGAGCTTGAAACCGCCGGTGTAGCTGCCACCGTGGGTGGTCAGCGAGCCCTGGCCGTCGAACAGGCCTTGCTGGAAATTCCCGCGATAAACCTCGCCGTTGCTGCCGTGCCATTCGCCCTGACCGTGCCACTGGCCCTTGTCGAACTCGCCCGCGTACCAGCTGCCGTTCGGGTAGTCGACCCGGCCCTGGCCTTGCAGCAGACCGTTGACCAGCTCGCCGCGATAGCGTCCGCCATCGGGCAGGCGCGCATCCGGGGGCAACAGCGATTCGCCATCGCCGCAAGCGGTGAGCATCAGGGTCAAGGCAAGCGGTGCAAGAGCAGCAAGTGAGCGCATAGCGGGATCCGGGCAATTAGGCGACCGAGTATGCCGCAGCTATGTGACCTTATACAGCCGGCGGAGGGGAGTGGATGCGAAACAGCGTGAGCCGCTTCGCATCCCGGCACTCAGACGAAGCAGAGCGACAGCGGTTCGGCGATGTAGGCCGGTTTGTCCGAGCCTTCGATCTCCAGGGTGGCGGTGGCCTTGAGCAGCCACTGGCCAGGTTTCTTCTCGGTCACTTCACCGAGGTCGACCTTGAGCCGGACTTTGGAATTGACCTTGACCGGCTGGATGAAACGCACGCTGTCCAGGCCGTAGTTGACCACCATCTTCACGCCTTGCGGCAGGATCAGGATGTCTTCCATCAGTTTGGGGATCAGCGACAACGACAGGAAACCGTGTGCGATGGTGCTGCCAAATGGCGTTTGCGCAGCTTTGACCGGGTCGACATGGATGAACTGATAATCCCCGGTGGCTTCGGCGAACAGGTTGATGCGCTCCTGATCGATAGTGAGCCATTCGGAACGTCCGAGTTCCTTGCCGACATAATCTTTGAGCTCTGCAACTGGAACATAGGGCATTGAGACTCTCCTTGGGTTCATCGGTTTTATAGTTTTTCAGGTGGGGGATTTGACCGCCCTGCGAACCACTGTAGATCATCATGACGATTTGCTCAGGTCAACCGACCATGCTTTTGGCGAATGCCGATCCATAGCGCTGGCGTGCTTATAATGCCCGGCCCGTGCTTGGCGGGATGTCGGACGGAGATGACGGATGTTGCTACGCGGCCTGACCATGCTGGTGCTGTTTCAATTGCTCGGCACCGCCCTCAATCATTTGCTGTTGCCGGTGCTGCCGGGGCCGATCATCGGTCTTTTGCTGTTGCTGGTGTTCCTGATCGTGCGCGGTGAAGTCGGCGAGCCGCTGAATCTCGCCGCCGGCAGTCTGTTGCGTTATCTGCCGTTGCTGCTGGTGCCGCCGGCGGTGGGCGTGATGGTTTACGCCACGGCCATTGCCGCCGATTTCTGGGCCATCGTCGGTGCGCTGGTGGTCTCGCTGATTCTGTCCATGGCCTTCGCCGGTGTGCTGATGCAACGGCTGGTCAAGCGTCACGCCCCGCATTCGGAGGAATCCTGATGCTGTTCGACTGGCAAGGTGCCTGGGCTTCGGTGATTCACCATCCACTGTTCGGCATCGGTATCACCCTGGGGGCTTATCAACTGGTGTTGGCGGCGTTCGAGAAAACCCGCTGGATTTTCCTGCAACCGGTGCTGGTCTCCATGCTGTTGGTGATCGGTGTGCTGGTGGGTTGCGGCCTGACTTATGTCGAGTACCGCAAGAGCACCGAGATCCTCAGCATTCTGCTGGGCCCGGCGACCGTGGCACTGGCGGTGCCGCTGTATCTGAATCTGCGGCGCATCCGCCAATTGTTCTGGCCGATTTTTACTACGCTGGTGATAGGCGGGGTGGTCGCCACGGGCATGGGCGTGGCGCTGGGCTGGTGGTTCGGCGCCGATCACATGATCCTGATGACCATGGCGCCCAAGTCAGTGACCTCGCCGATCGCCATGCTGGTGGCCGAACAGATCGGTGGCGTCGCGGCGCTGGCCGCGGTGTTCGTGTTGATCACCGGGGTGATCGGCGCGATCTTCGGCCCGGCACTGCTGACTCGTCTGGGCGTGCACAGCCCGGAGGCGCGCGGCATGGCGCTGGGCATGACGGCGCATGCGGTCGGTACGTCGGTGGCGTTGCAGGAAAGCGATGAGTGCGGCGCCTTCGCGGCGCTGGCGATGAGTCTGATGGGCGTGGCCACGGCGGTGTTCCTGCCGTTGGCGGTGTCGATGGTGGTGTAAGGAAATGTCTATGAGTCTGCCGCTTTTTCCGCTGAACACGGTGCTGTTTCCCGGCTGCAACCTGGATCTGCAGATCTTCGAAGCACGCTACCTGGACATGATCGGCCGCTGCATGAAACAGGGCGGTGGGTTCGGCGTGGTGTGCATCCTTGAAGGCAGCGAAGTCGGTGTCGCCCCCGAAGGTTTCGCCATGGTCGGCTGCGAAGCGCGCATCACCGATTTCCAGCAGCAGGACAACGGACTGCTGGGCATCCGGGTGCAGGGCGGGCGCCGGTTCATCGTGCAGCGCACCGAAGTGCAGCGCGATCAACTGATCGTCGCCGAAGTCGAGTGGCTGGACGACGAACCCGAGCAACCCTTGCAGGATGAAGACGCTGATCTGGTGGCGCTGCTCAAGGCCCTGGCCGAGCACCCGATGGTCGAGGCGCTGAACATGGGCATCGAAGCGGCGGGGCAACAGTCGCTGGCCAATCAGTTGGCGTATCTGCTGCCGTTCGCCGAGGAAGACAAGATCGACCTGCTGCAACTCGACGACCCACAGCAGCGACTGGATGCGATCCAGGCGCTGCTCGATGAATTGCAGGGCGAGTTGTTCGCTTAAGACGCGTTCAGGTTATTCGGGCCAGACGATGTCGTTGGCGAACCAGTCCTTGCCGCTCGGCAGTGAAAGGGTCGTCTCGTAATTGCGTTCGGTGTCCGGCTCCATGTCTGAAACATCGAAGAATATCGGCAGCTACTTCGAACTGGAAACCTACGAGGGAAAGCTGAAGTCCTTTGGCGACCTGCCCTCCAATCCGGCCCCTGTGGCGTTGTTCAGTGTCGAGAAGAAGTTGGGGCTGTTTCAGCACGAAACAAAGGGCGGTCTCAAGCACTTCCTCGACAGGAATCCGAACGACCCCGAGCACAATGCCTACAATCCCGTGTCAGCGTCGTTCGTCTTGAGGCCCCAGCCTTCGGCGCTGTCTGCCGTCACCTAGTACGAATATCGCAACAATGTATGCGGCAAATGCCGCAACACGAAGAAACCGAACAAGGCGACCAGTGCCGGCAGCACCAGCCACCAGACTTTCTGCGGCATCGCTTCAAGGGGCGAACGGCGCTGAATCAGCCACAGGCTCGCGGCGCAGACACAGGCGGCAAGCATTGCACCGGCCAGCACATCGGTTGGCCAGTGTGCCCCCAGGTACACCCGTGACAAGGCAATCGCCAGTGCCGGAATGCAGCCGACCAGCAGCCAGGTCAATCGCATTCTTGGCGGTTGCCCGCGTCCGGCCAGCACGGCCAGGGTCAGGAACAGCGCGAACGATCCGGACGCATGGCCGCTGGGCATGCTGTAGCTGGTCAACGGGTCGGTCAGCACCTCCGGGCGTACCCGGGCGAAAAACAGTTTGGTTCCGGTGTTGGCCAGCGCGGTGACGAGCAGGGTACTGCCAGCGAAGATTGCCTGACGCCACTGGCGGCACAGCAGCAACAGGCCGGTCAGCAAAATGCTGAACACCAGCATGTTGCGGAACTCGCCGATCAAGGTAAAGACCACCGCGACCTCGTCGAGCACCGCGTTGCGGTGTTCCTGTACGAGGGTCATGACGCCCTGATCAAGGGCGGTCAGGTATGGGTAACTGACAAACAGACCGATCAGAATCAACAGGCTCATGCTGCTGATCCAGATTGTTGCCCGACGATGGCGGCGCAGGCTGCTGTTGGCACTCAGGCCGACCATCACCGCAATGCTGGCGGCGACGATCCCGGCCTGCAGCCAGAAGCCTTCCGGCAATGGCAGACGAATCGCCGCCCCGGTAGCCCAGCCCGGCAGCAGGTACGCGATGCTCCAGCCCGCCGCCGCCAGCAGACTCACGGCCGCGAAGCGCGGGAAGGGCATGTCGCACATCCCGGCGACCATCGGCAGCATCGGTCGCAACGGGCCGATGAAACGCCCGACCAGCAGGCTGGCGATACCGTAGCGCTGGAAGTAGGTTTCTGCGCCGGCCATCCATTCCGGATGATGGCGCAAGCCCGGCAGGCGCCGGATGTTCTGGTGGAAGTGGCGGCCCAGGAAGTACGAAATCACGTCGCCGAGAATCCCGCCGAGAAAACCCAGCAACAGGGTTTCGCTCAACGACAGCGCACCGCTGCCGGCCAGCACTGCCACGGCAAACAGCAACACAGTGCCGGGAACAATCAGCCCGGCAATCGCCAGGCATTCAACGCAGGCTACGACGAACACTGCGGCGGCCAGCCACTGCGGATTGGCGGCCAGCCACCCGGTCACGCTATCGAGCCATGGGCCCATACAACACACTCCATTTCATTGATGTCCCTGATCGGCGTACCGCAGAGGGGAAATTCACAGCAGAAAATAATCGCGCCCTTCGACCTGCCCCCGGCGCAGCGGGTTCCGGGTGCACCACTGGGCGTAGGCCGCATCGACGAAGCGATACATCAAATGCTCGTCACGCCCATGGGGGATGCCCAGGCGGGTGGTCTGGATGATGTGGCCTGGCGCGGGGCCGGTGTCTTCCACCAGCAGTATCTCGTGATCGAAACGCTTGGCATCCCACACCGGCACTTTCAGCCCCAGGGCCTTGCACAGCAGGGTCTGCCCGGCGCAAAGCTTTTGCGACGGTCGCGGGCGACCCTGTGCATCGGGGTTGTTCAGCAGCATCTGCGCCAGACTGGCCGGGCCGCTGATTTCATCGACCCATGGATAGGCCGATTTGATCAGCACCGCATTGCCGGGTCCCTGTGCACTGAAGTTCAACGAATCGCCGCCACGGGCGTAGTACATATAGATGTGGCCGCCATCCAGAAACAAAGCCTTACGCTTTTCCGTGTAGCCGAGGGAGGCATGGCTGCCTTTTTCTTCGCAGTAATACGCTTCGGTTTCGATGATCCGGGCGCTGAGCCACAGGTCGCCGACCCGGTGACGGATGACTTTACCGAGCAGATCCCGGGCAAGCGTCTGGGCGTCACGGTCGAAAAAAGCGTCCGGAAGGCCCATCGGCAGGCGCTCGGCGTGGGCACGAACGGTCAGATTGGACATGGCAAACGGTGTTTATCCAGGCGAAAGAGGTCGTGATGATAACAATCCGAGCCTTAATTACGGCTGAACATCGGCAAATCGCCGTCCATTTCGACCATCCGCCCGTCACCGCTGTTAGTCCCGGGACGCGACAGCTATAATCTGCCGCTTTCCTCTTTGCCAAGACCCCAGCAGACCATGACTGAGTCCGTTCTTGACTACATGACCCGATTGGGTCGCGCCGCCCGCGAAGCTTCCCGGGTCATCGGCCGTGCCAGCACCGCGCAGAAAAACCGCGCCCTGCTGGCTGCCGCCAATGCCTTGGACGCCGCCCGCGCCGAGCTTGCGGCAGCCAATGAACAGGATCTGGCCGCCGGTCGCGCCAACGGTCTGGAGCCTGCACTGCTGGAACGTCTGGAACTGACCCCGGCGCGTATCGACGGGATGATCGTCGGCCTGCGCCAGGTGGCGGCCTTGCCGGACCCGGTCGGTGCGATCCGCGACATGAGCTTCCGTCCGTCGGGCATTCAGGTTGGCAAGATGCGCGTGCCGCTGGGCGTGATCGGGATCATCTACGAGTCCCGTCCGAACGTGACCATTGATGCCGCGAGCCTGTGCCTGAAGTCCGGTAACGCGACGATCCTGCGTGGCGGTTCCGAGGCGATTCATTCCAACCGTGCGATTGCCGCCTGCATCCAGCGCGGCCTGGCCGAAGCCGAACTGCCGGCCGCCGTGGTGCAAGTGGTGGAAACCACCGACCGCGCCGCCGTTGGCGCGTTGATCACCATGCCCGAGTACGTCGATGTGATCGTGCCGCGTGGTGGCCGTGGCCTGATCGAGCGCATCAGCCGTGACGCGCGGGTGCCGGTGATCAAGCACCTGGACGGCATCTGCCACGTCTATGTCAGCGAACACGCCGACCTGCCGAAAGCCCAGCGCATCGCCTTCAATGCCAAGACCTATCGTTATGGCATCTGCGGCGCGATGGAGACCTTGCTGGTCGATCAAAGTGTTGCGAAGGATTTCCTGCCGTCGATGGCTGCCCAGTTCCGCGAAAAAGGCGTCGAGCTGCGTGGTTGCGAGCGCACCCGGGCGATCATCGATGCGGTGCCGGCCAGCGAAGAAGACTGGGGCACCGAGTATCTGGCGCCGATTCTGTCGATCCGTGTGGTCGACGGTCTGGACCAGGCCATCGAACATATCAACCATTACGGCTCCCATCACACCGATTCGATCGTCAGCGAAAACCTCGCCGACACCCGCCAGTTCGTGGCTCAGGTCGACTCGGCGTCGGTGATGATCAACACCCCGACCTGCTTCGCCGATGGATTCGAATACGGATTGGGTGCCGAGATCGGCATTTCTACTGATAAGCTGCACGCCCGTGGCCCGGTGGGCCTCGAAGGACTGACCTGCGAGAAGTACATCGTGGTCGGTGATGGCCAGTTGCGCGGCCAGGCGACGGTCTGACTTGTCCGACCTCGACCTGAAAGCGCCGAAATCCGGCAGAAAGTCTCGCCCCCGGCGCATTGGCGTTCTGGGCGGAACGTTCGATCCGGTGCATGTCGGCCATTTGCGTGGCGCGCTGGAAGTCGCCGAAGCGCTGGCCCTCGATGAGCTGCGCATGATGCCCAGCGCCCGGCCGCCGCATCGCGATACCCCGCAGGTGTCGGCGCAGGATCGGCTGGCAATGGTTGAATGTGCGGTGGCCGGAGTGCCGCCGCTGGTGGTGGACGCCCGCGAATTGCAGCGGGACAAACCGTCCTGGACCATCGATACCCTGGAGTCGCTGCGCGCCGAAATGGCCGCCGAGACCCAGGTTTTTCTGCTTTTGGGCTGGGACGCATTTTGCGGCCTGCCCACTTGGCACCGCTGGGAGGAGTTGCTCCAGCATTGCCACATCCTGGTGCTACAGCGCCCGGACGCCGACAGCGAACCGCCGGATGCCTTGCGCAACCTGCTGGCAGCGCGTTCGGTGAGCGACCCGCTGGCCCTGAAAGGGCCGAGCGGACAGATTGCATTCGTCTGGCAGACACCGCTCGCGGTCTCCGCCACCCAGATCCGTCAACTGCTGGCCAGCGGTAAGTCGGTACGTTTCCTGGTGCCCGACGCGGTCCTGGCCTACATCGATGCGCACGGTCTGTATCGTGCGTCGAACTGAACAAGGCGTGCTCAAGTAACACGATCATCGTGGGACGAGACGCCGAATACATGAGCAAAACGAGTTTTATATGACTGACAAAGACCAAACCAAAGTAAAGCGCAAAGGCACGTTCAAGAGCGCTCCGCTGCCAGAGCCGGTCAACACCAACGAGCCGCTGAAAGGCGACGAACTGGTCAAGATTGCCGTGGCAGCCCTGGAAGACGTCAAGGCCCAGGACATCCAGATCATCGATGTGCGCGACAAGCAGAGCATCACTGACTACATGATCATCGCCACCGGTACGTCCAACCGCCAGATCAACGCGATGCTGGACAAGGTTCGCGAAGAAGTGAAAAAGCAGGGCGCCAAGCCGCTGGGCGAAGAAGGCAAGGGCGACAGCGACTGGGTGCTGCTGGACCTGGACCTGGTGATCGTGCACATGATGACCGCCTCGGCTCGTCAGTTCTACGACCTGGAGCGCCTGTGGGCCGGTGCCGAGCAAAGCCGTGCGGCGGACGCCAAGCACCACAGCCCGGAAAACACCCACGAGCATTTCACCAAGCTCAACAAAGACCAGCTGTAAGGGACGCGCTGTGCGACTGCGACTGATCGCCGTCGGTTCACGCATGCCCAAATGGGTGGAAGAAGGCTGGCATGAATACGCCAAGCGTCTTCCGTCCGAGCTGGCGCTGGAACTGGTGGAAATACCGCTCAATACCCGTGGCAAGAATGCCGACGTGGCACGCTTCATCCGTCAGGAAGGCGAAGCCATGCTGGCCAAGGTCGGGCAGAACGAGCGGATCGTCACCCTCGAAGTGCACGGCAAGCCCTGGAGCACCGAGCAACTGGCGGTCGAACTCGACCGTTGGCGGCTGGATTCGCGCACGGTCAATTTCATGGTCGGCGGCCCGGAAGGGCTGGCGCCGGAAGTCTGTGCCCGCGCGGATCAGCGCTGGTCGTTGTCGCCGTTGACGCTGCCGCACCCGCTGGTGCGCATCCTCATCGGCGAGCAGTTGTATCGTGCCTGGACCGTGTTGTCCGGCCACCCTTACCACAAGTAATCCTGCCCTCATGTCCCAGCCGATCCGCATCAAGGACCACGAAAAAGACGCCCGTCTGGTGCGTAGCCGCGTCGTGTTCGGGGCCATTGCGGTGGTGTTGCTGATCTGTGTGCTGATTGCCCGGCTGTATTTCCTGCAGGTCATCCAGTACGAGTACCACTCGACCCTGTCGGAAAACAATCGGGTGCATGTCCAGCCGATTCCGCCAACCCGCGGGTTGATCTTCGACCGTAACGGCGTGGTGGTGGCGGACAACCGCCCGAGCTTCAGCCTGAGCATGACCCGCGAGCGCTCCGGCGACTGGCAGCAAGTGCTCGATGTGATCGTCGAGGTGCTGGAGCTGACGCCGGAAGACCGGGTGATCTTCGAGAAACGCATGCGTCAGGGGCGCCGGCCGTTCGAGCCGGTGCCGATCTTGTTCGAGCTGACCGAAGAGCAGATTGCCCGCGTCGCGGTGAACCAGTTCCGCCTGCCGGGCGTGGAAGTGGTCGCGCAACTGGTGCGTCACTACCCGCAGGGTGCGCATTTTGCGCACTCGGTGGGTTACATGGGGCGGATCAACGAGAAAGAGCTGAAAACCCTCGACCCGGTCAATTACAGCGGCACCCACCACATCGGTAAAACCGGCATCGAACGCTTCTATGAAGCCGAACTGCACGGCCAGGTGGGTTACGAAGAGGTCGAGACCAACGCTCGGGGCCGTGTGTTGCGGGTGCTCAAGCGTACCGATCCGGTGCCGGGCAAGGACATCGTCCTGAGCCTCGACATCAAATTGCAGGAAGCCGCCGAAGCCGCGCTGGGCGGGCGACGCGGTGCGGTGGTGGCGCTGGACCCGAACACCGGCGAGGTGCTGGCGATGGTCAGCCAGCCGAGCTTCGACCCGAACCTGTTCGTCACCGGCATCAGCTTCAAGGCTTACGCCGAGCTGCGCGATTCCATCGACCGGCCGCTGTTCAACCGCGTACTGCGCGGTCTGTACCCGCCGGGCTCGACGATCAAACCGGCGGTAGCGATTGCCGGTCTGGACGCGGGCGTGGTGACGGCGTCGAGCCGCGTGTTCGACCCGGGTTACTACATGCTGCCCAACTACGATCACAAATACCGCAACTGGAACCGCACCGGGGACGGCTTCGTCGACCTCGACACAGCGATCATGCGGTCCAACGACACCTACTTCTATGACCTGGCGCACAAGCTCGGCATCGATCGGTTGTCGGCGTACATGAACAAGTTCGGCATCGGCCAGAAGGTCTCGCTGGACATGTTCGAAGAATCCCCAGGCCTGATGCCGTCCCGCGAGTGGAAACGCGCGACCCGTCGCCAGGCGTGGTTCCCGGGCGAGACCCTGATTCTCGGGATCGGCCAGGGCTACATGCAATCGACCCCGTTGCAACTGGCCCAGGCCACTGCGCTGGTGGCCAACAAGGGTGTGTGGAACCGCCCGCACCTGGCCAAGACCGTCGAAGGCGAGAGGCCCAAGGATGAAAATCCGATGCCGGACATCGTCCTGCGCGATCCGTCGGACTGGAACAAGGTCAATCACGGCATGCAGCAGGTGATGCACGGCGCCCGGGGCACCGCGCGCAAAGCGGCTATCGGCTCGCAATACCGGATCGCCGGCAAATCGGGTACCGCCCAGGTGGTCGCGATCAAGCAAGGCGAGAAGTACGACCGCTCCAAAGTGCAGGAACGCCACCGCGACCACGCCTTGTTCGTGGGGTTTGCACCGGCCGACAACCCGAAAATCGTGGTGTCGGTGATGGTCGAGAACGGTGAGTCCGGTTCCGGCGTCGCCGCGCCGGTTGTGCGTCAGGTGATGGACGCCTGGCTGCTGGATCAGGACGGACGCTTGAAGGCCGAATACGCCAGCCCTATCAGTGCGGAGGCTACGGCCCGTGAAGAATAATTTCGATCGCATGCTCTCCAGCGAGGATGTGATGCGTCGCCGGGCGACGCTGTTGCAACGCCTGCATATCGATGGCCCGTTGTTGGTTCTGCTGTTGATCCTCGCGGCCGGCAGCCTGTTCGTGCTGTATTCGGCGAGCGGCAAGAGCTGGGACCTGCTGGCCAAACAGGCCACATCGTTCGGCATCGGTCTGGTATCGATGATCGTCATCGCGCAGTTCGAACCACGGTTCATGGCCCGTTGGGTGCCGCTCGGCTATGTGGTCGGGGTGGTGCTGCTGATGGTGGTGGACATCATGGGCCACAACGCCATGGGTGCGACCCGCTGGATCAACATTCCCGGGGTGATCCGCTTCCAGCCGTCGGAATTCATGAAGATCCTGATGCCGGCGACCATCGCCTGGTACCTGTCCAAACGCACGCTGCCGCCGCAGCTCAAGCATGTCGGGATCAGCCTGATGCTGATTGGCGTGCCGTTCATTCTGATTGTGCGTCAACCGGATCTGGGCACTTCGCTGCTGATTCTGGCCGGCGGTGCGTTCGTGCTGTTCATGGGCGGGTTGCGCTGGCGCTGGATCCTCAGCGTGCTGGCCGCCGCCGTACCCGTGGCGATCGCCATGTGGTTCTTCATCATGCACGACTACCAGAAGCAACGGATCCTGACTTTCCTCGATCCGGAAAGCGATCCGCTGGGCACCGGCTGGAACATCATTCAGTCGAAGGCCGCTATCGGTTCCGGCGGCGTGTTCGGCAAGGGTTGGCTGCTGGGCACTCAGTCGCACCTGGACTTCCTGCCGGAAAGCCACACCGACTTCATCATCGCTGTACTCGGCGAAGAGTTCGGCCTGGTGGGGATTTGCGCGCTACTGCTGATCTATCTCTTGCTGATCGGTCGCGGCCTGGTGATTACCGCTCAGGCCCAGACGCTGTTCGGCAAACTGCTCGCCGGCGCCTTGACCATGACGTTTTTTGTTTATGTTTTCGTCAACATCGGTATGGTCAGTGGCCTGTTGCCGGTGGTGGGGGTGCCGTTGCCGTTCATTAGCTACGGCGGAACTTCGCTGGTGACACTGCTGTCAGCGTTTGGGGTTTTGATGTCGATCCATACGCATCGCAAATGGATCGCACAGGTTTGAATAAGGTGAAGAGTTCAATGCAAGTAATGCGTGACTGGGCGACACGATACGCACCGTGGCTCGGCCTGGTAGGCATCCTTGGCAGCGCGCAGGAAGCGCTGGCCGGCGATTACGAAGGCTCGCCCCAGGTGGCCGAATTCGTCGGTGAAATGACCCGCGACTACGGTTTCGCCGGCGAACAGCTGATGGCGGTGTTCCGCGAGGCGCAGCGCAAGCAGGCGATTCTCGACGCGATTTCCAAACCCGCCGAACGGGTCAAGCAGTGGAAAGAATACCGGCCGATGTTCCTCACCGACGCGCGCATCGCCCGGGGTGTGGACTTCTGGCGCCAGCACGAGGCCGTGCTGGCCCGCGCCGAGCAGGAATACGGCGTTCCGGCCCAGGTGATCGTGTCGATCATCGGCGTTGAGACCTTTTTCGGACGTAATACCGGTAATTACCGGGTGATCGATGCCTTGTCCACGCTGGGATTCGACTATCCTCCCCGTGCCGAATTTTTCCGCAAGGAACTGCGTGAGTTCCTGCTGCTGGCGCGTGAAGAGCAGGTCGACCCGCTGACCCTCAAGGGGTCCTACGCCGGGGCGATGGGCTTGCCGCAGTTCATGCCAAGCAGCTTTCGCGCCTACGCGGTGGATTTCGATGGCGACGGCCACATCAATATCTGGAACAACCCGGATGATGCGATCGGCAGCGTCGCCAGCTACTTCAAGCGTCACGGCTGGGTGGCCGGCGAGCCGGTGGTCAGTCGGGCCGATGTGCGCGGCGAACAGGTGGATGAGGGTTTGACCACCGGGATCGAACCGACGAAGACCGTCGGGGAGTTGCGAGCGCTGGGCTGGTCAAGTCATGATGCGCTGCGCGATGATATGCCGGTTACTGCATTTCGCCTGGAAGGCGACAACGGCCCGGAATACTGGATGGGCCTGAAGAATTTCTACGCGATCACGCGTTATAACCGCAGCGTGATGTACGCCATGGCTGTACATCAACTGTCTGAAGAGCTGGTAAAAGCACGGGGCGTCAAGTAATGCAGGCATTGCCTATCAACAAACCCCTGAAGCTGGTGGCATTCGCTGCGTTGGCAGTGTTGGTCGCCAGTTGCTCGACCAGCCGTGCGCCGAGCCAGAAGACTTCGTCCACTGCTGTTCGCGCGCAGCCGGGCCTGGATATCAACCGGGCCCACAAAGATGGCGCGCCGTGGTGGGACGTCGATGTGTCGCGCATCCCGGACGCCACGCCGACCCTGCACACCGGCCCGTACAAGGCCAACCCGTACACCGTGCTGGGCAAGACCTACTTCCCGTTGCAGGAATCCAAGACCTACGTGGCTTCGGGTACTGCATCCTGGTATGGCACCAAGTTCCACGGTCAGAACACCGCCAACGGCGAAGTCTATGACCTGTACGGCATGAGCGCCGCCCACAAGACATTACCGCTGCCAAGTTACGTTCGGGTGACCAACCTGGACAACAACAGGAGCGTGATCCTGCGGGTCAACGACCGCGGGCCGTTCTATTCGGACCGGATCATCGACCTGTCCTACGCTGCGGCGAAAAAGCTCGGTTATGCCGAAATCGGCACCGCGCGAGTCAAGGTCGAGGGTATCGACCCGCAACAATG
This sequence comes from Pseudomonas sp. GW822-FHT03F04, assembly GCF_058801405.1. Classification (NCBI taxonomy): domain Bacteria; kingdom Pseudomonadati; phylum Pseudomonadota; class Gammaproteobacteria; order Pseudomonadales; family Pseudomonadaceae; genus Pseudomonas; species Pseudomonas sp. GW822-FHT03F04. Next base: position 107,729 of record NZ_JBXANF010000009.1, read on the forward strand.
GTGGGCCGCCAAGGGCCGTCCGGCGCCTTTGATGCTCAACGAGCCGCAAGTCGCGCAGAATACTGCGCCGGTGATCACGGCCTCGGCCGGTACCATCGAGCAGTGGACTCCACCGCCGCAACAACATGCCTCTGACACTGTACCTGTACAGATCAGCGCAAAAAAAAACGCTTCTGCACCAGCGTCTGGCCAGTATCTGCAGGTGGGCGCGTTCGCCAACCCGGACGCTGCAGAACTCCTGAGGTCGAAGCTCAGCGGGATGGTGAGCGCTCCGGTGTTCATCAGCTCGATCGTGCGCAATCAGCAGACCCTGCACCGGGTACGCCTGGGACCGATCGGTTCGCCGGGTGAAATTGCCCAGGTACAGAACAGCGTGCGCTCGGCCAATCTTGGTTCGCCAAGCGTGGTCACCGAGTAAGTAATACGTAGCACTTGATTGACGGTTCACCAGCGATTGGGGGGTGAGCCAGGTTGTTGGCTCGTCGAAGAACAAAAGCCCGGCAAAGGGTGACTGGAGTGAGCAACTGAACACGCGATAACCCGTTAGAAGGTTATTTGATTAGTTTTTGCCCTCGGGCAAGTTTCCATTAGCGATTTCGAGAGACGGATGAACATCACCACCTTTGCCAAACGCCTGTGTCTGCTAGTCCCGCTGCTCCTCTCGCCAGCCGCCTTCGCGGCCGAGATGATGCCGTCGCCACCTCAACTGGCCGCAAAAGCCTACGTGCTCATGGACGCCAGCAGCGGCAACGTGCTGGTGGAGAACAACGGTGACCAGCGTCTGCCACCGGCCAGTCTGACCAAACTGATGACCGCGTACATCGCTACGCTGGAAATCCGTCGCGGCCAGATCGGTGAAAACGATCCAGTGACCATCAGCGAAAACGCCTGGCGCACCGGCGGCTCGCGGATGTTCATCAAAGTCGGCTCGCAAGTGACTGTCAGCGACCTGCTGCACGGCATCATCATCCAGTCCGGCAACGACGCCAGCGTCGCGGTTTCCGAGCACATCGCCGGCAGCGAAGACGCCTTCGCCGACCTGATGAACAAGACCGTCGCCGATCTGGGCATGACCAACACCCACTTCATGAACCCGACCGGTCTGCCGAACCCTGAGCACTACTCGTCGGCTCACGACATGGCGATCCTGGCTCGCGCGATCATCCACGAAGACCCGGCTCACTACGCGATCTACTCGCAGAAAGAGTTCTTCTGGAACGGCATCAAGCAACCTAACCGCAACCTGCTGCTGTGGCGCGACAAGACCGTTGACGGTCTGAAAACCGGTCACACCGACGAAGCCGGCTACTGCATGGTGTCCTCGGCCGTACGTGACGGCATGCGCCTGATCGCCGTGGTGTTCGGCACCAACAGCGAAGTGGCTCGCGCTGCTGAAACCCAGAAGCTGCTGACCTACGGTTTCCGTTTCTTCGAAACCCAGACCTTCTACCAGAAGGGCACCGAACTGGCTCAGGCCCCGGTGTGGAAAGGCACCACCAATCAAGTCAAGGCCGGCCTGGCTGAAGACCTGACCATGACCCTGCCGAAAGGCCAGCTGAAAAAGCTCGCTGCCAGCATGACCATGAACCCGCAACTGACCGCGCCAATCGCCAAGGGCGACGTGATCGGTAAAGTCGAAGTGAAACTGGACGACAAGGTGGTGCACAGCGCTGACCTGATCGCCCTGGACGCTGTCGAGGAGGGTGGTATCTTCCGCCGCATGTGGGATAGCATCCGTCTATTCTTCTACGGCTTGTTCAACTGATTCGAGTTGACCTGCATGGCCCCGTTCCGATCCGGAGCGGGGCCTTGTTCGTTACCGGGCTTACGCTTACGAGGCCGTTACGCCATGACCGATACCGAAGTAAAGGCGCCAAAGATCGAATTTCCGCAGGTTGATTATCCGGTTAAGGTGATCAGCGATACGGGCGTCGGCAACAAAGACAAGATCATCGACATCGTCAAGAAGCACGCCAAGATCAACGATGAGCGTGTGGACGAGCGTCAAAGCAGCAACGGCAAGTACACCACCATCCAGTTGCACATCGTCGCGACCGACCAGGATCAGCTGTACAACATCAACAGCGAACTGCGGGCGACCGGTTTCGTGCACATGGTGTTGTGATGTCCGGCACGCTGGGCTTTCGCGAGCTTGGCCAGATGGCTTACGAGCCGGTCTGGCATGCCATGCAACGTTTTACCAACGAACGCGGCAGTGATGCCGCCGACGAAATCTGGCTCGTCGAGCACCCACCGGTGTTCACCCAGGGCCAGGCCGGCAAGGCCGAACACCTGCTGCTGCCGGGGGATATCCCGGTGGTGCAGGTCGACCGCGGCGGGCAGGTGACTTACCATGGCCCCGGCCAACTGGTGGCGTACCTGCTGCTGGATGTGCGCAAACTGGGTTTTGGTGTACGAGACCTGGTCACGCGCATGGAGCGGTGCCTGATCGAGCTGCTGGCCAGCTATGACGTCACTGCAGTGGCCAAGCCAGACGCTCCCGGCGTCTACGTCGACGGAGCGAAAATCGCTTCTCTGGGTTTGCGGATTCGCCACGGTTGTTCCTTTCATGGCCTGGCCCTGAACGTGGACATGGACCTGGAACCGTTTCGACGGATTAATCCCTGCGGCTACGCCGGGCTGGCGATGACCCAGCTGAGCGACCATGCAGGATCGATTGAATTTGCCGAGGTAAGTGCCCGGCTGCGTGCGCAGCTCGTCAAACACCTCGACTATGCTGAGCAGACGACCCTGACGGGCGGAATCGACTGATATGACTACTGATGCAGTGCAAACCATGATCCCGACGCTCGACGTGACCGAGCGCCCGGCCCCGCGTCCCAAGGTTGAAGCGGGCGTCAAGCTGCGCGGCGCCGAGAAGGTTGCACGCATCCCGGTGAAGATCATTCCGACCACCGAACTGCCGAAGAAACCCGACTGGATCCGCGTGCGCATCCCGGTTTCGCCGGAAGTCGACCGCATCAAGAGCCTGCTGCGCAAGCACAAGCTGCACAGCGTCTGTGAAGAAGCGTCCTGCCCGAACCTGGGCGAGTGCTTCTCCGGCGGCACCGCGACCTTCATGATCATGGGTGACATCTGCACCCGTCGCTGCCCGTTCTGCGACGTTGGCCATGGCCGTCCGAAGCCACTGGACGTCAACGAGCCGGAAAGCCTGGCCATCGCCATCGCCGACCTGAAACTCAAGTACGTGGTGATCACCTCGGTTGACCGCGACGACCTGCGTGACGGCGGTGCCCAGCACTTTGCCGACTGCATCCGCGAAATCCGCAAACTGTCGCCGAACGTGCAGCTCGAGACCCTGGTCCCGGACTACCGTGGCCGCATGGACATCGCCCTGGAAATCACCGCGGCCGAGCCGCCGGATGTGTTCAACCACAACCTGGAAACCGTTCCGCGCCTGTACAAGGCTGCGCGTCCGGGTTCGGACTACCAGTGGTCGCTGACCCTGCTGCAACGCTTCAAGCAGATGATGCCGCACATTCCGACCAAGTCCGGCCTGATGCTGGGTCTGGGCGAGACCGACGACGAAGTCATCGAAGTCATGAAGCGCATGCGCGAACACGACATCGACATGCTGACCCTGGGCCAGTACCTGCAACCGTCCCGCAGTCACTTGCCAGTGCAGCGTTTCGTGCACCCGGACACCTTCGCCTGGTTCGCCGAGGAAGGTTACAAGATGGGCTTCAAGAACGTCGCGTCCGGCCCGTTGGTGCGCTCTTCGTACCACGCCGACGAGCAGGCGAAACTGGTCAAGGCCGAGCTGCTCGGTTCCTGATTCAGCGCTGAATGAAAAAATGCCCGCCGGGGTTTATCGCCCGGCGGGCATTTTTTTGCCCGGCCTACACTCGTTACTGACTTTTCCTGCAATCTGCGGCGCAGCCGAGCCTCTTCTGTTTGTCGCCGTTCCTGACTACTGTGTGAGCATGACTTCACACAGGGAGATCCATGGATGACCGTTCGACCGACCCACACCCTTTGTCCGCACAAGCCTGTCCCCGCACTGCCGTCGGAAGGGCTGATAGGCGTCATCGCTCCAGCCGGCCCCGGCACGCTGGATACCGAAAAGGCTGTTCAATGGATGCGCGCCCGGGGTTACGGATTGCGGGTGTTCCCTGGCGTCTACGAAAAGGATGGCTATCTGGCCGGTAGCGACGAGGTGCGGCTCAACGATCTGCACGCGGCGTTCGCTGACGAGGAAGTCGATGCAATCATTTGCCTGCGCGGTGGTTACGGCACGCCAAGGTTGCTGGACCGGATCGACTACGACTTGCTGAGCCGCCATGCCAAACCCTTCGTCGGTTACAGCGACATCACCGCACTGCATCTGGCCATCAGTCGCTACGCCGGGTTCGTGACCTTTCACGGGCCACTGTTGAATGCCGATCTGCTGGGGGACAAGGAACCGCCGACGGTGACGTCGTTCTTCGCCATGCTGCGCGGCCAGTTGACGGCCGGTAGCGTATTGAGCCATCCGGTGGCCTACCCACTGACCACGGTTGAGCCCGGCATTGCCCACGGGCGTTTGCTGGGCGGCAATCTGGCGATGATCGCCGCGACCCTGGGCACGCCTTACGAAATCGACGTCGAAGGGGTGATTCTGCTCATCGAGGACGTCAACGAGCCGCTGTATCGGATCGACCGCTTGCTGACCCAGATGCGTCTGGCTGGCAAATTGGCCAAGCTGCGTGGCGTGTTGGTCGGGGATGTGGCGGGCGTGGATACCGAGGCCTTGAACCGCCTGCTCAAGCAGACCTTTGAACCGTTGCGGATTCCGGTGCTGTCGGGTTGGCGCAGCGGGCATTGTGATCCGAACCTGACGTTGCCGATGGGGGCACTGGTTCGGCTGGATGCGGGGAAGAAGGAGTTGATGCTGGAGCAGGATGTGGTGATTCGGTAGCCGAACCCCAAAACAAGACCGCCGCCTGAAGAGGCGGCGGTCTTGTTTTTACTGGCTACGCAAGCTTTCCAGCAGCTTGTGCGTCGGGTAACCGTCCGCGGGCCAGCCAAATGACTGCTGCGCACTGCGGATCGCCTTACGCGTATTGGCACCGATGATGCCGTCGGCGGTGCCCGCGTCGTAGTTGCGTGCAGTCAGCAGATTTTGCAGCTCGATGCGCTCGGTGCGACTCAGCGGCAGATCATCTTTTGGCCAGGTGCCGTTGATCAGTCCTGCGCCGTTGAAACGCTCTGACAACAGGCTCACGGCCAGGGCATAGGACGACGAGTTGTTGTACTTGAGGATCGCCCGGAAGTTATCGAGGATCAGGAACGCCGGGCCACGATAGCCGGCCGGCAGCAGCAGGGCGGCCGACAGTTGCTCGGAGCCGGCCGGTGCCTGGCCGCCGTTGGGCAGGATCACACCCAGTTGCCGCCATTCGGCGACACTTTTGCGAATTGCACCATCGGCCAGGGTGTAGTTGAAACCGCTCGGCAGCTGCACCTCGAAGCCCCACGGCTGGCCACGCTGCCAGCCGGAGCTTTGCAGGTAGTGCGCGGTCGAGGCCAAGGCGTCAGCCGGGCTGCCCCAGATGTCGCGGCGACCGTCACCGTCGAAATCCACCGCGTGGGTGTTGTAGGTGGTCGGGATGAACTGGGTCTGGCCCATGGCGCCGGCCCAGGAGCCGAGCATCTTCTCTGGCGTGATGTCGCCCTGTTGCAGGATTTGCAGCGCCGCGATCAGTTGCGCGTGGGCAAAGCCCGGGCGGCGGCCTTCATAGGCCAGGGTCGCCAGGGAATTGATCACCGACTTGGTGCCCTGGAACTGGCCGAAATTGCTTTCCATCCCCCACACCGACACCAGCGCCTGGCGATCGACGCCGTAGCGTTGTTCGATGCGTTGCAGGATGTCGGCGTACTGGTTGATCAGCGCCTGGCCTTTGCGCACTCGCAGCGGCGACAGGGCGCCATCCAGGTATTCCCACACCGGCCGGGCGAATTCCGGCTGGCTGCGGTCGGCACGGATCACGCTGGCATCGAAGCTGACGTTGGCAAAGGCGCGATCGAAGACGTCGGCGCGAATCCCGGCGGCCAAAGCGTCCTTGCGGAAACCGGCCTGCCACTCGGCGAAGGTCTGGGTCGGTTGCAGGTCGAGGTCGTCACCGGACGGCACTACCGGCGGGATGATCGCGGGGGCCGTGGCAACAGGAGCGGTCTGAAGCGGTTGAGCGTCGGCGGCGGTGGGTTTTTCCGCGCAGGCGACAAGCAGTACGAAACTTGTGGCAGCGATCAGTTGGCGAAAGGGCCAACGACGGGAAAGACTAAGGGGCATGCACAGGTCCAGAGGATACGAATCAGGTGCAGACCTTAACATGAGGAAGGGGTGCTGCGCTTCAAGCGGCCAGAAAGTAAGAAGCCTCCCAGCTGTCAGACTGGAAGGCTTCGCGGCGGTAGCTGCCCTTACCCTTGGTGGGGCGTTCCTGGCGGCTGCGGAACAGGGGTTGGGCGACGATGGATTTGGCCTTGTTATGGCCATGTTTCGATGGCTTTTTGCTCATGAGGGTTCTCGCGAGTGAGTGGGTTTTGCGCGGCAAATGATCTGCCGATGTCAAGCGTCTGTCTATAGGACAGAAGGCGGGATGTTCTGTAGGAAATGGTCTGTACAAAAAACGGGATCGCGGTGTGCGATCCCGGGTTTCATTCGGCAGGTAAGGTCAGACGCTGACCGGCCATCAACAGCGCCAGCCGACTGAGGCTCATCCACGGCGAGCCGGCCGCCTGACCCTTGATCTGTGCGTCGATGCGCTGGGCCTCGAGCAACAATTGCGCCCAGCGTTGCGCCGAGTAGCGTTGCAGGGCTTTGCTCATCAGCGGTTTGCGCTTGTCCCAGACCGGCGGTTTCGCCTGACTGAAGCACTTGTCCAGCGGTGTGCCCTGGCTGTACTGCAACGAGATATTGGCCAGCAGGCGCAACTCCCGCGCCAGGGCCCAGAGAATCACCGGCGGCTCGACACCTTCGCCGCGCAGCCCTTCGAGCATGCGCAGGGCGTGCGCCGGTTCGCCGTTGAGCACCGCATCGGTCAGGCCGAACACATCGAAGCGCGCACTGTCGGCCACGGCCGCCTGCACGGTTTCGACGCTGATCTGCCCACCCTCGGCCATCAGCTTGAGCTTTTCGATCTCCTGCGCCGCAGCCAGCAGGTTGCCTTCGACTCGCGCGGCAATCAGTTCGACGGCGTCCTGACTGGCTGACAGCCCAGCCTGGGACAGGCGTTGGCGAATCCAGCTCGGCAACTGGTTGGCATCCACCGGCCAGATCTGGATGAACTGAGTCTGCTGACCTTCGACCAGCGCCTTGCCCCACTTGGTCTTCTGCGCGCTGCCGTCCAGCTTGGGCAAGCTGATCAGCAGCACCGTGTCTTCAGCGGGGCGCGAGCAGTATTCGATCAGTGCAGCAGCGCCTTTGTCACCAGGCTTGCCGGACGGCAGGCGCAGTTCCAGCAGGCGCTTTTCGGCGAACAGCGACATGCTGGCGCCGGCCTGCAGCAACGTGCCCCAATCGAAATTGGCGTCGGCGGCGAAGACCTGGCGTTCGTCGAACCCTTGCTGACGGGCAGCGGAGCGAATGGCGTCGGCTGCTTCCTGACACAGCAGCGGATCATCGCCGCTGATGATGTAGACCGGCGCGAGGGCACCTTGCAGGTGTTTGCCGAGTTGGGCGGGAGCGAGCTTCATAAGAAACGGCGAACGGGGCGCCTGAGCGCCCCGAACGTCTTACTGCTGCGGCAGTTCGAGCGGCGACTGACGCGGGGTTTCCGCTTCAGCCTTCTGCGCCGCTTCCAGGGCGTCGGCTTCTGCCTTGGCCCGGTCGTTGGCAGCTTGTTGCAGAGCTTCCAGCTGAGCCGGAGTCAGCTGTTGCAGGCGCAGCATCATGCGCTGTACCAGCTCGCGGCGTGTCTCGTTGCGGGCATCGTTGGCTTCCTGGTCGGAACCCACCAGGTTGTTGCCGTCGTGGATGAACACTTTCTGCACTTCAAGCTTGTCGCTTTTGAGCAGCAGGTTCTTGTCGCCACGGATGTCGTAGCTGAGCACAGTGTTTACCTGATACTCGCCAGTACGGCCGGCGCCAGCGTAGCTGAGGATGCGCTGGTTCTCCTGCTCGTCGGCCAGGTACAGCTTGTACGGCGCACCGGAGACGATCTTGACGCCGCTGGCCTCCAGCAGCTGACGCAGTTGCGTCACGGTTTCGCCATAGGCGTTGCGGGCGCTCAGGTCGAGTTCCTTGATCGCCAGTTCGGTGGTGCCGGTGCCGCGCAGCTGGAAACCGCAGGCGCTCAACAGGACCGCGAGGCCCATCACCAGCAGATTGCGTTTGATCATTGTGTTGCTCCCCTTGAAACCATGTGGGCCGACCTTGCGGCCCGAAAGGTTTTACAGGGCGCCAGGCAAACCCGGCGCCCGATCCAATTAGCTGGCGACGATATTGACCAGTTTCCCGGGCACTACGATCACTTTGCGAATAGTCAGGCCGTCGACGAAGCGCAGCACGTTTTCGTTGGCACGGGCGGCGGCTTCGACTTCCTCACGGGTTGCGGCGGCCGGCATTTCGATCTGGCCGCGCAGCTTGCCGTTGACCTGGATGACCAGCGTCAGGCTGTCCTGCACCAGTGCGCTTTCGTCCAGCACTGGCCAGCCTGCGTCGATTACCGGTTCGGCGTGGCCCAGTCGGTTCCACAGCTCATGGCTGATGTGCGGCGTGATTGGCGCCAGCAGCAGCGTCACGGCTTCCAGACCTTCCTGAACCAGTGCGCGATCCTGTTCGGTGGCCTGGGCGGCTTTTTCCAGCACGTTCATCAGCGTCATCACCTGAGCGATGGCGGTGTTGAATTTGTGGTTCTGGCCGACGTCATGACTGGCCTGCTTGATCGCCTGGTGGATCGAACGGCGGATGACTTTCTGTTCGTCATTCAGGCCGGTCACGTCCAGTTTGCCCGGCAGGCCCTGAGTCACGTGGGCCTGAGCCAGACGCCAGACGCGCTTGAGGAAGCGGTGCGAGCCTTCCACGCCGGAGTCGGACCACTCAGCGCTCATGTCAGGTGGCGAAGCGAACATCATGAACAGACGGCAGGTGTCGGCGCCGAACTGATCGATCATCGACTGTGGGTCGACGCCGTTGTTCTTCGACTTGGCCATTTTCTCGGTGCCGCCGATTTCCACCGGCAGGCCGTCGGCGATCAACTTGGCGCTGATGACCTTGGCCTTGCTGTCGCGCTCGAGTTCCACGTCCGCCGGGTTGAACCAGGTGTAGGCACCGTTGGCTTCACGACGATAGTAAGTCTCGGCGACCACCATGCCCTGGGTCAGCAGGTTCTTGAACGGCTCGTTGGAGCTCACCAGGCCTTCGTCGCGCATCAGCTTGTGGAAGAAGCGCGCGTAGAGCAGGTGAAGAATGGCGTGTTCGATACCGCCGATGTACTGATCCACCGGCAACCAGTGGTCGGCTGCGGATTTTTCCACCAGGCCGCCTTCGAAGTGCGGCGAGGCGTAACGGGCGTAGTACCAGGACGATTCGACGAAGGTGTCCATGGTGTCGGTTTCACGCTTGGCAGGCTGGCCGCATTTCGGGCAGGTGCACTCGTAGAACTCGGGCATGCGCGCCAGCGGCGAACCGGCGCCGTCCGGCACCACGTCTTCCGGCAGTACAACCGGCAACTGGTCTTCCGGCACCGGCACGTCACCGCAGGCATCGCAGTGGATGATCGGGATCGGGCAGCCCCAGTAGCGCTGGCGGCTGATGCCCCAGTCGCGCAGGCGGAACTGGGTGCGCGAGGCGCCCAGCTCTTTCTTGATCAGGGCGACTTCCATGGCGTCGAACGCGCCGGCGAAGTCCAGGCCGTCGAACTCGCCGGAGTTGATCAGCGTGCCGTGCTCGCCATAGGCGTCCTGCCACGGAGCCGGGTTGGTTTCACCGGAACTGGTGCGAACCACGGATTTGACCGGCAGGTTGTACTTGTGGGCGAACTCGAAATCGCGCTCGTCGTGAGCCGGCACAGCCATGACCGCGCCGTCGCCGTAGTGCATCAGCACGTAGTTGGCGACCCAGACCGGCAGTTTTTCACCGGTCAGCGGGTGCTCGACGAACAGGCCGGTCGGCAGGCCTTTCTTCTCTTGAGTGGCGACGTCGGCTTCGGCGACGCTGCCGCCCTTGCATTCGGCGATGAACGCTTGCAGCTCAGGGTTGTTCTTCGCGGCAAGGGCCGCCAGGTGGTGCTCGGCAGCCACGGCAACATAGGTTGCGCCCATCAGGGTGTCCGGACGGGTGGTGAAGACTTTCAGGGTGCCGCTTTCGCCGATCGAGTCGACGTTGTACGGGAACTGCACTTCCATCCCGCGGGACTTGCCGATCCAGTTGCGCTGCATGGTCTTGACCTGTTCCGGCCAGCCGGTCAGTTCGTCGAGACTCTCCAGCAGCTCATCCGCGTAGGCGGTGATCTTGAAGTAGTACATCGGGATTTCGCGCTTTTCGATCAGCGCGCCGGAACGCCAGCCGCGACCGTCGATCACCTGTTCGTTGGCCAGAACGGTCTGGTCGATCGGGTCCCAGTTCACGGTACCGTTCTTGCGGTAGATCACGCCTTTTTCGAACAGGCGAGTGAACAGCCACTGTTCCCAACGGTAGTAATCAGGCTTGCAGGTGGTGACTTCGCGCGACCAGTCCACCGCCAGGCCCAGGCTGCGCAGCTGGGATTTCATGTAGGCGATGTTTTCGTAGGTCCACTTGGCCGGGGCCACGTTGTTCTTCATCGCGGCGTTTTCTGCCGGCATGCCGAAGGCGTCCCAACCCATCGGTTGCAGAACGTTCTTGCCGAGCATGCGCTGATAGCGGGAGATCACGTCGCCGATGGTGTAGTTGCGCACGTGCCCCATGTGTAGCTTGCCGCTGGGGTAAGGGAACATCGACAGGCAGTAGTAAGTCTCCTTGCCTGGCTGTTCACTGACTTCAAAGGACTTTTGCTCGTCCCAGAACGACTGGGCGGCGGCTTCGATTTCACGGGGCTGATATTGTTCGTGCATGGCTACTTTTGTACTGGATAGGGGTGGCCTAATCCTCTTCAATGCGACATCCGGAGCGGGCCGGACGGGCTGGAAGTGGAGTTACAGGAAGCGCCGTAGCATACATGACCGCGCTTGGCCTAGGGAAACCCTGATTGCAGCCGTTTGACCGGGCAAAATCGCGGCGAGGGCCGTTGGTCGCGGCGTGCAGCCGGTTTGTGCAGCGAAGCTAAGCTCTAACTGGGGAGTGAGTCTTATCTTCAATGAGGTGAGGGATGGTGGAGTCACAGCAAAAAAACGTTACCAAACCCGAGTTGTACGAGCGGTTGATCGATCGCCTGGGGACGGCCCTGGACGCTGCAAAAACCGCTGTCCGGCTGCGCGACGAGCGCCCCCTGGAGCTGGAATTGCGTGGCTTGAGCCCCGCCGAGTTCGAACTGGTCAAGGCCTATCTGGATCGCAGTGAGCGTGAAACCCATGGATATCTGTCTCAGGCAGTGAAGCAACTCGATGCACCCCGTTCGGCCAAAGTCATCTGGCTCAAGGACAAGGCGCCCGGCAGAGACACCGTCAAGGTTCGGACTCTGCAGGCCAAGTAAACGCATGGCAGGTCAAAAAGCGGATCTTTTTCAGCGGATCCGACCCTACTGGTTGTCGCGCTGTACTAACCCACTTAGGCTTCGGGCATCTCTGGAGATGCTCGATGCCTTTTCGTTATTTCATTAAACAACTTCTATTGCCGCCCGGCCTTCTCTTGCTGCTGTTGCTCGTCGCCTGGTGGCTGCGTCGCTCGCGGCCGCGACTGGCGGGGCTGTGCTTTGCCTTGGGTTTTGGCGGTTTCCTGCTGATGAGTCTGCCGGTGGTCGTGCAATGGGGCGCCAAGGCCCTGGAGCGCGAGCCGCCGCTGGCCCGGGAAGACTGGACAAACCTTGCACAACGCGCCGATGCCATCGTGGTGCTGGGCTCCGGTCGCGAGCGCGGTGATCTGGCCTGGGGCGAGGATCAGCCGACCGGTATCGGACTCGAACGGCAGCGTTATGCGGCGCGGTTGGCCAAGGCATCAGGGTTGCCGATTCTGACCAGCGGTGGCCTGCATTACGGTACGCCGCCGAGCGAAGCCAGACTGATGGCCGATTCGCTACGCGATGATTTCGGTGTGACGGTGCGTTGGCAGGAGGGGGAGAGCCGCACCACGTGGGAGAACGCCGCCTTCAGCGCCAAGATGCTGTTGCCGGAGGGCGTCAAGCGTGTCGTGCTGGTGACCCAGGCCTGGCACATGCCGCGAGCGGTGTGGAGTTATCAACAGGCTGGATTCGAAGTGGTGCCGGCGCCGGTCGGTTTCCTCGGCACTGACAATGCCCGGCCGTTTGGCGGCTGGATGCCCGAGTTCAAGTCGATCTGGCAAAGCGGGCAGTTGTTGAACGAGGCGGTGGGGCAGATCGGCTATTCGTTGTTTTACCGAGGGGAAGACAGCGCCGACTGATCACTCCCGCGCAGAACGCGGGAGTGAGCGGGTTTTCACAGAGTCTTGGATATCCGGTTGGTCATCAGCGCCCAGCCAAACAGCACCACGCACAGGATGATCAGCGGCCACGAGCGCCATTGCAGGTAAGGCGTCAGGTTGTGCATCGGCACCACTTCGCCGTAGAGCACGCCTTGCTCGAACTGCGGAATGCGCTCGGTGATCTGCCCGAACGGGTTGATCAGGCCGGTCACGCCGTTGTTGGTCGCACGAATCATCCAGCGCCCGGCTTCAAGGGCGCGCATCTGCGCCATCTGCAAGTGTTGCAGCGGGCCGATCGAGGTGCCGAACCAGGTGTCGTTGCTGATGGTCAGCAGCAGGTCGCTGCGTGCTGCCAGACTGGCGGCGAATTCCGGGTACACCACTTCGTAGCAGATGAACGGTGCAATCTGATAACCCTTGGCCTGCAATAGCGCCTGATCGGCAGGACCACGGGCAAAATCGGACATCGGCAGGTCGAAGAACGCGATCAGCCCGCGCAGGATGTCCTGCAGCGGTACGTACTCGCCGAACGGCACCAATTTTTGCTTCAGGTAAGTGCCGTCGCCTTCGCCGACCACGGTGATGCCGTTGAAGAAGCGCTTCTCGTGACGCACTGTCTGGCGGATCGGCACACCGGTGATCAGCGCCGATTTACGTTCGGCGGCGAAGTTGCCCATCATGTTCAGGTAGCCCTCGGCGGACTCCTTGAGTACCGGTACGGCGGTTTCCGGCCAGATCAGCAGGTCCACGGGTTTCGAACGGAAGCTCAGGTCGCGGTACAGCGCCAGCTGTGCGTTGAGCTCGGCCGGGTCCCATTTCATGCTTTGCGCGACGTTGCCCTGAATCGCAGCAACACTCAGTGGTGCGCCAGCCGGGCTGGTCCAGGCATGGCCCTTCAGCGCGATACCCGCCACCCACGGCCCGACCAGCAATACCAGGCCCGCGGCGATAAAACCTTTGCGACCGGTCTGCAGCAGGCGTGGTGTGTTGTAGATCAGTGCAGCGGTCAGCGCCAAAACGAACGACACCAGCCACATGCCGCCCACTGGCGCGAGCCCGGCCAGCGGGCCATCGAGTTGGCTATAACCGGAGTACAACCACGGGAAACCGGTAAGGAACCAGCCACGAAACGCTTCCTGCCCAACCCACAGCGCAGCGAAGGCCAGGGCATCGGCCAGCGGCGCCTCGTTGCGACGCAGCCAGCGCGCCCAGAGCCAGGCGGGCAGGGCGAAGAACCAGGCAATGGCCGCCGTGAAAATCAGCATCAGGAACCCGGCCAGCAGCACCGACGCGCCGCCGAAGTGGTGGATGCTGTAGTAGATCCAGCTGGTGCCGGCGCCGAACAGGCCGAAACCGAAGCACCAGCCACGGCCCAGTGCCTGGCGCGGGCTCAGCTCGCGCAGGCCGGCATAGAACAGGCCGACCGCCAGCAAGGCCAGCGGCCAGAGATCGAACGGTGCCAGAGCGGAGGTGGTGATTGCACCGGCCGCCACGGCCAGCAGGTTACCGGGCCAGCCGGGGCGGGTTGTCCAGCGCATTTCAGTCCTTAAATTTACCGGGCGATTGGCGTGAGTCGCAGCAAATGAATCCGACGGCTGTCGGCGTTCAGGATGCGGAAACGATAGGCGCCGATTTCAGTGATTTCATTACGTTTTGGCAAGTGCCCGAACGCGCTCATCACTAGCCCGCCGACGGTATCGAACTCGTCGTCGGAGAATTCGCTGTCGAAGAACTCGTTGAAGTTCTCGATCGGCGTCAGGGCCTTGATCAGGAAATCACCGCTGGGCAGCGGCTTGATGTAGCTGTCTTCTTCGACGTCGTGCTCGTCTTCGATGTCGCCGACGATCTGCTCAAGCACGTCTTCGATGGTCACCAGACCCGCCACACCGCCGTATTCGTCGATCACGATGGCCATGTGGTTGTGGTTGGCGCGGAATTCACGCAGCAACACGTTCAGACGCTTGGACTCCGGCACGAACGTGGCCGGGCGCAGCAGATCCTTGATGTTGAAGCTGTCGCCGTTCTCCTTGAGGATCAGCGGCAGCAGATCCTTGGCCAGCAGCACGCCCATCACGTCGTCATGGCTTTCACCGATGACCGGGTAGCGCGAGTGGGCCGAGTCGACCACGGCGGGAAGGAATTCGCGGGGTGTCTGGGTCGCCTTGATGCTGATCATCTGCGAGCGCGGCACCATGATGTCGCGTACTTGCAGGTCAGCCACCTGAATGGCGCCTTCGACGATGGCCAGCGCTTCGCTGTCCAGCAGTTTGTTCTGATGTGCATCGCGCAGCAGCTCCAGCAGCTCCTGGCGGTTCTTCGGCTCGTGGGCAAAAGCCTGGGTCAGTTTACCCAGCCAGGACTTCTGCCCGTTGCTCGATCGATCTTCGCTCATAGCGATTACTCTGAATCCTTTGTTGTAACGATAGGGGATGTTTCGGTTTCGTCGTCCGCGTACGGATCGGGATAACCCAGTTCGGCAAGCAACTCGCGTTCCAGTGCTTCCATTTCCTCGGCTTCCTCGTCATCTATATGGTCGTAACCAAGCAGATGCAAGCAGCCGTGAATGACCAGATGTGCCCAGTGGGCGTTGAGTGACTTGCCCTGTTCGGCGGCTTCACGCTCAACCACGGCCACGCAGATCACCAGATCGCCCAGCAATGGAATGTCGAGAAACTCGTCGGGCACTTCGGCGGGAAAGGACAGGACGTTGGTCGCGTAATCCTTGTGGCGCCAGGTGTGATTCAGTTCGCGGCCTTCTTCTTCGTCGACCAGACGAATGGTCATTTCCGAATCGGCGGTGCGCTGGCGCAGGGCCAGTTCGCACCATTGGCGGAATTCGGCTTCGGTCGGCGCAGACGCTTCGGTCGCGATTTGCAGGTCAAGCTCAAGCATCGTGGCGATTGTCCTTCGGTGTTTCATCGGCCACGCGATTTTCGAAGCGCTCGTAGGCTTCGACAATGCGTTGCACCAGCGGATGGCGCACGACGTCTTTGGGCATGAAGTGGGTGAAGCTGATACCCGGCACATCTTTCAGGACTTCGATGACGTGATGAAGTCCGGATTTGGTGCCGCGCGGCAGGTCGACCTGGGTGATGTCACCGGTGATCACCGCCGTGGAACCGAAACCGATCCGGGTCAGGAACATCTTCATCTGCTCGACCGTGGTGTTCTGGCTCTCATCGAGAATGATGAAGCTGTTATTCAGCGTGCGACCGCGCATGTAAGCCAGCGGCGCGACTTCGATCACCTGACGCTCGATCAGCTTGGCCACGTATTCAAAGCCGAGCATCTCGTAGAGCGCGTCGTAGAGCGGGCGCAGGTACGGGTCGATCTTTTGCGACAGGTCGCCGGGCAGGAAGCCGAGTTTTTCACCCGCTTCGACCGCCGGACGCACCAGCAGGATGCGGCGGATCTGCTCGCGTTCCAGGGCATCCACGGCGCAGGCCACGGCCAGGTAGGTCTTGCCGGTACCGGCCGGGCCGATGCCGAAGTTGATGTCGTTGCCGAGGATTTCCTTCACATAGCGCAGCTGATTCAAGCCGCGAGGGCGAATCATGCCTTTCTTGGTGCGCAGGGCGACGGAGGCTTCGGCGGGGGCGTGGTTGTCCAGCTCGACGACGGACGATTCCTGGAGGAACAGGTGAACCGTATCCGGCGACAGCTCTGAACCCTTGGTTTCCCGGTACAGGCGGCGAATCAGGTTTTCCGCAGAAGTGGTGAGCTTGGGTTCGCCGATCAGCTCGAACTGATTGCCGCGGTTGCGGATCTCGATGGCCAGGCGCTGTTCGATCAGGCGCAGGTGCTCGTCGAACTGCCCGCACAAATTGGCGAAGCGGCGAGCCTCAAAAGGCTCGAGGATAAAACGATGAGGTTCTATGGGTGCGTTCAAGGTCGTATTTAGCCGCCCTGGGGCAATTAGGATGAAATCAAGGATAACGCCAGTGGCCTGGGTGCGAAAGCTCTTAAAAAGCCTGGCACCGATTCAGCCGTCTGGCGGGGTCTCCTTGCGGTGTTACTGGATCAGCGAGCCGCGCAGCGAGTGCGGTTGTGCCGCATCGATGTGCACGTCGGCGAATTGGCCGATCAGGGTCGGATTATCGCAGCGGAAGTTGACGATACGATTATTCTCGGTGCGCCCTTGCAACTCGCCCGGGTCTTTCTTCGAATAGTCAGTCACCAGAATCCGCTGGATGGAACCGACCATTTGTCGGCTGATCTCGAAACCTTGCTGGTTCAAACGGTGCTGCAAGGCGTTCAGGCGTTCTTTCTTCAGCTCTTCCGGGGTGTCGTCGGCCAGGTCGGCAGCCGGGGTGCCTGGGCGCTGGCTGTAGACGAAGGAGTAGGAAAAGTCGAAACCGACGTCGGCAATCAGCTTCATGGTCTGTTCGAAATCTTTCTCGGTTTCCCCCGGGAAGCCGACGATGAAGTCCGAGCTGATGCAGATGCCCGGTACGGCAGCGCGCAGTTTGCGCAGCTTGGACTTGTACTCCAGCGCTGTGTGGTTGCGCTTCATCGCCGCCAGGATCCGGTCCGAACCGGACTGCACCGGCAAGTGCAGATGCTTGACCAGTTCCGGCACGTCGGCGTGGGCCTGGATCAGGCTGTCGGAGAATTCCAGCGGGTGCGAGGTGGTGTAGCGGATGCGGTCGATGCCGTCGACAGCGGCGACAACACGGATCAATTCCGCCAGGTCCGCCAGGCGACCGTCGTGGGTCAGGCCGCGATAGCCGTTGACGTTCTGCCCCAGCAGGGTCACTTCACGCACGCCGTTTTCGGCCAAGTGAATGATTTCGGCGATCACGTCGTCGAACGGCCGGCTGACTTCTTCGCCGCGGGTGTAAGGCACTACGCAGAACGTGCAGTACTTGCTGCAGCCTTCCATCACCGACACGTAGGCGCTCGGGCCGTCGATGCGCGGCTCGGGCAGGTGGTCGAACTTTTCGATTTCCGGGAACGAGACGTCGACTTGCGGCAACTTGCTGATGCGCGCGGCGTCGATCATTTCCGGCAGACGGTGCAGGGTCTGCGGGCCGAAGACCACGTCGACGTACGGGGCGCGATCCCGGATCGCCGCGCCTTCCTGGCTGGCCACGCAACCGCCGACGGCGATCACCATGTCCGGGTTGGCCAGTTTCAGTTCGCGCCAGCGACCGAGCTGGGAGTACACCCGGTCCTGGGCGCGTTCGCGGATCGAGCAGGTGTTGAGCAGAATCACGTCGGCATCTTCGGCGCGCGCCGTGACTTCCAGGGCCTGGTGTTCGCCCAGCAGATCGACCATGCGCGAGCTGTCGTACTCGTTCATCTGGCAACCGTGGGTTTCGATGTAAAGCTTCTTGGCCATGGAATAGGGTCGTCACGTGGTTCAAAGAACCGCGCATTATAGGGAACATGTCCCCAGGTTCCTACCGTTGCGCGTCCGGTGGCTATGCTATAGTTCGCGCCCTCATTTTTACCCCGATGTGTTGTCCGCCCGCCATGACCAAACGCGAAGCTCCAATCTACAAGGTGATATTCCTCAACCAGGGCCAGGTGTTCGAAATGTACGCCAAGCAGATCTATCAAAGTGATCTGTGGGGCTTCCTGGAAGTGGAAGAGTTCGTCTTTGGCGAGCGCACCCAGGTCGTCGTCGATCCGAGCGAAGAGAAGCTCAAGGCACAGTTCGAAGGCGTGGTGCGCAGCTTTGTGCCGATGCATTCGATCGTGCGCATCGACGAAGTGGAACGTCTCGGTACGCCGAAAATCAGCGAAGCTCGCGGTGCGGTCGGCAATGTGATGCCGTTTCCGGTGCCGATGCCCGAGAAGTAAGCGGGGCGGGAGAAGGGACTACGGAAGCGGCGAGAACGGCGTACGGCCGTCAGCGCTCTGCAGTTCCATCAGGTATTTACGGAAAATTTGCCCGAGCACCTGGGTGGCGGTTTCCAGGTCTTCGCGGGGCATTTTCTCGGCGACTTCGTCGGCGGTGTCCAGGGCATCTTCGGCGCCGTTGACCGCGGCCATCTTCAGCACGATGTACGCCTGAATGTTGTTGGCCTGCACGCCTTCACCGTGGAAGAACATGGTGCCGAGCTTGAATTGCGCCTGGGCGTGGCCTTGCAGCGAGGCCTTTTCGAAATAGCTCAGGGCTTGATTGAGGTCGCGCGGCGCATTCTTGCCGTCGTAGTAGAACTCACCCAACTCGTATTGCGCTTGCGCATCCCCCTCATCCGATGCCTTTTGGCAGGCGGCGAGGGCCTGCGTGACATCTTGCGGCTGAGTATTGAGGGTGCAACGACCCATCGCCGGGATCAACAACGAGTTGCCGCCTGCTTGTGCATGTGCGAGCAGTGGCTGAAGGAGCAACAGGCAGCCCAAGGCAAGGGTGCGGCCGGTGCGGTTCATGAGAATCGACTTACCTCTGAAGGGCGCGCGGACCCATCGAGGGATCCAATAAGCGCGCATTATGAAATAAGCAGGGCCAACCTTACAAAGTCTTTACTCGATTTTCTGCTGTGTGGGGAATATATCACCCGGTTTGCGGGATGTTTTTGGCAGAAGCGTCGGAGAAAGCGCTGGAATGTAGGTGAAAGCTGACGCTGGCAATGGCCAACGTCAGCGATCAAGCCATTACTTCAGTTTGGCGAACGCGCGCTCGGCAGCGTCGAGGGTCAGTTTCAGCTCGGCTTCGCCGTGGGCGATCGAGGTGAAACCGGCTTCGAACGCGCTCGGTGCCAGGTACACGCCACCTTCCAGCATCAGGTGGAAGAATCGACCGAACAGCGCTGCATCGCTGGCCATCACGTCTTCGAAAGTAACAATGTCGTCAGCGCCGCTGAAGTACAGACCGAACATGCCGCCAGCCTGAGTGGTCACGAACGGAATGCCCGCGGCGTCAGCGCGCTGTTGCAGGCCGTCGAGCAGGCGAGTGGTGTAATCGGTCAGTTCGGCGTGGAAGCCTGGACGGCTGATCAGGCGCAGGGTGGTCAGGCCGGCGGCCATCGCCAGCGGGTTACCCGACAAGGTGCCCGCCTGATAGACCGGGCCCAGTGGTGCGATGCGCTCCATGATCGAACGCTTGCCGCCGAAGCAGCCGACCGGCATGCCGCCACCGATGATCTTGCCGAAGGTGGTCAGGTCCGGGGTCACACCGTAGTAAGCCTGGGCGCCGCCGAGGGCCACGCGGAAACCGGTCATCACTTCGTCGAAAATCAGTACCACGCCGTGCTTGTCGCACAGGCTGCGCAGGCCTTCGAGAAAACCCGGCGCCGGCGGCACGCAGTTCATGTTGCCGGCCACTGGCTCGACGATGATGCAGGCGACGTCCTGGCCGACTTCGGCGAGCATTTTTTCAACGGCGTCGATGTCGTTGAACGGCAGGGTCAGGGTGTGTTTGGCGAACGCGGCCGGTACGCCGGCCGAGCTTGGTACGCCTTGGGTCAGTGCGCCGGAACCGGCCTTGACCAGCAGGCTGTCGGAGTGACCGTGGTAGCAGCCTTCAAACTTGATGATGCTGTCGCGGCCGGTGAAGCCACGGGCCAGACGGATCGCGCTCATGGTCGCTTCGGTGCCGGAGCTGACCATGCGCACCATCTCCATCGACGGCACCAGCGAGCAGACCAGGTCGGCCATCTCGGTTTCCATCGCGGTCGGCGCGCCGTAGGACAGGCCGTGTTGCAGTTGGTTACGCACGGCGTCCAGCACGTCCGGGTGGCTGTGGCCGAGGATCATCGGGCCCCAAGAGCCGACGTAATCCACATAACGCTTGTCGTCTTCGTCGGTGACGTAGGCGCCTTCGGCGTGCTTGAAGAACAGCGGCGTGCCGCCGACGCTCTTGAACGCGCGAACCGGCGAGTTCACGCCACCAGGAATGTGTTTCTGGGCGTTGGCAAACAGGGTTTCGGAACGAGACATGATCGGGCTCTCAAAAATCAGGATTTGAACAATTCGTTGAATGCACGGGCGCGGCGGGTCACTTCGGCGGTGCTGTCAGCGCCGAACAGGCCATGGACCACGGCCAGCAGATCGACACCGTGGGCCACCAGCGGCGCGGCGTTGTCGAGGGTGATGCCGCCAATCGCGCAAATCGGCAGGTGCAGCGTCTGGCGGGCCTGATCGAGCAGATCGAGGCTGCAGGTCGGCGCACCGGGTTTGGTGTTGGAGTTGAAGAAGCGGCCGAAGGCGACGTAACTCGCGCCTTCTTTGGCGGCCTGTTCGGCCAGTTCAAGCTGCGCGTGGCAGGTCGAACCGATGATTGCCTTGGAGCCGAGCAGGGCGCGGGTCGGTGACAACGGACCGTCGGTCTGGCCCAGGTGCACACCGACGTTCAGGCGTGCGGCCAGTTCGGCGTCATCGTTGATGATCAACTGGGTCTTGTAGCGTTCGCACAGATCGCGCAGGGCTTCGGCCTCACGCAAGCGCCGGGCTTCGTCGCTGCTCTTGTCACGGTATTGCAGGAGGGTGACACCGCCTTCCAGCGCCGCCTCCACGTACGGCAGGAACTTGCCGGCCAGCAACGGACCGTCGGTAATGGCGTACAGGCCACGTAGTTTCATCAGGCAGACCTCACGACGTTACGAGCAGAAATCCAGCGGCAGACGACGCGGCACGAACTGGCCTTTGCCCAGTTGTTCGGCATCGCGCAGGGTGCGCCAAGTGTAATCCAGCGCGGTACGCACGGCGCTGGCAAGGTTTTCGCCCAGTGCCAGTCGACCGGCGAGGGTACTGGCCAGTGTGCAGCCGGAGCCGTGGTAGCTGCCGGGCAGGCGCTGGCACTTGAAGGTTTCGCGCAGGCCGTCGCGGCTGTACAGGCGATTGTGGATTTCGGTTTCGTCGCCGTGACCGCCGGTGATCAGCAGGTTCTTGATGAACGGCAGGAGTTTTTCAGCGCACTCGTCCGCGGTGCCTTCTGGCAGTTCGGCGAGGATCCGGGCTTCGGGAAGGTTGGGGGTGGCGATGATCGACAGCGGCAGCAGGCGTTCGCGCATGGCGTAGCCGACCTCGTCCTTGCCCAGGCGTCCGCCGCCGCCGGCGCGCAGCACCGGGTCGCAGACCACTGGCAAGTGCGGGTGCGCCTGAAGCAGTTCGACAACGGTGTCGACCATTTCCAGGGAACCGAGCATGCCCAGTTTCACTGCCGCGACTTCGGAATCGTTGAGCACGGCATTGGCCTGGGCCAGTACCCACTCACGGTCGAGGACGCGAAAGTCAGTGACGTTGACGGTGTCTTGCACGGTCAGGGCGGTGACGGCCGGAGCCGCATGGCAACCCTGAGCGAGCAGGGCTTCGATATCTGCCTGCAAGCCGGCGCCACCACTGGGGTCGTGGCCGGAGAGACAGAGGACAACGGGGCGGGAGCTGTAGATATTCATGGTGCGCGAGCTTACCACCAAACCTGTTTTTCGGGTGTTGTGGCACAGCGTTCGGCCGATAACCTCGGTATCCGGATCCACACGGGTTCTCACAATCTGACCGAGTCAACAGCTCTAGCTCGGTGTTTTGCTCTGAAACGCCCGTTCTAGAGCCTTTGTCGGAAAAATTTCCATGGTGCTCAATGGCCATCAACGGCTATGCTAGAGTGGATCCAAACCAATAACAGGTAATACCGGTTTTACGTCATCTCAAAGGGAATGGGGGGCTTCCTGACACAACCGGACAAGCCACGCTGGGGCTTCAATGCGCTATTTGTTGATGTTGCTGTTCTGTTTGCCCCTCCTGGCAAACGCCGTCGAGTTCGACGAGTTCACCCAGAGCCTCCCGCTGGGTCGATCCCTGCAAGTGTTCGAAGACCCGAGCGGTCAGGCGAGCATTGCCGACGTCCGCGCGCAAGCCGCTGCCGGACAATTCAAGGCCCACGATAAAGCCACGCTCAATGCCGGTTACTCGCGTTCGGCGTTCTGGCTGAAAATCGACCTGCATTACCGCCCGAGCAATCCGGCGGCGCAGCGTACCTGGCTGCTGGAGCTGGCCTATCCGCCACTCGACCATCTCGACCTCTATCTGCCCGATGCCGCCGGTGACTATCGTCTGGTGCGCCAGACCGGGGACGCGCTGCCGTTCGCCAGTCGCGAGATCCGGCAGAACAACTACCTGTTCAACCTTACGTTCCGGCCGGACCAGCAACAGACCGTCTATTTGCGACTGTCCAGCGAAGGCTCGATCCAGGCGCCGGTGACGTTGTGGTCGAGCACCGCGTACCTCGAAGATCAGCCGGTGCGCCTGTACGTGCTGGGCCTGATTTATGGCGTGCTGCTGGGGATGCTGGTCTACAACCTGTTCATCTACCTCAGCGTGCGCGATACCAGTTACCTCTATTACATCTTCTATATCGGCTCGTTCGGTCTGTACCAGTTGTCGGTGAATGGCGCAGCGGTCGAGTATTTCTGGCCGGACAACCCCTGGTGGGCCAACGCCGCCACGCCGTTTTTCATCGGTTGCGCGGGACTGTTCGGCAGCCAGTTCGCCCGCAGTTTCCTGCAGACCAAGAACCATAGCCGCTGGCTCGACCGTTTGTTGATCGCCCTGATTGCCTTCGGCGCACTGGTAATCGGTCTGTCGCTGATGACCAGTTATGCCCTGGCCCTGCGTCTGGCGACGACCCTGGCGCTGACCTTTACCGTGGTGATCTTCGCCGCCGGGATCCTCGCCTGGTGGCGCGGCCTGCGAGTGGCGCGCTACTTCATCATCGCCTGGTCGGCGTTTCTGCTCGGCGGGATCGTCAACACGATGATGGTCCTGGGTTTGCTGCCGAACGTGTTCCTGACCATGTACGCCAGCCAGATCGGCTCGGCCATTGAGGTGGCGCTGCTGTCGCTGGCGCTGGCCGACCGCATCAACGCGATGCGCGAGCAACAGGCGCAGACCCTGTTCGACGCCGGCCAGAAGCTGGAAGTGCTCAACCAGCAACTGGCCCACAGCAACAAGCTCAAAGACGAATTCCTCGCGACCCTGACCCACGAACTGCGCACGCCGATGAACGGTGTGATCGGTTCGCTGGAACTGATGCAGACCGTCGAACTGGACCCGGAACTGGAGCAATACCAGCAGACCGCCGCCGGTTCGGCGCGGGACATGATGCGCATGGTCAACGGCATCCTGACCCTGACCGAACTGCAGGCCGGCAAGCTCAAGGCGACGCCGGGCAGTTTCAGCCTGCGCGCCGTGGTCGAGGCGTTGCGTGTGCAGTTCGATGGCAACGCCTCGAGCAAGTCGCTGGACTTCAAGGTCGACGTGCTGCCAACTCTGCCGGATCGTCTGCAGGGCGACAGCGCCAAGCTCGCGCAATGCCTGGAATGCCTGCTGGACAACGCGATCAAGTTCACCCGCGTCGGTGGCCTCGCACTACGGGTTACCGGTAAACCGTCGACAGACAATCGTCTGGCGCTGTCCTTTGCAGTGATCGACACCGGCATCGGCTTCACCGATCTGGGCGAGGCGACGATGTATCAGCGATTCTTCCAGCTCGACGGTTCGATGACCCGCGAATACGGCGGCCTGGGCGTCGGTCTGGCGATCTGCCGACAACTGGTGGAACTGCTCGGCGGCAAGCTCACGCACCGTTCCGAGCCGGGGCGCGGCAGTCGCTTTCAGCTGGATGTCGAGTTTGAGTTGCCGGCGGTTGAAGCGGCGCCGACGCTCGTTCGCGATGCCGTGCGCGCACCGCAGGACTGCACCGTGTTGCTGGTGGACGACAACAGCGTCAATCAGTTGGTGATGCGCGGCATGCTGCTCAAGCTCGGTTTCCGCGTGCGCACTGCCGACCATGGTGCCGCGGCGCTCGAATATTTGCAGCGCGAAGCGTTCGATGCGGTGCTGATCGATTGCCAGCTGCCACCGCTTGATGGCGCATCGTTGTGCTGCCAGATCCATGACCTGCCGGGCTGCGCCAACCTGCCGGTGTTCGTGATCGCGTTGGGGGCGGATCGAGAGCATTGCGCATCCGCTGGTTCGATCGATTACCTGAGCAAACCGGTGAAATTCGAAGACTTGCAGGTCGCGATGCAACGGCGGGTGTTGAGTTGTTGATAGGGTGAAAGCGCCGGCATTTAGGCCGGTATGACACTTTGATCGGTTCGGGGGCGGTGCTTAACTGAAGCTCTGGCCGATCAAGGAGCTCCGTCATGAACCTGCATCAGTTCGCCGAAACCCACGAAGTCACCAACCAGCCACCGTCGCTGGACGGCACCAACCTGTACCGCATCGACCTGCCGTTGCAGGAGTGGTCGCGGCGGTTCGGCGCCGGCTGGGCCGAGTCGCGGATCGATGCCTACGGCGCATTGGCCGGCGGGCCGCTGATGGAGGCCGGGTTCCTCGCCAACCAGAACAAACCGGTGTTCGCCAGCCATGACCGCTACGGTCATCGCATCGATCTGGTGGAATTTCATCCGGCGTATCACGAGCTGATGCGCACCGCCATCGAACATGGCCTGACGTCGTTGCCCTGGGCTCATCCACAGGACGGCGCCCACGTTGCCCGCGCCTCCATGAGCTATCTGCATAGCCAGGCCGAGGCCGGCAGCGGTTGCCCGTTGACCATGACCTTCGCCAGTGTTCCCGCGCTGCGTTTGCAGCCGGATCTGGCTGAACAGTGGCTGCCGAAAATCCTCGCCACCGAATACGATCCGCGCA
The DNA here is from genome assembly GCF_058801405.1 of Pseudomonas sp. GW822-FHT03F04. NCBI lineage: Bacteria > Pseudomonadati > Pseudomonadota > Gammaproteobacteria > Pseudomonadales > Pseudomonadaceae > Pseudomonas > Pseudomonas sp. GW822-FHT03F04. The sequence goes on from NZ_JBXANF010000009.1 coordinate 132,843, forward strand.
ATGTCGGCATGGCCCACAAGGCGGGCGTCACCATCGGCATGGCAATGACCGAGAAACAGGGCGGCACCGACGTGCGCGCCAATACCACCAAGGCTTATCCGGTCGGCGCCAGCGGCCCGGGTCAGGCTTATGAACTAGTGGGGCACAAGTGGTTCTGTTCTGCACCAATGTGCGATGCGTTCCTCACGCTGGCACAGACCGACAAGGGCCTGACCTGCTTCCTGCTGCCGCGCCATCGCCCGGACGATACGCGCAATCAGTTCTATATCCAGCGCCTGAAAAACAAACTCGGCAACCAGTCCAACGCCTCCAGCGAAGTGGAGTTCCGTGGCGCGCTGGCGTGGATGGTCGGCGAGGAGGGGCGCGGTGTGCCGACCATCATCGAGATGGTGGCCATGACCCGTTTCGATTGCATGGTCGGCTCCAGTTCGCTGATGCGTCAGGCCCTGACCCAGGCCAGTCATCACTGCGCCCATCGCAAGGTCGGCGGCAAATTGCTCAGCGAACAACCGCTGATGCAGAACGTGCTGGCCGATCTGGCGCTGGAAAGCGAAGCCGCGCTGGCCCTGAGCTTGCGCATGGGCAAGGCGCTGGATCATCTGAATGATCGCCACGAAGCGCAGTTCGCCCGACTGGTGACGGCGGTGGGCAAATACTGGATCTGCAAACGCGCGCCGGCCATGATCAATGAAGCCGCCGAGTGCATGGGCGGCGCCGGGTATGTCGAAGACAGCATTCTGCCGCGCCTGTACCGCGAAGCGCCGGTGAACTCGACATGGGAAGGCTCCGGCAACGTGCAGTGCCTTGATGTGTTGCGTGCACTGTCGAAGGAGCCGGGCGTGCTCGATGTGCTGTTCAACGAGCTGGGCGACGGCCATGGCGACAAGCGGCTGGCCGCGCATATCCAGCAATTGCAGGCGTCGTTCAAGGACACCGGCGACATTCAGTACCGTGCGCGGCAATTGACCGAAGACATTGCCCTGGGGCTGCAAGCGAAGCTGTTGCTGGAGGCCGGGAATTCGGCGGTCAGCGATGCGTTTATCGCCAGTCGTCTGAGCGGTGGCGGCCGGGTCTACGGTGCCTTGCCCCGTGGGCTGGATGTCGAGTCCATCGTCGCCCGCTCGACACCGCAAGGTTTCTGAAGGGCGATTGCGACAAAGCCATTACGCCACTGTTTCCGTGACGCCACGATGCAGGCAAGATGAAGCTCTGCAAGTCAGAACACAGGAAGCTGATCGTGACCGAAGCGTTTATTGTCGTTCAAACCGCCGAACAAGCCGTGGATCGCCTGGCCGAGCTGCATGAGCGGGCCACCACGGCGCTGAACTCGGCGCTCAAGCGTTATCTCAAGGATCGCGTCGAGCCCGACGCCGAGCAACGTGCCCTGTTCCGTTATCCCGAACTGCGTCTGACCTACCACTGCCAGGGCGAAGTCCCGCAAACCACCCGCGCTTACGCCAAGGTGCAGTTGCCGGGCACCTACAGCGTGACCGTCACCCACCCGGCGGCGTTTCGCAAATACCTGCTGGAACAGCTGGTGCCGCTGATGCACGACTTCACGGTGACCGTGGAAGTCGGGGTCAGCGCACAGAACATTCCGTACCCGTACGTGGTCGAGCAGGGCGATGAACTGGCCGGCTCCGGCGTCACCGCCGCCGTGCTGGCGCGGGTGTTCCCGAGTACCGACCTGTCCGCCGCCACCGATGGCATCGCCGACGGTCTCTACGACTGGGAAAACACTGATCCGCTGCCGCTGGCGCTGTTCGATGCGGCCCGCGTCGACTTTTCGCTGCGTCGCCTGGTGCACTACACCGGCAGCGACTGGCGCCACGTGCAGCCTTGGATCCTGCTGACCAACTACCACCGCTATGTCGACCAGTTCATCCTCCATGGCCTGGAGCAATTGCGCCGCGACCCGCGTTTCGTGCGCATGGTGTTGCCGGGCAACGTGATCATCGAAAAAGGCATGGACCACGGCGAAGCCTCGGCCATTGCGGCCGGTGTGGTCTGGCACCGCTACCAGATGCCGGCCTATCACCTGATCGCCAGCGATGGCCACGGCGTGACCCTGGTGAACATCGGCGTCGGCCCGTCCAACGCCAAGAACATCACCGACCACCTGGCGGTGCTGCGTCCGCATTGCTGGCTGATGATCGGTCACTGCGGCGGCCTGCGTCAGTCGCAGACCATCGGCGACTACGTATTGGCCCACGCTTACATGCGTCGCGACGGGATTCTCGACCGGGTGGTGCCGCCGAACATTCCGATCCCGGCGCTGGCCGAGGTGCAATTGGCGTTACAACAAGCGGCTGCCAACATCACCGGCGAGAAGGGCGACGACCTGAAGAAACGCCTGCGCACCGGCACCGTGCTGACCTACGACGACCGTAACTGGGAATTGCGCTGGGCCCAGGAACGACCGCTGATCAACCTGTCCCGCGCCGTGGCCGTGGACATGGAAAGCGGCACCATCGCCGCCCAGGGTTATCGCCTGCGGGTGCCGTACGGCACGTTGTTGTGTGTGTCGGACAAGCCGCTGCACAGCGAAATCAAGCTGCCGGGTTCGGCCAACGCGTTCTACGAGCGTGCGGTCAGCCAGCACTTGAAGATCGGTATCGAAGCGGTGGACCTGCTGCGCACCGAACTCAACTCGCTGCACTCGCGCAAACTGCGCAGTTTCGACGAGCCGCCGTTCCGCTAACGGTTTGTCGTGGTCATTTGGCGGTCTGGGCACTAGCATTAGCAGCCCAGATCGCCAGATGTTGTTTTGCCCATGTCCCGTCCCCCACGTCCACCTTCCCGCCGCCCCGGCGCGAAGCCATCCTCTTCAGCCCCGCGCCGTGTCGCCAAGGCACCACCGGCCGAGCCGAAGCTGATCCTGTTCAACAAACCGTTCGATGTGCTGACGCAATTCAGCGACGGCGAAGGGCGGGCGACGCTCAAGGATTACATCGACGTTCCGGGCATCTACCCGGCCGGGCGGTTGGACCGCGACAGCGAAGGTTTGCTGCTGCTGACCAACGACGGTCAGTTGCAGGCGCGGATCGCCGACCCGAAGCACAAGCTTGCGAAAACCTATTGGGTGCAGGTCGAAGGTGTGCCGACGGCCGAGCAGTTGCAGCGTCTGCGTGACGGCGTCGAACTGAATGACGGTATGACCTTGCCCGCTGAGGCGCGGCAACTGGAGGAGCCTGAGCTGTGGCCGCGCAATCCGCCGGTACGCTTTCGCGTGACCGTACCGACCACCTGGCTGGAACTGGTGATTCGCGAGGGACGCAACCGTCAGGTGCGGCGGATGACGGCGGCGGTCGGGCTGCCGACATTGCGACTGGTGCGGGTCAGGATTGGTGACTGGACGATCGAAGGGCTCGATCAGGGGCAGTGGAAAGAAGTGCCGGCGCGCTTATAAGGCGCCGGATTCGATCAGGCCGATCACCACACTCTTGATGATGAACGCGGCCACACCCAGGCCCAGCACGAAGAACAGAATGAACGAGCCGAAGCGCCCGGCCTTGGACTTCTTCGCGAGATCCCAGACGATGAAACCCATGAAAATGATCAGGATGCTGACCAGACCGGTCATCATCCACTCTTCAAATACTGCTGGATCCATCGGGCATCTCCGGCGCTGTGCGGCTGAAAGGGCGGCCGGGAGTATACGCCAGCGGCGAACGACGCAGCATTGACCTGCGTCGGTGTGCCGCAGTCATTCGTCGATTTCAGCTACGCAAGTGAGTCAGCGGCAGTTCGGTGCTGTTGAGCACCTGATTGAGCACAAAGCTCGAGCGCACGCTGGTCACGCCTTCAATGCGGGTCAGGTGCCCCAGCAGCAGCTTCTGATAGTGATCCATGTCCGGCACCACCACTTTCAACTGATAGTCGGCATCCACCCCGGTGACCAGGCTGCATTCCAGCACTTGCGGCAAGGTGCGGATCGCTGCTTCGAAGTTCTCGAAACGCTCCGGCGTGTGCCGGTCCATGCCGATCAGCACGTAGGCGGTCAGGCTCAGGCCGAGCATCTTGCGATCGAGCAGGGCCACCTGACGGGAGATGTAGCCGTCGTCTTCCAGTTGCTTGACCCGGCGCGAGCACGGGGAGGGCGACAGACCGATGCGCTCGGCCAGTTCCTGGTTGGAGATGCGGGCGTCGCGCTGCAATTCCGCCAAAATGCTGAGGTCGTAACGGTCGAGTTTGCTCATCAATCGGTCCTTTGTCCTAACTATTGCGGCGGATTATCTATCCAGGGTTAAAAATTGCGCAAGTGATGTTTATTTGAGCAATCTTCGCAATCATCTGTCGCAGCCTCCGGCCTATTCTTATCACCAGAATCACTGCTCGGTAACACTGTCCACGCGGCCCGCCCTATCCGGCCTGCCGCGGCCGCCACCCCCACCGGGGTTGTGCCGGCCCCCGAGCTGCACACTGTCCAGAAGACGGCGTGAGGTGAGCCGACGTCAAAAGCGTCGAGCCAGGACGAAGTTCTCTAAAAGGGAGGCCGACGGGTCTCCCTTTTTTCTTGCCCGCAATTTGGCCTCGCTCGCTCAATAAATAAATGGCGTGACTGATAACCTGTAGCAGAACCCGGTGCGCCCATCCCCGGTCTTAGCTACAAGCCCTTCTTAATTACAGGGTTCAGCCCGCAGTGAGGAATTTCATGAAGTCGCGTATCTGGCGTCTGGCCAGTGTTGGTGTGCTGTGTGTGAGTGTCTGTGCGCAAGCGCTGGCCGATGAGCCGCAGAATCGCGGCCCTGAAAATGGCGGACGCGAGCGGGAACATCAGGAAAACAATCAGGGCCACGGCGGCAACAATCAGCCGCGCCCGCAGAACAACGAAATCATTCGCGGCGACAACAGCCGTCAGTTCGAGCACAACGGCGAGCAGCACAACAACGGCCAGTGGCAGAACCACGACCAGAACCGTCCGGCCTACAATCCCAATCCGGTTCGCCAACCGCCACCGCCGCCACAACTGCCGGCCAACAGCTTGCCGATCCAGCCACGCCCCGACACCGTGCGCCAGACTCAGGAGCCGCGTCAGGGTTACTACCGTGATGAGCGTCCGCAGAATGGCTACCACCAGAACTGGCAGACCGGCAATCGTCCCAACGACAACCGTTGGCCGGGTCGTCCGGACGGGCATGGCAACGGCTGGGGCCCCGGCCCGCAATACCGGCCGGGCCATGTGATCGAGCGTTTCCCGGATCGTGACCTCCGCGTGCCATATCGTGGCCAGGATTACTTCTACTCCGGCGGCTACTGGTATCGCCCGCAAGGCCCGCGCTACATCGTGGTTCAGCCGCCACGGGGAATCCGTATCCAGTACCTGCCGGATTACGCGCGTGAAGTGTGGATCGGCGGTTCGCTGTTGTTCCTGGCGGCAGGCTCGTACTACGCCTACCAAGAAGCGACGCAGGATTACGTGGTGGTCGAGCCACCGGTGCAGCAACCTCCGCAACCGGCGAGCAACGGCTATGACGTCGAAGCGTATCCCGCCAACGGTCAGTCGCCGGAGCAGGTCCAGCAGGATGGCTACCAGTGCTATCAGTACGCGGTGCAGCAAAGCGGTTTCGATCCGCGCACCGCGACCTACCAGCCCGCACCCGAAGTGGTGCAGGCCTACCGCCAGGCCCAGGGCAATTGCCTGAGCAGTCGCGGTTATCAGGTCAGTTACTGAGCCCTGGCGGCCTTGACCACTTCCTGCGGGTCGGCGTGCACCAGCACTTCGGCCCGTGGGTAGGCGGCATGAATCGCATCCGCCGCCTGGTCGCTGATGCCATGGGCGACTGACAGCGTCAGATCCCCCGGCAATTCCAGGTGCAACTGCACGAACCAGTGATTGCCGGAAATTCGTGTGCGCAGATCATGCGCGCCCAAAACACCTGGTACACCGCACGCCAGTTCGAGCATGTGCTGACTGACATCCACCGGCAGTTCTTCATCCATCAGCACCGAAAAACTTTCCCGGGCGATCTGGATCGCGCTCCACAGAATGTACGCCGCAATCCCCAGGCCGAACCACGCATCCAGTTGAGCGAAACCCAATCCGGCCAACACCAGCGCGATCAGAATGCTGCCGTTGAGCAACATGTCCGAACGGTAATGCAGCGAGTCCGCCCGCACCGCATTGGAGCCGGTCTGCTTGATCACCCGGTGCTGCAGCATCAACAGCGCCGCCGTCAGCAGCAGGGAAAACACGATCACCCCGATGCTCAGCCAAGGCGCGCCGAGCGGCTCCGGATTGTTCAAGCGCTCATAAGCCTGAAACGCGATCAGCACCGCACTGCCGCCAATGAACAGCGCCTGTGCCATGCCCGCCAGGGACTCGGCCTTGCCGTGACCATAACGGTGATCGTCATCCGCCGGCCGCAGCGCGTAATGCACCGCCAGCAGATTGAGCAACGAGGTGACGCCATCGAGGGCCGAGTCGGTGAGGCCGGCGAGCATGCTCACCGAACCGCTCAGCCACCAGGCGATGGCTTTGGCGATGATCAGCGTACAGGCCACCGCCACCGAGGCGCGGGTCGCCAGCCTTAGCAGGCGGGCGTGTTCGGGGCTGGAGGTCATGGGTGCATTGATTCCTTATGCGGCAGGTTGCAGGCCGAACATCGCCAGTTGCTGGGTGCTGCCCTTGTGCTGGATCAGCCGTGGGTCATCCAGAGGCAGGTTGCGGCCCAGTTCTGTTTCGAGAATAGCCTGCAACTTGAGGTTATCGACCTGGCCGTCCGCGCCGATGGCTTGCTTGAGCTTGGCCGGATCGACCTGCGCCGTGTGGCCCGGTTCGAAATAGATCGCGCCGGTGGTGAAGTCCACGGCAAACGCGATCAGGCCGGGAATGATGTAGAACAGCAGGCCCACGGCATCGAGCACGGCAATCGCCGGGTCGATCTTGCCGTCGATCTGGCCGCGCCGGTCGGGATAGAAAATCGAACCGCACGCGGTGATCTGAGTGAGCAGGGTGGCAACCAGTACACCGCCGATCAGGCGAAAAGGTAAGCGCATGGGAATCTCCTGAGTCATCTATTAACGAAGCGTCATCGTGTGAAGTTAAGACCCTGACGAACGCTCAGCAGTTCGCCGTTATACTCGGCCCGGCAGGGCATGCCCACAGTAAATTGCGGCCCCGTCTCACCCCTATCGAAATACGTTGAGGATTGAAGTTGTTTTCTCCAGATCCATATCGCGTGATGGCTACCGAATCCTTCCGGGGTTCGGCCCTCCGGGCTAAAGCTGTGAGCGCGCCATGCTGCGTTGCGGGACTTGGTAAGGAAACGACCCTTACCTGCGTCCCGCGCCTTGCCTGGCACGCTCACAGCTTTAACGCGACTCGCAATTTACTGTGGGCACGCCCTGGGGAGCCAGTATGAATTCGTTGCCAATCGATGAAGTTTTACCCGCCCTGCGTGAAGCCCTCGCGACACGCCACGAAGCCGTGCTCGAAGCACCGCCCGGCGCTGGTAAAACCACCCGCGTGCCCTTGGCCCTGCTCGATGAAGCGTGGTTGAACGGGCAGACCATTCTCATGCTCGAACCCCGTCGGTTGGCCGCGCGCGCAGCCGCAGAACGGCTGGCCAGCGAGCTGGGCGAGAAGGTCGGTGAAACCGTCGGTTATCGCATCCGTCTCGACAGCAAGGTCGACCCCAATACGCGCATCGAAGTGGTCACCGAAGGCATTCTCACCCGGCGTTTGCAGGACGACCCGGCGCTGGACGGCGTGGGCCTGCTGATCTTTGACGAATTTCACGAACGCAGTCTCGACGCCGATCTGGCGCTGGCGCTCAGTCTGAACGGTCGCGAACTGTTTCGAGCTGAACAACCGCTGAAGATTTTGCTGATGTCCGCCACCCTCGAAGGCGAGCGTCTGGCCGGGTTGCTCGACGACGCGCCGATCCTGCGCAGCGAGGGCCGGATGTTCCCGGTGACGATGCGCTGGGGCCGGCCGTTCCAGCCCGGCGAATACATCGATCAACGCGTCACGCAAACGGTGCTCGAAGCCCTGCACGACGAAACCGGCAGCCTGTTGGTGTTCCTGCCGGGGCAGGCGGAAATCCGGCGTGTTCATCAGCAATTGGCGGACGCCATCGGTGAGCGCAGCGACGTGTTGCTCTGCCCGCTGCACGGCGAACTCGACCTGAACGCCCAGCGTGCCGCCATCGACCCGGCCCCGGCCGGCCAGCGCAAAGTGGTGCTGGCCACCAACATCGCCGAGACCAGCCTGACCATCAACGGTGTGCGCGTGGTGATCGACGCCGGGCTGGCGCGAGTGCCGCGTTTCGATCCGGGCAGCGGCATGACCCGCCTCGACACCCAACGCATCTCCAGGGCCAGCGCCACTCAGCGCGCGGGCCGGGCCGGGCGTCTGGAACCGGGCGTGTGTTATCGCCTGTGGTCGCAGGATCAGCATGAGCAACTGGCGGCTTATGGCAGTGCGGAAATTCTTTCGGCGGATCTCGCCGGTCTCGCTTTGCAACTCGGGCGTTGGGGCGTGGCGCCGAGTGATCTGATCTGGCTGGACGTACCGCCAGCGGCCGCTTATGCACAGGCGCAGGATCTGTTGCAGCGCCTCGGTGCGCTGGACGGCGAAGCTCTCAACCGTCACGGTCAGGCCATGGCTGAATTGCCGGCCCATCCGCGAATCGCTCATTTGCTGTTGCGCGGTCAGGCGTTGGGTCTGGCGAGCATGGCTTGTGATGTCGCCGCGTTGCTTGGTGAGCGGGACATTTTGCGTGGCGCGGGGGCCGATCTGCACAGTCGTCTGGTGCTGCTGTCCGGCGAAGAACGTGCGGCGCGCGGTGCTCAGGGCGGCGTGCAGCGCGCCCGGCAACTGGCGCGGCAATATCGTGGTTATCTGCGCGGTAAGGCGAGTGAACCGGTCGCCGACCCGGATCATCCGCGCTGGCTCGGCGCCTTGCTGGCGCTGGCCTACCCGGATCGCGTCGCCCAGCAGCGGCGCGCCGGTGGTGCCGAATATCGTCTGGCCAACGGCCGCGCGGCGCTGTTCGCCGAAGCCGACAGCCTGATGAAGGAACCGTGGATCGTCATCGCCGACCTCGGCAGCCGTCAGGGCCAGCGTGAGGAACGGATTTATCTGGCGGCGGATTTCGATCCGGCGCTGTTCGATTCGGTGCTGGCCGAGCAGGTGCACAACGTCGATCAACTGGACTGGGACGAACGCGAAGGCGTGCTGCGCGCCGAGCGTCAGCGCAAGGTTGGCGAACTGATCCTCAGCCGCGAGCCGCTGACCGGTCTCGACGAAAACGCCCGCAGTCAGGCGCTGGTCAATCTGGTACGGCGCAAGGGTCTTGAACTGCTGCCGTGGACCCCGGAGCTGCGCCAATGGCAGGCGCGAGTCGCGTTGCTGCGTCAGCTCGATCTGGACACCAAGGGCGACAGCCAATGGCCGGATGTCAGCGACGCCACACTACTGAAAACCCTTGAAGACTGGCTGATGCCTTATCTGGGCAAGGTCTCGCGGCTCAGCCATTTCGCCAACCTCGACCTGTCGAGCATCGTCCGTAATCTGCTGCCATGGCCGCTGCCGCAGCAACTTGACGACCAGGCACCGCATCACCTGAGCGTGCCGTCGGGCTCGTCGATTCGCCTCGACTACAGCGAGCAACCACCGATTCTCGCCGTGCGTTTGCAGGAGTTGTTCGGCCTCGCCGACACACCGCGCATCGCCGGCGGGCGGCAGGTGGTCAAGCTGCACCTGCTATCGCCCGCGCGGCGGCCGGTGCAGGTCACGCAGGATCTGGCCAACTTCTGGCGTAGCACCTATGCGGAAGTGAAGAAGGATTTGAAGGGGCGGTATCCGAAGCATTACTGGCCGGATGACCCACTGGTGGCCGAAGCCACTGCGCGCACCAAACCTCGCAAATGAGTTAGGTTTTTCTGCCTATCTAAGGCGTTTAGATGCTCGTGTATAAGAATTGCGCAGGTTATTCCAGAAGTTGGCTATTTTTTTCGGGCCGTGCCGCTGGGGTTCCAGGCGCAATCGTTTGCTACTTTCACGACTCAATCTCTCTTAGCGCATTTTCACTTGCCGAGTCACAGGTTTTTTACCAAGCACTTTGATATTTATTATGCAAAGCGTACTACTTGCTGGTTGCTCAAGTAGAGGGATTAGGTAAATAAAGGAAATTGTCGAATATTTTCATGAATTCTGCTGTTTTATTTTCATATGTAGTGCAGAGGTATTCGATTACTTGCGCTTCGGACATTAAGTTGTTTTGTAGGATATGCTTGTAGAATTTTTTATTGTCGAGTTGTTCTATTTTTCCGAAGGCTTCTTTCAATAGCGCGGACCCGCTATAGTAGTCTGCGTGTAGTTGTTTTTCGACACTTTCAAATGGTATGCAATGTACATTGCTGTAGTTTTTTACATGTTTTAATTGTGCTTGATCTCCATCCAAGATGGAGATTACATTTTTCTTGTCTGAGAAAAATTCTTCTTTTGCATTTCTACTCATTAAGTCTACAACGCCACTCCCGCCTCCAATGTAAATTATTTTATATTGAAAGTGTGTTTCAGGGTGGTGTTTTTTTAGTAAGTGCTCTAAAAGCTTCTGAAGCAAGTTGTCTTCTGTGAGGATATATCGATCCCATCCTTTGAATCCGAAAAGGACGCTTTTTACATAACTATACGAAGCGGGGATCGGGCGGACACCAGTAGGGCTGTCAAGCAAATAAAAAATCTCATGATCCTCAAGTGTTTTCATTAAGGCCAGAGAGTGTGTTGTAAATAAAATATTCACATTATATTTTTCGCAAAATAACCTAAGCCGTTTTGCTAGTCTGGTTTGAGCTGCAGCATCAAGTGAGATGTCGATTTCGTCAATTACGATAAGTTTGCAGCGGTTTTTGATTTTTCTGTAGACGCTGATTAATAAGTATTCTCCAGAGCTCAAGTAATCTTCGCGTATATACCGGCTTTCCTCTAGGAGGATGCAATAGTATTCGTTGCGTTTTACTTTTATCTGTACCAGGTTGTTAAATTTTGTGGTTAGGTAGATGTAGTTTAGGAAGTCGATTAGCTCTGTGGGGACTTCGTGTGTTCCCATTACAATATTGCTTCGGATGTCTGGGTCAGCTTTAGTCAGCGTCTGAAAAAAGCTAAATCGCTGTCCGTAGGGCATTGGTAGCTCTACATCAATATTGTTTTTTATAGTTTCGGGAATAACATCTTTTGAGTTTAAACTACGAATGTCCGAGTCATAGGTAAATGTAAATGGGGTATCGTTAACTCGATATTTTATAGCGCTGTCGGGCCGAAATATCCCAGGTTGTGATGTTTGAGCGAAGGTGTCAGCAAATCTTAAATTTTGAATGGCTTTGATTAATGTTGTTTTTCCTATGCCGTTTTTTCCTATTAGACACGTTAGCTTGTTAAGGCTTAGGTCAATACCGAAATGTAAACTCAAGACATGCTGGATGTTATGGATTTCGATATCGATTTTCATAGGGACTTCACCGATCCGCGGACAAACATATCGACGACGGAAGCACCATATTTTTTTCGAAGTTTGTTGAGATAAAACTGATCTGTTGTGTTGATGTAGTTTAAGTAGCCAGAAACCTTCGCTAGCGCGGTTGGGCTATCTGTATCAATTTTATCTAAAAATTTTTGTTTGTCTTTTGTGAAGAAGTGCAAAAGCACTTCGATATCACTTTTTAGCTTTGAGTCAATTGTGATAGTGCCATTTGGCAAGATCATCATTCCAAGTATTTTAAGTTTATTGCCTGCGGAGCTGTATTTTGTTTTTGAAGGGTTGATAGATAGGTTGTCATTGAAATTCTGATAAAGAATGGCTTCTATGATATCGCCAGTTCCATACAGTTTTTTTTCACTACCGGAGATTATAATGTCATCCGAATAGCGTGTGTAAATAAAGTTATTTTCTTTGCAGTATTGCTCTACAGCATTGTCGAAGGGCAGGAGGCAAGCATTACTAATCAGCGGAGAGGTAGAAAAACCAACAGGTAGTCTGTTGGATACAGTGCAAAGCTCAACTATTCTATCAATATACGCAGTCGTGTCGCTTATGGGTATTCTGTCCAAGCTGTTAAATATGCAGGACTGGACAGTTTCGCTGCGAATACTTCCAAAAAAATTCTTCAAGTCAGTTTGGTAGAAGTGCTTGCTGCTAGCATGTTTTTTCACTGCTTCTGCTACGTTCATTCCTTTTCTGTAAGAATAAACGCAGCGTTCATTGAAGGCGAGCCACTGGAATACAAATAAGTTTAGGAATTTATGATATGTTTTCAGAGTTGGGTCGACAGCATATACGTCTTTGTTGTTAAGGTCTAACTTTTTAAATTTTTCGGAAATGTCCCCAGAACTAAAATCGTCGAAGTCATGTTTTCCATGGTACATAGCTTCAAATGCAGATTTAAAGTCTCTATTAACCATTTGTCAGTCTCTGGTGTGAGTACATTGCAACAGATGTAATGCTGCCAAGATTAGATTCGTGTTTCCCGCAAGGAAATCGATGCTTATTTTTGGTAAGTAATATTTTTGCTGATGAGCTGATTAATCTATATTTGATGTCAGCGTAAAGATAGTTAATTTTAAAAGGAGGGAGGGCGGTGCGAAGGGTTTTACAATCTGCATGGACCCCCTGCTCTAATGGAAACTGAGGAGGGAGGCCATACAAATGTAACATGGATCAAGACCTCTAGAGGTCAGCTTATCGACTGGAGATACCCCTAGTCACTGACATAGATACATGGTAAGGCTTTGGTGCAAAAAAGACAACCACGGAGGTGTAATTGAGGAAATTACCTATCTATCTGATTTAGCTGGCGATAATCGTTTTTTCGTCTTTTAAGTGGGTGCGTCTTTGGCAGTCTCTGTCAGCTATTTCGTTTCTATTATTGAATTGAAAGCTTTTTGTGAAAAACGCACAGATTAGTTTTTGTCTGTCAGCATCGGCTTGTATATCAATGGTGGACCTTTTAGGCATTCTATGCCCGAAAGGAATTGGCTAGTCGGATGACCCGCTGGTGGCCGAAGCCACCGCCCGGGCCAAACCGCGCGGTACGTGAGGTTCAGCGACAGGCCTTGGCGGTCAGTTGTTCCCGGCAATAATCGGCAAACAACTGCGCCGGTTTGGTCAGCTGTCCGCGCTTGAGCCACGCCGCTACCAGCCCTGAGCCGGTGACGTCTTCGACGATGTCGACGCACACGACTTTCTTGCCGTCGTAGGTGCATTCCGAGTGCGGGCGGGTGACCAGGATCGAGAAGCCGAAACCCTGGCCGACCATGCCGCGCACCATTTCGATCGACGGCGAGCTGAACTCGATGCGTGGTGACAGGCCGAGCTCTTCGAACAGGCTGACGAAGTAGGTGCGGCTCGGTTGCACGTCGAGCAGGATCATCGGTTCCAGGCACAAGTCCCGCAGCGAAACCTGCTTGAGCTGGGCGAAGCGGTGATCCGCCGGGAGCAGGGCGTAAGGCCGCTGGGCCGGCATCAAGGGTTCGGTTTCGATGGTGGCGTCGAGGTCGTGCTTGTACAGGATCGCGAGGTCGAAGGTGCCCGAGGTCAGGCCTTGCACCAGTTCCTGTTGTTCGCCGTCGCGGATGCGGATTTTCACCCCCGGATACAGCGCCGAGAAGCCGGCAATCAGTTGTGGCAAGTACAGCGGCGCGACGGTTTCGAAACAGCCGATATCGATCTGCCCGGCCACCACGTCGTTGTCGGCGAGGGCGTTCTGTTCGAACTCCTTGGCCATGCGCAGCAGTTCCTGGGCCTTGCGGAAGAACCGTGCACCGCTCGGCGTCAGTGACACGCCCTGAGCATGATGGCGGATCAACAGTTGCACGCCGAAGCTGTCTTCCAGCCCCTTGATCGCCGTGGAAATCGCCGGTTGCGCGATGTACAGCTTGCGCGAGGCTTCGGCGACGCTGCCGCATTCGACGGTGGTGATGAAGTATTTCAACTGACGCAGGTTGTAAGCGGCCACGGTGAACCTCAAAGCGAACGGATTCCACATCCAAGCAATTTGTACGCCGCCGGCCTCCGTTCTGTCGGCGGTTTTTTTGTCCCTGAACAATAGCCCCATACGCGCGCGAGGGGGCTATCGGCTGGTTACCTTTTTTATTGTCTGCGAAGACATTTTTACTGGTTTTAGCTCGCACGGGCCTGAGCGACTATCACTGCGCACTGTTCTCAAAAGAATAAAAGTCCAAGGAGCAACCACCGTGTTCGAGCTTGCAGACTGGCAGCGCAAGGCCGCTGAATTGAGCTATCCGTACCAGGCCGTGATCGACGGCAAACTGCGTGCGGCGCAGTCGGGGCAGACCTTTGCCGCGATCAACCCGGCCACCGGCCAGCTTTTGGCAAACGTCGCCGCGTGCGGTGAAGAAGATGTCGACGCGGCGGTGCGCAATGCGCGGCAGGTATTCGAGGCCGGCACCTGGGCCGGGCGTTCACCGACCGAGCGCAAGCAAGTCTTGCTGCGTCTGGCGGATCTGATTCTGGCCAATCGCGAAGAGCTGGCGCTGCTCGATTCGCTGAACATGGGCAAACCGGTGATGGACGCTTACAACATCGACGTGCCGGGCGCCGCCGGGGTGTTTCGCTGGTACGCCGAAAGCCTCGACAAACTCTACGATCAAGTCGCGCCGAGCGCTTCGAATGTGCTGGCGACCATCACCCGCGAAGCGCTGGGCGTGGTCGCCGCCGTGGTGCCTTGGAACTTCCCGCTGGACATGGCCGCGTGGAAACTCGCCCCGGCGCTGGCGGCGGGCAACTCGGTGATCCTCAAACCTGCCGAGCAATCACCGTTTTCCGCATTGCGTCTGGCCGAACTGGCGCTGGAAGCCGGGCTGCCGGCCGGTGTGCTGAACGTGCTGCCGGGGCTCGGCGAACAGACCGGCAAAGCCCTGGGTCTGCACCCGGATGTCGATTGTCTGGTGTTCACCGGCTCGACGCAGGTCGGCAAATATTTCATGCAGTACTCCGCGCAGTCGAACCTCAAGCAGGTGTGGCTGGAGTGCGGCGGCAAGAGCGCCAATCTGGTGTTCGCCGACTGCAAGGATCTGGATCTGGCGGCGCAGAAAGCCGCGTTCGGGATCTTCTTCAATCAGGGCGAAGTCTGCTCGGCCAACTCGCGATTGCTGGTGGAGCGCTCGATTCATGATGAGTTCGTCGAGCGACTGAAGGCTCAGGCCGAGCGCTGGCAGCCGGGCGATCCGCTGGACCCGGCAAGCGCCGCCGGGGCGATTGTCGAGACTCGTCAGACCGAAAGCATTCTGCGCTTCATCCACCAGGCCGAACGCGAAGGCGCGACCCGCGTCTGCGGCGGTCGGCAACTGAGTTTCAACGGTTCGGACAACTTCGTTCAGCCGACGATTTTCACCGGCGTGCAGCCGCACATGACCCTGTTTCGCGAAGAAGTGTTCGGCCCGGTGCTGGCGGTGATGCCGTTCGATGACGAGGCCCACGCCTTGCAACTGGCCAACGACAGCGTCTACGGTCTGGCGGCGTCGCTGTGGACCGATGATCTGCACCGCGCGCACCGGGTGGCGCGGCAATTGCGAGCCGGTACGGTGTCGGTCAACAGCGTCGATGCGCTGGACGTGACCGTGCCGTTCGGCGGTGGCAAGCAATCCGGTTTCGGCCGCGATCTGTCGCTGCACTCGTTCGACAAATACACCCAGTTGAAAACCACCTGGTTTCAACTGCGCTCATGACAGCCGCTCACAACAAAAAAGGAGATCCGGCGATGACCACCTCACGTGAAACCCGCGACTACCAGGCCGCCGATGCAGCGCACCACATTCATGCGTTCGTCGACCAGAAGGCCCTCAACGACGAAGGCCCACGGGTGATGGTGCGCGGTGACCGCCTGCACCTGTGGGACAACGACGGTCGGCGTTACCTCGACGGCATGTCCGGGCTGTGGTGCACCAACCTCGGCTACGGGCGCAAGGATCTGAACGCCGCGGCGAGCCGGCAACTTGAGCAGTTGCCGTACTACAACATGTTTTTCCACACCACCCACCCGCAGGTGATCGAGCTTTCCGAGCTGCTGTTCAGTCTGCTGCCGGGGCACTACAGCCACGCGATCTACACCAACTCCGGCTCCGAGGCCAACGAGGTGCTGATCCGAACCGTGCGCCGTTACTGGCAGGTGCTGGGCAAGCCCGAGAAGAAAATCATGATCGGCCGCTGGAACGGCTACCACGGTTCGACCCTCGCGGCGACGGCCCTCGGCGGCATGAAGTTCATGCACGAAATGGGCGGGATGATTCCCGACATCGCGCACATCGACGAGCCGTACTTCTTCGCCCACGAAGGCAACCTGACTCCGGCGGAATTCGGCCTGCGGGCGGCTCAGCAACTGGAAGCGAAGATCCTCGAACTGGGCGCCGACAAGGTTGCAGGCTTCATCGCCGAGCCGTTCCAGGGCGCGGGCGGGATGATCTTTCCGCCGGAAAGCTACTGGCCGGAAATCCAGCGTATCTGCCGCAAGTACGACGTGCTGTTGTGCGCCGATGAAGTGATCGGCGGCTTTGGTCGCACGGGTGAATGGTTCGCCCACGAATACTTCGGTTTCGAGCCGGACACTCTGTCCATCGCCAAGGGTTTGACCTCCGGTTATATCCCGATGGGTGGCTTGATCCTGTCGAAGAAAATGGCCGACGTGCTGGTGGAGCAGGGCGGCGTATTCGCCCACGGCCTGACCTATTCCGGGCACCCGGTGGCGGCGGCGGTGGCGATTGCCAACCTCAAGGCATTGCGCGATGAAGGCGTGGTGACGCGGGTCAAGGATGACATCGGGCCGTACCTGCAACAGTGTCTGCGCGAGGTGTTCGGCAATCACCCGTTGGTGGGCGATATCCAGGGCACGGGCATGGTCGCGGCGCTGCAACTGGCCGAAGACAAGGCGACACGCAAGCGCTTCGCCAACGAGAACGACATCGCCTGGCGCTGCCGCACGATCGGTTTTGAAGAGGGGGTGATCATTCGCTCGACCCTGGGGCGGATGATCATGGCGCCGGCGCTGATTGCCAGCCGTGAAGAGATTGACGAGCTGGTGGGCAAGACGTTGAAAGCGCTGGATCGTACGGCGCAGGAATACGGCCGGCTCTGATTTGAAACCTGCATGAACCGTTAACAATCGCAGCCTTCGGCTGCGATTTTTTTTGGCTTTGCACCCACCTCGGGCACCCCCGCCCGACGCGCCCTTTCGCGGTGCGCACTACCCAGTTTTTTCATCGTTCGCGTCTAACTATTTCCTCGTTTTCCTGACGCCAAGCCTGGGTCAACATCGATTTCGCCAGCCAAGGCATTGCCCGCCAGAGTCCAGCAGAGACCGCAGCGTGCAATCGCGACACCACGGCTGGCCGTACTGCCCATGACAACTAAATCAACAGCGTTGGGAGTGCTCCATGAACAAGTCCTTGTTTACCCGTCTTGCATGTCCTCTGGCGATTTCCGCCCTTTCAGTCACCGGCGCCCAGGCCGGCACCTTGTCGATCGGCCACACCACGTGGGTCGGCTACGGCACCCTGTATCTGGCCCAGGATCTGGGCTACTTCAAGGAAAACGGCCTGACCGTCGAATTGCCGGTGGTCGAAGAAGCGTCGATGTACATGGCCGCCCAGGCGTCCGGGCAATTGTCCGGCTCGGCCTCGACCATCGACGAAGTGCTCAAGTACCGCCCGCAGTTCTGCTTCAAGGCCGTGGCCGCGCTGGATGACAGCCATGGCGGCGACGGCGTGCTGGTCGGCAAGAACGTCAAGAGCCTGCAGGAACTCAAGGGCCAGGCCGTGGCCGTCAATGAAGGTTCGACCTCGCAGTTCTGGCTGTCGTACCTGCTGAAAAAGAACGGCATGAGCATGAGTGACATCACCGTGCAGAACATGACCGCCGACGATGCCGCCACGGCGTTCATCGCCGGTCGTGTGCCGGCCGCCGTGACCTGGGAACCGCATCTGTCGATGGTGCGCGACAAGCAGCAGGGCAAGGTGCTGATCGACAGCAGCAGTACGCCGGGTGTGATCGTCGATGTGGTGGCGCTCAACTGCACGGTGATCGAGAAGCAGCCGGAAGACGTCAAGGCGCTGGTCGCCGGTCTCTACAAAGCGGTGCAGTACACCAAGGACCATCCACAGAAAGCCTACGAAATCATGGCCAAGGGCGTCGGCGGTTACCTGTCCGATCCGAAGGAACTGGCCGCCGCCGCGCAGGGCGTGCGTTTCTACGATCAGGCCATGAGCGAGAAGCTGCTGGGCAAACCCGGCGCGCCGGGTGACAGCGCACCGCTGATCAAACTGGCCAACGAAACCGCCAGCGAATTGCAGGGCAAGCCCTACAACGTCAGCAACGACGATCTGGTGGATAACCGTTTCGTCAGCCCGCTCTAGGAGATTGGTCATGTTCAAGCGCAATTCATGGCTGAGCCGCTGCATCACGCCGAAGACCGGATTGCCGGTGCCAGTGGTGTGGAGCGCCAGCGGTCTGGCCTGGGTGTTGCTGGTCGGCCTGTGGGCCGGGTTGTCCTACGGCGGCATCGTGCCGGGGATGTTCCTGCCGACGCCCGGTGCGGTGGTTGAAGCCGCCGTGCGCCTGAGCCGCGACGGCACCCTCGGCCAGCATGTCTGGGCCAGTGTCGAAGTGGTGATGGTCGGCTTCATCGTGTCATCGTTGGTGGCAGTGCCGCTGGGCTTGCTGATGGGCAGCTTCCGTATCGTCCAGGCGTTCCTCGAACCGCTGGTCAACTTCATCCGCTACCTGCCGGTGACCTCGTTCGTGCCGCTGTTCATCCTGTGGATCGGTATCGGTCTGGAGCAGCGGGTGTCGGTGATCATTTTCGGTGTGTTCTTCCAACAACTGGTGATGGTCGCGGACGTGTCCAAAGGCATCTCCAAGGACTTGATCAACGCCTCTTACACCCTCGGTTCCAACCGGCGTGACGCGGTGCTGCATGTGATCGCCCCAGCGTCGTTGCCAGGTGTGCTCGACACCTTGCGGGTGACCATGGGCTGGGCCTGGACGTATCTGGTGGTCGCCGAACTGGTAGCCGCATCGAGTGGCCTCGGTTACTTGAGCCTCAAGGCCATGCGCGGCTTTCAGGTGGATGTGATTTTTCTCGCCATCGCGATCATCGGCCTGCTCGGCCTGGTCACCGATCAACTGTTCCGCTTCTTGCGTTTGAGGATTGCCGCATGGGCTCAGTAACCGCTGCCAACCGTCGTTTCATCGAGCCGGTCGCCGCACCGGCACTCGCCGCGCCAAGGTTGCAGGTGGACAAGGTCAGCCTGCGCTACACCAAACCCGGCGGCGGAACATTCACTGCGCTTGAAGAAGTGTCGTTCGAAGTGCCGGATCAGCAATTCGCGGTGCTGGTCGGGCCGTCGGGCTGCGGCAAGTCGAGCCTGCTGTACCTCACCGCCGGCCTGGCCGAGCCGACGTCCGGCGAGATCTACGTCGGCGGCCAGCAAGTGCAGGGCCCCGGCGCGGATCGCGGGATGGTGTTCCAGAGCTACACGCTGTTCCCGTGGCTGACCGTGCGGCAGAACGTCGAGTTCGGCCTCAAGCGCCGGGGCATGCCGGCGGCGCGGCGCAAGGAGATCGTCGATCACTACGTGCACGAAGTCGGGTTGTCAGGGTTTGCCGACAACTACGCCAAGCAGTTGTCCGGCGGCATGATGCAACGGGTGGCGATTGCCCGGGCGCTGGCCAACGATCCGCAGATACTGCTGATGGACGAACCCTTCGGCGCCCTCGACAGCCAGACCCGTCTGCAAATGCAGCAGCTGTTGCTGCGGGTGTGGGGCAACAGCAAGAAAACCGTGCTGTTCGTCACTCACGATATCGACGAAGCGATCCTGCTCGGCGACCGGGTGTATGTGATGGGCGCGCGGCCCGGGCGGATCAAGCAGATTCTCGATGTGCCGATCGAACGACCGCGCACGCTGGACATGGTCATGGAGCGCTCGTTCATCGACATGAAACGGCAGATCTTCGGGCTGTTGCACGACGATCTCGAAGAGGCTCACTGAGGTCAGTTAGGTGGCAGGAGGAACTTCGCAATCACCGGCAGATGATCGGAAATGCGCAAGGTATCGTCCTGACGCACCGTGGCCTCGACCCGTTTGATCTTCGGGCTGTAGAACAGGTAATCGACCGTGCGATCCGGGCCGTTGAGGCCGGGGTCGTTGGGGTAATGGGTCAGCCACTTGGCGCGGTCGATGCCGCCGGCTTCGTTGTTGGTCGGGATCATCGGATACTTGTCCCACAGCAGATGCAGCGCACTGTCCACGGAGTAGGGCGTGCGCTGTTCGGTGGGCAGGCGCCGGTACTGGCCGAGCGGCAAGAGGTTGAAGTCACCCCCGATCAGCCACGGCGTGCCGTGGCTTTCGTGTTTGTCGAGAACCTTGGCCACCGCCGCCACTTGCGCCTGCAAGGTTTCGTCCGGCTGCATGGCGCGATCCAGATGCGTGTTGAACACCACCAGTTGCCCGCCATCGCTGAACGGCAGGGTGGTGGCGAGCAGGGCGTTTTTCGGCTGGAACTGGCGGCTGATGATATTCAGCGGCTGCACCGGCAATTGCAGGCGTTCGGCGTGTTCGATGCGCAAGCGACTGAGGGTCGCGAGTTGCCGGCCGACACTGCCGAAGACATGCGGATCCGGGACGAAATCGGCCTTCCAGTCGAAGGCATGGGCACTGCACGGGTAGAGGTCGGCGAGGCGTTCCTGCAACAGCTTGAGCTGGTTCTGATAGTCGCTGGCCTTGGCGCCGTCATCCAGTTCCTGCAACAGCACCACGTCGGGCTGCTCGTCGCGGATCACCCGCGCCACTTCATCGAGGCTGAACGCCATGTCTTCCGGGGTGGGTGCTTCGTCGTCGCCTTGCGCCAGGTCATTCCAGAACACATAACGCTTGCCGGCCAGGTATTGCACGTTCCAGGTCATGACCTTCAGCGCCTGGCCGGGCACCAGCGTCGGCGGCTGCCCGGTGCAACTGACCGGCAGGGTCTCCCGGGCGTCGGGGCGCCAGGTCAGGCTGAAAATCATCACGCCGGTCAGGGCGACGGCCAGCAGCACGGAGAGCAGGATGTAGCGCAGTAGACGGGTCATGGCTCGGCTTATAGCGATACGGAAGTGGTCCCGAGCATACCCGAGACCCGTCGCTCAGCCCAAGCGCAGAGCGGTCAGACTATTCCGTCACGTTTGTCGGGCAATTCGCTGATCAGCATGAACAGGCGGAACAGCACCACGCTGGTGAACAGTTGCAGGAAGCTGTGGCCACTGTCGATCAGCACGGCGATCAACGGATTCTGCGGATCGGGATAGACCTGCAAGGTCAGGCCCTTGAGCAGCCACAACGGCCCCATCACACAGAGGATGCACGCCAGAATCCGCAGGAAATGCCCACGGCTCAGGCGCAGGCTTTCCTTCATCGCCTGCAACGGGCCGTAGCCGCGCAGCACCAGCAGGTATTCACCGAAGGCCAGGGTGACCATCAGCCACAGGCCTGGCAGGAAATACAGGGACAGGCCCAGCAGGATCAACATCGTGTTGAGCGCAGTGAGCACGGCGAAACGCGGCCACAGGCGCGCCGACATCGCCAGCAGATCGAGGGTTTGCGGGGATTCGCCGCGGGTGCGGGCGTCGAGAAACAGGATCAGCGCGGCGGTGTACAGCGGATAGACCAGCAGGCCGACGATCACGCTGATGGCCGAATAACCGTCCGGGTCGCTGGCGCGATCGACCACTTGTTGCAGCGCGGCTTCGAAGATCACCAGCGGCAGGCACAGCTGGACGATCCGCACCAGATTGCGTTTAAAGAAATACAGCGAGTCACGCAGCACATCGAAGGCATTCATCAGTCGGTATCGCAGGTCAAAAACAGTGGCTCACTTTAACCGATGATGTGCTGCCGGGCGCAAACGTAAACGTTCGGTAAAGACCATTGAAACATTCTGTCACTGCCTCCATTACAGAGGTGCGCCTCCTCCACTGTGGAGGAGGGCAACGTTATCCCCGGCAATCTACGAGGTCGCCATGAACAGCGAAGAGCAAACCCTGATCGATGGACTGTTTTCCCGGCTGCAACAGGCCGAAACGGAGGCAGCCCCGCGTGACGCCCAGGCCGAGGCGCGGATCAAGGAACACCTGACGCGCCAGCCGGCCGCAGGCTATTTCATGACCCAGGCGATTCTGGTGCAGGAGGCCGCGATCAAGAGCCTCGACGAACAGAACAAACAACTGACTCAACAGGTTCAGCAACTGCAGGCCGAACTGCAATCGGCCAAGGCGCAAAGTGCTGCCCCGGCGCCGAGCGGCGGTGGTTTCCTGTCGAGCATCTTCGGTGGCAGCAGCCCGCGCCCGGCGCCGACCCAAAGCGCCCTGGCTTCTACTGGCGGCTGGCGTGAGCCGGCTCCGCAACAGAACTTCGGTGCCCCCGCGCCGCAACAGAACTTCGGCGCGCCACCACCGGGTTATGGCCAACAGCAAGCGGCCCCGGCGGCGGGCAGCAGCTTCCTCGGCGGCGCCCTGAAAACCGCGGCCGGTGTGGCCGGTGGCGTGATGCTGGCCCAAGGCATCAGCAGCCTGTTCCATCACAACCAGCAGCCGGAAGAAATCGTCGAAGTGATCAAGGAAGAGCCTGCGCAAGTGGCCGATCAGGGTAATAACGGTTGGGGCGATGACCAGCGCATGGCCAACAACGATTCCTTCGGCAACAACCAGGGTGGCTTCACCGACACCGACTACAGCGATGACAACTCATCGTTCTTCGATGACGACGATTCCTTCGTCTGATTCACCATTCGTCCGGGGCGCCTGAGCGCCCCGGGCCGATTATTCGCGGAACCTTCCTTCGGGCTGGCATACTGAGCGCCTTTTTCGGGCCTGGTGCCTGATCCGGCTCATGCGCGTCAGCGCTCACAGGAACTCCGGTGAAAAAAATCGCAGTGTTCGCCGATGTGCAGAACCTCTACTACACCGTCCGCCAGGCCTATGGTTGCCACTTCAACTACGCGGCGCTGTGGGCGGATGTCAGCCAGCACGGGCAGATCGTCGAGGCTTATGCCTATGCGATCGACCGGGGCGACAGCAAACAGCAGCAATTCCAGCAGATCCTGCGCAACCTCGGTTTCACCGTGAAACTCAAACCCTACATCCAGCGCAGCGACGGCTCGGCCAAGGGCGACTGGGACGTGGGCATCACCCTCGACATCATGGACGCCGCCGACCACGTCGACGAAATCGTCCTGGCCTCCGGTGATGGCGACTTCGACATGCTGCTCGAACGCATCATCAACAAACACGGCGTGCAAGCGGTGGCCTATGGCGTTCCCGGCTTGACCGCCAACTCGCTGATCCGCGCCGCCAGCCGTTATGTGCCGATTGAAGGCACGCTGTTGCTCAAGAATTGAACGGAGTTGAACCCGGTTTGGAACGCATTGCAGTCATCGACTTTGAAACCACCGGCATCTCGCCGAGCAGCAGCTGCCGGGCCACGGAAATCGCCGTGGTCATGCTGGAAAACGGCCGCATCGTCGAGCGTTACCAGAGCCTGATGAACGCCGGCGTACGCGTCCCGGCCTTCATCGAACAACTCACCGGCATCAGCAACGCCATGCTGCGCACCGCGCCCTCGGCCGAGCAGGTGATGAACGAAGTCAACGAATTCGTCGGCTGCACGCCCCTGCTGGCGCACAACGCCGCGTTCGACCAGAAGTTCTGGGACTTCGAACTGGGCCGGATCAAACGCACCCGCCTGCAGAACTTTGCCTGTTCGCTGCTGCTGGCCCGTCGCCTGATGCCGGCGGCGCCGAACCACAAGCTCGGCACGCTCACGACCTTCGCCCAACTGCCGCATACCGGCCAGGCCCACCGGGCGATGGCGGATGCGGAGATGGCGGCGAACTTGCTGGCGCATCTGGCGGATGAGTTGCGGTGCAAGCATGGGGTGCGGGAGTTGTCTCATGACCTGCTTTGCAAGTTGCAGAAAGTGCCGGCGGCGAAGGTTCGGGAGCATCTTCAGCGATTTCGCTGATTATTTGCCGTTGCCCTCGATATGACCGAGCGGCACCCGCTTCTCTATCGCACTCGACAACACGATCGACGTCTTGCTGAACCCGAATTTCGCCACCCGGTTGATCAGCTCTTCCAGCTCGGTCATCGAGCCCACGGCGGCCTGCATGATCACGCACGGGTCGCCGGTGACGCGGTGGCATTCGGTGAGTTGCGGAATTCTGATCAGTTCGTCGTACACCTTCGGGTTGCCGTGCTGGTTCAGGCGCAGTTCGATGACGCACTGGATCGGCAGGCCGAGCTTGGCCATGTCGACCTTGGCCGAGTAGCCGGTGATGACGCCGCTGGCCTCCAGTTTGGCCACGCGCTCGGCGACGGCGGGGGCGGAGAGGTTCACTTTGCGGGCGAGATCGGCGTAGGACGCGCGACCGTTTTCGAGCAGGGCGCTGAGCAGCATGCGGTCGTATTTGTCCAAGGTCGGACTCCTGAAAATGCCAGACTTTCGAAATCGCGGTTTTGGCCGTCGATCTCCGTGTTTTCAAAAGTGTACCGGCGCTATAAACAGGTTTTGTAACTTATTTTTAGCGGTTGGCCTTTCTAGAATAACCAGTCTCCCTGCCTTGATGTCGAGTCGTCTCATGTCTGCCGTGCGCCGTTTTTCCTTGCCGCTGATCGCCGCGTTTTTTGCGTTGTACGTGATTTGGGGATCGACCTATCTGGTGATCCGCATCGGCGTCGAATACTGGCCGCCGCTGATGCTAGGCGGCGTGCGCTTCGTGATCGCCGGCAGCCTGATGTACGCGTTCCTGCGCTGGCGCGGGGCACCGGCGCCGACCTGGGCGCAGTGGAAAGCGGCGGGGATCATCGGGATTCTGTTGCTCAGTTTCGGCAACGGTGCGGTGACCCTGGCCGAACACAGCGGTGTGGCGTCGGGTGTTGCCGCACTGGCAGTGGCGACGGTGCCGCTGTTTACCTTGCTCTGCGGTTATTTCTGGGGCGCTCGCAACACGCGTCTGGAATGGGCCGGGGTGGCGATGGGGATTATCGGCATCGCGATGCTCAACATGGGCTCCAACCTGCAATCGAGCCCGCTGGGCGCGGCGCTGCTGATTTTCGCGGCGGCGAGCTGGGCGTTTGGTTCGGTGTGGAGCAAGCACCTGCCGTTGCCCCAGGGCGCAATGGCCAGTGCCGTGGAAATGCTGGTGGGCGGTGTGGTGCTGTTGATCGGCAGCGCGGCGAGCGGTGAACACCTGCAGGCCATGCCGCCACTGGAAGGCTGGCTGGCGCTGGCATACCTGATTTTCTTCGGCTCGATCATCGCCTTCAACGCCTACATGTATCTGTTGAAAAACGTCCGTCCGGCGGCGGCCACCAGTTATGCCTATGTGAACCCGGCGGTGGCGGTGTTGCTGGGGATCGTGTTTGTCGGCGAGACCATCGGGATCGAAGAGGCGTTGGCGATGCTGGTGATCATCGGCGCTGTGGTGCTGATCGGTCTGCCGCAGTGGCGCCGCCCACGGCAGCTGCCGGTGGTCACCGAGCCGGCTGCCGCAACGAAGGCCATAGCGACGGAGCAGCGTGCGAATTAGGGTAAACTGCGCGCCATCGCACACTTTGCTCTGATTTTTCCTACGGTACTCCCATGACTTTCGCCACCCTTGGCCTGATCGAACCCTTGCTGCGCTCCCTCGAGAAGCTCGGCTACCAGACCCCGACGCCGGTGCAGGCGCAAGCCATTCCGGCCGTGCTGGCCGGTCGCGACCTGATGGCCGCAGCCCAGACCGGCACCGGCAAGACCGCCGGTTTCGCCTTGCCGCTGTTGCAGCTGCTGAGCATGGAAGGGCCGAAAGTCGCTGCCAACTCGGTCCGTGCATTGATCCTGGTACCGACCCGCGAGTTGGCCGAGCAAGTCCACGAAGCCGTGCGCCAGTACGCCGAAAACCTGCCGTTGCGCACTTACGCGGTGTACGGCGGCGTCAGCATCAACCCGCAGATGATGAAGCTGCGCGGCGGCGTTGATCTGCTGGTGGCAACCCCGGGCCGTTTGCTCGACCTGTTCCGCCAGAAGGCGCTGAAATTCAATCAGCTGCAAACCCTGGTGCTGGACGAAGCCGACCGCATGCTCGACCTGGGCTTTTCCGAGGAGCTGGCGAACATTTACCGCGCGCTGCCGAAGAAACGTCAGACGCTGCTGTTCTCCGCGACCTTCTCCGATGACATCCGCCTGCTGGCCGGGCAGATGCTCAACGATCCGCTGAGCATCGAAGTCAGCCCGCGCAACGTGGCCGCCAACACCGTCAAGCAATGGGTGGTGACGGTGGACAAAAAGCGCAAGCCGGAACTGTTCGTGCACCTGATGCGCAAGAACAAGTGGAAGCAGGTGCTGGTGTTCGCCAAGACCCGTAATGGTGTGGACGCGCTGGTCGAGAAGCTCCAGGGCCTGGGCGTGAATGCCGACGGCATCCACGGCGACAAGCCGCAAGCGACTCGGCAGCGGGCGCTGGACCGTTTCAAAATGAGCGAAGTGCAGATTCTGGTGGCCACCGACGTCGCCGCCCGTGGTCTGGATATCGAAGACCTGCCGTTGGTGGTCAACTTTGATCTGCCGATCGTTGCCGAGGATTACATCCACCGTATCGGCCGGACTGGCCGCGCAGGTGCGACCGGTGAGGCGATTTCGTTGGTGTGTGCCGATGAAGTGAACATGTTGTCGGCGATTGAAATGCTGACCCGCAGCACGTTGAAGCGCGAGGTTGAGCCGGACTTCGTGCCGGAGCACCGTGTGCCAGACACCGATGCCAGTGGCCAGGTGATCAAGAAGCCGAAGAAACCGAAAAAGCCGAAAGCTTCCGGTGGCGGCGGCAAGCGTAATCTGGGCAAGTGGGTGGACAGCGGGGATACCCCGGCGCCGGAGGTGGCGATCAAGCCTGTGCGCAAGGTGCCGGTGTTCAATACCGGGCCGCGCAAGCGTAAGCCTTAAGCATTAGATTGGGTCGTTCCCGTGCAATGCGGGAACGATCAGTTGCGCTGTTTCAACCAGTCCAGCATTCCAGCTCCGGCCGCCCGGCCACTGGCAAAACACGCCGTCAGCAAATACCCGCCAGTCGGCGCTTCCCAATCCAGCATCTCCCCGGCACAGAACACCCCCGGCAACGCCTTGAGCATCAGCCGCTCATCCATCGCCTCGAACGTCACGCCACCGGCACTGCTGATCGCTTCGTCCAGCGGACGGGTTTTCACCAGCGTCAGCGGCAAGGCCTTGATCGCCCGGGCCAATAATGCCGGATCGGCAAAGGTCGCAGCGTCAGTGAGTTCCCGCAACAGCGCCGCTTTCACCCCGTCAATCCCGACCTGACTGTGCAGATGCTTGGCCATCGAGCGTGAACCCCGAGGTTTGCTCAATGCCGCCTGCAATTTATCCACAGGCCGGCCGGGCAGCAGGTCGATGTGAACAGTCGCGGCACCGTGCACATTGATCGCCTCACGAATCGGCGCCGACAGCGCGTAGATCAGACTGCCCTCGATGCCGGTCGCGGTAATTACACACTCGCCCAAACGCGGAACATCGTCGTTCAAACCGATGGCGATATTTTTCAGCGGCGCGCCGGAGAATTTGCTGACCATCACTTCGCTCCAGGTCTGCACCTCGAAGCCGCAATTGCTCGGCTGCAACGGCGCCAGTCCTACGCCGCGCTGCTCCAGCGGCAGCATCCACGCGCCGTCGGAACCCAGCCGCGACCAGCTGCCGCCGCCGAGGGCCAGCAGGGTGGCGTCGGGATTCAGGGTTTTCTCGCCTTCCGGGCTGTCGATGCGCAACGCACCCTTTTCATCCCAGCCGAGCCAGCGGTGGCGGGTGTGGATAACCACGCCGCTGTCGCGCAGGCGCTTGAGCCAGGCACGGAGCAACGGCGCGGCTTTCATGTCGGTGGGGAACACCCGGCCGGAGCTGCCGATGAAGGTTTCGATGCCCAAGTCGTGAATCCAGCGGCACAGTGCGTCGGCGTCGAACGCGCGCAGCAACGGGGCGATGTTCGGGGCGCGTTCGGCGTAGCGCGAGAGGAACGCTGGGTAGGCTTCGGAATGGGTGATGTTCATGCCGCCGACCCCGGCCAGCAGGAACTTGCGGCCCACCGAGGGCATGCCGTCGTACAAATCGACGCGGACTCCGGCCTGGCTCAGCACTTCGGCGGCCATCAGGCCGGCGGGGCCACCGCCGATGATGGCGACGTGAGCGGGAAGGGCGGCGGAAGTCTGAGTCATGGCAGCGGCAATAGCGTGGCGGAATAAGCCGCGCATTCTAGCAGCAGCGGCCATTGTCAGGCCTGATCAAAAAACAACCAGCTTGCTGCAGGCTATGTTCAGCGTGGGCTGTAGTCCGTTTCGCTCAGGTTATCCACAGGCCGTTCCACAGCCATTGTGGGTAACGCAGCACAACTCAATGACAACCCGATGACTGCCAGACGCGTTGCGCACTGTGATGAAGGATGCCGTGACGGCGGGCCAAGGCCTGGCGATCCTTGCTGTAACCGCCGCCGATCACCCCGACCACCGGGATGTCGCGGCCCAGGCAGTGGCGCATCACGCTTTCGTCGCGGGCGGCTACGCCTTCGTCAGTCAGTTGCAGAAAACCGAGGGCGTCGTCCTTGTGCACGTCGACACCGGCGTCGTACAGCACCAGATCTGGTTGATACAGCGGCAGCAGGTAGTTGAGCGCATCGTCGACCACTTTCAGGTAATCGGTATCGCCCATGCCGTTGGGCAGCGGAATGTCCCAGTCGCTTTCGGCCTTGCGTGCAGGAAAGTTCTTTTCGCAGTGCAGGGAAACGGTGATCGCTTCCGGGGTGTTGTGCAGAATCCGTGCAGTCCCGTCGCCCTGATGCACGTCGCAATCGAAGATCAGCACCCGGTTCACCCGGCCGCTTTGCAGCAGGTAGTGGCTGATGATCGCCAGGTCATTGAAGATGCAGAACCCGGCGGGGTAGTCGTAGTGGGCGTGATGGGTGCCGCCGGCGAGGTGACAGGCCAGGCCATGCTCCAGCGCTTTCTCTGCCGCCAGAATCGAACCGCCGACGGCCCGCACCGTGCGCCGGGCCAGCGCTTCGTTCCATGGCAGGCCGAGGCGCCGCTGGTCTTCACGGGACAACTCGCCACTCATGTAGCGTTCGATATAACCGCGGTCATGGGCCAGGGCGAGGATGTCGGCAGGGCACAGTTCAGGGCGTAGCAGGTCTTCATCGCGGGTCAGACCGCTGTCCACCAGGTGATCGCGCAGCAGGCGGAACTTGTCCATGGGAAAGCGGTGATCCGCCGGAAACTCGGGGCTGTAGTCTTCGTGGTAGATCAACGGCAATGGCATGGCGGACTATTCATAAAGGCTGTAGGAAAGAGTGCAAAGCCTACCAGCGATGTAGACTTGCGGCATGGAAACGGAGGGGCACGATGGAGCCGATACTTGAGCTGGAAAGCGCGCGACTGCTGATGCGTCAGTGGCAGGACGCGGATTTGCCGGCATTTGCGGCGATGTGCGCCGATCCGCAGGTGATGCGCTACTTTCCCGCCCCCTTGAGTCGGCTGGAAAGCGCGGCGCTGATCGGCCGTGTACGCGGTCATTTCGCCGAGCATGGTTACGGTCTGTGGGCGCTGGAGCGCAAGGACACCGGCGAATTCATCGGTTTTACCGGGCTCGGCGTGGTCGGTTTCGACGCGCCGTTCACCCCGGCGGTGGAAATCGGCTGGCGCCTGGCGAAAGAACACTGGGGCCTGGGTTATGCCAGCGAGGCGGCGTGGACCGCGCTGCGCTGTGGCTTTGACCGGTTGGCCCTGAAGGAAATTGTGGCGTTCACTGCGCAGAGCAATCTGCCGTCGGAAAAAGTCATGCAGGCCATCGGCATGCATCACGACCCGGCCCATGATTTCGATCACCCGAAAGTGGCTGTCGATCACCCGTTGCGTCGACATCTGTTGTACCGCATCACCAGGGAGCAATGGCTGCAGACCCTGCATGGCTAAGCCGACACGGACGTTTACAATGGCGCGATCATGGCTCGCGCCAGAACCTGAATTGGCCGCCGCAGCCAAGACTGCGCGGCATAGCGTTGTGTGAGGAGAGTCTGAATGAGCCAAGTGTTGGAAGATCTGGTGGATCTGCTGACCCTCGAACCGATCGAGGAAAACCTGTTCCGTGGTCGCAGTCAGGATCTGGGCTTTCGCCAGTTGTTCGGCGGCCAGGTGCTCGGCCAGTCGCTGTCGGCGGCCAGTCAGACCGTTGAAGAGACGCGTCATGTGCATTCGATGCACGGTTATTTCCTGCGCCCGGGCGATGCCAAGTTGCCGGTGGTCTACTCGGTGGATCGCGTGCGTGACGGCGGCAGTTTCAGCACCCGCCGCGTGACCGCGATCCAGAAGGGCCACCCGATTTTCACTTGCAGCGCTTCGTTCCAGTACGACGAAGAAGGCTTCGAACACCAGAGCCAGATGCCGCAAGTGGTCGGCCCGGAAAACCTGCCGTCGGAGCTGGAACTGACCCAGCAACGCGCGCACCTGATCCCGGAACACATGCGTGAAAAGCTGCTGTGCCCGAAGCCGATCGAAGTGCGCCCGGTCACTGAAAAAGACCCGTACAACCCGCAACCGGCGGACCCGATCAAGTACGTGTGGTTCCGTGCCGACGGTGCATTGGCCGACATCCCGGCGCTGCACAAATACCTGCTGGCCTACGCCTCGGACTTCGGTCTGCTGACCACCTCGATGCTGCCGCACGGCAAATCGGTCTGGCAGAAAGACATGCAGGTCGCCAGCCTCGACCACGCCTTGTGGTTCCACAACGATCTGCGCGCCGATGACTGGTTGCTCTACGCCATGGACAGCCCGTGGGCCGGCAATTCCCGCGGCTTCTCCCGTGGCAGCGTGTTCAACCGCGCCGGGCAATTGGTGGCGTCGGTGACTCAGGAAGGCCTGATCCGTCATCGCAAGGATTGGGCATGAGTCTGGCGGATGTGCGGCACTGGGTGTTCGACATGGACGGCACCCTGACCGTCGCCGTGCACGACTTCGCGGCGATTCGCGTGGCACTGGCGATCCCGCCGGAGGATGACATCCTCACCCATCTCGCGGCGTTACCCGCCGAAGAAGCGGCGGCGAAACATGCGTGGCTGCTGGAACATGAGCGCGATCTGGCGCTCGGCTCGACCCCGGCAGTCGGCGCGGTGGAGTTGGTGCGCGACCTGCACACGCGGGGCTATCGCCTCGGCATTCTGACCCGCAATGCGCGGGAGCTGGCCCATGTGACGCTGGAGGCCATCGGCCTGGCGGACTGCTTCGCGGTAAACGATGTACTGGGCCGCGATGAAGCGCCGCCGAAACCGCACCCGGGCGGTTTGCTGAAACTGGCCGAGGCCTGGCAAGTGCCGGCGAGCGAGATGGTGATGGTCGGCGATTACCGCTTCGACCTCGACTGCGGTCGGGCAGCGGGCACCCACACGGTGCTGGTGAACCTGCCGGATAATCCGTGGCCGGAGCTGACCGACTGGCATGCGAAGGATTGTGTGGAATTGCGGCGGATGTTGTCCGCTTGAAAAAAAACGGGGGCTTCGGCCCCCGTTTTTTATTGGTCGAATATCGCTTTCTGGCCTTCCGGCGAGGTCAGCATGCCGTCGCCGTTATGTCCGATGCCGGGCACTTCCACCAGCCGCTGATTCACCCCTTCCGGATGCCGACGCAGCAGATAGCTGAAGAACATTTTTCCGCGCATCAGGCGATAGGCGCCTTGCGCTTCGGCGGCGCAGCTCTTGTCCAGCGCCGGGTGTTGCGGGTCGGTGTCCTGCTGGCCGAGCAGATAAATCACCTCGCGTTTGACGTAACTGCCTTCAAGCTGCGCAGGCGTTTGCCCACCGGAGTAGATCGGCGGATCCACCAGACCGTACTTCCAGCGATTGAAACCCGGGCACTGCGCGTGATCGAACGCCACCGGCCGTTGTTCATTGAAGTAGGCGTACGAGGACGGGTTGGCCACCACATAACGCAAGCGAATGCCTTCGGCCTTGAGCGCCGGCTGTTCGCGGGCCAGCAGGGCATAGCGCTGCACCACCTGACCACCGCCGGAGTGGCCGAAGATCACGATCTGCTTCACGTCCGGAAACTGCTTGCGATCACTGAGCCGGCCAATGATTTCGTCGAGGGCGGCATAGGAGCTGAGCGCGTTTGGCCCTGTGGATAACCCGCCGCCCATCCACTCATTGCCTTTCCAGCGCAGGACGCTGGCGGGCAACGAGTAGAGAGCGACATCGCTTTCGTTGAGAAACTGCGGGGCGATCACCAGGGTGTTGGCGGTTTGCCCGGCCAGTTCGGCGGCGCTCTCGCCACTTTTGCGATAGGTCTCGGCGTTGCGCAGCTTGCCATGAATGACGATCAGCACCCGCTCGATTTTCGCTGGCGCCGGGCCGATGCCCACCGCCATTTCGCCGGCCTGCAACTGCAGGCGTCCGGGGCTGATCGCGTCGACGCCGGCCGCTTGTGCGGTGCCGCCGATGAACAGTAAAGCCAACAGCCATTTATGCATTTACAGGTTTTTCGCCGCAAAGGTATCGCACTGGCCGACCTGGCCCTGGGCGAATCCGGTTTTGAACCAGCGCACCCTTTGCGCCGACGTACCGTGGGTAAACGAGTCCGGCACCACACGGCCCTGACCCTGTTGTTGCAGGCGATCATCACCGATGGCGTTCGCCGCGTTCAAGGCCTCTTCGATATCGCCCGGTTCCAGCCAGTTCAGACGCTTCTGCGCGTTGTAGGCCCAGACCCCGGCCAGGCAATCGGCTTGCAGTTCCTGGCGCACCAGCAGACCGCCGTCACCTTCCATCTGGCGACCTTGCTGGCGGGCGGCCTGGATTTTCGCCGAGACGCCCAGCAGCGTCTGCACATGGTGTCCGACTTCGTGAGCGATCACGTAGGCCTGGGCAAAGTCGCCGGCCGCCTTGAAGCGTTGGGACATTTCCTGGAAGAACGCCATGTCCAGATAGACCTTCTGGTCCGCCGGGCAATAGAACGGGCCGGTGGCCGAGGTGGCCATGCCGCAGGCCGAATTGACCCGGTTGCTGAACAGCACCAGGGTCGGATCCTTATATTGGCGACCGGCCTGCTGGAAGATCGCGCCCCAGGTGTCCTCGGTGTCGCCGAGGATCGAACGC
This sequence comes from Pseudomonas sp. GW822-FHT03F04, assembly GCF_058801405.1. Lineage (NCBI taxonomy): Bacteria > Pseudomonadati > Pseudomonadota > Gammaproteobacteria > Pseudomonadales > Pseudomonadaceae > Pseudomonas > Pseudomonas sp. GW822-FHT03F04. The sequence continues at coordinate 166,016 of NZ_JBXANF010000009.1, forward strand.
ACAAACTCAGCCTGTTCATCGTTGGCCGGCGGTGCCTGACGGGTTTGCGAAGTCGGTGCGGCTTGCTGTGTGCCTTGGCCGGTGAGCTGGCCGAGAATCTGTAGCGGGTCCTGCCCGGTGATCCAGCCGATACCGACGATCAACAGGATCGCCCCGAGGCTCAGGCCTTTGCCGCCACCGAAGCGCATGCCTCCACCGCCACCGCCCATGTCATCGCCACGGGCATCGACGACGTTGTCACTGCGTCGACCTTTTCTCCATAGCATGTGGGAATCCTCGTCTGTTCAGGTGGAAAGTGTGTGGTGATGAGTGTTGCTGGTGTGTGAGTGTGGCGCCAGTCCGGTCGTCCGTCCATTCGCACACAGACAAACAGGCCCGACCTCGCGTGACGAGGTCGGGCCTGTTATTGACGAGCGCGGGCGCCGGGAATTCAATCCGCCGGCGAATTTCTTTCGCCGGGTCAGGTGTCAGCGGTCGAAGGCGTCCCACACCGGCGCGAAGTCCGGGCTGACCTGACGTTCGCGTTTGGACAACGCGGCGATCAGCGCACGATCGTCATCGTCCAGTTCGACCTTCAGTGACGCCAGGTTGGCCAGTTGATTGACCCGGCTGCTGGCCTTGGGAATCGCTGCGACATTGTCCTGATCCAGCAACCACTTCAGCGCGACCTGAGTCGGCAGCACGCCGTGTTTTTCGGCGATCTGTTGAATCTGCGCAACCTCCGAGACCTTGTTACGCGCCAATGGCGTGTAGGCCGTCAGCGCCAGATCGTGTTGACGGGCGTAGTCGAGCAAAGCGTTTTGTCCGAGCAGGACGTGGTACTCGACCTGAATGGCGGACAGCGGGATGCCGTATTCCTCGACGGCTGTGCGCAGCAACGGCAGCGGAAAATTCGCCACGCCGATATTGCGAGCCAGACCTTGCTCTTTGAACGACGCGAGGGTCTCAAGAGTGCGTGGCAAGTCCCAGTCAGTAGTCGGCCAATGGATCATGAACAGGTCGACGTACTCACTGCGCAACGCCTTGAGGCTGCGATCCAGCGAGTGACGCATGGCATCCGGTTGCAACTGGTCCCACCAGACCTTGGTGGTGACGTGGATCTGCTCGCGGGGTGTCGGCGTATTCGCCAGTGCCTGTCCGACTGCGTCTTCATTGTTGTAGGCCGCCGCCGTGTCGATATGTCGGTAACCGAGTTCCAGCGCTTGCTCCACGGCGCGGGTGCATTCGTCGCCGAGCATCGGCCAGGTGCCGAGGCCGAGTTTGGGCAGGTTCAGTCCATGTTTATTGACGATGTGCTGCATGGTCGGCGCTTCCTGCATTGATGGGGTTTCAGAATGGGATTGCGAAAACTAAACAACGCCAGCCAGTAGGGGCAACTCGTCAGCCGAGAAAGAGGGCGATTATCGAGCGGTCGGTTCCAGATTTCGCAATCGCTGATATGTATTTTAGAATCGGCAAAATTTCACTGGGATCGCACCATGGCCGGCAGTCAGATCGAACGGGTTTTCAGCGTACTGGAGAGCCTCACCCACGAGCCGCGCGGACTGCCGCTGCAAACCCTCGCCGAACAAATCGACATTCCGAAAAGTGCGACACATCGCTTGCTCGCCGAATTGTCCCGGCTGGGCTATGTCCGGCAGAACCCGGAAACCCTGCGTTATCACTTGTCGACCAAATTGGTGGCGATGGGGTTTCGTTACCTGTCGAGCAGCGGCGCCGACATCGTGCAGCCGGTGCTTGATCGACTGGCGCAGGAAACCGGCGAGCTGGTACGACTGGGCGTCACCGACGGCGAGCGCCAGACCTGGATCGCCAAGTCACAGGGCGCGCGCAGCGGATTGCGCTACGACCCGGACATGGGCCGCGATGCGCCGCTGTTCTACACCGCGTCCGGCCATGCGTGGCTGGCGAGCATGAGTGATGCCGAGGCCTTGTCGCGGGTTGAACGTCAGGCCGCCGAAATGCCGGCGGATATCGGCCCGAATGCACCACGAACCAACATTGAATTGCTCGAGCATCTGCGCGTGGCACGGGAGCAGGGTTATGCCTGTGTCGAAGAGAGTTCGGCGGTGGGCACATCGGCCATTGCCGCCGTGGTGCGGCATCCGGCGGATGGCCGAGTGATCGGGGTATTGAGCATTGCCGGACCGAGTGCGCGGATGCCGGGGGCGAGGTTGCATGAACTGGCGCCGCTGTTGTTGAGGTTTACCGAGGAGTTGTCGGCGGCGAGCCTGGCTTCGGAGCTGTTCGTCTAGCCGCGCAACGGAAGACGGGATCGGGTTGTCTGTAAAGCTGTGCGTTGATCGCACAGAATTTGGCTTGAAGGGTGTGAGAATTTGGAACCTGGTTCTAAATTATCGCTGGAGGCTTTTTCCTCATTTTGATTTCTAGAGATAGCCAATGACCGTCAGCACTCCGCTTTCCGGCGTCAACCAACCCTTCAAGGGGATCTTGCTGATTGTCGTGGCGACGTTCCTGTTCTCCAGCCACGATGCGCTGTCGAAATACCTCTCGGGTTTTTATCCGATCATCATGGTGGTGTGGGCGCGATATCTGGTGCACACGCTGCTGATGGCGGGGATTTTTCTGCCGCAATCCGGGTTGCGTGTTTTGCGCACCAAACGCCCGTTGTGGCAGTTGGCGCGGGCGTTGTGCCTGCTGGGCACCAGCCTGTTTTTCACTACGGCGCTGTTGTACATCCCGCTGGCCGAGGCCACAGCGGTCAACTTTCTTGCACCAGTGCTGGTGACGGCGCTGTCGGTGCCGTTGCTCAAGGAGCGGGTGACGCGGGGCCAGTGGATCGCGGTGATCTGCGGGTTTATCGGCGTGCTGATCATCGTCCACCCCGGTGGTGAATTGTTCACCCCGGCGATTCTGTTGCCGTTCTGCTCGGCGCTGTTTTTCTGCTTCTATCAATTGCTCACCCGCAAGCTCAGTGAGATCGACAGCCCGACCACCAGCAACTTTTTCGCCGGGTTGTGCAACACGCTGGTGATGAGTGCGCTGGTGCCGTTCTTCTGGCAGGTGCCGAGCCTTGGGCACGCTTTCTTGATGCTGGCGCTGGGCACGTGCGGGATGACGGCGCACCTGTTTCTGACCCAGGCGTTTCGCCATGCCGCGCCAGCGTTGCTGGCGCCGTTCGGCTATTGCCAGATCGTGTTTGCGGGGTTGTTGGGGTGGCTGTTGTTTGCCCACACGCCGACCCTGATGACGGTGATCGGGATCGCGGTGATCTGTTGCAGCGGACTGGCGGCAGCGTGGCAGCAGAGCCGACGCTGAAGACGTGACCGGCCTGAAATCAGGCCGGTCGGTGCAGGAAGGTTATTCGGTAACGGTAGGAATTTTGCGCGGTGCCATGAAGTACATCCAGGTCAGCGCGATGAAGTACATCGCCGGAATCAGGGTGAACAGCACGGTGTAGTTGTTGTTGGTGACGGTGAGGATGTGGCCGACGATCTGGGTCATGAACATCCCGCCGATCGCCGCGCACATGCCGCCGAAACCGAACACCGTGCTCATCATGTGCTTGGGCGTGTAGTCCATCACCAGGCTCCAGATGTTCGCCGTCCAGGCCTGGTGCGCGCCGATGGCCAGGGAGATGGCCGCTACCGCAACCCACAGGTTGGCGGAACCGGCCGCCATGACCACACCGATGATGCAGCAGGCGAACAGGAACATCGACAGCAGCCGTGCCTTGATCGAATTCATGCCGCGACCGATCAGGAACGAAGACAGAATCCCGCCGCCCACGCTGCCGAAGTCGGCGGTGACGTAGATGATGATCAGCGGAATGCCCATCTGGGTGACGTTGATGCCCAGGTTGTATTGCTGATTGAGAAACGGCGGCAGCCAGTACAGGTAGAACCAGAACACCGGCGCAGTCAGCGAGTAGGCGAGGGCGAAGGCCCAGGTGCCGCGCATGCGCAGGATTCGCGAGAACGGTACGCGGGCCTGTTCCGGTTCGACTTCTTTCTGGATGTAGTCCAGCTCCGACTGTTTCACGCTCGGGTGATCTTCCGGGTTGAAATACTTCAGGCCCCAGAACAGCAACCAGATCCCGCCCAGTGCCGACATGCACAGGAACGCGGCCTGCCAGCCCCACACATGAAGAATCAGTGGCAGCAGCATCGGAGTGAACATCGCGCCGACGTTGGTGCCGGCGTTGAAGATGCCAGTGGCGACAGCACGTTCGCCGGCCGGGAACCACAGGCGCGTGGTTTTCACGCAGGCCGGGTAGTTGGCCGCTTCGGTCAGACCGAGGATGAACCGGCAGACCATGAAGCCCACTGCCGAGGTCGCCAGACCGTGGGCGCCGGTGGCCAGGCTCCAGAGCAGCACGGCGCAGAAGAACACCCGTTTTACGCCGACCCGGTCGATCAGTCGTCCTTGCAGCACGAAGCCGATGGCGTAGCCGACCTGAAACCAGAAGTTGATGTTGGCGTAGTCCATCGCCGTCCAGCTCATTTCCTTGGCGAGGATGGGCTGCATGACGCCGAGGGCCGCACGGTCGATGTAATTGAGGGTGGTGGCGAAAAACACCAGCGCCAGCATGCCCCAACGGGTCTTGCCGACGGCCATGGCGCCGCGGATCTTGTCGCCGATGCCACCCGTGGCAGTGCTCATGGCCGGGGCCATGCGGGAAGTCTGTGAAGGAATCATGTGTTCCACCCGTTTTTGGATTTGTTATTTGGTGTGCTTTTTTTGTGCACGCTGCGACCGGTGGTTCAGATCCGGACTCAAGGTGAAAGGGATGTTGGGCAGTGGGCGAAAAATCGTCAATTCGCCAAACCGGCATTGTGTTCGATAATCGCACGCAAAACTAACCGGGTAGTACAGTTTAAATTGCTCAATGAAAAACCGGGACCAATAATTCGCTCACCTTATAAAAGCGGCGCAATCCTCGTAGCCGAAGTCTCCACCGGGAGTTGAAACATGCAGCGATCCATTGCCACCGTTTCCTTGAGCGGAACCCTGCCGGAAAAACTCGAGGCCATTGCCGCCGCCGGGTTCGACGGGGTGGAGATTTTCGAGAACGACCTTCTGTACTACGACGGCAGTCCCCGGGAAATCCGGCAGATGTGCGCCGACCTCGGGATTGCCATCACCCTGTTCCAGCCGTTCCGCGATTTCGAAGGCTGCCGCCGCGATCGTCTGGAGCGCAACCTGGAGCGGGCCGAACGCAAGTTCGACCTGATGCAGGAACTGGGCACCGACCTGGTGCTGGTGTGCAGCAACGCCTCCCCCGACAGCATCGGCGATCAACAGATCCTCATTGATGACCTGCGCCTGCTGGCTGAACACGCCGGCGCCCGTGGCTTGCGCATCGGTTATGAAGCGCTGGCCTGGGGGCGTCACGTCAATACTTATCAACAGGTCTGGGACATCGTGCGCCAAGCCGATCACCCAAGCCTCGGCGTGTTGCTCGACAGCTTTCACACCTTGTCGCTCAAGGGGGATCCACGGGCGATTGCCGAGATTCCCGGCGACAAGATTTTCTTCGTGCAAATGGCCGACGCGCCGATCCTGGCGATGGATGTGCTGGAGTGGAGCCGGCATTTCCGCTGCTTCCCGGGACAGGGTGAATTCGATCTGCCGGGCTTCCTCGCGCCAATCATCCAGAGCGGCTACACCGGGCCGCTATCGCTGGAAATCTTCAACGACGGCTTCCGTGCCGCGCCGCCTCGGGCCAATGCGGCTGACGGTCTGCGTTCGCTGCTGTATCTGGAGGAGAAAACCCGCCAGCGTCTGGAGCAGGACATCCGTCCTGTGGATAACCGCGAAATCCTCTTCGAGACGCCGAAGGCCAGCGCCTACAACGGCATCGAGTTTCTTGAGTTTGCCGTCGACGAAGCGCTCGGCGCCAAACTGTCGAACTGGCTTGAGCGACTGGGTTTCGTCAAGGCCGGGCAACATCGCTCCAAGAGCGTCAGCCTGCTGCGCCAGGGCGATATCAACCTGATCCTCAACTCCGAACCTTACTCGTTCGCCCACAGTTTCTTCGAGTCCCACGGCCCGTCGCTGTGCGCCACCGCCGTGCGGGTCAAGGACAGCGCCAGTGCGCTGGCCCGCGCCGTCGCCTATAAAGGTCAGCCGTATCGCGGGCTGGTCGGCCCCAACGAGCTGGAACTCGCAGCGGTGCGTGCGCCGGATGGCAGCCTGATTTATCTGGTGGATGAAGAGGCGGATGTCTACGGCACCGACTTCAATCTGCTGCCGGATGCGGTGGCTCGCGGCGGCCTCAAACGCATCGATCACATGGCCATGGCGCTGCCGGCGGACAGCCTCGACAGCTGGGTGCTGTTCTACAAGAGCCTGCTGGATTTCGAGGCCGACGACGAAGTGGTGCTGCCGGATCCGTACGGTCTGGTGAAGAGTCGCGCGCTGCGCAGTCGCGACAGCTCGATCCGCTTGCCGCTGAACATTTCCGAGAACCGCAACACCGCGATCTCACACGCGCTGTCGAGTTATCGCGGTTCCGGGGTGCATCACATCGCCTTCGACTGCGATGACATCTTTGCTCAGGTCAGCCGTGCCAAAGAGGCGGGCGTACCGCTGCTGGATATCCCGCTCAACTACTATGATGACCTCGCGGCGCGTTTCGATTTCGATGACGAGTTCCTCAGCGAACTGGCGTACTACAACGTGCTCTACGACCGTGATGCCCAGGGCGGCGAGTTGTTCCACGTCTACACCGAGCCGTTCGAAGGGCGCTTCTTCTTCGAGATCATCCAGCGCAAGAACGGTTACGCGGGTTATGGCGCGGCCAACGTCGCGGTGCGACTGGCGGCAATGGCCAAAGCACGCAGTGGCGCTGTTCGCCAGGCGAAGTTGTAGGAAATTCGTAAACGCGGGATTAAACACGGGTCGCGCGGCTTCCTTCGCTGGGGCGCGCGGCCCATAATCGCCAGCCTGTGCAGTGATGGCCGTGAGCCCGCAATGACAATGACTTCAGAACTTTCCGCAGCCCCCGTTTTACCAGCGGTAGAGCCGCGCAAGAGTCGCAAGAACAACCCGGAAAAAACCCGCGAAAACATCCTCCAGGAAGCGATCGTCGAGTTCGTCCAGCAGGGCCTGTCCGGTGCTCGCGTGGACGCGATCGCCGAGCGTATCCACACCTCCAAGCGCATGATCTATTACTACTTCGGCAGCAAGGAGCAGTTGTACGTCGAGGTGCTGGAGAAGCTCTACGGCGATATCCGCAGCACCGAAAGCCGTCTGCACCTGGCCGAGCTGCCGCCGGTGGAAGCGATCCGGCGCCTGGTGGAATTCACCTTCGATCACCACGATCGCAACGTCGATTTCGTGCGCATCGTCTGCATCGAAAACATCCACAACGCTGAATACGTGAAGCGTTCCGATGCGATCAAGGCGATGAACAACACGATCCTCGATTCGCTGGGCGAGATCCTGGCGCGCGGTGCCGCTGAAGGTGTGTTCCGCGCCGGGCTCGACGCGCTGGACGTGCATCTGCTGATCAGTTCGTTCTGCTTCTATCGCGTGTCGAACCGTCACACGTTCGGTGAGATCTTTCAGATCGACCTGCCGGACGAAACCATCAAGCAGCGTCATCGCGAAATGATTTGCGAGTCGGTGCTGCGTTACCTGCAGGCCTGATCGGTATCGAGGGGGCGTCGCCCCCTCACGGTTTTATCCTTTCATGCTTTGAAAATGCGCCAGCATTCGCTGCGCATCCGGCGCCACGCCGCTGAACAGTTCAAACGCCTTCACGGCCTGAAACACCGCCATGTTGCCGCCATCCAGGGTTCGGCAACCCAGGGCGCGGGCGTTGCGCAGCAGTTCGGTTTCCAGCGGGAAATACACGATCTCCGCCACCCACAACTCTGGACGTAGCAATGCTGCCGGCACTGGCATGCCCGGTAGTTTGGCCATGCCCATTGGCGTGGTGTTCACCAGCCCGTCAGCGTGACTCAACGCACTCGGCAGATCATGTCCGGCCACGGCGCGGCCCGCGCCAAAATGCTGATTGAGGTTGTTGGCCAGGCTTTCGGCCCGCTCAATGTCCACATCAAAAATGCTCAGTTTTTGTACGCCTTCGCTCAACAAGGCGTGGGCCACCGCCGCACCGGCGCCACCGGCGCCCATCTGGACGACGTGCTCGCGGGCGACGTCTGGCAGGCCGCGACGAAATCCTTCGGCGAACCCCAGGCAGTCGGTGTTGTGGCCGACGCGTTTGCCGTCCTTCAACACCACGGTGTTGACCGCTCCGATGCCTCGGGCCTCGGGTGACAGTTCATCGAGCAGCGGGATGATTACCTGCTTGCACGGGAAGGTGATGTTCAGTCCGGTGTAATTCATGCGTTCGGCGGCCAGTAGCAGGTCGGGCAGGGCGTTGCTGTCCAGTTGCAGTTGATCGAGATCGATCAAGCGGTACAGGTAACGCAGGCCCTGTTCGTCGCCTTCGTGTTCATGCAGCGCCGGGGTGCGGGACGCCTGGATGCCGGCGCCGATCAGCCCGGCCAGTATGACTTTGTCGCGGATCATGCGGTTCACCCCTTCAGACGCTGGCTGAAATGTTCCAGGGCCAGGCGATAACCGTGGCTGCCGAAGCCGCACATCACGGCCGTGGCGATGGCCGAGACGAACGAGTGATGACGGAACGGCTCGCGGGCGTGGACGTTGGACAGGTGGACTTCGATCACCGGTAATTCGCTGGCGACCAGGGCATCGCGGATCGCTACTGAAGTGTGGGTCCAGGCGGCCGGGTTGATGACGATGCCGGCGCAGCGCTGGCGGGCGCCGTGAATCCAGTCGAGCAGTTCGCCTTCGTGGTTGGTCTGGCGAAACTCCACGGCCAGGCCGAATTCTTCGGCGGCGCGCCCGCACAGGGCAGAGATGTCGGCCAGGGTTTCGTGACCGTAGGTCGCCGGTTCACGGGTGCCGAGCAGGTTCAGGTTCGGGCCGTTGAGCACCAGAACGATAGGGGGCATGGGGGCAAACTCCACTTATTGTTTTTGGCTTGGGTCGAGGGTTTCGACCTGTGGAGTTAAATTGTACTAGCTGGTTACTTTAATCAATTGCTCTACATCGACAGTCCTGTTTTGTGTGCGGTGATCGCACACAGGCGAGAATCAGCGCGGCAATTGCTCCACCAGAAAATCAATGAAAGCCCTGACGCGCAGCGGCATGTGGCGATTCTGCGGGTACAGCAGGGTGAATGGCCGCGAGCGTCCGCTGTAGGGTTTGAGCACTTCCACCAGCGAGCCGTCGGCCAGTTCTTTTTCCACAATGAAGCGATAAGTCTGGAACAGCCCGGCGCCGTGTCTGGCCAGGGTCACGCCTCCGAGCACGTCATCGGAGCAGCAGAAATTGCCCTCGGCGAGGATTTCCCGTGGCGCGTCTTCGTCGTAAAACAGCCAGGTGATCCGCCGTCCACTGCTGGGCAATTCGTACTGGATGCACTCGTGCTGTTCGAGGTCTTCGAGGGTCTGCGGCGTACCGGCGCGTTTGAGGTATTCGGGGCTGGCAACCATCACCAGCGCTGCATCTTCCAGATGGCGGGCGATCAGGCCTGAGTCGGGAATGGCCCGCACGCGGATCGCCATGTCGTAACCCTCGCCGACGAAGTCGATGTTGCGATTGCTGATGTGCATGTCGACCTTCACCTGTGGGAAGCGCGCGCGAAACGCCGGCAGCAGCGGCAGGATCCGGTGGTGGGCGTAGGTTGTAGGAATACTGATGCGCAGGGTGCCGGACGGTTCCTGCTGCTGGCCCATGACTTCCCGTTGCGCCTCGACCAGTTGCGCCAGCGCCTGACGGCATTCTTCGTAGTAGCGCCGGCCGCTGTCGGTCAATTTCACACTGCGGGTGGTGCGCGCAAACAGCCGCACCCCCAGGCGTTCCTCCATGCGTGACACCGAGCGGCTCACGGCAGCCGGCGTCACCGAAGCCGCCTGCGCCGCGCCGGTGAAACTGCCGCACTCGGCGGCCAGGCAAAACAACTCGATGCTGCCTAGCTGAAGATCGTCGAAGTGTCGCTGCATGATTGATTACACCGGGGAATGAGTCTTCGTATGTAGCAAATGCGCGGCCGCTGCGAAAGAACTGCTTACCATTTTGCGCGGGGCTTTCCTGAATCCCGCACTAGGCTCGAAAACGTAATGACCATTGAAGGCAACAATGCCGATGGTCGGAATTGTCAGGGAATGGCAGTTTTCGAAACTCTTTAACCTAACGGATGGGTTAGCATGAAAGTGTGCAGTTACAAGGGATTGTCGGTGGTGATCATGCTGCGAGACGAACATTGTCCGCCCCATGCGCACGTAGATTCAGGTGCATGGAGTGCCCGCTTCAAATTCAGCTTCTGGCACAACGGCGTGGAGTTATGGGATGTGGTGCCGCTGTCGCGTCGGCCACCGATTGCAGTGCTTGAGGGGTTGCGCCAATCGCTCCGTGAAACCGTTCATCTGCGGCGGGCTCGCCGAATCTGGTGGACTCGTTTGCAGACGGCGTGTCTCGATAATCAATGGTGGGACGGGGACTCGAACGAAGTGGCCGTCATGCGCGAAGTCACCAATGCAACCTTCAGAATCGGATCGGCGTATTACGAGCCAGAAGAAAACAAAACCTTGCTGGCCCTGGTCGGTGCTCAGGAAGGTGTGGAGATCGAACTATGAAAACAGTAAAGGCCGGTTTGCATGCTGATCGACCGGTAACGGAAAAGCGCCTCGATGAAGCTGTCGATCGTGGGGGGCTGCGCCGACGCAGCAGCCTGCAAGCCGTGTCGGTGTCCTTTCAGAAACCTTGCCTGGTGATTCACTTTGAAGACGACAGCGGCGTGCTGCTGCCAGTGAATCTCTACCGGGAATTCGATGATTTCGAACCGGAAGACTTCACCGGATTGAACATCGGTTTTGCCGGCACCGCGCTGTGCCACGACCGCAAGGACCTGCAGGTTTCCATCGCCGGCATGATCTCGGCCAGCCAACCCTTGATGGCGATGGCGGCTTCGGTGATTGCTTCACGCAATGGTCGCCAGAGCAGCACCGCAAAAGCTGAAGCGGCACGGGCCAACGGCAGGAAGGGCGGGCGTCCGCGCAAAGTCGATCCCGTGCCATGAACAGGCACAAAAAAGCCGTCGGTCAGGACGGCTTTCTTGTTTCTGGCACCGGCGATCAACGCCGGGTCAACAGCACTCCGGATTCCATGTGGTGGGTCCACGGGAACTGGTCGAACAACGCGCAGCGGTTGATGCGGTGCGTGTCGTGCAGTTGGGCGATGTTGGCCGCCAGGGTCTCCGGGTTGCAGGAGATGTACAGGATGTTGTCGAAGCGACGGGTCAGTTCGCAGGTGTCCGGGTCCATGCCGGCCCGTGGCGGGTCGACGAACACGCTGCCGAACTCGTAGCTTTTCAGATCGATGCCGTGCAGGCGACGGAACGGGCGAACTTCGTTCAGGGCTTCGGTCAGCTCTTCGGCGGACAGACGCACCAGGGTGACGTTATCCACAGCGTTTTCGGCCAGGTTGCTCAACGCAGCGTTAACCGACGTCTTGCTGATTTCCGTGGCCAGCACTTTGCGCACGCGGGTCGCCAGCGGCAGGGTGAAGTTGCCGTTGCCGCAGTACAGCTCCAGCAGATCGTCGCTGCGATCGCCCAGTGCTTCGTATGCCCAGTTGAGCATCTTCTGGTTCACGGTGCCGTTGGGCTGGGTGAACGCGCCTTCCGGCTGGCGATAGCTGAAAGTGCGACCGCCGACTTCGAGTTTCTCGACCACGTAATCGAGGCCAAGCACTTCGCGCTTGCCCTTGGAGCGACCGATGATGCTGACGCCCAGGTCCGCCGAAAGCTTGGTGGCCGCCGCATGCCAGTGCTCGTCCAGCGGACGGTGATAGCACAGGGTAATCATCGCGTCGCCGGCCAGGGTGGTCAGAAACTCCACCTGGAACAGCTTGTGGCTCAGCGCCGCGCTGGCCTGCCATGCCGCTTTCAATTGCGGCATCAACTGGTTGATGCGCAGGCTGGCGATCGGGAATTCTTCGATCAGGATCGGCGTGCGTTTGTCATCCTGCGAGAACATCGCGTAATGCCGCTCACCGCCCTCGCGCCACAGGCGGAATTCGGCACGCAGACGGAAGTTCTGCAGCGGCGAGTCGAACACCGCTGGCTCCGGTGCGTCGAACGGGGCCAGCAGGTCACGCAGGCGCGTGACCTTGTCTTCGAGTTGTGCGGCGTAGGCCTGGGAATCAAAAGTCATGCGTTGAACCAACCCAGCTTGATCACGAACAGAATCGACAGGATCACCAGCGCCGGGTTCAACTCACGGGCGCGGCCAGACAGCAGTTTGATTGCAGTCCAGGCGATGAAACCGAAGGCGATGCCGTTGGCGATGGAATAGGTGAATGGCATCGCCAGGGCGGTGACCACGACCGGCGCGGCGACGGTGATGTCGTCCCAGTCTATTTCCGCCAGGCCCGAAGTCATCAGCACGGCGACGAACAGCAGGGCCGGTGCGGTGGCGAAGGCCGGCACGCTGGCGGCCAGTGGCGAGAAGAACAGCGCCAGCAGGAACAGGATCGCGACGACGATGGCGGTCAGGCCGGTGCGGCCCCCGGCACTCACGCCCGCAGCGGATTCGATGTAGCTGGTGGTGGTCGAGGTGCCCAGCAGCGAACCGGCCATTGCCGCTGTACTGTCGGCGATCAGTGCGCGGCCCATTTTCGGCATGTGGCCGTCCTTGCCCATCAGGCCGGCGCGCTTGGCGACGCCGATCAGGGTGCCGGAGTTGTCGAACAGGTCAACGAACAGGAAGGCGAAAATCACGCTGACCAGACCGATGTCCAGTGCGCCCTTGATGTCCAGTTGCAGGAAGGTCGGGGCCAGCGAAGGTGGCATCGAAGTCACGCCGCCGAACGGGGTGAAGCCCATCACGATCGAGACGATGGTCACCGCGAGAATGCCGATCAGCACCGCGCCGCGCACTTTCAGGGCTTCAAGGGCAACGATCAGGGCGAAACCGAGGGTGGCGAGGATCGGTGCCGGTTGTTTCAGGTCACCGAGGCCGACCATGGTCGCTTGGTTACTGACCACGATACCGGCGTTGTGCAGGGCGATCAGTGCCAGGAACAGGCCGATACCGGCGGCAATCGCCGAACGCAGCGGCAGCGGGATGCTGTTGATGATCCATTCACGGATGCGGAAGATCGACAGCAGGAAGAAGCACACGGCCGAGATGAACACTGCACCCAACGCCACTTGCCAGGTGTGGCCCATGTGCAGCACGACGGTGTAGGTGAAGAAGGCGTTCAGGCCCATGCCCGGCGCGAGGGCGATCGGGTAGTTGGCGATCAGGCCCATCACCGTGGAGCCGATGGCGGCTGCCAGGCACGTGGCGACGAACACTGCGCCTTTGTCCATGCCGGTCTCGCCGAGGATGCTCGGGTTGACGAACAGAATGTAGGCCATGGCCAGGAAGGTCGTGACGCCCGCCAGAATCTCGGTCCGCACGTTGGTGTTGTGTGCCTTGAGTTGAAACAGCCTTTCCAGCATGTCTGCTCCCCGTGGCGCGCGTGGCGCCGTGAATGTATCGACCTCAACAGCAAAGCACAGACCGTCGCAAGCGCCTGGAAAATTGTGGTGGGCCGGAAAAAGCCGCGCATCATACCAGCAGCGTGAGGAATATGGCGGATGTTGGTATCGATCGTCGGCGAAGTTTTGTGTCGCGGCCAAACCGGCCATACTGCGCGCTGATTTTTCGGGAATGGATCGCATGAACAAGCATTGGATGAAGGCCTGCGGGTTGATCGCACTGTTGCTGACCGGGGCACCCGCTGCATCCGCCGCATCGGCACCGCCGCTGAGCGAGGTGAAAGTCATCAAGGTTCAGTCGGCGTCCTGCGGGCTCGAAGACATTACCGATGGTCAGGTGCAGACCCGGTGCGATCACAGCGCGCCGGGCATCAAGGTTTATGTGCTGGAAATCGGCTATGGCCAGAGCCAGCCCCAGGCCGCACTGGACGGTTTTGAAGTGAACGGCACGCGAAGCCCGGTGTGTGCCTTCGATAACGGCAATCTGACCGAGTGCACGCCCGGCAGTAAAACCGTTGGTTCTCTCTATACCTTCGATCTGGCAGGCCGGCAGGAGGGCACTTTCACGTTCAGCAACACATCGATCAACGCCCCGCGCAACACGATGTCCACCCAGCTTTACATCAAGTAACGGCTGTCGCCGAACAGGGCAGGTCAAAGCTGACTACGCTTTAAAGATCACCCAGCGGATTGCGCCCATGACCTTTAGAGCCCTGATTACCCTCGCCGAGGGCATCGATGATCTGCAATGCGTGACCCTGATCGACGTGCTGCGCCGCGCCGGCGTCGAAGTGGTGGCCGCCAGCATCGAAGGCCGGCGCATGCTGACCTGTGCCCGAGGCACGCGACTGACCGCCGACGGCATGCTTATTGATGTGCTGGCCCAGACCTTTGACCTGATCGTCCTGCCCGGTGGCGCTGTTGGCGCACAACACCTGGCGGCGCATCAGCCGCTGCAGCAATTACTAAAGGACCAGGCCAGCGCCGGACGCCTGTTCGCCGCCATCGCCGAATCCCCGGCGGTCGCACTGCAAAGTTTCGGTGTTTTGCGTCAAAGACGCATGACCTCCCTGCCCGCCACCAGCCATAACCTCTCCGGATGCACGTTTGTTGATCAACCGGTGGTGGTCGACGGCAATTGCATCACTGCCCAAGGCTCCGGCGCCGCGCTTGCGTTTGCGCTGACGCTGGTCGAGCAACTGGCGGGCAAGGCCGCCAGATCGAAGGTCGCGGGGGAGTTACTGGCCTAAGAAAGTCAGGCCTTCACCTCTTCCACCGGCACATGCATCCGGTCGCGATTGGCCAGGGTCGGGAACAGTTTGATCCAGGTTCCGGTCACCACCAGCGTACCGATCCCGCCCATCACCACTGCCGGTACGGTGCCGAACCAGTGGGCGGTGAGGCCGGATTCGAATTCGCCCAATTGGTTCGAGGCGCCGATGAACAGGCCGTTCACCGCGCTGACCCGGCCGCGCATTTCGTCCGGGGTTTCCAGCTGCACGAACGAGGCGCGGATCACCATGCTGATCATGTCCGCCGCGCCGAGCACCACCAACACTGCGAGCGAGAACCAGAAAGACGTCGACAGACCGAAGGCGATGGTGGCCACGCCGAATACACCGACGGCGGTGAACATCACCCGACCGACGTTGCGTTCGACGGCGAAGCGCGCCAGGAACAGCGACATCATCAACGCCCCGACCGCCGGCGCCGAACGCAGCAGCCCCAGGCCCCACGGTCCGGTCAACAGAATGTCCTTGGCGAACACCGGCAACAATGCCGTGGCACCGCCGAGCAGTACGGCGAACAGGTCCAGCGAGATCGCCCCGAGGATGTCCGGGCGGCTGCGGATGAAACGAATCCCCGCCAGCAACGAGTCCAGCGTCGCCTTGCCTTTGTTCAGCGGGGTTTGCCGTGCAGGCAGGTTAAGCATCAAGGTGCAGGCGATGACATACAGAATGACCGTCGGGCCATAGACCCACACGCTGCCGAAGGCGTAGAGCAGACCGCCCATCGCCGGGGCGACGATGGTGGCTGATTGCTGCGCCGACTGCGCGGCGGCGACCGCCCGTGGGAACAGTGCGCTGGGCACGATGCTCGGCAGCAGCGCCTGGGTGGTCGGCATCTCGAAGGAGCGTGCTGCACCGAGCAGGAACGCGAGGATAAAGATCATTTCCCGGGTGACATGGTCGGTGGCGCTGCCGATGGCCAGTGCCAGGGCGATCAAGGCCTGCAATGACTGACAGATCGCCGCGACCTTGCGCCGGTCGTAGCGGTCGGCAACGTGGCCGGTGTGCAGCATGAACAACACGCGTGGGGCGAACTCCACCAAACCGACCAAGCCAAGATCGAGCACGTTGCCGGTCAGTTGATAGAGATTCCAGCCGATCGCCACGGTGAGCATCTGGAAACCGCTGGCGGTGAAGATCCGGGCAAACCAGAACGCAAGAAAGGGACGGTGGTGGCGTAACAGCAAGGGCTCTTGGCTGGGCATCTGCGGGCCGGTCTTGAACGAGGGGAACCGCGAGATTATCACCAGTCTGTAACAGGAAGTTGCTATGACAAAAAATTTAGTTAGCCAGACATCGATTTTTCGGGACCCGGACACTCAACCCGGCCATCGATGTATTTCAGGGCTTTACCAAGACTCTGAGGCAACTTGTCACGCGGCAAAAGACCACGCGGTTCCCCGTCGGAAATGGGACTACTCTTTCAACGTTGATTGATCCAGATCAAGACCCTTCGCGGAACTGATCCGGGACCCGTCGGCAGACTCCCTGCGTCGCGATGCCTGTAAAAAGAAGAACGAATCCGAGTTCGCCGCACTCCATACCCGTGGGGGCAGTGGTTCAAGGCCGCCAGCCTTGGAACCGTTATCTGATAGAGGAAAGCTTATGTTCGGTTTAGAGGCACTAGATCTCGCCCGAATTCAGTTCGCGTTCACCATCTCGTTCCACATCCTGTTCCCGGCGATCACCATCGGTCTTGCGAGTTATCTCGCGGTGCTGGAAGGCCTGTGGCTGAAAACCGGCAACGACACCTACCGCGATCTCTACCATTTCTGGTCGAAGATCTTTGCCGTCAACTTCGGCATGGGGGTGGTCTCGGGCCTGGTCATGGCCTATCAGTTCGGCACCAACTGGAGCCGCTTCTCGGACTTCGCCGGTTCCGTCACCGGGCCTTTGCTCACGTATGAAGTGCTTACGGCTTTCTTCCTCGAAGCCGGTTTCCTGGGCGTCATGCTGTTCGGCTGGAACAAGGTCGGACGCAAGCTGCACTTCTTCGCCACGGTCATGGTTGCCATCGGCACGTTGATTTCGACGTTCTGGATTCTGGCTTCCAACAGCTGGATGCAGACCCCGCAGGGTTTCGAGATCGTCAATGGCCAGGTCATCCCGACCGACTGGCTGGCGATCATCTTCAACCCGTCGTTCCCGTATCGCCTGATGCACATGGCGACGGCGGCGTTCGTGGCGACCGCATTCTTCGTCGGCTCCTCCGCGGCCTGGCACCTGCTGCGCGGCAAGGACAACCCGGCGATCCGCACCATGCTGTCGATGGCGATGTGGATGGCGTTGATCGTTGCGCCGATCCAGGCGGTCATCGGCGACTTCCACGGCCTCAACACCCTCAAGCATCAGCCGGCGAAAATTGCCGCGATCGAAGGCCACTGGGAGAACCACGGCGACGAAGCGACGCCGCTGATCCTGTTCGGCTGGCCGGACATGAAGGAAGAGAAAACCAAGTACGCGGTGGAGATCCCGTACCTCGGCAGCCTGATCCTGACGCACTCGCTGGACAAGCAAGTTCCGGCGCTCAAGGAGTTTCCACCGGAAGACCGGTCGAATTCGACCATCGTGTTCTGGTCGTTCCGGATCATGGTCGGCCTCGGCTTCCTGATGATCTTCACCGGTCTCTGGAGTCTGTGGCTGCGCAAACGCGACACGCTCTACACCTCGCGGCCGTTCCTGTACCTGGCGTTGTGGATGGGCCCGTCTGGCCTGATCGCGATCCTGGCGGGCTGGTTCACCACTGAAATCGGTCGTCAGCCGTGGGTGGTCTACGGGCTGATGCGCACGGCGGATGCGTCCTCCAACCACAGCTTCATGCAGATGAGCATCACATTGATCATGTTCGTGGTGGTGTATTTCGCGCTGTTCGGTGCGGGTCTGGGCTACATGATGCGCCTGGTGCGCAAAGGGCCGAAGACCGACGAAGGCAAGGAAACCAACGACGGTGGTCCTGGCCAGAAACGCACACCGGCCCGTCCGTTGTCCGCTGCCGACGACGATGGCGCCGAACACGACCGCAGCCTGACCAAGGAGATTTGAGTCATGGGTATTGATCTTCCGCTGATCTGGGCCGTGATCATCATCTTCGGCATCATGATGTACGTGGTCATGGACGGTTTCGACCTGGGGATCGGGATTCTTTTCCCGTTCATCCCCGGCAAGACTGACCGCGACGTGATGATGAACACTGTCGCCCCGGTATGGGACGGCAACGAAACCTGGTTGGTATTGGGGGGCGCTGCGTTGTTCGGTGCCTTCCCGCTGGCCTATTCGGTGGTGTTGTCGGCGCTGTACCTGCCGCTGATCTTCATGCTGATCGGGCTGATTTTCCGTGGCGTGGCGTTCGAGTTCCGCTTCAAGGCCAAGGACGACAAGCGTCACCTGTGGGACAAGGCGTTCATCGGTGGTTCGGTGGCGGCGACGTTCTTCCAGGGCGTGGCGCTTGGCGCATTCATCGATGGGCTGCCCGTGGTCAACCGGCAATACGCCGGCGGTTCACTGGACTGGCTGACGCCGTTCACGCTGTTCTGCGGCGCTGCGCTGGTGGTGGCGTATGCCTTGCTCGGTTGCACCTGGCTGATCATGAAGACCGAAGGCAAGCTTCAGGAGCAGATGCATGACCTGGCGCGCCCTCTGGCCTTCGTGCTGCTGGCGGTGATCGGCATCGTCAGTCTGTGGACGCCGCTGGCCCATCCGGAAATCGCGACGCGCTGGTTCAGCATGCCGAACCTGTTCTGGTTCATGCCGGTGCCGATTCTGGTGCTGGTGACGATGTACGGTCTAATTCGCGCGGTGGCGCGCAATGCCAACTACATGCCGTTCCTGCTGACCCTGGTGCTGATCTTCCTCGGCTACAGCGGTCTGGGTATCAGCCTGTGGCCGAACATCGTGCCGCCGTCGATCTCGATCTGGGACGCCGCCGCACCGCCGCAAAGCCAGGGCTTCATGCTGGTCGGCACGCTGTTCATCATCCCGTTCATCCTGGGTTACACCTTCTGGAGCTATTACGTGTTCCGCGGCAAGGTCACCCATGAAGACGGCTATCACTAGGGGTGATCACGATGGCGCCGACAGCGGCGCCATCTCCCTCAACCGGAGGATGCAAGCATGACCGGCAAACATTCCCTGCACGACATTGAAGAAGCCGAAAAAAAGCCGCTGTGGCAGCGGCTCGGCTGGTTGGCCATGATCTGGGTCGGCAGCGTCGGTGCATTGTTCATCGTCGCCAGCCTGATGCGCATGTTCATGAACGCCGCAGGCCTGACTACACACTGAAACTTCCCATCCCGTCGCCTTGCGGCACGGATTTTTGACCCTCCGACCGGAGGGTTTTTTTTGCCCGGATTATTTACGCGCCTTGAGGATGACGAACTTCGGCGTGGCCGCGACTTGCTCGACGCCCCGGAACAGCCGCGCCAGTTTGCTGTGATAACCCAGGTGACGGTTGCCGACGATGTACAACGCACCGCCGACGACCAGCGCTTCACGAGCCTGCTGGAACATGCGCCAGGCGAGGAAGTCGCCGACCACCTGTTGTTGATGGAACGGCGGGTTGCACAGCACCACGTCGAGCGATTGCGCTTCCTGCCCGGCCAGACCGTCGCCGGCGCGAACGATCACCTCACGTTCACCCAACGCTGCGCGCCAGTTCTCGGCGGCGGACTGCACGGCCATGAACGATTCGTCCACCAGCGTGTAATGCGCATCAGGGTTTTGCAGGGCGCTGGCGATGGCCAGTACGCCGTTACCGCAACCGAGGTCGGCAACCCGTGCCGCGCCGAGATTCTTCGGCAAGTGCGGAAGAAAGGCGCGAGTACCGATATCCAGCCCTTCGCGGCAGAACACGTTGGCGTGGTTGAGCAGTTCGATGGCCGGCTCGTCGAGGCGATAACGGGTCGGATAAGGCGAGACGGCCGCAGCCTTGGCCTCAGGCGTGGCGATCAACAAGCGCGCCTTCTTCACGGCCAGCGAAGCCTGAACCGGGCCGATGTAGCGTTCCAGCAGATCACCGGCAGCGCGGGGCAAGTGTTTGACCATGGCTGCGGCTACCACCTGGGCACCGGGCGCCAATTGGCCTTGCAGGCGAATCAGTTGTTCTTCCAGCAGCGCCAGGGTTTTTGGCACGCGGATCAGTACCCGGTCGAATGGCCCGACCAACGGCTCGCTGGCCGGCGTGCCGCGCAGCGCATCGAATACCTGGCCATTGCGCAGCAGGTTTTTTTCAAGACCCTGAAACGCCAGGAACGAATCGCCGCTGCTGCTGACCTGCACTTTGCCGCAAAGGCTGATGGCTAGCGCGCCGAAGCTGTCGTTGAGCACCAATACCCGAGTGTTTGCCGCCGGGTTCTGCTCGGCCAGATGATTGAGCAGGTATTCGTCGGCCGCATCGAAAGCTTGCAGCGGTTCGTTCTGCTGTTCGGGCTGGCGGATCAGATCAAGCTGGGCGAAGGGCGTATCGAGCAAAGGCATGGGGCGGGGGACTCTGGGTAATCAACGGGTGTCCCGCGGCCCAGGGTGTTGTGCGGCGGAACCGTCCGAGTGGACAGCGACGCGAAGATACGCGTCATCACTCAGAAAGGTCGCAAATGGTACTTTTTTTTCGGCTGTTTTACTTGCTTGTTTTCGGAGCCGTCGACTAGATGATCCCTGCCCTGGTGGCGGCGATGACCGCGGAGACCTTGTTGCAGACATTCAATTTCAGAATCACGTTTTGCACATGATAGTTAACGGTGCGCTCGCTAAGGCTCAGGATTCGGGCGGTTTCATAGGCGGTTTTACCGGATGCACATAACTTCAGCACTTCGACCTCCCGAGCGGACAGGCGAGGCGGTTGGGCCTTGGCCGGCCGCTTGGGAAGCGCGTGCGCGAACAACTCGGCCAGATGGCTGGTGACGTAAAACATGTAGCCAAAATGTTCATACAACTCGATTGCACTGATCGGACAGTGAGGCCGGGCCAGACTGAGAATGCTGCACAGGCCACTTTCTTCGTGATGAAACGATTGCGACCATCCGTATTGCAGTCCTTGTTCCTGTAACGCTTCCCACAACTTCGGAGTTTTTGAGAAGAGTTCCTTATTCCATGTAATTGGCAGCATTGACTGATTGCAGTGTGCTACTACCGGGTCAACTTCACAGTAACTATTTTCCTCGTACTGTTTGTTCCAGGCTTCAGGGTAGTTATTGATATTCAAGGCTTTTGGTAGTCTCTCTCGTTCAGTCGATGTGACTGAAATCCCACAAAACTTGAAACCTATGTTCTTGGCAAATGTCAGCAGAATCGGGTAGGCGGTTTCAATTCTTGTGGCGAATGTCACCTGCTGTATCTGCCGCTCCTTCCACAGTTCCATTTGAAGAGTCTCCGAGAGTGTTTCGCTGGGGTGCGATCTTGGATCCAAGAGTCAGGCACGCAAACGAGTGTAGGACGCTTCTTGTATGGGTGTTTGGATTTTTTTGTTCTTAGTGGCTGTGTTGGATAGGAATATTGGATTTCAAGATGAATTAATTTTCATGCGTTGAAGTTGAGTGTAGTTAAAGTAGTGGCGTCATTCTATATCCCGTCGTGAAGGCTGTTAAGTCGTTGTTAACGCGTCTGTTTTTCTTTAAGGATGATGGCGTTAAATGCCACTACAAACCATCGGTGTTTCAAAGCCTCTAATTGAGTGACACTGAAGCTCTTTGTCGAGGGAGCTCCGCATGACCGCCAGCGCAGAAAAATTCAGCCGCCAGACGCTGCTTGACGTGCAGCCTTTGACTCCAAGCCTGTTCACTTTGCGTACGACCCGCGATGCCGGTTTTCGCTTTCGCGCCGGGCAATTTGCCCGCCTTGGGGTGACCAAGGCCGATGGCAGTACGGTGTGGCGGGCGTATTCGATGGTGTCTTCGCCGTTCGACGAGTTTCTTGAGTTCTTTTCCATCGTGGTACCCGGTGGCGAGTTCACCAGTGAGCTGAGCCGTCTTGAGGCAGGTGATACCTTGCTGGTGGATCGCCAGGCCTTCGGGTATCTGACGCTGGATCGTTTTGTCGATGGCCGGGATCTTTGGCTGTTATCCACAGGCACCGGCGTGGCGCCGTTTCTGTCGATACTGCAGGACTTTGAAGTGTGGGAGAAATTCGAGCGAATCATCCTCGTCTACAGCGTGCGTGAGGCGCGGGAACTGGCTTATCAACAGCTGATTGCCGAGTTGACGCAGCGTGACTACCTGGCCGAGTACGCTCACAAGTTCCAGTTCATTCCTGTGGTGACGCGCGAGCCCTGTTTGGGGGCCCTCAACGGGCGCATTACCACGCTCATCGAAAACGGG
The DNA here is from genome assembly GCF_058801405.1 of Pseudomonas sp. GW822-FHT03F04. NCBI lineage: Bacteria > Pseudomonadati > Pseudomonadota > Gammaproteobacteria > Pseudomonadales > Pseudomonadaceae > Pseudomonas > Pseudomonas sp. GW822-FHT03F04. The sequence goes on from NZ_JBXANF010000009.1 coordinate 188,155, forward strand.
GAGCTGGAGCAGACGGCAGGGGTTGAGCTTGATCCGGTCCATTCGCGGGTGATGCTCTGCGGTAATCCGCAGATGATCGACGACACCCGGGCCCTGCTCAAGCAGCGGGGCATGAGCCTCAGCCTGACGCGGCGGCCAGGGCAGGTGGCGGTGGAAAACTACTGGTGAAGAAACGGCGCCTTCAGGCGCCGTTCATGGGGTTCAGGACCGATTGTTCTGGGCCTTGAGCAGATCGCGGATCTCACCCAGCAGTTCTTCTTCCTTGGTTGGCACCGGCGGCAGGGTCGGAGCAACGGCTTCTTCGCGTTTCAGGCGGTTGATGGCTTTGACGCCCATGAAAATCGCGAAGGCGACGATGATGAAGTCCAGAATGCTCTGGATGAACTTGCCGTAGGCCATCACGACCGCAGGGGCGCTGCCCTCGGCGGCTTTCAGGGTTATCGCCAGGTCACTGAAGTCCACCCCGCCGATCAGCAGGCCGATTGGCGGCATGATGACGTCCCCGACAAACGACGAAACGATTTTGCCGAAGGCCGCACCGATGATGATACCGACGGCCATGTCGACCACATTGCCTTTGACCGCGAAGGCCTTGAACTCGCTGAGCACGCCCATAGTTATTTCCTTGTTACAGATGAGTTTGGTGTACGCAGTGTAAATCAGCAAAACGCGTCCTGCGCGAAACACCTTCTTACAATGCCCGTTTTTATCGACACATCAATTCGCGATTAGTTTACAAAGTGCCACTAATCGCGCGCGGGATACGCTGCAAGCGCCTGATCCTGAAGAAAAAATAATCAATCATGGCGTTGCGATCTTTCTATTTATGTTTGGCGGACCGAGCTTCTAGCCTCTGTTTGGCGCACCTGGATGCGCCTCAAACAACAGAGGAACCTGAAATGAATTCCACACTTGGTTCAGGGGTATTGCCCCTTCGCCGTACCGTCGGCGTATTGGCCGCCAGCCTGCTGACCTTTTCCGTGAACGCCGCGCCTCTGACCCGGGATAACGGTGCCGCGGTTGGCGACAACCAGAACTCGCAAACCGCCGGCGCCAATGGCCCGGTGCTGTTGCAGGACGTGCAACTGATCCAGAAGCTGCAGCGCTTTGACCGCGAGCGTATTCCCGAGCGCGTCGTGCATGCCCGTGGCACCGGTGCTCATGGCACGTTCACCGTCACCAACGATCTCAGTGACCTGAGCAAGGCCAAGGTGTTCGCTGCCGGCCAGGTCACACCGGTGTTCGTGCGTTTCTCCGCTGTGGTTCATGGCAATCATTCTCCGGAGACGTTGCGTGACCCACGGGGCTTCGCGACCAAGTTCTATACCGCTGACGGTAACTGGGATCTGGTCGGTAACAACTTCCCGACGTTCTTCATCCGCGACGCCATCAAGTTCCCGGACATGGTGCATGCTTTCAAGCCTGATCCGCGCACTAACCTGGACGACGACTCGCGCCGTTTCGACTTCTTCTCTCATGTACCGGAAGCCACTCGTACATTGACCGAGCTGTATTCCAACTCAGGGACACCCGCCAGTTATCGGGAGATGGATGGCAACGGTGTGCACGCCTACAAGTTGGTCAACGACAAGGGTGAAGTGCACTACGTGAAGTTTCACTGGAAAAGTTTGCAGGGGATCAAGAACCTCGATCCTGAACAAGTCGCAAAAGTTCAGGGTCGTGACTACAGTCACATGACCAATGATTTGGTAACTAATATCAACAAGGGCAATTTTCCGAAGTGGGACTTGTACGTTCAGGTCCTGAATCCGCAAGATTTGTCCAAGTTTGATTTCGATCCACTGGACGCAACCAAGATCTGGCCCAATGTTCCTGAACGGAAAGTTGGACAAATGGTCTTGAACCGCAATCCGGCAAATGTCTTCCAGGAAACTGAACAGGTGGCTATGGCGCCGGCCAATATTGTTCCCGGTATCGAGCCTTCGGAAGATCGCTTGTTACAAGGCCGAGTGTTCTCTTATGCCGATACTCAAATGTATCGCCTGGGTGCCAATGCCCTGCAACTCCCCATCAACGCTCCAAAAGTTGCGGTGAACAATGGTAATCAGGATGGCGCGATGAACTTCGGCGCCAGCAATACGGGCGTGAACTACCAGCCGAGTCGCTTGCACCCGCGTGAGGAGCCGCAAGGCGCACGGTACAGCCAGACGTCCCTGCAAGGCAGCACTCAGCAGGCGAAAATCCAGCGTGAGCAGAACTTCAAGCAAGCCGGTGATCTGTATCGATCCTTCAGCAAGAAGGAACGTCAGGACCTGATCGAGAGCTTTGGCGGTTCGCTGGCGAGCACCGATGACGAGAGCAAGCACATCATCCTGTCCTTCCTCTATAAGGCTGATCCGGAGTACGGCGCCGGTGTGACCAAGGTGGCCAAGGGTGACCTGGATCGGGTCAAGGCCCTGGCGGCCAAACTGGTCGACTAAGAACGATCGCGGGGCCCGAAAGGGCTCCGTTTCCCTTCAAGGAGGTGACTCATGCGTGTCTGTCTTTCGCTGTTGCTGGGCTGTCTGTCGCTCGCGACCATGGCCGCACCGGCCGAACAGGACCCTGATGCGCTCAAGGCGCAATTGCAGGACTACTACTTCAATGCCGCCCGTGAGGGCGATATCGCCGTACTCGACACCTTCATCGAGGCGGGCTATTCCCTGGATACCCGGGATGCCAAGGGTTACACCGCGCTGATGCTCGCGGCCTACCACGGCGAAGGTGACGCAGTGGACAAGTTGCTGGCTGCCGGGGCGAATGCCTGTGCTCAAGATCAGCGCGGAAACACGGCCCTGATGGGGGCCATATTCAAAGGGGAATTGCAGATCGCCCGCCGATTGATGGCTACGGACTGCAACCCGGACCAACGCAACGGGGCGGGGCAGACCGCTGCGATGTACGCAGGGCTGTTCAAGCGTGAGGCATTGCTCGACGCCCTCAAGGCCCGGGGCGCCGATTTGAACGCGCAAGATCCGTTGGGCAACAGCGCCGCGCGTCTGGCCAGCGGGGAAATCCGTACCGCCGCGCCGCGCTGATCGGCGACGGCTGCGTTATCATCGCGGTTTTTGCCGGGGGTTCAGATGGCCAAGGCCAAGCGCATGTACGGCTGCACCGAGTGCGGCGCAACCTTTCCCAAGTGGGCCGGGCAGTGCGGCGAATGCGGCGCGTGGAACACCCTGACCGAAACCATGGTCGAGAGCGGTGGTGCCGCAGCCCCGAGCGGGCGCACCGGCTGGGCCGGGCAACAGGCGCAGATCAAGACCCTGGCCGAAGTCAGCATCGAAGAGATTCCGCGTTTTTCCACAGCCTCCGGCGAGCTGGACCGAGTGCTCGGCGGCGGTCTGGTGGACGGCTCGGTGGTGCTGATCGGCGGTGATCCCGGTATCGGCAAGTCGACGATTCTGTTGCAGACCCTGTGCAACCTCGCCAAGACCATGCCGGCGCTGTACGTCACCGGTGAGGAATCCCAGCAACAAGTGGCGATGCGCGCACGTCGCCTTGGGCTGCCGCAGGATCAACTGCGGGTCATGACCGAAACCTGCATCGAAACCATCATCGCCACCGCCCGCCAGGAAAAACCCAAGGTGATGGTGATCGACTCGATCCAGACGATTTTCACCGAACAACTGCAATCGGCACCGGGCGGCGTGTCCCAGGTGCGCGAAAGTGCGGCGTTGCTGGTGCGTTACGCCAAGCAAAGCGGCACGGCGATTTTCCTGGTCGGTCACGTCACCAAAGAAGGCGCATTGGCCGGCCCGCGCGTTCTGGAGCACATGGTCGACACCGTGCTGTATTTCGAAGGCGAGTCCGATGGCCGGTTGCGCCTGCTGCGGGCGGTGAAAAACCGTTTCGGCGCGGTCAACGAGCTGGGCGTGTTCGGCATGACCGACAAGGGCCTGAAAGAAGTCTCCAACCCTTCGGCAATTTTTCTCACCCGCGCTCAGGAAGAAGTCCCGGGCAGTGTGGTGATGGCGACGTGGGAAGGCACCCGACCGATGCTGGTGGAAGTCCAGGCACTGGTGGATGACAGTCATCTGGCCAACCCGCGTCGGGTCACCCTTGGCCTGGATCAGAATCGTCTGGCGATGCTGTTGGCGGTGTTGCACCGTCATGGCGGCATTCCGACCCACGATCAGGACGTGTTCCTCAACGTAGTCGGCGGGGTGAAGGTGCTGGAAACCGCATCCGACCTGGCGTTGATGGCCGCCGTCATGTCGAGTCTGCGCAACCGTCCGTTGCCCCACGATCTGCTGGTGTTCGGCGAAGTCGGTTTGTCTGGTGAGGTACGTCCGGTGCCGAGCGGTCAGGAGCGTTTGAAGGAAGCGGCCAAGCACGGCTTCAAGCGCGCGATCGTGCCCAAGGGCAACGCGCCGAAGGAAGCGCCTCCAGGCTTGCAGATCATTGCAGTGACGCGTCTGGAACAGGCGCTGGATTCACTCTTCGAGTAATCAGAGCTCCATCAACGCGCCAAGCTCTCGTTCGAGCTCGGCCTCATCCCCGAGGTTGAGCTCGATCAGGCGGCGCAGGCGCTGGATCGATTCCAGGCTGATGTGCCGGCACTGGAAACCCAGTTGCCCATGATCATCGTGCGCCAGTTGCACATCCATCTGGATGTCGGTGTCGTCGCTCAGGTGAATGTCGACGTTGAAGTCCTGCGTTTCATCCCCCAGCCACGGCTCCGGCCGCTCGATCAACAATCCCTTGAGCGACAGGTCGATCAGCTTCACCGGCCAGATGTATTCACCCTGGCTCAATTCGGTTCTGGCATCGAACGCGATACGTTTGAAGCGGCGACGCTCGGACGGGTGCTCGCTCATGGCGCAATCCTCTGGACGGTTCGCTGACTATAGACCCGCCACGTCGAGTGTTGCCAGTCAGGCAGGGCGTCCGACCAATGTCGGGGTATGGCCTTTGCCGCCAGTAGCGCTAAACTCGGGGTGGCTGTCTTTCTTGTCCACCCTGGCTGGAATAATAAAATGAAAAATAATAATAGCCTGCTGCGCCACTTACCCTGGCTAGTGCTGGCAATCGTAGGAGCGTGCGCCCTGGGCGTAGTGGCATTGCGCCGAGGCGAGGCGATCAACGCCTTGTGGATCGTGGTCGCCGCCGTGGCCATTTATCTGGTTGCGTACCGTTACTACAGTCTGTTCATCGCTAACAATGTGATGCAACTCGATCCACGCCGGGCCACCCCCGCCGTGCTCAACAACGACGGTCTGGACTACGTTCCGACCAACAAACACATTCTCTTCGGACACCACTTCGCGGCCATCGCCGGCGCGGGGCCTCTGGTCGGTCCGGTACTGGCTGCGCAGATGGGCTACCTGCCCGGCACGCTGTGGCTGATTGCCGGCGTGGTGCTGGCGGGCGCGGTGCAGGACTTCATGGTCCTGTTCATGTCCACCCGTCGCAACGGCCGCTCCCTGGGCGACATGGTGCGTGAAGAAATGGGCCGTATCCCCGGCACCATCGCGCTGTTCGGCTGCTTCCTGATCATGATCATCATCCTCGCGGTGCTGGCGCTGATCGTCGTCAAAGCCTTGGCCGAGAGCCCTTGGGGCATCTTCACCGTGATGGCGACCATCCCGATCGCGATGTTCATGGGCATCTACATGCGTTACATCCGCCCGGGCCGCATCGGCGAGATCTCGGTGATCGGCGTGGTGCTGCTGCTCGGTTCGATCTGGCTGGGCGGGCAGATTGCCGCTGACCCGGTGTGGGCCAAGGCCTTCAGCTTCACCGGCGTGCAAATCACCTGGATGCTGATCGGTTACGGCTTCGTTGCCGCTGTGTTGCCGGTCTGGCTGATCCTCGCGCCACGTGACTATCTGTCCACGTTCCTCAAGATCGGTACCATCATCGCCCTGGCGATCGGCATTCTGGTCACCATGCCCGAGCTGAAAATGCCGGCCCTGACCCAGTTCGTCGACGGCACCGGTCCGGTGTGGAAGGGCGGTCTGTTCCCGTTCCTGTTCATCACCATCGCTTGCGGTGCGGTATCGGGCTTCCACGCACTGATCTCGTCCGGCACCACGCCGAAACTGCTGGATAACGAAACCAACGCCCGCTACATCGGTTACGGCGGCATGCTGATGGAATCGTTCGTGGCCATCATGGCCATGGTTGCCGCTTCGGTGATCGAGCCAGGCGTGTACTTCGCCATGAACAGCCCGGCTGCCGTGGTCGGCGGTGACGTGGTGGCTGTTGCGACCGCTGTCAGCAACTGGGGTTTTGCGATTACGCCTGAGGCGCTGCAAGCCGTGGCGCATGACATCGGCGAAACCACCATCCTGGCCCGTGCCGGTGGTGCACCGACCCTGGCGGTCGGTATCGCGCAGATCCTGCACAGTGTCCTGCCGGGTGAAAACACCATGGCGTTCTGGTACCACTTCGCGATCCTGTTCGAAGCGCTGTTCATCCTGACCGCTGTGGACGCCGGCACCCGTGCCGGTCGCTTCATGCTGCAGGATCTGCTCGGCTCCTTCGTGCCGGCGCTGAAACGTACCGAGTCCTGGACCGCCAACCTGATCGCCACCGCCGGTTGTGTGGCGATGTGGGGCTGGTTGCTGTATCAGGGCGTGATCGATCCGCTGGGTGGTATCAACACCTTGTGGCCGCTGTTCGGTATCTCCAACCAGATGCTGGCCGGTATCGCGCTGATGCTCGGCACCGTGGTCCTGATCAAGATGAAGCGTCAGCGCTATATCTGGGTCACTCTGCTGCCGGCTGCCTGGCTGCTGATCTGCACCACGACTGCAGGCTTCATCAAGTTGTTCGACGCCAACCCGGCTGTCGGCTTCCTGTCGCTGGCCAAGAAGTACAGCGATGCACTGGCCGCAGGCCAGGTGATCGCACCGGCCAAGAGCGTCGAGCAGATGCAGCACGTGATCTTCAACGCTTACACCAACGCAACGCTGACCGCGCTGTTCCTGTTCGTGGTATTCAGCATCCTGTTCTATGCGCTCAAGGTCGGCATCGCCGCCTGGGGCAAAAAAGAGCGTACGGATAAAGAATCGCCGTTCCAGGCCCTGCCGGACGCGTAACCAGAGGATTGCACCATGTTCAATGACCTGAGTCGCCTCGGTAAATACCTCGGTCAGGCCGCGCGCCTGATGGTCGGCATGCCCGACTACGACACGTACGTCGAGCATATGCAAACCAAACACCCGGACAAACCGGTGATGAGCTACGAGATGTTCTTTCGCGAACGTCAGGAAGCCCGTTACGGTGGCAAGGGTGGGCCGAAGTGCTGTTGAGCCGCTGATCGCGGTTCATCAGAGGTGAGGTGGGAGCAGGTCTTTCGGCCTGCTCCCATTTTTATTTGTGCAATTGAAGGAGATCGAGTTTGTCTTCTCCCATCCCGGTCACGGTGCTCAGTGGCTTCCTCGGCGCCGGCAAGACCACCTTGCTGCGCCATCTGTTGAAAGCCGAGCACGGTCTGAAAATCGCCGTGATCGAAAACGAATTCAGCGACGCCGGTATCGACACCCAGTTGCTGGGCGACGAGCCGGTGCAAGTCATGACCCTGGCCAACGGCTGCGTCTGCTGCACCATCCACACCGACCTGACCAAAGCCCTGTACCTGTTGCTCGAGCGCCTGGACAGCGGCGAAATCGCCTTCGATCGTCTGGTCATCGAGTGCACTGGTCTGGCCGACCCGGCGCCAGTGGCACAGACCTTTTTCATCGACGAAGAACTGCGTGAGCGTTACCTGCTCGACGGCATCATCACCCTCGTCGACGCGGCCCATGCCGAGCTGCACCTGACCCAGACCATCGCCCAGGCGCAGATCGGTTTCGCCGACCGCTTGCTGGTGAGCAAGACCGATCTGGTGGACGAGGCTGCGTTCACCGCACTCAGCGAACGCCTGACCCGCATCAACCGCCGTGCGCCGATTCGCGTGGTCGAACACGGCAACATCGATCTGGCTGAATTGCTCGATGTGCGTGGCTTCAACCTGAATGCCGATCTCGGTGGCGGGGTGAGTCTGCGCCCGGTCAGCAAGGCGCCGTCCATCGACCGGATTTCCAGTCTGGTGTTGCGTACCGATCAGCCACTGGATATCGATCAGCTCAGCGAGTTCATGAACGAATTGCTGGAAGAGCACGGCAAGCAATTGCTGCGTTATAAGGGCGTGCTGAACATTGCGGGCGAAGATCGTCGGTTGGTGTTCCAGGGCGTGCTGAAACTCTACGGCTTCGACTGGGACACCGAGTGGGCCGAGGGCGAGGCACGGGAAAGCGTGATCGTGTTTATCGCCGATGATCTGCCGGAAGAGAAGATCCGGGCGGGGTTTGCCAAGGTGGCGGCGGACTGAGTCCGCCGCTGTCTCAGTGCGTGGAACCGCTGAGAATCGTCTGTTCCAGATGATCCAGATGACGGTTCATCAGCGACACGGCCTCGGCGGCGTCATCACGCTCGATCGCCTCGACGATCCGGGCGTGATCCTGCCAGCCGCAACAGCTGTGCGTGCTTTCAGTGCAACGCGCAATCGCCAGTGAGGTCAGCGGCACCAGCGTGCCGAGAAAATGCGCCAACGGTGCATTCCCGGCCATTTTCGCCAACTGCAAATGAAACTCCCCGGACAGGCGAATCGCCGCGCCGCGTCGGTCTTTATCCACAGCCTGGCGTTCGCGTTCGATCAAGGTGCGCAGGCGTTTCAGATCTTCAGCCTGCGCATGCTGACAAGCCAGCCGCACCAGCGTGGTCTCGGCCAGGCGCCGGGCGTGCAGCGCCTGACGTGTCTGCTCGGTATCCGGCGCGGCAACGCGCGGCCGATGGTTGGCCCGCAGCACGATGATCTGTTCGTGGGACAGTTGGGTCAGCGCCCGACGCACATCCGCTCGGCTGACACCGAACATCTGCTTGAGACTCTCTTCGGTGAAGCGGCTGGCGGCATCGAGGCGTTGTTCGAGGATTGCGTCGAACAGTCGCGGATACAGCTCGTCCACCGGCGTCTGCAGGCGGGAGAAGGGCAGGGCCGCCGAGGTCTGGCGAGAATGCGACGGCGTGGCAAGACTGTTCATGGCCGGTCTCCAGTGTGAGGCGTTTCAGTTACTCAGATTGTCATCCGGAATATTCAGCTCGATCCCCATGCGCTGGCCTTCACGCAGGATGTGCCGGCGCATTTCGGCACTGGCCTGAGCGCTGTTCTTGCTGCGGATCGCGCGCACCACGGCCTCGTTTTCCTCAAGGCGTTCGGCCAGGTGCTCCGGCGAATTGCGCAGCACTTCGGCGCTCTGTTTGAGGGCGTTGCTGGTCTGTTGCACCACGCTCTGGAAAATCGGGTTCGAGGTCAGGGTGAACAGCTCTTCGTGAAACGCGATGTAAGCGCTGACGCCGGCCTCGCTGTCACCTGCCTCGAGGGCTTCGCGCATGTCCATCAGGGTCAGGCGCAACTGCCCGACTTCCTTGCTGCTGATCGACTGCGCCACCAGACCGACGATGAACGGTTCGAGGGTGTAGCGCAGTTGCAGCACGTCTTCGAGGCTGGCGCCGGCCACTGCGCTGTCGTGGCTTTGGCTGTCACTGGCCTGGGCGTCGAGCACCACCACACCTTTGCCCGGCATCGAACGCACCAGACCGAGGGTTTCCAGCACGATCACCGCTTCGCGCAGGCTCGGGCGGCTGATGCCCAGTTGCTCGGCCAGTTCGCGCTGGCCCGGCAGCATCTCGCCGGAGCGCCACTGGCCACGGGCGAGGGCGGCCCGGAGTTTTTCTACCACTGAGTTGACGACGGTGGATGTAGTAATCACGTGTTCGCTCCATGAGCCGTGCCTGCATGTGCGCAGGCACGGCGATCATTCAGAATTCTTTGGCCGCCGCTTGAGCGACCGTTTTTCTCGGCTGAAAGTTATAGCCCTGCTCGCCGTTGAGCACCTTGTTCGCCCGTTGCACATCGATATCCTTTTCCCAGCGGGCGATGGCCACGGTGGCGACGCAGTTGCCGATCAGGTTGGTCAGCGCCCGGCCGATGCCCATGAACCAGTCCACCGCCAGCACCAGCACCAGACCCACAACCGGAATCGCCGGGATGGCCGTCAGCGTGGCCGCCAGAATCACCAGCGCCGATCCCGGAATGCCGTGGGCACCTTTGGAGGTAATCAGCGACACCAGCAAAATCGTCAAGAGATCGGTCATGGCCAGCGGTGTGCCGGTGGCGTTGGCAATGAACACGATGGCCAGGGTCAGGTAGATCGAAAAACCATCGAGGTTGAACGAGTAACCGGTGGGAATCACCAGCCCGACGGTCGAGCTGCCGATGCCCAGATGTTCCAGCTTGCGCATGATCTGCGGCAACACGGCGTCGGAGGAGGCGGTGCCCATGACGATCAGCAGTTCTTCGCGCAGGTACTTGAGCAGCGGCCACATACGCAGACCGGACAGGCGCATCACCAGGCCGAGAATCAGTGCGACGAAGGCGATGCAGGTCAGGTAGAACAAACCGACCAGGCTGCCCAGGTGTTGCAGGGAATCGAGGCCGTATTTGCTGGTGGTGAAGGCGATGGCACCGAACACGCCGATCGGTGCCAGACGCACGATCATGCCCATGATGCGGAAGATCACATGGCTCAGCTCGTTGATCAGCCGCGAGATCCCGGAAGCGGCTTCGCCCACCAGATTCAACGCGCTGCCGAACAGCACCGAGAACAACAGCACTTGCAGGATGTTGTTGTCGGCAAAGGCGCCGAGTACCGAGGTCGGGATCAGGTCCATCAGGAACTGAGTGGTGGTGTGCATGTGCTGGCCGCGTTCGGCGATGTCGCCCATGTCGGCGGCGGACAGTTGCTCCAGATGGATGTTGGCGCCGCTGCCGATCCCGGTGCTGAACGCGAACACCAGACCGATCACCAGCGCGATGGTGGTCAGCACTTCGAAGTAGATCACTGACTTGAGGCCGATGCGCCCGACCTTCTTCAGGTCGCCAGCGCCGCTGATGCCGCTGACCACCACGCAGAACACGATCAGGCCGATGAGCATCTTGATCAGTTTGATGAAACCGTCGCCGAGCGGTTTGAGCTGGGCCGAGTATTCAGGAAGGGTCAGCCCGCAGACGATGCCGAGCATCAGTCCGAGAACCACTTGGAGGAAGATTGAACGCGAGCACCATCTGAGCATGGGAGGAATCCTGGTCGGTGTCCTGGCTGCCGTGCGCGGGGCGCATCAGATTCAGGACTTAATTATTGTGGTCTTACCGGTATGTCCAGTGCGGGTGCAGTCTAGGCGCTGATTTTGGCGGATCGCAAGTGAAAAATGACGAATTGGCATGACCGGTCTGACCAGTTGGGCGCAATGCCCCGACCTTGAGCCATTTGCCGTTCGAAACTTTTTTGCGGACGAAAAAAAACCGGCCAATCACTTGGCCGGTTTTTCATGCTGCGGTTTTAGCGTCGCAATTAAGCGCCGTATACCGGCAGTTTCTTGCAGATGGCTTTGACTTTCTCACGAACGGCGTCGATCACCGCTTCGTTGTTCAGGTCAGCCAGGATGTCGCAGATCCAGCCAGCCAGTTCTTTGCACTCTGCTTCCTTGAAGCCACGAGTGGTCACAGCCGGAGTACCGAAGCGCAGACCGGAGGTGACGAACGGGGAGCGTGGGTCGTTTGGCACGGAGTTCTTGTTCACGGTGATGAACGCTTTGCCCAGAGCAGCGTCGGCGTCTTTACCGGAGATTTCCTGCTTGATCAGCGACAGCAGGAACAGGTGGTTTTCAGTACCGCCGGAAACCACGTCGAAACCGCGCTCGATGAACACGCCGGCCATGGCCTGGGCGTTTTTCACCACTTGTTGCTGGTAAGCCTTGAACTCAGGCTGCAGTGCTTCCTTGAAGCAGATCGCTTTGGCGGCGATCACGTGCTCCAGCGGGCCACCCTGGGCGCCCGGGAATACGGCGGAGTTCAGCTTCTTCTCGATGTCGGCGTTGGCGCGAGCCAGGATCAGGCCACCACGTGGACCGCGCAGGGTCTTGTGGGTGGTGGTGGTCACGACGTCAGCGAACGGAACCGGGTTCGGGTAGACGCCAGCGGCGACCAGACCGGCCACGTGAGCCATGTCGACGAACAGGTAGGCGCCAACCTTGTCGGCAATTTCGCGGAAACGCGGGAAGTCCAGGATCTGCGAGTAGGCAGAGAAACCGGCCACGATCATTTTCGGCTTGTGCTCGACCGCCAGACGCTCGACTTCGTCGTAGTCGATCAGGCCGTTGGCGTCGATGCCGTACTGGATGGCGTTGTACAGCTTGCCGGAGGAGGAAACGCTGGCGCCGTGGGTCAGGTGACCGCCGTGAGCCAGGCTCATGCCCAGGATGGTGTCACCGGCCGACAGCAGGGCCAGGTAGACAGCGGCGTTGGCTTGCGAGCCGGCGTGCGGCTGAACGTTGGCGTAGTCGGCGCCGAACAGCTCTTTGGCGCGGTCGATGGCCAGTTGCTCAACAACGTCGACGTACTCGCAACCACCGTAGTAGCGCTTGCCCGGGTAGCCTTCGGCGTACTTGTTGGTCAGAACCGAGCCTTGAGCTTCCATCACCGCTGGGCTGGTGTAGTTCTCCGAAGCGATCAGCTCGATGTGTTCTTCCTGGCGCTGGGCTTCTTGCTCCATGGCGGCAAAAAGATCGGCGTCGTACTTGGCAATAGTCAAATCACGGCTGAACATGGCGGTCCTCAAGGATCGGGGGCAGAAAAGGGGGGCATTCTAACCCATCGGGTTTTGGATGGCATATGAAACGACATCATGTCGCAGACAAGTGGCGTTCATGACCAGATATGTGGCGTCCGTGCCGGCCTTTTCGCTGACCAGCCGGTTCGCACAATAACCGAGGCCAGCCCACGATTTTGTGATCGACATCAATCCCTGTGGAAGCGAGCTCGCTCGCGAAGGCCGCGCCGCCGATCCTCAGTCGAACATGAACAGCGCATCATTGCTGAACTGCGCCTCGAAGCGGGTGGCCGGCATCGGCCGCCCGAACAGATAACCCTGAACCTCGTCGCAACCATGCTCGCGCAGGAAGTCCAGCTGCTCGTGGGTTTCCACGCCCTCGGCGATCACCGCCAGATTGAGGCTGTGGGCCATGGCGATGATTGCCCGGGCAATCTGTGCGTCCTGTTCGCCGGACGGCAGGCCGTCGACGAAGGTGCGGTCGATCTTCAGCACATCGATCGGGAATTGCTTGAGGTAGTTCAGCGATGAGTAACCGGTGCCGAAGTCGTCGACCGCGATGCTCAGACCGAGGTTCTTCAGGCCGGCAAGGATCTGCATCGCTTCGCTGACTTCGCGCATCAGGATACTTTCGGTCAGTTCCAGTTCCAGGCACGCCGGCGGCAGGCCGGTTTCCTTGAGGATGGTGGCGATCCGCGTGCCGAGCTGGCCGTCGGAGAACTGCCGGGCGGAAATGTTCACCGAGACCTTCGGCACGCGCACGCGGCTTTGGTGCCAGGTCTTGAGCTGACGGCAGGCCTCGCTGATCACCCAGTCGCCGACGTCCACCACCAGCCCGAGTTCTTCGAGCACCGGAATGAAATCCCCCGGCGGCACCAGTCCACGACGCGGATGACGCCAGCGCAGCAAGGCTTCGGCGCCGGTCAGGCGTTTGCCGTCGCCGCTGAACTGCGGCTGGTAATACAGCACGAATTCGTTCTGCTCGAGGGCGTGGCGCAGGTCGCTTTCCAGCTCCAGACGCTCCAGCGCACTGGCGTTCATGTCGGCCTGATAGAACTGGAAGTTGTTTTTGCCGCGCTCCTTGGCGTGGTACATCGCGGTGTCGGCGTTCTTCATCAGCTGACTGAGTTCGTTGCCGTCCTGCGGGCTCAGGGCGATGCCGATACTGGCCGTGACGAAGAACTCGCGACCCTCCAGCACAAACGGCCGCACCAGGCTGCCAAGAATCTGCTCGGCCACATGGATCGCACGGTTCAGTGCCATTTCGCGGCTGGAGCGGTGTTGCAGCAGCAAAGTGAATTCGTCGCCGCCCATCCGCGCCACGGTGTCGTCATCGTCGACGCAGGCCAGCAGCCGGGTGGCCATGTCCTTGAGCATGCGGTCGCCGGCGGCGTGGCCGAGAGAGTCGTTGATCGGTTTGAAACGGTCGAGGTCGAGGAACATCAGCACCACCCACGACTTCTGCCGGTCGGCCGATTGCAGCGCGGTGTGCAGGCGATCCTGGAACAGCGTGCGGTTCGGCAAGTGGGTCAGGGCGTCGTAGTAGGCGAGGCGGTGAATCCGTTGTTCGCTGGCCTTGCGCTCGCTGATGTCGCTGAAGAAGCACACGTAACTGGCCAGGTCGCCTTCGTCATCGAGCACCGCAGTGATGCCGACCCACGCCGGGTAGTGCTCGCCATTGCGGCGCTTGAGCCAGACTTCTCCTTCCCAGGTGCTGTGCTGATGCAATTGTTTGAGCACGTAACGCAGGTGCGCGTCCTGTTGTTCGTCGACGGTGAGCATGTTCGGCAACTGGTCGAGCACTTCGCTCACCGCGTAGCCGCTGACGCGACTGAAAGCTTCGTTGGCCTGGACGATGTACCCGGCCGGGTCGGTGATCAGGATCGCCGAAGTCGAATGCTCGAATACCGTGGCCGCCATGCGCAGGTCTTTCTCGGCACGGCGTTGCTGGCTGATGTCGCGACCGACCCCGAGCACGCCTTCGAAGGCGCCGTGTTCGTCCCACACCAGCACCAGGCGCAGTTCGATCGGGATCTTGCGGCCATCGGCGCGCAGGCAGTCGAACAGGAACATCTGGGTCTGTACCTGACTGCGCAGGATTGCCAGTTGCTCAGGCTTGTCCAGCGCTTTGCTGACCCGGTCCATCAGGTGATAGATGCCACTCAGTTGCTGCGGGTTGGCGATGGTCGACTGCCAGCCATTCTGGAAAATCCATTCGGCGTCGTAGCCAAGCACGGCTTGCACCGACGGGCTGACGTAGTTCAGCGACAGCTTGCTGTCGGTGGAGAAGATCACGTCGCTGATGCTTTCGGCGAGCATCCGGTAGCGCTGCTCGCTGTCGCGCAACGATTCGCTGGCTTCGATCTGCTCGGTAATGTCCTTGGCCACGCCGATGATCCGCGTGACCTGATCGTGCTTGTCCCGGGCCAGCGCCTGTTCGCGGATATCGAAGCGCCGCCACTTGCCGTCGCGGTGACGGAAGCGCAACTGACATTGCAGCAATTGGCTGTAACCGGCGTGACGCTGCATCTGCCGCGAGCGGTGGTAATAGTCGGCGTCTTCCGGGTGCAGGAGGATTTCCCAGAAGTACTCGCCCATCTGATGCAGCTCGGTACGGTTGTAACCGAGGGTCTGGCCGAGGTGGTGGTTGCTGAAAATCATCCGCTGACTGATCACATCCTGCACGTACAGGTGATCCGGCACGGTGCGCACCACGTCCGACCAGAAGCCTTCGCGTTCCAGCAGTGACAGTTCGATCAGCTTGCGGCTGGTGATGTCGTTGATGCTCAGGATCACGGCCTTGTAGTCGTGCTGCTCCTGCGGCAGGCGCAGCACCAGCCACAGGTGCTGGTCGCGGCCGTTGATGTCCGGCAGTTTGATTTCCAGTTCCAGCTGCTTTTGCTGCTGGAGCACGGCATCGAGCACTTGATTGCCGATGGCGCACTGGCTGTGCGGATGACCGTCGATCAGCAGTTGCCAGGCGTGGTCGCAGGAATTGACGTTAAGCAGTTGCAGCGCCACCTGGTTGACCTCGGTGATCCGCAGCTCTTGAAGCAGTTGCTGGCGCTGTTGCGGTTGGTCGAGCCAGGCCTTGAGCTGGTCGCTGGTCTGGATCTGGGCTTTCTCGAAAACCTGCTTGAGCCCCGAAAGATCCAGCACGCACAGGGCCACGCCGGTGCCTTCGAAAATATCCTGATAACGACGACGCCCCTCATGCACCTGACGCTGGCGGCGGCGCATGTTGAGCAACGCGATAAATGGCAACAGCGAGAACGCCAGACCCAGCAGGCATTTGCCGATGAACGCGGGCAGCAACTCTTCCAGCACATGTTGCCGGTCGAACAGCCCGCGCAGTTGCCAGTCGCTGCTGCTCAGCGGCACGGTCAGCACGCTGTTGGCCAGATCGTCGGGCGTCAGGGTGCTGGTCTTGGTGGAGGGCAGGGCTTCGTCGCGACTGATGATCTGATGGTTGATGCGGTTTTCCACCAGCCACAAAGGGCGGATGCCGCTGTCACCCTGTTTGGTCAGCGAGGCAAAGAAGGTCGGGGTCAGGCGCAGTGCCCAATAGCCGCGGGTGCTGCCGCTGGCCTGATGCAGCAGCAGATGCACCACCGAGCCGTCGTCGGCATTGCTGAAATAATGGGCCTGGGCGTGGCTGCGGCGGACCAGATCGCTGAGGTAGTCGGCGTCCTGGCTGTCAGTGGCGCTGTCGCTGAGGATTTTTCCGGAGGGGCTGAGCAAGGCCAGGCTGCGCAGGTCCGGCAGCGATTGCTGCAACTTGCGCAGCAGCGCCTGCTGATCGTCGGTGGACTGCGGCTGTTCGACGATCGGTAGCAGATTGAGCGCGATCTGCGCGTTCAGCGACATGTTGAGGCTGACTTGCGAAGCGAGATCGGCGGTGTAGTCGATGGTGTACTGGCGCTGGTTTTTCTGGGTTTCACGCAGTTGATCGAGCAGTTGCCAGAACAGCAACGCCAGCAGCAACAGCACCAAAGTCGCCAGCGCGCCTTTCAATGTCCCACGCAGGGACGAGCCGGGCGCCGGTGGGGTGCTGCTCACAGAAGTAGGCGGAGTGACATTGGACAAGCTGTAATCCTGCGGTTTGGCTGGACTGGCGCGACGTGCACTATAAGCCGGACGCCCAAAGGGCGGCTAGCATGCCTTGAGTTGTGGCGAAGTGCCAGCCCCGCTCGGCTGGACTGCCACCGGTCATTCAGGTAGCTTTGCCGGTTACGCGGGAGCGTTCCAGCTCCTAGAATCAGACTTTTTTCAGCGCGCACGCATTGATCACCATCAAGTGAACGACGCGCATGGTCTGGCCGGGCATCGCCTGCGCTCCAATCATTCATCTGTCACTGACCCAAGGTTCTCCATGGCTCAATACGTCTTCACCATGCATCGGCTGGGCAAAGTTGTTCCGCCGAAGCGGGAAATCCTGAAAAACATTTCTCTGTCCTTCTTCCCGGGCGCCAAGATCGGCGTACTCGGCCTCAACGGTTCGGGTAAGTCCACGCTGCTGAAAATCATGGCCGGCGTCGACACCGAATTCGAAGGCGAAGCGCGCCCGATGCCGGAACTGAACATCGGTTATCTGCCGCAAGAGCCGCAACTCGATCCGACCAAGACCGTGCGTGAAGTGGTCGAAGAAGCGGTCAGCGTGATCAAGGACGCCCAGGCCCGCCTGGACGAGGTCTACGCCGCTTACGCCGATCCGGACGCCGACTTCGACAAGCTGGCCGCTGAACAGGCCAAGCTCGAAGCGATCCTGCAGGCCAGCGACGGTCACAACCTGGAGCGCCAGCTGGAAGTCGCCGCCGATGCGCTGCGTCTGCCGGCCTGGGACGCGAAGGTGGAACACCTGTCCGGTGGTGAAAAACGTCGTGTGGCCCTGTGCCGTCTGCTGCTGTCCGCCCCGGACATGCTGCTGCTCGATGAACCGACCAACCACCTGGACGCCGACTCCGTTGCGTGGCTCGAACACTTCCTGCACGACTTCCCGGGCACTGTGGTAGCGATCACGCACGACCGTTACTTCCTGGACAACGTTGCCGGCTGGATTCTGGAACTCGACCGCGGCGCGGGCATTCCGTACGAAGGCAACTACTCGGGCTGGCTGGAAGCCAAGTCCGATCGTCTGGCGGCCGAATCCAAGCAGCAATCGGCTCACGAAAAAGCCATGAAGGAAGAACTGGAGTGGGTGCGCAAAGGCGCCAAGGCCCGCCAGTCGAAATCCAAGGCTCGTCTGCAACGCTTCGAAGAAATGCAATCGCAGGAATTCCAGAAGCGTTCGGAAACCAACGAGATCTACATCCCGGCCGGTCCGCGCCTGGGCGACAAGGTCATCGAATTCAAGAACGTCACCAAGGGCTACGGCGATCGCGTACTGATCGACAACCTGTCGTTCTCGATGCCGAAAGGCGCCATCGTCGGCGTGATCGGTGGTAACGGTGCCGGTAAATCGACCCTGTTCCGCATGCTGATGGGCAAGGAAACCCCGGATTCCGGCACCATCGAAGTCGGCGAAACCGTGCAACTGGCCTGTGTGGACCAGAGTCGCGAAGACCTCGACGGCAGCAAGACCGTGTTCCAGCAGATCTCCGACGGTTCCGACCAGATCCGCATCGGCAACTACGAGATCCCGTCGCGTACCTACGTCGGTCGCTTCAACTTCAAGGGCGGCGATCAGCAGAAGTTCGTCAAGGACCTGTCCGGTGGTGAGCGCGGTCGTCTGCACCTGGCGCTGACCCTGAAGGAGGGCGGCAACGTCCTGCTGCTCGACGAACCGTCCAACGACCTCGACGTTGAAACCCTGCGTTCCCTGGAAGAAGCCCTGCTGGACTTCCCGGGCGCTGCCATTGTGATCTCTCACGATCGGTGGTTCCTTGACCGCGTCGCGACGCACATCCTGGCGTACGAAGACGACTCGCAAGCGGTGTTCTTCGAAGGCAACTACACCGAGTACGAAGCCGATCGCAAAAAGCGTCTCGGCGAAGCAGCGGCCCAGCCACACCGGGTACGCCACAAGAAACTGGCCTGATCACAGGTTGGTTGCATGAAAAAGCGGAGCCTTCGGGTTCCGCTTTTTTTTGCCTGAAATTCAGACTGATTTATAGCGTGTGTACTATTTGTTTCCATAAATGCGACATTTTTGTCTGTTGCTGTATACATATCGTTTGTTACAGTCCGGCTCAATCTCTTCCAACGACAACAAATTTGCCGAGACTTTTCCCATGATCGAATCCGTCGAATCCTTCCTCGCCCGTCTGAAAAAACGCGATCCGGATCAACCCGAATTCCACCAGGCCGTCGAAGAAGTCCTGCGCAGCCTGTGGCCGTTTCTCGAAGCCCATCCGCACTATCTGACCTCGGGGATTCTGGAGCGCATCTGCGAGCCGGAGCGGGCGGTGGTGTTCCGCGTGTCGTGGGTCGACGATCAGGGCAAGGTGCAGGTCAATCGCGGATTCCGCATCCAGATGAACAGCGCCATCGGCCCGTACAAGGGCGGTTTGCGCTTCCATCCTTCGGTGAATATGGGCGTGCTGAAATTCCTCGCCTTCGAACAGACCTTCAAGAACTCCCTGACCTCGTTGCCCATGGGCGGCGGCAAGGGCGGTTCGGACTTCGATCCGAAGGGCAAGAGTGACGCCGAAGTCATGCGTTTCTGCCAGGCATTCATGAGTGAGTTGTACCGCCACATCGGTGCCGACGTGGACGTGCCGGCCGGCGATATTGGTGTCGGCGCGCGGGAGATCGGTTTTCTGTTCGGCCAGTACAAACGCCTGAGCAACCAGTTCACCAGCGTGCTGACCGGCAAGGGCATGACCTACGGCGGCAGCCTGATCCGCCCGGAAGCCACCGGTTTCGGTTGTGTTTATTTCGCCGAAGAAATGCTCAAGCGCCGCGAGCAGACCGTCGAAGGCAAGCGCGTGGCGATCTCCGGTTCCGGTAACGTCGCGCAATATGCGGCCCGCAAGGTGATGGATCTGGGCGGCAAGGTGATTTCCCTGTCCGACTCCGAAGGCACGTTGTACTGCGAGGCAGGCCTGAGCGAAGAACAGTGGCTGGCGCTGCTGGAACTGAAGAACGTCAAGCGCGGGCGGATCAGCGAATTGGCGGCGGCATTCGGCCTGGAGTTCCGCGCCGGTCAGTTGCCATGGTCGTTGCCGTGCGACATCGCACTGCCATGCGCCACCCAGAACGAACTCGACGCCGAAGCCGCCCGCACCTTGCTGCGTAACGGCTGCGTGTGTGTGGCCGAAGGCGCGAACATGCCGACCACCCTTGAGGCTGTGGATATCTTTATCGAGGCCGGCATCCTGTTCGCGCCGGGCAAGGCATCGAATGCCGGCGGCGTGGCGGTCAGCGGTCTGGAGATGTCGCAGAACGCCATGCGTCTGCTGTGGACGGCAGGCGAGGTGGACAGCAAGCTGCACGCGATCATGCAGTCGATCCACCACGCTTGCGTGCATTACGGTGAGGAAAACGGGCGGATCAACTACGTCAAAGGCGCGAACATCGCCGGCTTCGTCAAAGTCGCCGACGCGATGCTGGCGCAAGGCGTGGTTTAAGGCAGATCGATGCGGATCACTTCGATCAGTTGATTGCCGGCCGGGCGCTGCCACAGCACTTCGTCGTTGAGCCGGGCGCCGAGCAGTGCGCGGCCCAGCGGTGAGGCCCAGTTGATCAGGCCGTTGGCCGCATCGGCCTGATCTTCACCGACCAGTTGCACACGGCGCTCGGTGGCGTGTTCATCGGCGTATGTCACCCAGCTGCCGATCTGCACCTTGTCGGTCGAGGTCGGGGCGAGCGCGACCTGGGCGCTGCCGACCCGCTGATTGAAATAACGTAAATCCCGTTCGAGATCGGCCAGGCGCTGTTTGTCGGCCTGCTCGCCCATGGCCGCCTGTTCAGCATGCAGGGTTTGCAGTTCGGCGACTTTCGCCTGCAACTGGGCAAGCCCCTGTGGCGTGACGTAATTGGGCTGGGTGCTGACCTGCCGTTCGACCGGCTGGTCGGCCTGCGCGGCGGCATTGTCTTCGTTGACGAAAGCACGGCTCATGGTGACCTCCTGTGACAACCGTTGGGCCATGGTCGCAGGCAATGAGTTTCACTGGATGTCTGGAAACGACCTACTGCGAGCGATAAGCCCGCGCGGCGCCCTGATCCTTCTGTTGCTGCCAGGCCCGTTCGCGCTCGTCCCAATGTTCGTTGCGATAGTCTTCGCGGTCCTTGTTTTCCAGCATCGCCTGACATTGGCGGAAACCGTCGCTCCAGCCCTCGGCGTATTGCTTGTCCTTAAGGTAGCGCGGCACGTTCTTGCGAAACTCGCCGCTGATCGAACCAGCCGCCTGACGACCGCTGATGCAACCGTCATCGAAACCGTCGGCGAACGCCGGTGGGTAACCCTTGGCAATCAGATCTTCGTGGGTGCTTTGACAGCCACCCAGCAACAGCAACACGCCCGCAAAAACCGCATACCGCCACATCACACTCTCCCGCGCCGTTATCCGGCTGATAGGGAAAGTCTAGAAGCGGATTCGTCGATGAGGCGTGAAAGAAAGATCAAAACCTCAGTAGTGATACCACTTCACCTCAAGCATCACTTCGGTCTCCGGCGTTGCCAGATGGCTGAACTCACGCTGGGCGCTGAGGCGCAGGCCGAGGTTGCGGGATAACTCCCACTGCTGGTTCAGGCTCAGGCTGCGGCGCACTTCGCCATTGAAGAAGTAATCGCCTTTGGCCTCCACACTGAGATTGCCCAACGGGTTTTTCCACAGCACACCGGTATTGAAACCACCTGCGGGGGAAACGAACCCGGCGAAATCATTGTTGTGTTCAACACGTACGGTGCCGAGCGCAAACCCCAGTACATCATCACCCAGCGCCCAAGTGCCGCCACCGCCACCGTTGACATGGCTGACCAGGGTTTCGTCGTCATGCTTGCCCGGCACTCGCTCCAGACCGCCGGTAACTTGCCACGACAGCGGCTGCAACAGCGCATTGCGTGGTGTCAGCGAGCGGATGGTCGCCAGATCCAGCTGCTGGAACTGCCAGTGATTGCCTTCGTACTGGCGCAGCTTCATTTGCAGGATTTCGATCTGCGCGCCGAGGGGGAAACTCTCGGCGTTGTCGTTGAGATCGTGGTAGGCCATACGCAAGCCGTACTCGCCGAACGCGCGGTCACCGCGAGTGCCGAGACCGGCCTGCCAGGTGCGGGATTCGTGGCCGTCCTCGGGCAGACCCGGCTGCGGGATTTGCAGCTCCGGTGCCGGGTTCTTGTTGATTGCCCGCAGCAGTTCGAAACTGCGCTGCGCTCGCTGTGGATCACGCTCCTGGCCGTTGGCGCGGTAGCGTTCCAGCCGATACGCGGCGTCGATGATCAGCGCCTGCCGGTCGAGGGGCAGGGCCTTGAAGGCCGGATCCTGCAATTGCTGCTGGTCGGCGCTGACTTTCAGCACCCAGTCCTGTTCTGCGCCGGTCAGGGGCTCGGCGCGGCTGAGCAATTCACGCTCGCGGGACGGGCGGTATTCGATGTGCTCGACAAGTCCGGCTTCCTTCACCGCTTTGACCGTGTCGGTGGGGATCGCGGTCAATGGGAATTGCTCGGTCAGGCGCAGACTCGGACGCGCGACCTGCAACAGTTCGAGCAGACGATAGGAGCAGTTTTCGTCGAAGAAGAAGTAGTCGAACTGAATCTGCTTCAACTCCCACACATGCTCGACCATCCGTGCGGTTTCGGCTTGCGTCAGGTTGAGCCGGTATTCCCACAGGTCGCGGTTTTCCAGGCTGCGGTATTCCGAGAGTTTTTCCTGATAT
Organism: Pseudomonas sp. GW822-FHT03F04; assembly: GCF_058801405.1. Taxonomy (NCBI): domain Bacteria; kingdom Pseudomonadati; phylum Pseudomonadota; class Gammaproteobacteria; order Pseudomonadales; family Pseudomonadaceae; genus Pseudomonas; species Pseudomonas sp. GW822-FHT03F04. Next base: position 210,627 of record NZ_JBXANF010000009.1, read on the forward strand.
GGCACCAGCGCGAACAGTCCCGGATATCCGCCCATCAGGCCTTTCCAGGCATACAGGATGCTGTTGTCCGAACCTTCGATGTAGGCGCCGAAGTTGATCGCGTAGCTGAGCAGCGAGGTCTTGTCGCTTTGCACGTCAGCCTGGTCGATGCGCAGCAGGGTGTGACCGAACATCGACGACGGGCTGTTGAGGTAGGCCGCCGGGAAAATCATCACCGCGCTGTGAGGCGAGACGTCCTTGAACCATTTTTTGAAGTCGGTGCAGTCCGGCGTTGGCAGGTCGCTCAGGTTGAGTTGATCTTTCAGCCAGCGCGTGCGCGCCGGGTAGACGCACTGCGCGTGTTGCTCGCCGAGACTGGCCGGGGCGTACAGCGCCTGGACGGTGGCGGCCAGTTCGTGGTCGGGGTGCTCGTTGCCGTCGGGGGCGAGGAAGAACTTCTTGTCGCTGACGTAACTGCGCCAGCCGCCGAGTTTGGCGGTTTCGTAGTGGCCGAGGGAAATCCAGAAGCGATCGTTGGCCAGTTGCTGCAAACGTTGAGGGTCGATGTGAGGCGCGGCGGACAGCGGGGCGCAGACACACAGCGCCAGCCAGGCAAGGCGTTTGAGCATAGGTGGCAACTTAAGTCAAAAAAAACAAAAGACCCAAGGAGGGGCGGGCCGAAAAAACAAAACCCGCTTCCCGAAAGAAGCGGGTGGGGTCGAGCTTAAGCCTGAGTCGCGTACTTGGCCAGACGAGGGTCTGCTTTCAGGACGGCCAGGGTGTTGGTATGCACGTCTTCGGCGGTCACGTCAGCCTTGCTGAAGATCTGCTGGAAGTGCTCGTGAGTGACGGCGGCGAAGTGCGCACGGTCTTCCGGCGCCACGCCCAGTACCACGGCATAGGTCGTCAGCGCTTCGCCGTTGCCTTTTGCCATGTCTTCGGACAGCTCGTTCATCATGCCATTCATGGCAAACCAGGATTTGCCGCCATAGGTCAGCGACGCGTTGGTGGAGCAACCGTTGGTGCCGGAAGTCATGCCGAACGTCGCGTTGCCGGAGGTGCCGTTAGTGGTGGATGCCAGGAAGTGAGCCGGGGTGCCACGCTGACCTTCGAACAGCATGTTGCCCCAACCGCAATCCGGACCGCCTGGCGCCTGAGCCATGGCGTTGAGTGATACAACGGTGAAGAGAGTACCGAGAAGAATCCGTTTCATAGCTTTGTTCTCTTTGTGTGCATACCAATGGACAGGGTTCTGGCCCCGCTCTCTACCGAAAAACGCCGCTTGGCGATTTTTCGTACAGACCTTGTGGCGCCAGTGGGCCGGTATTAGTTCCAGCCGCGCAGTTTGGAGTTTAGGCACGTTCCGGCGGTTCCGTGATTTTTTGCACAATATTTGGAATAAACCCCGGTTCCATGGGCCCGGCCGCGGGGTTGGCCGGTTGTCTATGCTTTGTCGTGTGGCGCGCCTTGCCAGTGGGGCACGGGCAGCGCCAGAATGCCGCTATCTGCCCCGCCTGATTGTTAAGGAAGCCCGATGCCTGATCCTGTTGCTGCCAGCTTGCGTCTAGCGCCCGAAGCGCTGACCCGTCCGTTTTCCGCTGAACAGTTCAGCTTCACTACCACCAATGATCTGGAGCCCTTTCGCGGTGTGCTTGGCCAGGAACGTGCGGTCGAAGCCTTGCAGTTCGGTGTGGCCATGCCACGCCCCGGTTACAACGTATTCGTCATGGGCGAGCCCGGCACCGGCCGTTTCTCGTTCGTCAAACGCTACCTGAAGGCCGAAGGCAAGCGCCTGCAGACCCCGGCGGACTGGGTCTATGTCAACAATTTCGATGAACCGCGCGAACCTCGCGCCCTGGAGTTGCCGTCGGGCACTGCCGCTGCATTCATCGGTGACATCAACGGCTTGATCGACAACTTGCTGTCGACTTTTCCCGCCGTGTTCGAACACCCGTCCTACCAGCAGAAGAAAAGTGCCATCGACCGCGCCTTCAACCAGCGCTACGACAAGGCGCTGGACATCATCGAGCGTCTGGCCCTGGAAAAAGACGTCGCCCTTTACCGCGACAGCAGCAACATCGCGTTCACGCCGATGCTCGAAGGCAAGGCGCTGGACGAGGCCGAATTCGCCCAACTGCCGGAAGCCGAGCGCGAGCGTTTCCACGAGGACATTTCCGGCCTCGAAGAACGCTTGAACGAAGAACTCGCGAGCCTGCCGCAATGGAAGCGCGAGTCGAGCAACCAGCTGCGCCAGCTCAACGAAGAAACCATCACGTTGGCCCTGCAACCATTGCTTTCGCCGCTGTCGGAAAAGTACGCGGAAAATGCGGCGGTCTGCGGTTACCTGCAAGCCGTGCAGGTTTACCTGCTGAAAACCGTGGTCGAGCAACTGGTCGATGACAGCAAGACCGATGCGGTCGCACGCAAGCTGCTGGAAGAGCAATACGCGCCGAGCCTGGTGGTCGGGCATCCGAGCAGCGGCGGTGCGCCGGTGGTGTTCGAGCCGCATCCGACGTATGAAAACCTGTTCGGCCGCATCGAATACACCACCGATCAGGGCGCGCTCTACACCACGTATCGCCAATTGCGTCCGGGTGCGCTGCACCGCGCCAACGGTGGTTTCCTGATCCTTGAAGCGGAAAAAATGCTCGGCGAGCCGTTCGTGTGGGATGCGCTCAAGCGCGCCCTGCAATCGCGCAAGCTGAAAATGGAATCGCCACTGGGCGAGATGGGCCGTTTCGCTACCGTGACGCTCAATCCGCAGTTCATTCCGTTGAATGTCAAAGTCATCATCATCGGTGCGCGGTCGCTGTATTACACGTTGCAGGACCTCGATCCGGACTTCCAGGAGATGTTCCGTGTCCTGGTGGATTTCGACGAAGACATCCCGATGGTCGACGAAAGCCTGGAGCAGTTCGCCCAGTTGCTGAAAACCCGTACTTCGGAAGAAGGCATGGCGCCGCTGACCGCCGACGCGGTGGCGCGTCTGGCCACCTACAGTGCGCGTCTGGCCGAGCACCAGGGGCGTTTGTCGGCGCGGATCGGCGATCTGTTCCAGCTGGTCAGCGAGGCGGATTTCATTCGTCACCTGGCCAACGATGAAATGACCGACGCCGGCCACATCGAGCGCGCCCTGAAGGCCAAGGCCACTCGCACCGGGCGTGTGTCGGCGCGAATTCTCGACGACATGCTGGCGGGGATCATCCTGATCGACACCGACGGTGCGGCGGTCGGCAAGTGCAACGGCCTGACGGTGCTCGAAGTCGGCGACTCGGCGTTCGGTGTGCCGGCGCGGATTTCCGCCACGGTGTACCCGGGCGGCAGCGGCATCGTCGACATCGAGCGTGAGGTCAACCTCGGTCAGCCGATCCACTCCAAGGGCGTGATGATCCTCACCGGGTATCTGGGCAGCCGTTACGCCCAGGAATTCCCGCTGGCGATTTCCGCGAGCATCGCGCTGGAGCAATCCTACGGCTACGTCGATGGCGACAGCGCGTCCCTGGGCGAGGCGTGCACGCTGATTTCGGCCTTGTCGAAAACCCCGCTCAAGCAATGCTTTGCGATCACCGGTTCGATCAACCAGTTCGGTGAAGTGCAGGCGGTGGGCGGGGTCAACGAGAAGATCGAAGGCTTCTTCCGCCTCTGCGAAGCACGCGGGTTGACGGGCGAGCAGGGCGCGATCATTCCGCACGCTAACGTGGCCACGCTGATGCTTGATGAAAAGGTGTTGGCGGCGGTGCGCGCAGGGCAGTTCCACGTTTATGCGGTGCGTCAGGCCGACGAAGCGTTGAGCTTGTTGGTGGGCGAGCCTGCCGGTGAGCCGAACGAAGAGGGCGAATTCCCGGAAGGCAGCGTCAACGCACGGGTGGTGGAGCGTCTGCGGGTGATTGCCGAGATGATCAGCGAAGAAGACCTGAAAGAAGCCGAGAAGGAACTGGCGCAGGAGGCGCTGGCCGAGGCCAAACCAGCTTAAGTCAGACTGCAGTCAAAAAAATGGGAGCCTGGTGCTCCCATTTTGTTTTGTCGCGAACGTCGGCAAAAGTGCCATCACTCTGGCGTCAATATTCACACAATGACCATTCGGCGCCTTCTGGTTCTGTGCGGCTTGCGCGGCGGACTTTTCTTCTATTCTCTGCTCAAGGACATCGACAGTATCACGGGATCGAAACAGCCCTTCAGCAAGGGCTGAACACCGGCTTTACCGAGGGTCGCCGCCATGTCGCGCAACCTTTGCCTCACCCGTCAGTGCCTGGGTCTCGTGACCCGTATCGAATGCGCCATCAAGCCGTTGGCCGGCGATAACGGCATGTGGACATTGCTCTTCGCCGCCGGCATGGCCGGCGAACAACCTTCCGCCATCAAGGCTCAGGGCCCGTTTCATGGGCCGATCGCCGCCGAATCGATCCTCGATACCATCGTCGAAAGCCTGACGATGCACGGCTACGAGCTGGCCAATGATCCGCAGATCTGGTCCCTGCACCTGCAAGCCCAGCTACGGCAGATCAACGGTGGACGTGGGCGCAGCATCGGCGTTTTTGACCACTAGCTAGCGCCGATCATGGCGCAGCACCTTGTGTGTGGGCCTTATCGAGTTTGACCTCAAAGCCGTACTGCACGGTGGCGAGGTCGGTTCGCTGATAGGTTTCCACATGCGTCGGGCGGCCGTAGAAATAATGCACGCCGAACAGCGCCGGGCCTTCTGCGCTCGTGTCGTGGCTGACCGAAAGAATCTGTTTCAGGTAGTTGCCACTGTCGTCCTTGACGAAGAATCGCCATTCGTTGGCCGGGAACAGTTTCAGGTCCACCACCAGTGCGTTGTTCCTGATTTCCAGGCCTTTGGGCAACGCCTTGGCTTCGAAGGCCTGCTTCTCCACCGTGGCCAGAAACAGCGGCATCGAGCCGACGGCAATCGCCGGGGTTTCCGGGAACAGGTTCAAGTCATAGGTGATGGTCGCTTGCAGCGGGTCCACCTGATAGGCCTCGGCCGGCAGTTCGATCGGTTCGTTGAGTTTGCCGCTGGTTTTTTCGGTGAAGAACGTCACCGGGCTTTCGCCGGGGGCCAGGTCGTCGCCCAGCAGTTCGTCATTGAAGGTTTTGCGGTGATCGAACTCGATGCGCGCGGCACTGGGCTCCTCCACTGACTGGCGGATATGGATGCTTTTTTTCAGCTCGTCCTCGGTCAGTGACGCACCTTTGAGCCAGTTGGGCGCCTGGTCGTCGTAGACGGTGATCACCAGATCCAGCGGTTGCACGGTTTTCGCCGTGGTGTGCGAGTCGAACTCGCGGACCGGCAGGTCCAGTGGCTTGCGGGTGACGGTGGCTTCGGAAAAGTCCAGAACGCTGACTTCGAGGGTATCGATCGGGCCGTTGAAGTAGACCTTGTTGTAGCGGCGCGGATGCTGTTGCTCGAAGGCGTGCTGGTCGTCGTTCAGCTGTTTTTCCAGTGCTTCGCTCCAGGCTTTTTGCTGTTGCAGGTGCACCAGTTGTTTTTGATAGAAGCCGACCTGCTCGGGGCTCTCGTTGATGGCGCCGGCGCGCACCAGGTACTGGCCGGTCGTGTCGCGGGCCTGGACGATCAGCGGATTGAGCGGGGTGTTGGCGACTTCCGGGGCGAGCGGCAGGCTGTTGCTGAACTCGACTTCGGCGTAGTTCTTTTCCAGCTTCAGCAGGGTCACGCTGAGGTTGGCGTCGGTTCGGGTCTGGCCGATGTCCTTTTTGCCCAGGTCGAAACTGTGCAGGCGTTTCGGGGCGATGACTTCAACCTGGCCTTGCAGGCTCACGGGGCGCGGCCGGGTTTTCTTGTCGACATCCAGGCCTTCGATGAACGGGTAGGTCACGGTCAGGTCATCGGGGTTGGTGACGTTGGAACTGGACGGGCTCAACTGAATGCCCGGATCGGTTTCCGACCATTCCGGCTGGTAGGCGATCACCCGCTTGTTGCTCAACGTCACCGATTGCCATTCCACGCCGTGGGGGAACAGGAACCCGCCGGGAATGTTGAGGTTGAAGGGGAACACCGGTTGCAGGTCGGTGAGGTAGTCGGAGCTGGCATCCTTGTGCAGCACGAACAGGCCGTTGATGAAGGTGTCGACCAGCGCCTGAGGCGTCGGGTAATGCTTGAGCACGCCGAGGGCGTCTTCGCCGTATTCGGTTCTGGGCGGTTTGTTGTCGAGTCGTTGCTGCGCGCGCTCCAGCAGCAGTAACGAGCCGCCTAGTTCGGTCACGGCATCCTTGAGTTTCGGGTCGGTGATCGCGTCCAGCGACTGTTCGAACTGTGCAGTCTTTTCTTCGAGGCTGAGCGGGTGTTTTTCCTCACCGGGCGAGCAGCCGCCGATCATCAGGGCGAAGCAAATTCCGGCAGTCGTTAACGGCAATCGCACATCCATTTCCAGTCGTCCTGTCCACTGTCGCTGGGCTGTCAATGGTTTGGACACTAGCAGAAAAACTTTGTCACACACACGCAGGTAGCGGATTTCCGGGCGGTTTCTGGCTGTCATGGGGGACTGGTATACTCGCCGCCGATTACAACCCCCCTTGTGTGAGAGTCAATGGAACGCTTTATCGAAAATGCAATGTACGCCTCGCGCTGGCTGCTGGCGCCGATCTATATCGGGCTGTCTCTCGGGCTGCTGGCGCTGGCATTGAAATTCTTCCAGGAAGTGTTTCATGTCATTCCCAACGTGTTCTCCATGGCCGAGTCCGAGCTGATTCTGGTGCTGCTGTCGCTGATCGACATGGCGCTGGTGGGCGGTTTGCTGGTGATGGTGATGATTTCCGGCTACGAGAACTTCGTGTCCGAGCTGAACATCGACGAAGGCAAAGAGAAGCTCAGTTGGCTGGGCACCATGGACTCCTCGTCGCTGAAGATGAAAGTGGCGGCGTCGATCGTGGCGATTTCCTCGATCCATCTGCTGCGGATCTTCATGGATGCCAAGAACGTCGATCCCGAGCATCTGATGTGGTACGTGATCATCCACATGACTTTCGTGATCTCGGCGTTTGCCATGGGTTATCTGGACAAACTCACCAAGCACTGATGAGTTGTCAAAGGCTGTAACAAAACCGCCCGTCTGTTGCGAAACAGACGGGCGGTGTCGTTTATGGCTTGTGCTTTGTAGCGCCGAGGCATATCCCTGTAGGCGTCCCGGCTCGCCACTGTGTGAGGTGCGTTCATGAACCTGCAAGAATTGAATGCGTTTGCCATCGCCAAGAAGGTCGATGAGTTGAACCTGATCTCCATGGAGGGCGGCATCTATCTGCTGGAGGCGCGCATGCATGGCGCGGCGTACCCGCTGAGTGATCCACAGGGCAAGATGCTGATGCTGCGCTCGGTGGAGCATGCGCGGGATGTGCTTCACAGCTTTCCGGTGCTGCCGTTCAATCTCGTTCACACCTCGGTGCACGATGAAATGTGCGGTCTGGGCGCCAGCGGTGAAGAAAGCCTGAAAGTCCCGCTGGCCTGGCGCTCGGCACTGTAGGCCCGAGGGTCTGATCAATGCCGGAACAACTGTGCTAGTCTGCTCGCCCTTTTGGTTCCGGGCGCGCCGGGACGCGCTGTGCACGCACGGCATGTCCTGAGGCCGTCCGCACAGCGGAGCAGTGTCATGTCCGAAGTAAATCTGTCCACCGACGAAACCCGCGTCAGCTACGGTATCGGCCGTCAGCTGGGTGACCAGCTGCGCGACAACCCGCCACCGGGTGTCAGCCTGGACGCCATCCTGGCCGGTCTGACCGACGCATTCGCCGGCAAGCCAAGCCGTGTGGGTCAGGACGAATTGTCCGCCAGCTTCAAAGTGATCCGCGAGATCATGCAAGCCGAAGCCGCTGCCAAGGCTGAAGCCGCCGCTGGCGAAGGTCGTGCGTTCCTGGCTGAAAACGCCAAGAAAGACGGCATCACCACCCTGGCTTCCGGTCTGCAATTCGAAGTGCTGACTCAGGGCGAAGGCGCCAAGCCATCCCGTGAAGACACCGTGCGTACTCACTACCACGGCACGCTGATCGACGGCACCGTATTCGACAGCTCCTACGAGCGTGGCCAGCCTGCTGAATTCCCGGTTGGCGGCGTAATCGCCGGCTGGACCGAAGCCCTGCAACTGATGAATGCCGGCAGCAAATGGCGTCTGTACGTGCCGAGCGAACTGGCTTACGGCGCTCAAGGCGTTGGCAGCATCCCGCCGCACAGCGTTCTGGTGTTCGACGTCGAGCTGCTCGACGTTCTGTAATCCCGTTACCCTGCACAAGCGTGGCTTGTGCAGGGTTTCTCCGCCGTTCTCATACTTCGATCTTGTGATGCAGCTCACTGGTCGGGCGCAACGCCCGGGCATAGCAGAACAGGAACAGATTGCGCACCAGCTCCTTGAGCACCAACGGTTCACTGGAACTCAGGCCGCTGACGTCCAGATCCCCTTGATCCTGCAACTCGTGCAGGGCTTCTTCTTCCAGCACCGCGCAGACTTCACCGGTTTCCCGATGCAGAATCCTGAGGTACGGGTGCGGGCGATCCAGCCAGGCGTCGATCAAATAAGTCATGGTTCTCATCTCCATTGAAAGGGTTTCAATGAGAATAATTCTTATTCGTCAAATAGCAAGCGTCTATTGGCGGTTCGTGATTTTTTATGGGTAAAGATTGCGTAAGGTCAAAACGACTGGCGTTTGGCTACTGCGTGGATTTGCTGGCGAGGCGGGGGGAGGGCGAAGCTCCATCCCGCGACGGGCGCGGGATGGAAGACAGCATATTCAGACTTTTCTGACGAACTCGGATTTGAGTTTCATCGGGCCGATGCCGTCGATCTTGCAGTCGATGTCGTGGTCGCCGTCACACAGGCGGATGTTCTTGACCTTGGTGCCGACCTTGACCACCAGCGAAGTGCCCTTGACCTTCAGGTCCTTGATCACGGTGATGGTGTCGCCGTCCTGCAGGACGTTGCCGACCGAGTCTTTCTTCACGGCATCATCGGACGCCACTTCGGCTTCGCCGCCGGCAGACCACTCGTGGGCGCACTCCGGGCACACCAGTTGGGTGCCGTCTTCGTAGGTGTATTCGGAATTGCATTTCGGGCAGGGTGGCAACGTGCTCACTAAGGCTCCTTGGAGAGGGGGTCGTTAAAAGTCGCACATTGTATAAGGTTTTAGCCGCAGATGGCAGGCAACAAAAAACCGCAGGCTCCGACGGAGGCTGCGGTTTCTTGATGACAAGGCGTTGATCAGTGCGTGCGGGCGACCGCGAACTCGCTCAATTCAACCAGTGCATCGCGGTATTCGCTGGCCGGCAGCGTTTCGAGGCACTTGATCGCACGGGCCACGTAGTCACGGGCCAGCTGTGCGGTGTATTCCAGAGAGCCGGACGCTTCCACGGCGATGCGGATGCTTTCCAGGTCTTCGATTCCGCCTTTCTGGATCGCCTGGCGTACCAGTGCGGCTTGCTCCGGTGTACCTTCGCGCATGGTGTAGATCAGCGGCAGGGTCGGCTTGCCTTCGGCCAGATCGTCACCGACGTTCTTGCCCAGGGTTTCGGCGTCGCCCTTGTAGTCGAGCAGGTCGTCGACCAGTTGGAACGCCACGCCCAGGTGATCACCGAAGGTGCGCAGGGCTTCGCTCTGCTCGGCGGTCGCACCGGCCAGTGCCGCGGCGCTGTGGGTCGACGCTTCGAAAAGCATCGCGGTCTTGCCGCGGATGACTTCCATGTAGGTTTCTTCGGTGGTGCTGGCGTCGCGAACCTTGGACAACTGCAGCACTTCGCCTTCGGCGATGATGCGCGTGGCCTGGGACAGGATCTTCATCACCGGCATCGAACCCAGTTCGACCATCATTTCGAACGAGCGCGAGTACAGGAAATCGCCGACCAGCACGCTCGGGGCGTTGCCCCACATGGCGTTGGCGGTCGAACGGCCACGGCGCATGCCGGACATGTCGACCACGTCGTCATGCAGCAGGGTGGCGGTGTGCAGGAATTCGATGGTGGCGGCCAGCAGGCGCATGTCGTCGCCTTCGCGACCCAGGGCCTTGCCACACAGCAGCACCAATAAAGGACGCAGGCGTTTTCCGCCGGCCGACGTGATGTAATCGCCGATTTTCGATACCAGCGGCACTCGGGAAGTCAGCTGCTTCTTGATGATGCCGTCGACGGCGCTAAAATCGTCCGCCACCGCGCGGTAGAAAGCTTGGGGTTGCATCAGCGACAGGTGCTCCAGAAGGGTTGCGCGGCATGCTAGGACCCACGTCCGGGCCTGTCAAGGCGCGATGGACGGCCACTTGCATGACTCTTGTAGCTTGCGTACAATCGCGCACCCTGAACTTCCTGGGCAGCACCTGCCTTACGCAATTGCAATCGGGCCTCCAGCCCAATGCAGCCATGCCAGCCAATACCTCTTCTTATAAAGAGCTGGGTGAGCAGGATTATCGGAGAAATACCATGTCTTATGCAGTAATCGTTACTGGTGGCAAGCAGTACAAAGTTGCACCAGGTGAATACCTGAAGATCGAAAAACTGGAAGTCGCTACTGGCGAATCCGTAACTTTTGATCGCGTTCTGTTGGTTGCCAATGGCGACGACGTGAATATCGGCGCTCCAGTTGTTGCTGGCGCTACCGTTGTGGCTGAAGTGATCTCCCAAGGTCGTCACGATAAAGTTCGCATCATCAAGTTCCGTCGTCGTAAGCACCACATGAAGCGTATGGGCCACCGCCAGTGGTACACCGAGATCAAAATCACCGGTATTCAGGCTTAATTTCAGCCTAATTCCTCACTAGGAGAATTGACTCATGGCACACAAAAAAGCTGGTGGTAGTACCCGTAACGGTCGCGACTCAGAAGCCAAACGCCTTGGCGTGAAGATGTATGGCGGCCAGGTCATCAAGGCCGGCAACATCATCGTGCGTCAGCGCGGCACCCAATTCCACGCTGGCTACGGCGTTGGCATGGGTAAAGATCACACCCTCTTCGCGAAAATCGAAGGCGTGATCAAGTTTGAAGTAAAAGGCGCCTTCGGTCGTCGTTACGTGAGCGTAATCGCAGCCTAACTGCGAGAGTGCTGGAGAAGCCCTGTCTTGCGACGGGGCTTTTTCGTTTGTGGGGTGAGTCTCTTGCAAAGCTGTTTGTATGGGCTGCCGGCGTGCGATGCAGGTCGTGGATTGGGGTCGCTGCGCTCATTTTTGCAAGAGTCTTATGTCTTGATTGTTTTTCGGCTCGTCCGTACGGCGAGAGGCGTTGGTTATGAAGTTTGTTGATGAAGTATCGATTCGCGTAAAAGCTGGCGACGGTGGCAATGGCGCCATGAGTTTCCGTCGGGAAAAATTCATTGAAAACGGTGGCCCGAACGGCGGTGACGGCGGTGACGGCGGTTCCATCTTCATGATGGCCGACGAAAACCTGAACACCCTGGTGGACTACCGCTACACCCGGCATTTCGACGCTGAGCGTGGTTCCAACGGCGGCAGCACCGACTGCACCGGCAAGAAGGGTGAAGACCTGATCCTGCGCGTGCCGGTCGGCACCACGGTAATCGACTCCGCTACTCAGGAAGTCATCGGCGACCTGACCAAGGCCGGTCAGAAACTGATGGTGGTTCAGGGCGGCTGGCACGGTCTGGGCAACACCCGTTTCAAATCCAGTACCAACCGTGCGCCGCGTCAGACCACGCCGGGCAAGCCGGGCGAGCAGCGCGACCTGAAACTGGAAATGAAGGTTCTGGCCGACGTCGGTCTGCTGGGCCTGCCGAACGCCGGTAAAAGTACCTTTATCCGTTCGGTATCGGCTGCCAAGCCGAAAGTCGCCGATTACCCGTTCACCACGCTGGTGCCAAACCTGGGTGTGGTCAGCGTCGATCGCTGGAAAAGCTTCGTCATCGCCGACATTCCGGGTCTGATCGAAGGTGCTTCCGACGGTGCCGGTCTCGGTATCCGTTTCCTCAAGCACTTGGCGCGTACCCGTCTGCTGCTGCACCTCGTGGACATGGCGCCGCTGGATGATGCCAGTGCACCGGATGCCGCTGAAGTGATCGTCAACGAGCTGATCAAGTTCAGCCCGTCACTGGCCGAGCGTGATCGCTGGCTGGTGCTGAACAAGTGCGACCAGATCCTTGAAGAAGAGCACGATGCTCGCGTCAAGGAAATCGTCGATCGTCTGGAGTGGACCGGTCCGGTCTACGTGATCTCGGCCATCTCCAAGCTGGGTACCGAGCGTCTTTGCCACGACATCATGCGTTATATGGAAGATCGTGCCGATCGCCTGGCCAATGACCCGGCCTACAAGGAAGAGCTGGCCGATCTCGATCAGCGCATCGAAGACGAAGCCCGTGCTCAGTTGCAGGCGCTGGATGACAAGCGTGCCCTGCGTCGCAGCGGCGTGAAGTCGGTCCACGATATCGGCGACGATGACTGGGACGAAGAAGATGTGGATGACGAAGACGGTCCGGAAATCATTTACGTGCGTGACTGATTCGTTGAAGTAAACTTAAGCGCCGCTCAATCGAGCGGCGTTTTAGTATCTGGAAATCGATCGTTGGTCACGAATAACCACGAATAACGTCACGGGCAGCGCTGGGTCGCGCTGCCCTCAAGCTAAGGTTGAAGATGATGCGGAGCAAAGTGACAGGTGCGCAGCGTTGGGTCGTGAAGATCGGCAGCGCTTTGCTGACAGCGGATGGCAAGGGGCTTGATCGCGCGGCAATGGGTGTCTGGGTCGAGCAGATGGTGGCCTTGCATGAGGCTGGCGTCGAGTTGGTGCTGGTGTCCTCCGGGGCGGTGGCGGCCGGCATGAGCCGCTTGGGCTGGACCGCACGACCCAGTGCGATGCACGAGCTCCAGGCCGCTGCTGCAATCGGTCAGATGGGCTTGGTGCAGGCCTGGGAATCGAGCTTTGCCGAGCATGGCCGGCACACCGCGCAGATTCTCCTGACTCACGACGACCTGTCCGATCGCAAGCGCTACCTGAACGCCCGCAGCACCTTGCGTGCGCTGGTCGAGCTGAAGGTCATCCCGGTGATCAACGAAAACGACACTGTGGTCACCGACGAAATCCGTTTCGGCGACAACGACACGCTCGCCGCGCTGGTGGCCAACCTGGTCGAGGCTGATCTGCTGGTGATCCTGACGGATCGCGACGGCATGTTCGATGCCGATCCACGCAACAATCCTGACGCACAGCTGATTTACGAGGCGCGCGCCGATGATCCGAGCCTGGATGCGGTGGCGGGTGGCACCGGCGGTGCGCTGGGTCGTGGCGGCATGCAGACCAAGTTGCGCGCGGCGCGTCTGGCGGCCCGTTCCGGGGCGCACACCATTATTGTCGGTGGGCGTCTGGAGCGAGTGCTCGATCGTCTGAAAGCGGGCGAGCGAATCGGTACGTTGCTGTCGCCTGAGCGCGGGATGCTGGCGGCACGCAAGCAGTGGCTGGCCGGGCATCTTCAAACTCGTGGCACGCTGGTGCTGGATGATGGTGCGGTCTCGGCGTTGTCCCAGGGCAACAAAAGCTTGCTGCCGGTCGGCGTCAAGTTGGTGCAGGGCAGTTTCCGTCGCGGCGAAATGGTGGTTTGCGTGGCGCCGGACGGTCGAGAAATCGCCCGTGGCCTGGCCAACTACAGCGCGCTGGAAGCACAAAAAATCATCGGTCAGTCGTCAGATGCGATTGTCGGTTTGCTGGGTTACATGGCTGAGCCGGAACTGGTTCACCGTGACAACCTGATTCTTGTTTGAGGAAACGCGCAATGCGCATGGCAAAAGGATTGTTGGGCTTGCTGATGGCGTTGCCATTGCTGGCCTCGGCCGAGGAAATCGGCCAGGTATCGACGGTGTTCAAGTTTGTCGGGCCGAACGACCGGATTGTGGTCGAGGCGTTCGATGATCCGAAAGTCGAGGGTGTGACCTGTTATCTGTCGCGCGCCAAGACTGGTGGCGTGAAGGGTGGCTTGGGGTTGGCCGAGGATCGTGCCGAGGCGTCCATTGCTTGTCGTCAGGTGGGTTCTATCAACTTCAAGGGTGAGTTGAAGGATGGCGAAGAGGTGTTCAAGGAGCGCACTTCGCTGGTGTTCAAGACCATGCAGGTGGTGCGTTTCCTCGACAAGAAGCGCAATACGCTGGTGTATCTGGTCTATAGCGATCGCCTGATCGAGGGTAGTCCGCAGAATGCGGTGACAGCGATCCCGATTCTGCCGTGGGCGCCAGTCCATTAATTTGGGCGTAAATAAAAAGAGGAGCCGGTTGGCTCCTCTTTTTTTTGCGTTGTTTTCAGCAAATCGCAGGCAATAAAAAACCGACCCTGGGGTCGGTTTTTTAATGACTACGTCGCTTAGGCAGCTTCTTTCAGTGCCTTGACGTGGCCATTCAGACGGCTCTTATGACGAGCAGCCTTGTTCTTGTGGATGATGCCTTTATCGGCCATACGGTCGATAACTGGCACAGCCAGAACGTATGCAGCTTGAGCTTTTTCAGCGTCTTTTGCGTCGATGGCTTTAACTACATTCTTGATGTAGGTGCGAACCATGGAACGCAGGCTGGCGTTGTGGCTGCGACGCTTCTCAGCCTGTTTTGCACGTTTTTTGGCGGAAGGTGAGTTGGCCACCGTCGAGCTCCTCGAAAGACTTTTTAGGAAATAGCAAACAAAATAGGCCGCGAATCATGCCGATGAAGAGAAGTCTTGTCAAGGGCGGTCGAAACGTTCCGCTAAGTGGTAGGTTCCGACCCCATGAAAACTACTGCGCTCGACAATACTGCGTTGAAATCAGGCTCGAAATGCTCATTGACGTTCGTCAACTCCGCTTTCTCGCCTGTTTTCGCCTTGTCTTGCCTTCGCTCGTCACGTTTTCATGCGGTCGGTGGCTCAGAATATTTATTTCCGGCGCTTGACCTGTAAACTCGCGAGCTTTGGCTCTGTGCTGTTGCGGCGCGGAGTATCGCACAAGTAGGCGCATTGTTCGCCTGCTGTTTATCGACAGGCACAAATTCCTTCAATGAATCTGCTCAAATCGTTGGCCGCCGTCAGCTCTATCACGATGCTTTCCCGGATTCTCGGGTTTGTCCGCGACACGCTCATTGCGCGTACATTCGGCGCCGGAATGGCGACAGACGCCTTCTTCATCGCCTTCAAACTGCCCAATCTGCTGCGGCGAATCTTCGCCGAGGGTGCATTTTCCCAGGCGTTTGTGCCGATTCTTGCCGAATACAAAAGTCAGAAGGGTGAGGAGGCGACCCGTACCTTCATTGCCTATGTGACGGGACTTCTGACGCTGGTTCTGGCGCTGGTGACGGCGCTGGGCATGATTGCCGCGCCCTGGGTGATCTGGGCCACCGCCCCCGGTTTTGCCAACACGCCGGAAAAATTCCAGCTGACCTCTGACCTGCTGCGAGTGACCTTCCCCTATATATTGCTGATCTCCCTGTCATCTCTGGCGGGTGCGATTCTCAATACCTGGAACCGTTTCTCGGTGCCGGCGTTCGTGCCGACCCTGCTCAACGTCAGCATGATCGTGTTTTCGCTGTTCCTGACGCCGTACTTCGATCCACCGGTCATGGCGCTCGGCTGGGCGGTGCTGGTTGGCGGTCTGGCGCAGTTGCTCTATCAACTGCCGCACCTGAAAAAGATCGGCATGCTGGTGCTGCCACGCCTGAATCTGCGCGATACCGGTGTCTGGCGGGTGATGAAGCAGATGTTGCCGGCGATCATCGGTGTTTCGGTCAGCCAGATTTCCCTGATCATCAACACCATCTTCGCCTCGTTTCTGGTGGCGGGCTCGGTGTCGTGGATGTACTACGCCGACCGCCTGATGGAATTGCCGTCCGGCGTGCTGGGTGTGGCGCTGGGCACGATTCTGCTGCCGACATTGGCCAAGACCTACGCCAGCAAGGACCGTCACGAGTACTCGCGGATTCTCGACTGGGGCCTGCGGCTGTGCTTCGTACTGGTGTTGCCGTGTGCTTTGGCGCTGGGGATTCTGGCCGAGCCGTTGACGGTTTCGCTGTTCCAGTATGGCCAGTTCAGCGGGTTTGACGCCGCCATGACCCAGCGCGCGTTGATTGCCTACTCTGTCGGTCTGCTCGGCATTATCGTGATCAAAGTGCTGGCGCCGGGCTTCTATGCGCAACAGAACATCCGCACACCGGTAAAAATTGCAATCTTCACCCTGGTGGTCACGCAGTTGTTCAACCTGGTGCTGATCGGTCCGCTGGCGCACGCCGGGCTGGCGTTGGCGATCAGCGCCGGCGCCTGTCTGAATGCCGGGCTGCTGTTCTATCAACTGCGCAAGCAGCAGATGTATCAACCGCAGCCGGGCTGGCTGAAGTTCGGTTTCAAGCTGGTGGTCGCCGTGGCGGTGATGTCGGCGGTGCTGTTGATCGGCATGCATTTCATGCCCGCGTGGGATCAGGGCCACATGCTGGAACGCTTCGTGCGCCTGGGCGCCTTGGTGGTTGCCGGCGTGGTGGCGTATTTCGGCATGTTGCTGCTGCTCGGTTTCCGCCTGCGCGACTTCAATCGCAAGGCGTTGAGCTGAGGTTTTACCCCTGAAAAACGGGCGCGAGCCGGCAGTTTTGTCGGCTCGATCACTTTGGGTTACGGTGTTGCCTGTCGTCTGCCGCCGGGTGTGGTTATAATCGGCCACTTTATGAGCAAGAAGCGCGTTATGCAGCTGGTTCGAGGCCTTCACAACTTGCGCCCCCAGCATCGGGGCTGCGTCGCCACTATTGGCAACTTTGACGGTGTTCACCGTGGTCACCAGGCTATCCTGGCCCGACTGCGTGAGCGTGCGCTCGAGTTGGGCGTACCCAGCTGCGTGGTGATTTTCGAGCCGCAGCCACGGGAATTCTTTGCCCCGGAGACCGCGCCGGCGCGTCTGGCCCGGTTGCGCGACAAGCTGCAACTGCTGGCCGCCGAAGGTGTTGACCGGGTCTTGTGCCTGGCCTTCAACCAGCGCCTGAGCAAGCTCAGTGCCAGTGAATTCGTCGACACCATCCTCGTTGATGGCCTCGGCGTGCAGCATCTGGAAGTCGGTGACGATTTCCGTTTCGGCTGCGACCGTCTCGGCGATTTCGATTTTCTGTTGCAGGCCGGGCAGGTTCACGGTTTTACCGTGGAAGCCGCGCAAACCGTCGAGCTGGACGGCATTCGTGTCAGCAGCACTCAGGTGCGCAATGCGTTGGCCGCCGCCGATTTTGCTTTGGCTGAGCGTCTGCTCGGTCGCCCGTACCGAATTGCCGGTCGCGTGCTGCATGGCCAGAAACTGGCCCGCCAACTGGGTACGCCCACGGCGAACATTCAACTGAAGCGCCGTCGCGTGCCGTTCACCGGGGTTTACCTGGTCGACGTCGACATCAACGGCAAGACCTGGCCCGGCGTCGCCAATATCGGCGTGCGGCCCACGGTGCAAGGTGATGGCAAGGCCCACCTTGAAGTCCATCTTTTAGATTTTGCCGGCGATCTGTATGACCGGCGTTTGACGGTGGTTTTCCACCAGAAGCTGCGTGAAGAGCAGCGTTTCGCCTCCCTGGAGGCATTGAAAACGGCGATCAGCGCGGATGTCGCCGCCGCCCGTGCACTAGCCGCACCTAGCGCCCATCGCTAATGAAGAGCCTTAAATGACCGACTATAAAGCCACGCTAAACCTTCCGGACACCGCCTTCCCAATGAAGGCCGGCCTGCCACAGCGCGAACCGCAGATCCTGCAGCGCTGGGACAGTATTGGCCTGTACGGAAAGTTGCGCGAGATTGGCAAGGATCGTCCGAAGTTCGTCCTGCACGACGGCCCTCCGTACGCCAACGGCACGATCCACATCGGTCACGCTCTGAACAAGATTCTCAAGGACATGATCATCCGCTCGAAGACCCTGTCGGGCTTCGACGCGCCGTACGTTCCAGGTTGGGATTGCCACGGCCTGCCGATCGAGCACAAGGTTGAAGTGACCCACGGCAAGAACCTGGGCGCGGACAAGACCCGCGAACTGTGCCGTGCCTACGCCACCGAGCAGATCGAAGGGCAGAAGACCGAATTCATCCGTCTCGGCGTGCTGGGCGACTTCGCCAACCCGTACAAGACCATGGACTTCAAGAACGAGGCTGGTGAAATCCGTGCCCTCGCCGAAATCGTCAAGGGCGGTTTCGTGTTCAAGGGCCTGAAGCCTGTGAACTGGTGCTTCGATTGCGGTTCGGCCCTGGCCGAGGCGGAAGTCGAGTACGAGAACAAGAAGTCCTCGACCATCGACGTCGCGTTCCCGATCGCTGACGAGGCCAAACTGGCCGCTGCGTTCGGTCTGCCGTCGTTGAGCAAACAGGCTTCGATCGTGATCTGGACCACCACTCCGTGGACCATCCCGGCCAACCAGGCGCTGAACGTTCACCCTGAATTCAACTACGCGCTGGTTGATGTCGGCGACAAGCTGCTGGTGCTGGCTGAAGAGCTGGTCGAATCCTGCCTGACCCGTTACGGCGTCGAAGGCACTGTATTGGCGACCGCTCCGGGTTCGGCGCTGGAGCTGATCAACTTCCGTCATCCGTTCTACGACCGTCTGTCGCCGGTGTACCTGGCCGACTACGTGGAACTGGGCGCCGGCACCGGCGTGGTTCACTCCGCCCCGGCCTACGGCGTGGATGACTTCGTGACCTGCAAGAAGTACGGCATGGTCAACGACGACATCCTCAACCCGGTGCAGAGCAACGGCGTTTATGTGCCGTCGCTGGAGTTCTTCGGCGGCCAGTTCATCTGGAAGGCCAACCCGGCCATCGTCGACAAACTGACCGAAGTCGGTGCGCTGCTGCACACCACCGTTATCGAACACAGCTACATGCACTGCTGGCGTCACAAGACCCCGCTGATCTACCGCGCTACGGCGCAGTGGTTCATCGGCATGGACAAAGATCCGGTCAGCGGCGATACCCTGCGTGTGCGCTCGCTCAAAGCCATCGAAGAAACCAAGTTCGTTCCGGCCTGGGGCCAGGCGCGCCTGCACTCGATGATCGCCAACCGTCCGGACTGGTGCATCTCCCGTCAGCGCAACTGGGGCGTGCCGATCCCGTTCTTCCTGAACAAGGAAAGCGGCGAGCTGCACCCACGTACCGTCGAGCTGATGGAAGAAGTCGCCAAACGCGTCGAAGTCGAAGGCATCGAAGCCTGGTTCAAACTGGACGCTGCCGAGCTGCTGGGCGATGAAGCGCCGCAGTACGACAAGATCAGCGACACCCTCGACGTCTGGTTCGACTCGGGCACCACGCACTGGCACGTCCTGCGCGGTTCGCACCCGATGGGCCACGAGACCGGCCCGCGCGCCGACCTGTACCTGGAAGGTTCGGACCAGCACCGTGGCTGGTTCCATTCGTCCTTGCTGACCGGTTGCGCCATCGACAACCACGCGCCGTACCGCGAGCTGCTGACCCACGGTTTCACCGTGGACGAGTCCGGCCGCAAGATGTCCAAGTCGCTGGGCAACGTGATCGCGCCGCAGAAAGTCAACGACACCCTGGGCGCCGACATCATGCGTCTGTGGGTCGCTTCGACCGACTACTCCGGCGAAATGGCCGTATCCGAGCAGATCCTGCAGCGCAGTGCGGACGCCTATCGTCGTATCCGTAACACCGCGCGCTTCCTGCTTTCCAACCTGACCGGTTTCAACCCGGCTACCGACCTGCTGCCAGCCGAAGACATGCTGGCGCTGGATCGCTGGGCGGTGGATCGCACCCTGCTGCTGCAACGCGAGCTGCAAGAGCACTACGGCGAATACCGTTTCTGGAACGTCTACTCGAAGATCCACAACTTCTGCGTGCAGGAGCTGGGTGGTTTCTACCTCGACATCATCAAGGATCGCCAGTACACCACCGGCGCCGACAGCAAGGCCCGTCGTTCGTGCCAGACCGCGCTGTTCCACATCTCCGAAGCGCTGGTGCGCTGGATCGCGCCGATCCTGGCCTTCACCGCCGATGAGCTGTGGCAATACCTGCCGGGCGAGCGCAACGAATCGGTGATGCTCAACACCTGGTACGAAGGTCTGACCGAGTTGCCGGAAGGCTTCGAGCTGGGTCGCGCCTACTGGGATCGCATCATGGAAGTGAAGGTGGCGGTCAACAAAGAGATGGAAATCCAGCGCGCGGCCAAGGCCGTCGGTGGCAACCTGCAGGCCGAAGTGACGCTGTTTGCCGAAGACGACCTGAGCGCCGACCTGGCCAAACTGAGCAACGAGCTGCGCTTCGTTCTGATTACTTCGACCGCCAGCGTTGCGCCGTTCGTGCAAGCGCCGACTGACGCTGTAGCAACAGAAGTCAGCGGCCTGAAGCTGAAGATCGTCAAATCGGCCTTCCCGAAATGCGCCCGTTGCTGGCACTGCCGTGAAGACGTCGGCGTGAACCCGGAGCATCCGGAAATCTGCGGCCGTTGCGTAGACAACATCGATGGCGCCGGCGAGGTTCGTCACTATGCCTAATGCCGTTGGCCGTTTCGGACGGCTGAGCTGGCTCTGGTTGAGCTTGCTGGTTCTGGTCATTGACCAGGCCAGCAAGTTTTACTTCGAAGGCAAGCTCGAGATGTACCAGCAGATCGTGATCATTCCCGATTACTTCAGCTGGACCCTGGCCTACAACACGGGCGCGGCATTCAGCTTCCTGGCTGACAGCTCCGGCTGGCAGCGCTGGCTGTTCGCCCTGATCGCGGTCGTGGTCAGTGCGGTGCTGGTGGTCTGGCTCAAACGCCTGGGCCGCAACGAAACCTGGCTGGCCGTCGCACTGGCATTGGTGCTGGGCGGCGCGCTGGGCAATCTGTATGACCGCATCGCCCTGGGGCATGTGATCGATTTCATTCTGGTGCACTGGCAGAACCGCTGGTACTTCCCGGCGTTCAACTTCGCCGACAGCGCCATCACCGTGGGTGCGGTGATGCTGGCACTGGATATGTTCAAATCCAAGAAATCCGGAGAAACCGTTCAT
Organism: Pseudomonas sp. GW822-FHT03F04; assembly: GCF_058801405.1. NCBI lineage: Bacteria > Pseudomonadati > Pseudomonadota > Gammaproteobacteria > Pseudomonadales > Pseudomonadaceae > Pseudomonas > Pseudomonas sp. GW822-FHT03F04. The sequence continues at coordinate 231,501 of NZ_JBXANF010000009.1, forward strand.
GACTGAACAGGTATTGGCTGAGCAACGCATTGGCCAGAACACGGAAGTCACCTTGCACTTTGCATTGCGCCTGGAGAACGGCGACACGGTCGACAGCACCTTCGACAAAGCCCCGGCGACCTTCAAGGTCGGTGACGGCAACTTGCTGCCGGGCTTCGAGGCGGCGTTGTTCGGCTTCAAGGCGGGTGACAAGCGCACCCTGACCGTCGAGCCGGAAAACGCGTTCGGCCAGCCGAACCCGCAGAACGTGCAGGTCATTCCACGTTCGCAGTTTGCGGACATGGAACTGTCGCCGGGTCTGCTGGTGATCTTCAACGATGCGGCCAATACTGAGCTGCCGGGTGTGGTGAAAGAGTTCGACGACGCGCAAGTGACCGTCGACTTCAACCACCCGCTGGCCGGCAAGACGCTGACCTTTGACGTGGAAATCTTCTCCGTCAAAGCGTTGTAAATGCTGTTCTGCAGGGGCCGTACCGGCTCCTGCATTGATCTGAATTTTCGCGCGCAAGACACGAGGCACAGCATGCAAATCAAACTCGCCAACCCCCGTGGCTTCTGCGCTGGCGTGGACCGGGCGATCGAAATCGTCAACCGCGCCCTGGAAGTCTTCGGGCCGCCGATCTATGTGCGTCATGAAGTGGTGCACAACAAGTTCGTCGTCGAGGACCTGCGCAGTCGTGGCGCGATCTTCGTCGAAGAGCTGGATCAGGTGCCGGACGATGTCATCGTGATCTTCAGTGCCCATGGCGTCTCGCAAGCCGTGCGCACCGAAGCCGCCGGCCGTGGCCTGAAAGTGTTCGACGCCACCTGCCCGCTGGTGACCAAGGTGCACATCGAAGTCGCCAAATACAGCCGCGACGGCCGTGAATGCATCCTGATCGGCCACGCCGGTCACCCGGAAGTCGAAGGCACCATGGGCCAGTACGACGCCAGCAATGGCGGTGCAATCTACCTCGTCGAAGACGAGAAGGATGTTGCCGAACTGCAGGTACATGACCCGGAAAAACTGGCCTTCGTGACCCAGACCACCTTGTCGATGGACGACACCAGTCGAGTCATCGACGCGTTGCGCTCCCGTTTCCCGGCCATCGGTGGCCCGCGCAAGGACGATATCTGCTACGCCACGCAGAACCGTCAGGACGCGGTCAAGCAACTGGCCGACGAATGCGACGTGGTGTTGGTGGTCGGCAGCCCGAACAGCTCCAACTCCAACCGTCTGCGCGAGCTGGCCGAACGCATGGCCACGCCGGCGTACCTGATCGATGGTGCCGAAGATCTGCAAAAGAGCTGGTTCGATGGCGTCGAGCGCATCGGTATCACCGCCGGGGCCTCCGCACCGGAAGTGCTGGTACGTGGCGTGATCCAGCAATTGCAGGCCTGGGGCGCTACCGGTGCCGACGAACTGGCCGGGCGAGAAGAGAACATCACATTCTCGATGCCTAAAGAGCTGCGCGTACGTTCAATCTGACCGCTTTATCCTTTCGACACAGCGCCTGTTCAGCCTTTTCGCTGGTCAGGCGCACGCGACCGGTCGCCGCCAGCACCAGTTGAAGCTGGCTGACCGGCTCGCGGGTCGAACAGATATGTAGTTTTCCTGCCTGAAACGCCCGCCCGGGCATCAGCGGTTGGCCCAGACTGCTGAACCGTATGTACCGACTGACGAACCAGTTGCCGACAATGGGTATTCGCCCATCACTGGCGTGCTCGACCAGCAGCGGATTGCTGCTGTCCTCCGAACCCTTGCCACTGACATCCAGAATGATCCGCCAGCCCCGGCTCCAGTCCCCGTCGATGCCGTGAATCACCACGCTCTGATTGCGCGTGATCGCCTGGGTGCGGGCAGTGCGGATCCCGCTGATCAGCGATTCTGCGGCCTGCTGTCGGTGGTTTGACTCTGTCAGCGTTGCAAACGCCGGGCTGACCAGTGACAGAACAATTGCGCCGATCGCCAGTCCCATAAGCAGTTCGACCAGGCTGAAACCCTGTTGCGGCATGTGTATTCCCTCCGTGGGGCAGGGTGCCCGACGCGATCCGTGCGCCGGGCAGGGCAAATCAACCGACGTAACCCGGTCGAATGTTCTAGGTTTGTAGAGCAGGTATAGCCGACGGCAACGGAGGGCATCGATGGATCATCGTACAAAAGGTTTCACGCTGATCGAGCTGTTGGTGGCGGTCGCGTTGTTTGTGATTCTGATCACGATGGCCGTGCCGGCGTTTACCCGTTCGATACAGGGCAGCAAGGCCGACACCGAAGTCGGCGACCTGCAACGGGCGCTCAACTACGCCCGTCTGGAAGCCATCGATCGCGGGACGACCATTCGCTTGCGGCCGACCGCCGGGGGTAGCGTCTGGACTGGCGAATTGTCGGTCTACGACAGTACTGGCACTTCGGCCAATGTATTGCGGGTTGTTCCAGCGATGAGCAGTGGTGCGACTCTGACGCTAACCTCAGGAGTGACCGCGCTGGATTTCAACAATCTGGGCGGCCTGGCAGCACCGTCCACGGCGGTGGTGTTCAGTTACACGCTGGGCACGCAAAGCAGGACGCTGAACGTGTGTCTGAACGGACGAATTCAATCGGGTGGAAGCTGCGGATGAGGGCAGGGAGCAAAGGTGCACAGGAAGGCATGTCGCTGATCGAAATACTGGTCGCGTTGCTGATTCTGACGGTCGGGTTGCTGGGGGCGGCGGCGGTTCAGCTCAATGCGCTGAAGTACACCGACAGCTCGCGCATGACCAGTCAGGCCAGCTTCATCGCCTACGACATGATGGACCGCATCCGCGCCAACGCCGGGGCCGACTACACCGTCACGCCGCCGACCTCGGGCAACCTGAATGTCACCCGGGATCAGGACCTCTACGACTTCACCACCAACATCGTCAATTTCGGCGGGCCGAGCGCCACCGGCAGCATCACCCTCAATCAGCGCGTGTACACCATCACCATCAACTGGAGTGACGCGCGAGCCGCCAACACCGCGAGCGCCCCGCGCAGTTTTGTCCTGACCAGCCGCGCCGCGGTCGATCCGGTGGCCTCGCCATGAAGCGGCATAACCAGGGTTTCGGCCTGATCGAAATGCTCATCGCCTTGGCGTTGGGGCTGATCATCGTGCTGGGCGTCGTACAAACCTTTCTCGCAGCGAAGAACACCTACGTCAGCCAGAACACCTCGGCGGCGATGCAGGAAGATGCGCGGTTTGTGTTGAGCAAGATGATTCAGGAATTGCGCATGGTCGGGATGTTCGGCTGCCTGGGGACCATTACCGATTCCAGTAGCAGCGGCGACTTCAATGCCGCCCAGATCACGCCGATCAGTTGGGACAACACCAACCTCAAACTGACACTGGTTACCGCCGACGTCGGTGGTGCGGGCGGGACGCCGACCTGGACAGTGGTATCTGACTGCCGCAACAGTTCAACGGCCTATACGGGTGTGCGAGCACCGGCGACCGGGCAAATCGCGTTTCCGATCCGGCGTCTGGTCTACAGCTTCAGCAACAACCAGATCCTGATGGGCACCGGCGGCGGTACGCCGACCCAGCAAGTGCTGGTGAGCAATGTCAGTGCGTTTACCGTCCTGTTTGGCCTGGCCAGTACCGCGACCGATGTGGCTGCCTCGACCTACAGCAGCAACCCCAGTGATCCGGCACGCATCCGCAGCGTACGCCTGAGCCTGACCCTCTCCGATCCGAACAACCGGATTGCCAATCAAACCTTCAACGTGGTTGCCGCGCTGCGCAACCGCTTGCAGTGAGGGCCGGTCGATGAATATTTCTCTTCATCAGCGACGAAGCCAGCGCGGCATGGTGTTGTTGGTCAGTCTGGTGTTTCTGTTGCTCCTGACCGTGATCGGTCTTTCTTCGATGCAGAGCGCCAACCTGCAGGAAAAAATGGCCGGTAGCGTTAGCCTGCGCAACCAATCGTTCCAGACCGCCGAGGCGGCGCTGCGCATCGGCGAAAGCGCGGTGCAACTGGACAGCTATGCACTGGCGGTGTGTGCCAATACCACGCAATGCGCGCCGCCGGCGGAGTCGTCGGTGGTCAGCGCGGCGGGGCTCAACTCGACGTCGGGCGTTACCTGGGTCGCTGCAGGCAGCGGCTTCTACGGGGTGCAGAACATCGGTACCACCCTGACGGCGGTGAACGTGCCGAGCAATACCTCGGCGACGCTGTACCGGGTCACGGCTGTCGGCATCGTCGGCAGCTCACGCAGTGTGGTGGAGAGCGTTTATGCGAAGTACTGAGCGACGCTCTGGCGGGTGGTCCGGGTTCATGGGTCTGTTATTGGGCCTGTATCTGGCGGCGCCAGCGTATGCCTTCACCCCGTCCGACTCGCCACTGTTGAGCGCGGCGGCAGTACCGCCGAATGTCATGCTGTTGATCGACGATTCGGGAAGCATGAACAGCATCATTTATGCCGCCGGTTTTGATCCGGCGGTGACTCGTACGCCGGCCCGACAGTGCAACGCGGTGCTGGGTTTGTGCCTGTCTTCGACGGCGATCACCGGTGATCCGGTGTTTCTGTCGAGCCTGCCGACCTCCGGCTGCTCTGGCGGTGCCTATGCGTTCTACAACAACAGCCTGACGCCGCTGTGCCTGAAACTGCCGGACCCGGTGGGTAGCGGGAACACCCGCTATTACGGGGATTACATCGCCTACGTGGTCGGCCTCGCCATCAATAACGGTACGCGTGATTTCACCACCGGGGCCATTCCCAATGACTACCGGATCAACGTCGCACGCAACGTTTCCACGGCGCTGGTGACCAGCAACCGCAATCTGCGCATCGGTCTGTCGACGTTCAACCCGGCCACCAGCAACAACCCGGGCAATGGCGGGTACATCGCCCGTTCCATCAGTGACCTGTCACCGGTGAGCGGCAGCGTGACCCAGGGCCAGGCCGACACCAACTACAACGCCCTGATTTCGTCGATCAATGGCCTGAGCGCCGTGGCCAACACGCCATTGGCGGAGACCTATTACGAAATCACCCGCTACATGCGCGGCATGGCGCCGTACTACAACAACACGCCAAACACCTACACCAGCCCGATCCAGTACCGCTGCCAGAAAAACTACGGGGTGGTGATCACCGACGGCCTGCCAACCTACGACCGCACATTCCCCAACAATGATCCCCTCGGGGGAAGTCGCCTGCCGAACTGGGATGGGGTCAACAATGACGGCAACAACCTCAACGGTGATAACGAGGGCGACACGCTGTACCTGGACGACATCGCCAAGTTTGCCTTCGACATCGACATGCGTTCGACCGGCGTCGATGCGGCCGGCAAGAGTTGGAGTTCGGCAGACTTTCCCAAGCAAAACATGAACACCTACACCGTTGGCTTCACTGCCGATAACGATATGCTGTCGGACGCGGCGGCGTACGGGCAGGGCAGGTATTACCAGGCCACCGACAGCGCCGGCCTCAACACAGCATTGTCGGCGGCATTGAGCGACATCACTTCCAAGGCGGGTTCCGGCGGTAGTGGTGTCACCAGCGGCACCACGCTGGCGAGCGGCAGCAGTTATTTCCAGACCAGTTACGACCCCAGGGACTGGCGCGGCACCATCAAGTCGTTCGGTTTCACTTCGGCCGGGACGGTGAACACCTCGACGGTGCTGTGGACAACCGACACCGCCATCGTTCCCGGTGCTGCGGCGCCGACCTACCAATCATGGAATACCGCGAACAACGCGGCGGTCGCCCTTGCCTACGGCAACTTCTCGGCAACCCAGCAGACTTCGCTCAGCCAGAGCCTGCCCTCCGGCATCAGCGGCAGCGATCTGGTGGAGTGGAGCAAAGGCACCAACAAGACCGGGCTCAAGGTTCGCAGCGTGCTGTTGGGCGACATCATCAACTCGCCGCTGGTGCTGGCCTCGCCCTCGGACAAGACCGCTTCCGACCTGTCGGGTGACACCACCTACACCAGTTACCTGACCACCAAAGCCGCGAACATGAACGCCAGCCTGGTGGTGAATGGCAACGACGGTTTCGTCAGCGTCATCAACTCGGCCAACGGCACCCGGCGCTATGCCTACATGCCATCGAGCGTGTTGCCGTCATTGCGGCTGATCGCCGACCCGAACTACATCAACGGCGTCAGCCACAAGTTTCTGGTGGACGGGCAGGTCGGTGTCTACGACGTGCAGTTCGGCAGCGCCTGGAAAACCCTGGCCATCGGCGGCACCGGGGCCGGTGGCAAGACGTTCTATGCGCTGCAACTGTTCGACGCATCGGCAGGGAACATTCTCAATGCGCTGTGGGAAGTCAGCGCTCCGGCGACTGCCAACACGGCCAACACTTTCAATGATCTGGGTTATGCCTACGCCCGGCCGGAAGTGGCACGCTTGGCCGATGGTCGCTGGGCGGCCTTCATCGCCAACGGTTACGGCAGCAATTCGGGAGTCGCGGCGTTGTATGTGCTGGATGTGCGCGATGGTTCGTTGATCAAGAAAATCGTCATCGACAGCACGGAAACCACCAATGGCTTGTCCTCGGTAAAGCTCAAGGTCAATTCGCAGAATGTGGTGCAGGCCGCGTATGGCGGCGATTTGAAGGGACGCCTGTGGAAGTTCGACCTGAGCGCGACCACCACCGACGGCTGGGGTGTGGCGTTCTCCGGCAAGCCGCTGTTCACGACGGCGGGCGGGGCGACTCAACCGATCACTGCGCAGCCGCTGCTGGCGGATAATTCATTGGGCGGCAAACAGATATTCGTCGGCACCGGCAAGTTCAACGAAACCGCCGACAAGACCAACAAGGATCTGCAGGCGTTCTACTCGGTGTGGGACGCCGATGGCGGATCGGGCCAGCTCACGGTCAGCAGTTTGCAAGCGCAGGCCATCACCGGTGTGTTTTCCGGCAGTTCGGGGCAGTTCGTCACCACCACCCAGAACGACACGACGTATCCGGCGGAGAAGGGCTGGTACCTGCCGCTGGTGTACAACAACGTATTGACGGGGGAACGGGTGATCAATCAGGCCAGCCTGGTGCTCGGGCGCATCGTATTCACCACGGCCAGTGTCGATACCACTGACCCGTGCTCCAGTTTCGGTACCGGCAAACTGGTCGAACTCGATGCGTTCAGCGGTAAGATGCTCAACTATGCGGTGCTCGATACCAACGCCGACGGCGTGGTCGACAGCAACGACACGATTTCCAGCGGCGTGGTATTCAGCGGCGGCATTCCCACCCTGAACGCCATCGTCAATGGCGCAACGCGCAAGATCGTGAACGATTCCAGTGGCGGTATCACCACCCTGGTGGAAAAATCCGGCGGCGGCAGTCGTCGTATCATGTGGCGACAAATACAGTAAGCGAGAGTTGAGGCATGCGCAGATCCATCCGAGGATTCACCCTGATCGAAATCATGATCGTGATTGCGATTATCGGGATCATCATCACCATTGCCGCACCGAGCTATACCGAGTACTTGAAAAAGGGCCGTCGCGCCGAGGTGGTATCGCTGCTGTCGGAGCAGGCGCAGACGCTCGAGCGCTTCTACACCAAAAACAACGTTTACACAGGCATCACCGGTCTCAGCGCGGGCAATGATTTCTACACGATCACCCCGACCATCGCTGACCAGACCTTTCTGCTGACCGCGACCCGCAAGGCCGGTACGACCATGGCCGGCGACAAGTGCGGGGACTTCACCTTCACCAACACCGGTGTGCGCAGCATGAACAACGCGACAACCGGGCTGACCTCCAAGGATTGCTGGGGCCGCTGAGCCGCATTTATTCGGGTGCCTTTTGCGCCCACTGTCTTTTTTACGGTTGGATCAAACATGACCAGGCAACAGCAAGTGGTGATTGTCGGTGGCGGGGTGATTGGCCTGCTCACCGCGTACAACCTCGCCTCCGAGGTGCGCAGCGTGGTGCTGCTGGATCGCTCGAATGTCGGCCAGGAATCGTCCTGGGCCGGTGGCGGCATCGTTTCTCCGTTGTATCCGTGGCGCTATAGCCCGGCCGTCACGGCACTGGCGCACTGGTCGCAGGATTTTTATCCACAGCTGGGCGAGCGCCTGTTTGCCGACACCGGCGTTGATCCCGAAGTGCACACCACCGGCCTGTACTGGCTGGATCTGGATGACGAAGCCGAAGCGCTGGCCTGGGCCGAGCGGGAAAACCGTCCGCTGCGGGCTGTGGATATCTCGGCGGCCCATGATGCGGTGCCGGTACTCGGCGGCGGATTTTCCCGGGCGATCTACATGGCCGACGTGGCCAACGTGCGTAACCCACGGCTGGTGAAGTCATTGAAAGCGGCGTTGCAGGCGCTGCCGAACGTGACGATTCACGAGCAGTGCGAGGTCAGCGGGTTTGTCCGTGAAGGTGAGCGCGTCGTGGGCGTAAAGACCCCGCAAGGCGTGATCAACGGCGACCAGGTGGTGCTGACTGCCGGTGCGTGGAGCGGTGAACTGCTCAACACCCTGAATCTTTCGCTGCCGGTGGAGCCGGTCAAAGGCCAGATGATTCTCTACAAATGCGCGGCGGATTTCCTGCCGAGCATGGTGCTGGCCAAGGGGCGTTACGCGATCCCGCGCCGCGACGGGCATATTCTGATCGGCAGCACGCTGGAGCACGAAGGCTTCGACAAGACGCCGACCGACATTGCACTGGAAAGCCTCAAGGCCTCTGCGGTGGAATTGCTGCCAGCGCTGGCAGACGCCGAAGTAGTGGGGCACTGGGCCGGGTTGCGTCCAGGCTCACCGGAAGGGATTCCCTACATTGGCCGGGTGCCGGGCTTTGATGGCTTGTGGCTCAACTGTGGGCATTACCGCAACGGGTTGGTGCTGGCGCCCGCTTCCTGCCAGCTGTTTGCCGATGTGATGCTGGGACGGGCGCCGATCATCGATCCAGCGCCGTATGCACCGGAAGGCCGGCTCTGAAGCCAGATCAAAGATCGCAGCCTGTGGGCTGCGATCCTTGAATGACTCAGTCCAGGCCCAGTTTCTTCAATCGATAGCGCATCGAGCGAAACGATAGATTCAGCCGCTGCGCCGCCGCCGTGCGGTTCCAGCGGGTTTCCTCCAGCGCCTGCAGAATCAGTTTGCGCTCGACGTTCTCCAGATAGTCTTCCAGGTTGTCGATCTGCGTGAGATCGGCGATGCCGCCCTCGGCCGCGCAGTTGCCTTCACTCAGGCGCAGGTCGTCGGCTTCGATCATGCGGTTTTCGCACAACGTGTGCGCGCGTTCGAGGACGTTCTCAAGCTCCCGGACATTTCCCGGGAAGCGGTAGTTCTTCAAGGCTTCAAGCGCTTGCGGATGCAGGCGGGTCGAAGGCTGGCCAGTGCCGTGGGCCAGACGCTTGAGCATATGGGAGGCCAGCGCTTCGATATCATCACGGCGTTCGCGCAGGGAAGGGACGCGCAGTTCGATCACGTTCAGCCGGTAATACAGATCCTGCCGAAAGCGCTCGGCGGCAACTTCCGCGTCCAGGTCCTTGTGGGTGGCGCAGAGAATGCGCACATCGACCACGGTTTCCTGCTGGCCGCCGACGCTGCGCACGGCTTTTTCCTGGATCGCCCGCAGCAACTTGACCTGCATCGACAGCGGCAAGTCCGCCACTTCATCGAGAAACAGCGTGCCGCCATGGGCTGCCTGAAACAGACCCGGTTTGTCCTCCACCGCGCCGGTGAAACTGCCTTTGCGATGGCCGAAGAACTCGCTTTCCATCAACTCTGACGGAATGGCCCCGCAGTTCACCGGCACGAACGGCTGGCTGGCGCGGGGGCCTTGCTCGTGAATCAGGCGGGCGACCAGTTCCTTGCCGCTGCCGGACTCGCCGCTGATGTAGACCGGCGCCTGACTGCGGGCCAGTTTGTCGATCTGTTTGCGCAGATCGCGCATCGGCTGCGAGTCGCCGAGCAGGCGCCGGTCGATCGATGTGCAGACTCCACCGGTCGCGGGCATGCGCAATGCCGTGGCGACCAGTTCACGCAACCGCGTGAGGTCCACCGGTTTGGTCAGGAAGTCGAAAGCCCCGGCCTTCAAGGCGTTGATCGCTGTTTCCAGGCTGCCATAGGCCGTGATCATCGCCACTGGCAATTGCGGGTGGCGTTGCTGAATGTGCTGCACCAGCTCCAGCCCGGTGCCGTCGGGCAGGCGCATGTCGGTCAGGCACAGGTCGAAGGTGTCGCGGTGCAGCAATGCCTGGGCTTCGCCGAGATTGCGTGCGCTGAAAGTGTCGAGTTTCATCCGTCCCAGGGTGATTTCCAGGAGTTCGCGGATATCCGGTTCGTCGTCGACGATGAGGATTTTTTGCCGTGGGCTCGTGTTCAACTTTGTTTCCGTCCGTGAGCAAAGGTGATGCGAAAGCAGCCGCCGCCTTGGCGTGGTTTGAAGTCTAGGCGGGCCTGGTTGCTTTCGCACAGCTCACGGGACAGATAAAGCCCAAGGCCGGTGCCCTGGCTGCTGGTGGTAAAGAAGGGTTCGAACAGGTGGGCCTGCTGATCCAGCGCCACGCCGGGGCCGTTGTCCTGCACTTCGAGCACGGCCAGCTGGCTTTCGGGGTCGATGAACAGCCGCAGCCAGACCTCTGCAGGATCGTGCAGCAGGGCGCTGTGCCGCCAGCCGTTGCGCAACAGATTGTCGAGAATTTGCGTCAGTTGGCCCGGGTCCATCAGGGTGCGGAAATCCCCGGATTCGATGTTCAGATGAATTCGTTGGCGCTCGCTGGCCTGTTCCCGGCTTTCCTCGACGAACTGCGCAAGCCACGGTTCGAGATCGAGTCGCTGCGGGGCGCTCTGCTGGCGACGGGAGAGTTGCAGGACGTTTTCAATGACTCGGTTCATGCGCTGGGAGTGATCCTGGATGATCTGCGTCAGACGCCGATCCGCGCCGTCGAGTTCCTCGGATTCCTGCAACAGCTGCGCGGCATGACTGATGGCGCCCAGCGGGTTGCGGATCTCGTGGGCGATGCCGGCGGTCAGGCGCCCGAGTGCGGCGAGCTTCAGTTGCTGAGCTTGCTGGGCGATCTGGGCGAGGTCTTCGAGAAACACCAGGGTCTGGCGATTCGGGCTCTGTTCCAGAGCGATGAAGCTTGGTTGCAGTTCCAGGCCGTTGGCGGCGATTTTCAGGCTCTGCGGTCGCAGTGTCGGGTTGTTCAGCCACAGATGCAGACGCTCGACCAGCGCGGTCGAGTAGTCGTCGATCAAATGGCCCTCAAGGGGCGATTGCGCCAGCAGGGTCCGGGCGCTGTGGTTGGCCAGTTGCACCCGGCGTTGTTCGTCGAGGACCAGAATGCCGGTGCGCATGCGTTGCAGGATCAAGGCGTTGAGGGCTTCGAGGCTGACCACTTCGCTGGCCCGTTGTTCGGCCAGGGTCTCGCTGACTTCGAGCCGACGGATCAAGCCTTGCACCAGCAGCGCCCCGGCAAAACACAGGGCGCCGAGGGTGCCTGCTTGCAGGTATTCGTTGGCGCTGAGGGGATGGCTGAAGCTCAGCAGGAAGCTGAGGCCGACAATACCGAGTGCGCCGATGGCTGCAATCAGCACACCGATACGGCGTCGCAACAGGGTATTGCTGATGGCTACCGAGACGATCAGCAGATTGCCGATCGGGCTGGCCACGCCACCGGCGGCATAAAACAGCCCGCACAACAGCAGGATGTCGAGGAGGGCCAGCCCGAACAACTGGGCCGAGCGGCGGATGTTCTCCAGGAACACCACCAGCAGGATATTCAGCACTAGGTACAACCAGCTGCCATTGCGCAGCAGATCGTCGTCGGCCGACGTCAGCAGGCGGTTGTCCATGTTGCTGGAAATCAGCAACACCAGGGTGATGCCGACGCTTAAACGGTAGAGATGATAGAGGCGCAGCAGTCGCTGTGCCTGTTTGCGAGTGGCGTTGGTGGCCTCAGCGATCACTGGAACCGGGGCCTTGCTCGAGGTGAGCCTGGCTGCAATACCACTGTTGTCGAAGGCTCAGCGCACGGTCGCGCGGCAGGTGCACGCCGCAATGGGCGCAACGCACCATGGGTGCGGCATCCTGTTCGCGAGGGGATTGTGTCGGCGCGGCAGGGGCCTTGAATTTGCGCCACAACCAGACGGCGGCGGCGATCAGGGCGATCCAGAACAGTAAACGAAGCATGATGGGCGGCTTTTTGGCTGATGATCCGGCAGTTTAGCCAAGGACCCGGCAGGCGCACAGCTCAATAAAACGCGGCAATAAAAAAGGGAGATCCGAAGATCTCCCTTTTTGGCATCACCGAAGTGATCAGTCGAACAGACCGAAGGTCATGTAGCTGAAAATGGAGCGGTCGCTGTTGCTGGACTCCGGTTCCGGCGCTTCGATCACGTCGCCGTTTTCGTCTTTAGGCTTGAGCTCGTTCGGGATCGCGTCTTTCGCGTCCTGGAACTGCTTCTGCACGTCCTGGTTGGCGCGGGTTTCTCCCGGCGGCAGCGGTGGACGGGATTCGATCAGGCCCAAAGTTGCCTTGCTCAGGAACGAACGGTTGTCGGCTTCCGCGACCGACGGTACGAACTGACCGTCTTTCAGGCTCGGGTGGTTCGGGTAGTTGAGCTTCAGGGTTTCCAGGCTCGAGGCTGCCAGTTCGTCCAGGTGCAGACGCTGGTAGGCTTCGGTCATCACCGCCAGGCCGTCACCGACCGATGGGGTTTCCTGGAAGTTTTCCACTACGTAACGGCCACGGTTGGCGGCAGCGACGTAGGCCTGACGGGTCAGGTAGTAGTCGGCCACGTGGATTTCGTAAGCCGCCAGCAGGTTGCGCAGGTAGATCATGCGCTGCTTGGCGTCCGGCGCGTAGCGGCTGTTCGGGTAGCGGCTGGTCAGCTGGGCGAACTCGTTGTAGGAGTCGCGGGCAGCGCCCGGGTCACGCTTGGTCATGTCCAGCGGCAGGAAGCGCGCCAGCAGGCCGACGTCCTGGTCGAACGAGGTCAGGCCCTTGAGGTAATAGGCGTAATCGACGTTCGGGTGCTGTGGGTGCAGACGAATGAAGCGCTCGGCGGCGGACTTTGCAGCTTCCGGCTCCGAGTTCTTGTAGTTGGCGTAGATCAGTTCCAGCTGCGCCTGATCCGCGTAGCGACCGAACGGATAGCGCGACTCCAGAGCCTTCAGCTTGGCTGTGGCGCTGGTATAGCTGTTGTTGTCCAGGTCCTGTTGAGCCTGCTGGTACAGCTCGGCTTCACTCAGGTTTTCGTCTACGACTTCCTTCGATGAGCAAGCAGCGGTCAATGCGAGGATGGCGATCAGCAGCAGGTGTTTCACTTGCATGGCGGCTTGCGTCCCTATGACGGCCGCTGTCTTGGGCGGGGCCGTCCTGTTATGATGAGCGCCCCGTTGAAAAGCCCCGGGGCAAAAGACGCCGTATTTAACCACAAGCGCGCAGCCGAAACCAAAGGCTGTAGCCGACGCCCAGTCCGAGCATGTCCGATAAAATTGAACTTCGCGCAGAGGTGCCGTCCGAATTGGGCGGCCAACGCCTCGATCAAGTCGCCGCCCAACTCTTCGCAGAGCACTCACGCTCGCGCCTTTCCGCCTGGATCAAAGAAGGTCGCCTGACTGTGGACGGGGCGGTCATCCGCCCGCGCGACATCGTTCATGGCGGTGCCATTCTTGAGCTGACCGCCGAGCAGGAGGCCCAGGGTGAATGGGTCGCTCAGGACATCGAGCTCGACATCGTCTATGAAGACGACGACATCCTGGTGATCAACAAGCCTGCGGGCCTGGTGGTGCACCCGGCTGCCGGTCACGCCGATGGCACCTTGCTCAACGCCTTGCTGCACCACGTGCCGGACATTATCAATGTCCCGCGCGCCGGTATCGTGCATCGCCTGGACAAGGACACCACCGGTCTGATGGTGGTGGCCAAGACCATTCAGGCGCAGACCAAACTGGTCGCCCAGCTGCAAAGCCGCAGCGTCAGCCGGATCTACGAGTGCATCGTGATCGGCGTGGTGACGGCCGGTGGCAAGATCAACGCCCCGATCGGTCGCCATGGCCAGCAGCGCCAGCGCATGGCGGTGATGGAAGGTGGCAAGCCTGCCGTCAGCCACTATCGCGTGCTGGAGCGTTTCCGTTCGCACACCCACGTACGGGTGAAGCTGGAAACCGGTCGTACCCACCAGATCCGCGTGCACATGGCGCACATCAATTTCCCGTTGGTCGGCGACCCGGCGTACGGCGGTCGTTTCCGCATTCCGCCGGCGGCGAACCCGACCATGGTCGAATCGCTCAAGCACTTCCCGCGTCAGGCGCTGCACGCACGGTTCCTGGAGCTGGATCATCCGACCACCGGTGTGCGCATGAGCTGGGAATCGCCGTTGCCGGAAGACTTCGTCTGGCTGCTGACGCTGCTCAAGCAGGATCGCGAGGCATTCGTCGGATGAACTGGCTGACGCCGGACTGGCCCGCGCCGGCCAGCGTCAAGGCCTGTGTCACCACCCGCGAGGGCGGCGTCAGCGAGGCGCCGTTCGACAGCCTCAATCTGGGCGATCATGTCGATGACCGCCCTGAGGCCGTCGCCGAAAACCGTCGGCGTCTGACCGAACACTTCTCTATAAAGCCTGCCTGGTTGCAGCAAGTGCACGGGATTGCCGTGGCGCATGCTGATCCGTCCGTGGTGGCCACGGCGGATGCCAGCTGGACTGCAACACCCGGTATTGCTTGTTCAGCGATGACCGCCGATTGCCTGCCAGCGTTGTTTTGCGACCGTGCCGGTACACGTGTGGCAGCGGCTCATGCCGGTTGGCGTGGACTGGCGGCCGGCGTGCTGGAGGCCACCCTCGACAGCCTGGCCGTCGATCCGAAAGACATTCTGGTCTGGCTCGGCCCGGCCATCGGCCCGCAGGCCTTTGAAGTCGGCCCGGAAGTCCGGGAAGTCTTCATCAATCAATTGCCCGAAGCCGCGACAGCCTTTGTCCCGAGCCACAATGCCGGCAAGTTCATGGCCGACATCTATAAGCTCGCGCGACTGCGTCTGGCGGTCCGGGGTGTCACCGCTGTTTATGGCGGCGGTTTCTGTACCGTGACCGATCCGCGCTTCTTTTCCTACCGTCGTGCATCACGCACCGGTCGCTTCGCCTCCCTCGTTTGGCTCACCCGCTAAACTGTCTGATCTGCATCAACTGTCCCACGCTTGAATCTTCCAGAATCGACCGCATCTATAGCGGTATCTGGCAGGTTTCTTTATTCAGGATGGTTTTTTAGGTCCGGCCTGCTCAAAAGGAAGGTGACCCATGCGTATAGACCGTTTAACCAGCAAATTACAGTTGGCGTTGTCCGATGCCCAATCCCTGGCTGTCGGCCACGATCATCCGGCCATCGAGCCGGCGCATTTGATGCAAGCCATGCTTGAACAGCAGGGTGGTTCGATCAAACCCCTGTTGATGCAGGTGGGCTTCGACGTCAACAGCCTGCGCAAAGAGCTGACCAAAGAGCTCGATCAATTACCGAAAATCCAGAACCCGACCGGCGATGTGAACATGTCGCAGGATCTGGCGCGTCTGCTCAACCAGGCCGACCGTCTGGCCCAGCAGAAGGGCGACCAGTTCATTTCCAGCGAGCTGGTGCTGCTCGCCGCGATGGACGAGAACAGCAAGCTCGGCAAGTTGCTGCTCGGCCAGGGCGTGAGCAAAAAGGCGCTGGAAAACGCGATCAACAACCTGCGCGGTGGTGAAGCGGTCAACGACGCCAACCACGAAGAGTCGCGTCAGGCGCTGGATAAGTACACCGTCGACCTGACCAAGCGCGCCGAAGACGGCAAGCTCGATCCGGTGATCGGCCGTGACGACGAAATCCGTCGCACCATTCAGGTTCTGCAACGCCGCACGAAGAACAACCCGGTGCTGATCGGTGAGCCGGGCGTGGGTAAAACCGCGATTGCCGAAGGTCTGGCCCAGCGCATCATCAACGGCGAAGTGCCGGATGGCCTCAAGGGCAAGCGTCTGCTGTCTCTCGATATGGGCGCGCTGATTGCCGGTGCCAAGTATCGCGGTGAGTTCGAAGAACGCCTGAAATCCCTGCTCAACGAGCTGTCGAAGCAGGAAGGGCAGATCATTCTGTTCATCGACGAACTGCACACCATGGTCGGTGCCGGTAAAGGCGAAGGCTCGATGGACGCCGGCAACATGCTCAAACCGGCTTTGGCCCGTGGCGAGCTGCACTGCGTCGGCGCGACCACGCTCAACGAGTACCGCCAATATATAGAGAAGGACGCAGCCCTCGAGCGGCGCTTCCAGAAAGTGCTGGTGGACGAGCCGAGTGAAGAAGACACCATCGCGATCCTGCGTGGCCTCAAGGAGCGTTACGAGGTCCACCACAAGGTCGCGATCACCGACGGTGCGATCATCGCCGCGGCCAAACTCAGCCATCGCTACATCACTGACCGGCAGTTGCCGGACAAGGCGATCGACCTGATCGACGAAGCGGCCAGCCGCATCCGTATGGAGATCGACTCCAAGCCGGAAGTGCTGGATCGTCTGGAGCGTCGCCTGATTCAGTTGAAGGTGGAATCCCAGGCACTGAAGAAAGAAAGCGACGAGGCAGCGATGAAGCGCCTGGAAAAACTCCAGGAAGAAATCGTCCGCCACGAGCGTGAGTATTCGGACCTGGAAGAAATCTGGAACTCGGAAAAAGCCGAGGTGCAGGGTTCTGCGCAGATTCAGCAGAAGATCGAACAGTCCCGTCAGGAGCTGGAAGCCGCGCGCCGCAAAGGCGACCTGAACCGCATGGCCGAGTTGCAGTACGGGGTGATCCCGGATCTGGAGCGCAGCCTGCAAATGGTCGACCAGCACGGCAAGAGCGAGAACCAGTTGCTGCGCAGCAAGGTGACTGAAGAGGAAATTGCCGAAGTCGTCTCGAAGTGGACCGGTATCCCCGTGTCGAAAATGCTCGAAGGCGAGCGCGACAAGCTGATGAAGATGGAAAGCCTGTTGCACCAGCGTGTGATCGGCCAGGACGAAGCAGTGGTCGCAGTGGCCAACGCGGTGCGGCGTTCCCGTGCCGGGTTGTCCGACCCGAATCGCCCGAGCGGCTCGTTCATGTTCCTCGGCCCGACCGGTGTCGGTAAAACCGAGCTGTGCAAGGCGCTGGCCGAATTCCTCTTTGATACGGAAGAGGCGATGGTGCGGATCGACATGTCCGAGTTCATGGAGAAACATTCCGTGGCGCGGCTGATCGGTGCGCCACCAGGCTACGTGGGTTATGAAGAGGGCGGTTACCTGACCGAAGCGGTACGGCGCAAGCCTTACTCGGTGATCCTGCTGGACGAAGTCGAGAAGGCGCACCCGGACGTGTTCAACATCCTGCTGCAAGTGCTGGAGGATGGTCGTCTGACCGACAGCCACGGCCGTACGGTGGATTTCCGCAATACCGTGATTGTCATGACCTCCAACCTGGGTTCGATGCAGATTCAGGAACTGGTCGGTGACCGTGAGGCGCAACGTGCAGCGGTGATGGATGCGATTTCCACCCACTTCCGTCCGGAGTTCATCAACCGGGTCGACGAAGTGGTGATCTTCGAGCCATTGGCGCGGGATCAGATCGCGGGCATTACCGAGATTCAGCTGGGTCGTCTGCGCAGTCGTCTGGCCGAGCGCGAGCTGAAGCTGGAACTGAGCCCGGAGGCGATGGACAAGCTGATTGCCGTCGGCTACGACCCGGTCTATGGCGCACGGCCGCTGAAACGGGCGATCCAGCGCTGGATCGAGAACCCGCTGGCGCAGTTGATCCTGTCGGGACGCTTCCTGCCGGGCGAGACCGCGACCGGTGTCGTGGAGAACGACGAGATCACGTTCAACTGACACCTGAAGGTGGTGAAGTAAGGAAGGCCTCGCACTGCGAGGCCTTTTTTTTCGTTAGGCTGTTGAACTCAAAGGAAAAGGCTTGTAAAGTGCGCCCCGCAGTCAGTCACCAACACGGTTTCAGCTCACTGGGCAGAAATCTGAAATAAGTTGCAAATCATTAACTTGAAAGCAATTTAGGGGGTTGACAGAGGTGTTCTAGGTTGTAGAATAGCGCGCCTCAGACACACGAACGCAGCGATGCGAAAACGGTGTCGAGAAGCTGCAAGTTTCACCGTAGTAAATTGAAATATGTAGTTCCGTGATAGCTCAGTCGGTAGAGCAAATGACTGTTAATCATTGGGTCCCAGGTTCGAGTCCTGGTCACGGAGCCAATTTCAAGCCGGGGTATAGCGCAGTCCGGTAGCGCGCCTGCTTTGGGAGCAGGATGTCAGGAGTTCGAATCCCCTTACCCCGACCATTTTTGGGTCGTTAGCTCAGTTGGTAGAGCAGTTGGCTTTTAACCAATTGGTCGTAGGTTCGAATCCCACACGACCCACCATTTTTGAAACCAGTTAACGCTGGGATCGAATCTTAAGATCAGAGGCCAAAAGCGCTGATCGAAGAAGGCGATCTTTGAAAGGTCGCCTTTTTTTTACCGGGGTATAGCGCAGTCCGGTAGCGCGCCTGCTTTGGGAGCAGGATGTCAGGAGTTCGAATCCCCTTACCCCGACCATATTAAAAATCCTCGTATCGAAAGATACGGGGATTTTTTTTGCCCTCCAGAAATGTTTCATTCAAGTCATCGTACAACTTGCCGATAGCCCGCTAACGAAAAGGGGCTGCCGTCGATCGCCCCTTGAATCCGGCCAATACAAGAAAAAGGGCGTTCGTCATGTTGCTTCGTCAGTTGAATATTGCTCCCCGTGCCGCCCTGGGCTTTGCCCTGATCGCTGTGCTGGTAGCGTTGCTCGGCGTGTTTGCCCTGGGCCAGATGTCGAGCATCCGCGAGAGCGAGGTCGCCGTGGAGAATCAGTGGCTGCCGAGCATTCGTGGCGGTGACGAGATCCGCGAAATCATGCTGCGCATCCGCACTATCTCCCTGCGCATGGCGCTGGATCAGGACCCGAACAACGTCGCCACCTACCGCAGCCAGATGGACACCCGCGACAAGGAGTTGAGCGAGAAAATCGCCGCGTACGACCGACTGGTCACCACCCCGGAAGGCCAGCAGTTATACGATCAGTTCAAGAAAACCTTCGCGGCCTACCGCGCCGGCATCACTCAATCGTTCGCATTGGCCGAGCAAGGCAAGCGTGACGAGCTGACCAAACTGCTGCTGGTCGACATGAAAACCGTGGTCGACGGCTCCGGCAAACAACTTAATGACCTAGCGGAGCTGTTCGCCAAACAGGTCGCCGCAGAAAGCCGTAACTCCGCCGCGCACTACGAAACCTCACGCACCATCGTCAGCCTGTTCATCGCACTGGCGGCATTGGCGACCGTGGCCCTGGCGATGCTGCTGACGCGCAGCATCGTTCGCCCCCTGAGCGCCGCTGTGGATGCTGCGGAGAACGTCGCCAGAGGCGATCTGACGCGGCCGATCGAGACCGATGGCAATGATGAGGTCAGCCGTTTGCTCAAGGCGCTGGCGACCATGCAACAGAACCTGCGTGAAACCCTGCAAGGCATCAACGGTTCGGCCACGCAACTGGCGACCGCCGCCGATGAACTCAATGCCGTCACGCTCGACAGCACCCAGGGCCTGCAACAACAGAACAACGAAATCGAACAGGCCGCCACCGCGGTCAACGAGATGACCACCGCGGTCGAAGAGGTCGCACGCAATGCAGTGTCGACCTCCGACGCGACGCGCCAGTCCAGCGAATCGGCGCATCTGGGGCAAGAGCGGGTCAGTGAAACCGCCAGCGCCATCAACGCGCTGGCCAGTGAGGTGCAACACACCGGCGAGTTGGTGCAATCACTGGCCAATCAATCTCAAGACATCGGCAAGGTGCTGGACGTGATCCGGGCGATCGCCGAGCAGACCAACCTGCTGGCGCTCAATGCCGCCATCGAAGCGGCGCGGGCAGGGGAGAGCGGACGCGGGTTCGCGGTGGTTGCTGACGAGGTCCGCGCGCTGGCCTATCGCACGCAGCAATCGACCCAGGAAATCGAGCAGATGGTGCAAGGCATGCGCAACGGTTCAAGCCTGGCGCTGGAGTCGATGCAGGCCAGTGCCTCGCGTGCGTCCACCACGCTGGTGCTGGCCGAGCGGGCCGGTGAGGCGCTGCAAACCATCACCGCGTCGGTGCATGAGATCCATGAACGCAACCTGGTGATCGCCAGCGCCGCCGAAGAGCAGGCGCAGGTGGCGCGAGAAGTGGATCGCAACCTGGTGAACATTCGTGACCTGTCGGTGCGTTCGGCGGCCGGCGCCGATCAAACCAGCGCTTCCAGTCATGAGCTATCGAAACTGGCCAATGCATTGCAGGGCATGGTGCGGCGCTTCCAGCTGTAATCCCGGCAGACGTAAAAAAGCCGCGCTCCTCGTGAGAGAAAGCGCGGCTTTGTTTTGTCGGGACAGAATGAAAATCAGGCACCGTCCTGGTCTTTCAGGTGTTCGAACAGGCCTTTCGGCATTTTCTTGCCGTTGGCTTCGAAGTTGGCTTTGACGTTGTTGTAAGCCTCTTGCTCGTCGATGAAGCCATCGTGGTTGGTGTCGATCTTGTCGAAGTCGGATTTCGGCGCAACCTTCAGGAACTCGGCGCGTGAGACCTTGCCGTCGCCATCGGTATCGGTCTTGGCCATCGACGCGTCGCCGCATTTGCCTTCACCGCATTTGCCTTCCGGGGTTTTCACCGAGGTTTCAGCCGAGGCAACCATGTAGCCCTGGGCCAGCGGTTGTGCGGCGAACACCGAGCCGGACAGCATCAGGCCGCCAGCCAGTACGGCACCGACCAGGCCAAGGGAGGTTTTGCCAATTTTCGAAGTGCGGGTCATTTCATTCTCCTTCGGTTGCACTGCGCAACCACACGTTAAGGGCGATCAGCCGGAGCAGGTGTGCTCGGGTGTGGCCATTAAGCGGTGGCGGTGTATCGCGTCTGTGTCGATGAGCGGGGGCGTTTGTAAGCGAAGGTGAGGAAAGCGCGGGCAGATACAGTAAAAGACAAAACCCTGTGGGAGCGAGCAGGCCCGCCCCCACAGCGTTTTACATCAGTGCAGCTTCAGACGTGGCTCGGTGCCGCGTCCGATCTTGCTGCCCAGCATCAGCATGGCGGTGCGGAACGGGCCGTACAGCGCCATCTGGTGCATGCGGTACAGCGACACGTAAAACATCCGCGCCAGCCAGCCTTCGAGCATCACACTGCCAGTCAGGTTGCCCATCAAGTTACCCACAGCCGAAAAACGCGACAGCGAAATCAGCGAGCCGTAGTCGGTGTACTTGTACTCCGGCAGGGTCTTGCCTTCGATCCGCAGTTTCAGCGACTTGGCCAGCAGCGACGCCTGTTGGTGCGCAGCCTGGGCCCGTGGCGGAACGTTGCGATCCGAGCCTGGTTGCGGGCAGGCGGCGCAGTCACCGAAGGCGAAAATGTTTTCGTCGCGGGTGGTCTGCAAGGTCGGCAGCACTTGCAGCTGGTTGATGCGGTTGGTTTCCAGGCCATCGATGTCCTTGAGGAAACCTGGTGCGCGGATCCCGGCAGCCCAGACTTTCAGGCTGGCCTTGATCTCGTTGCCATCGGCGGTGATCAGGCCGTCGGCGGTGACCTGGCTGACCGACGCGTTGGTCATCACATTGACCCCGAGTTTTTCCAGGGTCTTGTGCACCGGCCCGCTGATACGTTCCGGCAGGGCTGGCAGCACCCGTGGCCCGGCTTCGATCAGGGTTATGTGCATGTTTTCCGGTTTGATCCGGTCCAGACCGTAGGCCGCCAGCTCATGAGCGGCGTTGTGCAGCTCGGCCGCCAGTTCGACGCCCGTGGCGCCGGCGCCGACGATAGCCACGCTGATCTGCTGGACCACATCGGTTTGCCCGGCGTGAGCACGCAGATAGTGATTGAGCAATTGCTGGTGGAAACGCTCGGCCTGTTTGCGGGTGTCGAGGAACAGGCAGTGCTGCGCTGCGCCCTGGGTACCGAAATCGTTGGTGGTGCTGCCGACCGAGATCACCAGCGAGTCATAAGGCACTTCCCGCGCCGGAACCAGTTCCACGCCGTTTTCGTCGTAGGTGGCGGCGAGCTGAATCTTCTTCTGCTCACGGTCGAGCCCGCTCATGCGCCCCAGCTGGAACTCGAAGTGGTTCCATTTGGCCTGGGCGACATAGTTGAGTTCGTCTTCGGAGGAGTTCAGCGATCCGGCGGCCACTTCGTGCAACAGCGGTTTCCAGATGTGCGTGAGGTTCGCGTCGACCAGCATGATGCTGGCAGTGCCGCGTTTGCCCAGAGTCTTACCCAGACGGGTAGCCAACTCCAGACCGCCGGCGCCGCCGCCGACAATGACAATACGATGGGACATGGGAATAGCTCGCAAGGTTTTTAAAGGAAATCGGTGCGGTTACCCGAGCGAGCGCGATGCAGCTCATAGCGTCAGGTAACTGATAAATCGGCTCAACAGGCCCAGACCAATGGTCACTGCCAGCACCACCACCAGGAGCATCCACGGCCGGAATGGCCGGCGCTCGACACGGTGTTGGGACAACTGCAGGTACTCTTCGACATGCTTCTGGTCATCGGGGTTCAGGCGGCTGGTCATATGAGGCCTCGTCAGGGATAGACGTTGCTGAATGCGCAGACGTTACAGCGGTTTGCCTGCGAGCGTTGAACGGCGCATGTCATCCGGGCGAATGATTGCGCTTTTGTAACATCCGGCCAGTGTTTGCGCCATCCTGCTTAGGGATTACAGGCTGATCCCGACATCGAACACGATGCTGCGACCCAGGTTGCTGCGCAGGAAATCCGGTGCATCGGGGTGGGCGAACAGCACGCGGGCGAACGTCGGCCCGACCAGTGACAGCGAGCGCCAGCCCTGTCGCAAGTATTCGGTGGGCGGTGGAAAGTGGCTGTTGAGGTCGAGCACTTCGCGTTTGAGGCTGGCGAAGGCGATGATGTCCAGCTCCCCCAGATCCATGCCGCGTTCCTTGTAGTTGTGCGCTTTCTTGCGCAAGGTCGGCGCCAGTCTCAGCAGAAACTCATTGGCCGGAATCCGCCGTGGCTTGGCCTCGCGGCGCACCAGTTGGCTCAGGGAAAACGCACTGCGCCGACGTTGCAGCTCATCGCGCCATTCATCGTTGAGGCGGCGGCCTTCGTCGAGGACGAAAAACACCTCGAAGTTGGCATCGCGAAACAACACGTCCGGTGGCTCGCCGGCCGGGGCGAATTCGTCGGCGCGATACGGAATATTCAGGCCTTGCAGCAGGCGCTGGCAGACCCAACGCTCACGCTCCCATTTGCGGGCATTGGACAGGAACGCGTTGGCTTGCTCGGCCGCGATGGTCAGCAGGCGTAAATAATCTGAGTCATCCATAGGCCCAAGCTTAGCGTTCAATTGCGACAAGCAGAAAGCTTTGCATCGGCAGTTTCACCAAGGTGGCGGTGTAGACTTCGACACAGGAGCGCCAATCAAAGGAGTCTGCGGTGCGAATGAAGGTGATGGGATCATGATCGGTGCAGAACTGCTGTCATCGACAAGTCTGACCCTTGGCTGGCTGATCTACCTGCCCGTGCTGCTCTGGGCGATCTGCCGCTCGCCGTGGGTCGAATTGTTCAGCGACAGCCGTCGTCAGCACTTGCTGTTCGGCACCGTGTTCGCGCTGTTTCTGTTGTGGATGGTGCGCAGGGATTTCGACACGGGTGTGTCGTATCACTTCATTGGCATGACCGCAGTGACGTTGCTGCTCGACTGGCCGTTGGCGATTGTGGGCGGGCTGGTGGCGCAGATCGGGCTGGTCCTGCTGGGACGCCAGGATCTGGCAGCGGTCGGGGTCAACGGTGCGTTGCTGATCCTGCTGCCAGTGCTGATCACCGAGGGCGTGGCGATCCTGGTCGAGCGGGCGCAACCGCGTAATCCGTTTGTGTATATCTTTTGCTCTGGCTTCTTCGCGGCGGCCTTGTCGGCGCTGTCATGCCTGGTGCTGAGCCTGACCTTGCTCTGGTACGACGGCCTCTTCGCCATGCCCGAATGGCTGGAAGATTTCATCGGTTACCTGTGGCTGCTGATTTTTCCGGAAGCGTTCATCAACGGTATGGTGATCAGCGCACTGGTGGTGTTCAGCCCGGAATGGCTGGAGACCTTCAACCGCACCCGCTACCTTTCGGCGCCCTGGAAGGACGACGATCCCAAGTCTTGATCCACATCAAATCCACCCCGTGCGCGGCATTTCATGCTCGGCCAAATCCCTTCAGGAGCAGCGGCATGAGTGTTTACGAGTGGGCGAGGCAGGAAACCCGGCAAAGTCTGGAGATGGCGCAGGAGGTAGGCTTCGATCCTGGATTGAGTCTGCGCGCCTTGCTCAGTGCCGTGGTGCAGCAGAGCAAGGCGGTGCGCAACGCCGAAGACCTGGCCGACGAGTTGCGCTTTCTGGCAGAAAACCTCGACGACAATCAGGACTACGGCTTCATGCGGCCCTGATCAGAGGATCAGTGGCGCGGGTCGAAGTCGCCGGAAAACAGTTCGTCCTCGGCATCCGGGGCGACCGGGATCTTGTGTTCTTCCGACGCCCAGGCGCCCAGGTCGATCAGTTTGCAGCGGTCCGAGCAGAACGGCCGGAATTTGTTCTCGGGGGTGAATTCCACCGGGGCGCCGCAGGTCGGGCATTCAACGGTCGGGATCGGGCTCATGACTGGCCTCCAGATAAAGTCAGGTAAAAGTGATGCAGGCGCTCGACCTCGCCGTGCAGCCAGGCGAGGTCGCGGTCGTTGACCACCACATCGTCGGCGCGGCTGACGCGGTCTTCGCGGCTGGATTGAGCCTTGAGGATCGCCTGGACCTGCTGTTCGCTGGTCTGGTCACGCTGCAAGGTGCGTTCGATCTGCAGTTGCTGCGGAGCATCGATCACCAGGATCCGCTGGGTCATCGCGTACTGTCCGGACTCGATCAACAGCGGCGAAACCAGAATCGCGTAAGGCGATTTTGCCAGCGCCAGGTGATGGGCGATTTCCTCGGCGATCAGCGGATGCAACAGCGCTTCGAGCCAGCGGCGTTGCTCCGGTACTTCGAAGATCAGCTTGCGCAACGCTGCGCGATCCAGCGTGCCATCGGCCTGCAGGACATCCGGACCGAAGTGCTCGGCGATTTTTGCCAGCGCCGGGCGCCCCGGCTCAACCACCCAGCGTGCCGCATGATCGGCGTCCACCACATGGATGCCGAGGTCGATGAAGTGCTGGGCGGCTGCGCTTTTTCCGCTGCCGATGCCGCCGGTCAGGCCGAGAATCCAGGGTTTTTCCACAGGGGTATTCATTTCAAACCGACAAACTGCCAATAGAAGTCGGTTATTTGACCACCCCAGAGCAAGGCAATCCAGCCGGCAATTGCCAGATACGGCCCGAAGGGGATTGGCGTCGAGGTTTTCTGGTCGCGCAGCTTGAGCATAATCACCCCGAGCACGGCGCCCACCAGCGAGGACAGCAGGATGGTCAGCGGCAGAATCTGCCAGCCACCCCAGGCCCCGAGCAGCGCCAGCAACTTGAAATCACCGTGACCGATGCCGTCCTTGCCGGTGAGCAGCTTGAACAGCCAGAACACCGACCACAGCGCCATATAACCGGCCACTGCCCCCCACAACGCGTCGTGCAGCGAGACGAACAGGCCGAAGCTGTTGACGATCAATCCCAGCCACAGCAGCGGCAGCACCAGCACGTCGGGCAACAGCTGATGCTCGGTGTCGATCAGACTCATCGCCAGCAAGCCCCAGGTCAGGACGATCATCAGACAGGCCGGCCAGCCAAAACCCAAATGCCAGGCGATGAACGCCGACAGCACGCCGCAGGCCAGTTCGGTCAACGGATAACGCTTGCTGATCGGCGCCGCGCATGACGAGCAGCGGCCGCGCAAAAACAGGTAGCTGAGCAGCGGAATGTTTTCCCACGCACGAATGCGGTGGGCGCAATGCGGGCACTGCGAGTGCGGCAGCATCAGATTGTAGACCGGCAGCGGCGTTTCGACGGGCAGCCCGAGCACGTCGTGGGCCTGCTGGCGCCATTCGCGTTCGAGCATTTTCGGCAGGCGCCAGATCACGACATTGAGGAAGCTTCCGACCACCAGCCCGAGCACCAGAGCGGTGAAGACAAAGGCCAGCGGATAGAGGGCGAAGAGTTCGTCGATGGGCATGTCAGATCGCTGAGCCGAGTTGGAAGATCGGCAGGTACATGGCCACGACCAGCCCGCCGACGATCACCCCGAGTACCACCATGACGAAAGGCTCCATCAGGCTGGTGAGGTTGTCGACCATGTTATCCACTTCTTCCTCGTAGAACCCGGCAACCTTGTCGAGCATATCGTCCAGGGCGCCGGACTCTTCGCCGATGGCGGTCATCTGCACGGCCATGTTCGGAAAGATTCCGGTGGTGCGCATCGAAAAGTTCAGTTGCATGCCGGTGGCCACGTCCTGGCGAATGCGCAGCACCGCACGTTTGAACACCACGTTGCCGGTGGCCCCGGCAACCGAGTCCAGCGCTTCGACCAGCGGCACGCCGGCGGCAAACGTGGTCGACAGGGTTCGGGCGAAACGAGCCACGGCGGACTTGTACATCATGGTGCCCACCAGCGGCAGTTTCAGCAGCCAGGTATCACGCCGGTCACGCAGGGCCTGGGATTTCTTCAGGGCATGGCGGGTGCCGAAAAACGCCGCGACCAGCACGCCGAGAATCGCCCACCACCACTGCTGCATGAACTCCGAGAGGCCGATCACCATCAGGGTGAACGCCGGCAGTTCGGCACCGAACCCGGAAAACACCGACTGGAACTGCGGCACCACTTTCACCAGCAGAATCCCGGTGACGACCGCCGCCACCAGGATCACGGCGGTGGGGTAGGTCATGGCTTTCTTGATCTTGGCCTTGAGGCTTTCGCTTTTTTCCTTGTAGGTCGCTACGCGTTCCAAAAGGGTATCGAGGGCGCCGGATTGCTCGCCGGCATCGACCAGGTTGCAATACAACTCGTCGAAGTATTGCGGTTTCTTGCGCAGGGCCGCAGCGAAGCTGTTACCGGCGGCGACTTCCTGTTTCACCTCGTCCACCAGTTTGCGCATCGCCGGGTTTTCAAAACCTTCGCCGATGATGTCGAACGACTGCAGCAACGGCACGCCGGCCTTCATCATGGTTGCCATCTGCCGGGTGAAGAGGGCGATGTCCAGCGGCTTGATGCGTTTGCCGAAATTCAGCAACGACGCGGATTTCTTGCGCACCTTGCCGGGGTTGATGCCCTGCTTGCGCAACTGTGCCTTGATCAGCGCGGGGTTTTGTCCGCTCAACTCGCCGGTGATCCTGCTGCCTTTCTTGTCCGTGCCTTCCCAGGCATAGACGCTGATTTTCGCTGCCTTGACGGCCATGTTCAGTCCTTGGTGACCCGGTTGATTTCTTCAAGGCTGGTGATGCCTTGCATCGCCTTGATCAGTCCCGAGGTGCGCAGGTCGTTGAAGCCGTCCAGGCGCATCTGGCTGTCGATTTCCAATGAGTTGCCCTCGGCCATGATCAGCCGTTGCAGCTCGGGGGTGTTTTTCACTACTTCATAAATCCCGGTGCGTCCCTTGTAGCCGCCGTTGCATTGATCGCAACCGGCGGGCTCATAGATCGTGAAACTGCCGATGCGTTCCTCGGGGAAGCCTTCCTTGAGCAAGGTTTCGCGGGGAATCTCGATGGGTTTCTTGCAGTGGCTGCAGAGTTTTCGCGCCAGACGCTGGGCGATGATCAGGCTGACCGACGTGGCGATGTTGAAGCCGGGAATGCCCATGTTGTGCAAGCGGGTGAGTGTCTCCGCGGCGCTGTTGGTGTGCAGCGTGGAGAGCACAAGGTGACCGGTCTGCGCTGCCTTGATGGCGATTTCCGCAGTCTCGAGATCGCGGATCTCGCCGACCATGATCACGTCCGGGTCCTGACGCAGGAACGAGCGCAGGGCCTGGGCGAAGTCCAGCCCCTGCTTAGGATTGACGTTGACCTGATTGATGCCTTCCATGTTGATCTCCACCGGGTCTTCGGCAGTGGAGATGTTGATGTCGACGGTATTGAGAATGTTGAGCCCGGTGTACAGCGACACGGTCTTGCCGGAACCGGTGGGACCGGTGACCAGGATCATGCCTTGTGGTTGCTTCAGGGCAGCGAGGTACAGGTCTTTCTGCTCCGGCTCGTAGCCGAGGGCGTCGATGCCTATCTGCGCGCTGGACGGGTCGAGGATCCGGATCACCACTTTCTCGCCCCACAGGGTTGGCAAGGTGTTGACCCGGAAATCGATCGACTTGCTCTTCGACAGGCGCATCTTCAGTCGCCCGTCCTGAGGTTTGCGGCGTTCCGAAATGTCGAGGCTGGCCATGACCTTCAGGCGTGCGGCGATGCGCCCGGCGAGTTGAATCGGCGGCTTGGCCACTTCGCGCAGGATGCCGTCGGTACGGACCCGAACCCGATAGTTTTTCTCGTAGGGTTCGAAGTGCAGGTCGGAGGAGCCGCTTTTGATCGCATCCAGCAGCATCTTGTGGACGAACCTCACCACCGGCGCATCGTCGGCGTCCAGCCCACCGATGGCGTCCTGCTTGCTGTCATCGATGGACTCGACGTCCAGCCCGTCGAGGTCGACATCGGCCATGTCTTCCAGGCCGGAGGCGTGGGTGTCGAAGAACTTCTCGATGGCGTCGGTGAGCTTGTCGTCCTCCACCAGAATCGCTTCGGTGGTCAGCCCGGTGCTGAACTGAATATCGTTGATTGCCTGATGATTGCTCGGGTCGGAAATCCCCACGAACAACTTGTTGCCGCGCCGCCACAGGGGCAGCGCGTGGTGCTGGCGCACCAGTTTTTCGCTGACCAGGCCCTTGGGCTGGGTTTCCTTGTCCAGGCAGTTGAGATCGAGGAACGCCATGCCGAAATGCTCCGAGGCGATCTCGGCAACCTGCGAACTCTTCACCAGTTTGTTCTGTACCAGATAGCTGACCAGCGACAGGCGATTGCGCTGGGCCTGCTGCCAGGCTTGCTGGGCGCTTTTTTCCGTGAGCAGTTCGGCCTGTACCAATTGCTTGGCCAGACCGCTCAGAGCGATGTCATTCATGGGAATCCCGGATGCAGACAGTTCATGACTTATAGCCTAGTCAAGTGACAGCGCCAAACGGCCTCGGTGCAGGTGACAAAAAGTGTCAGATAGTGCGGTTACAGGTTGTAGGAAACACCGCGATAGCGTGATCGCGCCCAGACTGCGCGGGTACGGGCGCCTTGGCACGGGCTGTGCTGAGTCCTGTTCAGATCATGAGATTCCGACTCATGCATGGAGCGTGTCTATGAAGAAACAACAAGGTTTCACTCTGATCGAGCTGCTGATCGTCGTGGCGATCATCGGCATCCTGGCCACCATCGCGTTGCCGCAATACACCAAGTACCAGGCACGGTCGAAGGTGACGGCAGGGCTGGCGGAAATCAGCGCCCTCAAAGTGCCGTTCGAGGACACCATTAATCAAGGTACCGACCCGACCCTGTTACTGGTGGCCGGTAACGCGGCAGCCACCACCTCCAACTGCACGTTGGCGGCGTCGGGCACGGCTTCGACAGGGGCCGGCACGATCACCTGCACGCTGGTGAACGCACCAGGCCCGGTACTGGGCAAGACCATCACGCTCTCCCGCACGGGTGCTGCTACCGGCAACACCGCCGGTGTCTGGAGTTGCGCCTCCACGGTCAACCCGGACTACGCGCCTAAAGGTTGCCCGGGCAGCGGTGCCTGACCGGCGAGCCAGGCGTCATGAAATGCCCCGCTTTGCGGGGCATTTTCTTTTGCCCGGCACTTCACAAAAGCTTCAATCATTTCAGCGTGTTAGGAACTTTTCCAAAAGCCGCAACTTGCATGCAGATAATTCGAACGTCATGCAATTTGCATGATTCCGAAAATGTTCATGATTTATAACTTATTGATTTATAAAGAATTATTGTCTTTTGAAAACTTGGCACAGCGTTCGCAATATCTCCAGTAACCCTGCTGACAAGACACGCAGCAGACTTTCCAGAAAAACAGGAGTTACTCGTATGAAGAAGTTCGCTATCACTGCCGCTGCTGCTACCGCGCTGACCCTGACCATGGCCACCGGCGCATTCGCACAATCCACCCAGGCAACCCAGGCGCCAATGACCCTGGCCGCCGGTGAAATGACCAAGGCGAAAGAGGCCACTTCCGACACCTGGATCACCACTAAAGTCAAAAGCGACCTGGTCACCGAAAAAGGCATTCCAGGCACTGATATCAAAGTAGAAACCAACAAAGGCGTCGTTTCCCTGTCTTCGACCGTTGCCATCACCGAAGCTCAGAAAACCACCGCCGTGGCCATCGCCAAGAAAATCAAAGGCGTGAAAGCGGTCTCCGCTGACGGCCTGAAAGCCGAGTAAGGCAAGACTTCTCGCCTGGACCGGGAGAAGACGCGACAGGCGGGCCGAGTCATACGTCTGCCGCACTTTAGAGTTCATGCGAACGGCCACAGGGAGTGGCCATTACAGGCCCCGGCATTCGTGTCGGGGCCTGTTCTATTTCAGGGACGGGAAAACCAATGGGGAGGTCAGTTACCGCGTTTGCTGTTGATCTGCCGCAGGCGATTGCCTTCAAAGCGCAGGTATTGGTACATGCCGTTGCTCGGGCCGTAGGTCCATTCCTCGACCTGAAACTCTTCCCGGCGATTGGCGCTGCGCTTGTAGCCCAGCACGTCACGGCTGACCGGTTCACCGCACTTTTGCAGCACCTCGCTGGAACGGTCACCA
The DNA here is from genome assembly GCF_058801405.1 of Pseudomonas sp. GW822-FHT03F04. Taxonomy (NCBI): domain Bacteria; kingdom Pseudomonadati; phylum Pseudomonadota; class Gammaproteobacteria; order Pseudomonadales; family Pseudomonadaceae; genus Pseudomonas; species Pseudomonas sp. GW822-FHT03F04. Next base: position 262,186 of record NZ_JBXANF010000009.1, read on the forward strand.
AGGCTGACCAACTGACTGCCGCAGCGCAGCGTATCGGACGCCGAGGCCTGGCTGGCGATGAGCGCCAGCACTATTGCCGCCAGCCATTGGCTGTTCATCACTCGGCGTCCAGATGCATTTGCGTCACCACGCGGCCGTCGCTTTCCGCTTCGCCGAGATTGGCGTCGATGAAGTACACGCGGTCGTCGGCCAGTTGGCCTTTGTCCACCAGGTAATCCTTGATGCTGCTGGCACGGTCCTGACCCAGTTGGCGCAGCAGCACATCGCTGGAGCTCCAGAACTTGATCACGTCCGCACGCATTTTCGCGGTGCGCTCTTCCTTGCCCAGATCTTTCCATTCAGCCGGCGGCTGGGTTTTCAGACGAGTGCGGTAGATGCCTTCGAGCAGCGGGCCTTTTTCGTTATCCGGGACCTGGATCAGTGATGCTTGGGCCGGCACCTTGTCGCCTCGGCGCTGGAGCATCTTGTAGTAGTTGTACTGGTATTCACGTTCCAGACGCTGTTCGGCAATCAGCGGGCCGTCGCTGCTCTGGGCGGCGGTGCCTTCGATTTCCAGGCGCAGGGCCGGACGTTCCTTCAAGGCCTGGGACAGTTTGACCAGCGCGGCTTCGGCGTCCTTGTTCAGTTCGCTGGAACCCGGTGCGAATGACACGGTGCCGAGGTCTTCGGAACCGCCCCCGTTGATCAGCCCGCCAATCATCTTGAACGGTGCGGCGGCGGCTTTGACGACCAGATTGCGCAGGGTCTGCCAGATAATCGGCATCACGCTGAATTGCGGGTTATTGAGGTCGCCGGTGACAGGCAGCTCGATGGAAATCTTCCCGTCCACGTCCTTGAGCAACGCAATCGCCAGTTTCAGCGGCAGGCTCACGGCATCCGGGCTGTCGACTTTCTCACCCAGTTGCAGTTGCTCGACCACCACTTTGTTCTCGGCCTTGAGCTGGCCCTTGGTGATCAGGTAGTGCAGGTCGAGATTGAGCCGGCCCTTGCGGATCCGGTAACCGGCGAACTTGCCGGAGTAGGGCGTCAGGGTGGTCAGTTCGACCCGTTTGAAGCTGGTGGCGATGTCGAGACTGGCCATCGGATCGAACGGGTTGACGGCGCCCTTGATGGTCACCGGCGCATAGCGGTCGACCTTGCCTTTGACGTCGACGCTGGCGGGTTTCGCCTGACGGCTGTCGATGGTGCCGATCTGGCCGTTGAGCTGCTGGACTGCGGTGGCGAAATTCGGGGTCAGGCTGAAGTCGGCGAAGTTGGCCGAGCCGTCATTGATCGCGATACCGCCGATATGAATGCCCAGCGGTTTCGAGTTGCCGGCTGGTTTGGCCGCTGCCGTTTTCGCCCCGGAATCGGCAGGTTGCGGAATCAGCAAGTCGTCGATGTTGGTGGTGCGGTCATCGTTGATCATGAACCGCACATAGGGCTGGAACAGGTTGATCCTGTCGATCGACAGGTTGTCGCCGTGCTGATAGTTCAGGCCTTCGACCACCACTTGCTGCCACTTGAGGAAGTCGCGGGTCTTCAGGGTGTCGAGGGTGTGCAACTGATCGACCTGGGCGCGACCGGTGACACTGAGTGCCAGAGGTGTGACGCTTTTCAGATTCACTTTCAGATCGCTGCCGAGCATGCCGCTGCGCAGTTCCAGGCGAATGAACGGGTTGATGTAGGACTGGGCGACGCGAAGGTCGATGTCCTGCGTCTTCACGTTGAGTTGGGCCGTGACCGGTGCCAGATTGACCACGCCGTCGGCGCTGATCTTGCCTTGCTTGCCCAGGCCGGTGTCCAGTTTGACGTTGAAGGGCGAGCCGTTGAGGCTGTCGAAATTCTGCAGGTCGAGGTTCAGCGGCGTGACATCCAGCGTGACTTCCGGCTTCGCCGAGCGGTCGGCCAGATGCACTTTGTAGTCACGCAGTTGCACGTCCTTGAGCAGCACCTGCCACGGTTTGCCCGGTGCGGCCGGTTCCGGTTTCGGTGAGTCGGCAGCCGCCGGCGTGCTTTTCGGTTCCGCCGCCGCCTTGGCGGCCGGTTTCGACGGCTGACTGGCGAACAGTTTCTGCCAGTCCAGTTGCCCGTCCGCCTCAAGGGCGGCCCAGGTTTCGAGTTTCTGGCTGCGGATCTTGCCGACCACCACTTGCTGTTTGGCCAGGTCCACCGTGGTTTCGCTGACGTCGAGGCGGTCGAGTTTCGCCAGCGGGCGCCCGTCCGGGGCCTTGATCGCAAACGGCGCAACACTGACCGAGACGTTGCTCAACAGCAATTCGGTTTCCTTGGACAGGTTGAGCTTGTAGTCGGTGCTCAGGCTGACCACGCCGTTTTCCAGCACCAATGGCACGGCGTCGCGCACGTAGGGCCAGAAGGCTTTCATCTGGCCATCGGTGACTTTGAGCGTGCCTTCGGAGGCGATCGGGATCAGGCTGAAGTTGCCTTTCCAGTCGATCTGTCCACCGGCCGGGCCGATGGCGACCAGGGTCATGTCGGCGTTGTCGTCGGGCAGGGTGCTGAGGTTGTTCAGTTCGAAATCGAGCTTGTCGTAGAGGAACTCGATCGGTTCGCTCGGGCGTGCATCCTCGAAATGCACGTTGCCGCCGGCCAGTTTGATCCGGTCGATGCGCAGCGGAAACGGTTTGGCATTCGGATCGGCCGGCGTCGGTTCACTGGCCGGCAACTTGAACAGACCCAACAGATTGAGTTTGCCGTCCTGGGCGAACAGGACTTCGGTCTTGGGTTTGTCCAGTTCGATGTCGGACAGGTGCAGCGCTTTTGTCCACAGGCTGTCGAGTTGCAGGTTGGCGTACAGGCGTTCGAAACCGACCTGTTCCTTGCCTGGCTCGCCGATGACCAGGCCCCAAAGCGTAACTTCGAGGCTGAACGGATTGAGTTCGATACGCTGAATGTGCGCAGGCACCGTCGCGTAGTTGGCCAGTTGCTGGTTGGCGACCCGGAGCGCAATGCCCGGCAAAATCAGAAACCCCAGCAGGCTGTAGAGGGCCAGAGCGGTCAACAAGGCGCCAATCGCGCGAATCAATCCTTTGGGCATGTGCGGCTTCATCTGTCTGAATCGGAGTGCCTTGGAGTATGGCACGCGATTCCGGTTCCGAAGTAATAGCCTGTGATCAGGATTGTTCAGATTTTTCTGTGGGAAATTTCCTGCGCGACTTTAGAGCCAGAAAATCAGAGCTGAAGAATCAGGGTCTTCAGCGGCGGTTGTTGATCCAGCGAAGGGAAGTCGGCACCCGGCGTCATCACACTCCATTCGCGTACCGGGCGCCCGGCTTTCTCGGCGCAGCGCAGCACCTGTTCGCGCCAGTCGTCCATGCTGACTTTCGCCAGGTTGTTGCAGCAGATCAGCACGCCATTGTCGGCAGTGGTCAGCAAGGCTGGCTTGAGCAGGCTTTGATAATCACGCAGCAGATCGACCGTGCCGAACGCACTTTTGGCCCACGCGGGAGGGTCGAGCAGCACCAGATCGTATTGGCGCTGTTCGAGGCGCTGATAGCTCGGCAGTTTCTGCCCGCGACGCTGACTGATCGGCAGACCGGCCAACTGGCGGATCGCCGGGAAGTAGTCGGACTGGATGAACTCCATGGTCGGCAGTTGCGGATTGAGCAAGCCGTTCTCGCGCCCGACCGCCAGATTGCCCTCGGCGAAGTCCAGGTTGCATACCTCGCGGGCACCGCCGGCGGCCGCACTGAGACCGACGCCACAGGTGTAGGCGAACAGGTTGAGCACGCTTTTGCCCTTGGCGTGATCCTTGACCCAGCCGCGGGTGTTGCGCAGGTCGAGGAACAGCAGCGGATCCTGTCCGGCGTGGCGCCCGCGCACACGGTAGTTCAGGCCCCATTCGTGGCCGACCAGATCAACCAGCGCTGCATCTTCGGCGCGGTAGACGCTGTCTTCACGATCGATGCGTGAGTTGCCACGGGAGCGGTCGTTGTAAACCAGCAAGGTTTGCAATCCCAGCGTTTCATTCACCGTGGCGTGCAGTTGCAGCAGGTCGGCGAGTTCCAGCGTCTGGTGGAAGCTCTGCACCATCAGTTGCGGGCCGTAGCGGTCGATAGTCAGGCCGCCGGCGCCTTCCTGGCTGCCGTGGAACAGGCGATAGCAGTCGGTGCCCTGGCGGTGCAGCTCGGCGAGCAGATCCTGGCGTTGATCGAGGGCGGCGCGCAGCGCCTGATTCAGGGAAGACATGCTTGCGCCTTGCTGGAGGGAATCGGGGCGCGGGAGTTTAGCAGTTACTGAGCTTCAGCTCAGCCCCATCCGCCGCTGGGCCCGCTGAACCGATCCATTGCGCATCGCCCAGCGCAGCATTGGCGCGCTGCGTTTGACGCTGGCGCGGATCAACTGGCGTTGCAGCGGGTTCTGGCGGGCATCCAGCATGTCGCTGGCCCAGTCCGGCAGCAGGTCGATGCCGGCCTTCATCATCAGGTTGCCAAACGGCCGCGCCAGAACGCTGGGTGCCGGGGCATCGAGCAACAGGCGCAGGACTTCGCGGCTGCGCTCGTCACACAGCAACTGCGGACGCATGCGCTGCAGGTAATCGGCCACGGCCTGGCGCGACTTCGGCACATCCCGGGCACCCAGTCGTTCAGCGACCACGGCGATCTCCGCGTAGTAACGATCCTGATCGGCCGGCGACAACTGCGGGTTGCGGTAACGCAAATGAGCGGCGAGAAAGTTGCTGACTTCGGCCACGTGCACCCAGGTCAGCAGATCCGGATCGCTGGCCGCATAGGGCCGGCCATCCGGCGCGGTGCCGACGACTTGCAGGTGAATGGTGCGGACTTTTTCGATCAGCCATTCGGCGTCCCGTTTCGAGCCGAACGTAGTGCCGGAGACAAACTGGCTGGTACGGCGCAAGCGGCCGAGCATGTCCTGGCGAAAGTTCGAGTGGTCCCAGACGCCGGCCAGTGCCAGCGGGTGCAAGGCTTGCAGCAACAAGGCACTGATGCCGCCGATCAACATGCTGCTGAAGTCGCCGTGCACTTGCCAACTGATCGAGTCCGGGCCGAACAGGCCGGGATCGCCCTTGGGGTTTTCCAGATCGAGCTGGCCGAGGGACAGACCGGTCAGGCTCATGAGTTGGTTTTCGATACGGCTGCGGATGAATTCCATGGCAACTCAGTGATGAAGGGCGGCGCGGCCGGTTGACCGCGCCCATGATTCTACTGGTTAAGGCGCTTGTCGATCAGCCCCTGCACCACGCTCGGGTCGGCCAGGGTCGAGGTGTCGCCGAGGCTGTCGAGTTCGTTGCAGGCAATCTTGCGCAGGATCCGCCGCATGATCTTGCCCGAACGGGTTTTCGGCAGGGCCGGGGCCCACTGGATCAGGTCCGGTTTGGCGAAACTGCCGATCTCCTTGCTGACGTGGGCCAGCAGTTCCTTTTTCAGTTCGTCGTTGGGTTCGGCACCGTTCATGGGCGTGACGAAGGCATAGATGCCCTGGCCTTTGACGTCATGGGGATAACCGACCACGGCGGCCTCGGCAATGCTGTCGTGCAGCACCAGCGCGCTCTCGACCTCGGCGGTGCCGATGCGGTGGCCGGAGACATTGATCACGTCGTCGATGCGCCCGGTGATCCAGTAGTCGCCGTCCTCGTCGCGGCGGGCGCCGTCGCCGGTGAAGTAGTAGCCGGGGTAGGGCTTGAAGTAGGTGTCGACCATGCGCTGCGGATCACCGTAGACGCTGCGGATCTGCGCCGGCCAGCTCGACTTGATCGCTAGCACGCCGCTGCCGGCGCCTTTGATTTCCTTGCCATGCTCGTCAAGCAGCACCGGTTGCACGCCGAACATCGGTTGGGTGGCGCAGCCCGGTTTTATCCGTTGGGCGCTGACCAGCGGGCTGAGCATGATGCCGCCGGTTTCGGTCTGCCACCAGGTATCGACTATCGGGCAGCGCTGTTCGCCTACGACGTTGAAATACCATTCCCACGCTTCCGGGTTGATCGGCTCACCGACGCTGCCGAGCAATCTGAGGCTCTGTCGCGACGTTTCCTGCAAGGGACCTGCTCCTTCGCGCATCAGTGCGCGCAGGGCAGTGGGGGCGGTGTAGAAGATGTTGACCTTGTGTTTGTCGATCACCTGCCAGAACCGCGACGTGCTTGGGTAGCTTGGTACGCCTTCGAAGATCAGCGTCGTCGCGCCGTTGGCCAGCGGGCCATAGACGATGTAACTGTGGCCGGTGACCCAGCCGACGTCGGCGGTACACCAGAACACTTCGCCGTCGCGGTAGTCGAGCACGTACTTGAAGGTCATCGCCGCTTGCAGCAGGTAACCGCCGGTGGTGTGCAGCACGCCTTTGGGTTTGCCGGTGCTGCCGGAGGTGTAGAGGATGAACAGCGGATCTTCGGCGTCCATCGGTTCCGGAGGGCAATCGTCGCTGACGTCACGCACGGCCTGGTGATACCAGAGGTCGCGGCCTTCGACCCAGTCAATCTTGTTCTGGGTGCGCTCGACTACTACGACGGTGCTGACGTCCGGGCAACTCTGCAGGGCCTTGTCGACATTCTGTTTCAGCGGCACGAACTTGCCACCGCGCACGCCCTCGTCGGCGGTGATCACGGTGCGGCAGTCGGCGTCGAGAATGCGGTCGCGCAACGAGTCCGGGGAGAAACCGCCAAACACCACCGAGTGAATCGCGCCGATCCGCGTGCAGGCGAGCATGGCGTAGGCCGCTTCGGGGATCATCGGCATGTAGATGCACACTCGATCGCCTTTCTTCACGCCACGGCTTTTCAGCACGTTGGCCAGGCGGCAGACGTGGTGATGGAGTTTGTTGTAGGTGATTTGCGTCGATTCGGCAGGGTCGTCGCCTTCCCAGAGAATGGCGATCTGATCGCCGCGCTTTTCCAGGTGACGGTCGATGCAGTTGTAGCTGACGTTCAGTTTCGCCCCGGCAAACCAGGAAGCCTCGCCGGTCTTCAGGTCATAGCGCTGGACGGTCTGCCACGGCGTGCTCCAGTCGAGGAAGCGCGTGGCCTGTTCGGCCCAGAAGGTGCTGGGGTGTTCAATGGATTCGCGGTACAGGCGATGGTAGTCGTCCTGACTCAACTGGGCAGCCCGGCGGACGGCATCGGCTTTGGGGAACGTGCTGATATCGAACATGACGGTTCCTTATTCTTGTTATGCGACAAGGATAAAGATGCGCCGAGAGCGGGGAGGGTTCAAGACCCGTAAACAAACACCCCCTCATGGCGAGGGGGTGTGTTCAGTGCAGGATCAGCCGCGGTGACGGCCGCGGAAGTAGTTGATCAGGCCCTGGGTGGAAGCATCTTCGGCGGCCGTTTCTTCGCTGCCGACCAGGCGGTTGTAGACGCCCTTGCCCAGTTCCTTGCCCAGTTCCACGCCCCACTGGTCGAAGGCGTTGATGCCCCAGACCACGCTTTGCACGAAGACTTTGTGTTCGTACATCGCCACCAGTGCGCCGAGACGACGCGGGCTGATGCGCTCGACCACGATGGTGTTGCTCGGACGGTTGCCCGGGATCACCTTGTGCGGTGCCAGTTTGTGCACTTCGGCTTCGCTCATGCCCTTGTCGCGCAGTTCGGCTTCGGCTTCCGGCAGGGTCTTGCCGAGCATCAGTGCCTGACTCTGGGACAGGCAGTTGGCGTACAGCCACTGATGGTGGTCGGACACCGGGTTGAAGCTGACGATCGGCACGATGAAGTCGGCCGGGATCAGTTGGGTGCCTTGGTGCAGCAACTGGTGGTAAGCATGCTGACCGTTGCAACCTACGCCACCCCAGATCACCGGACCGGTATCGGTCGACACCGGGGTGCCGTCCTGACGCACGCTCTTGCCGTTGGATTCCATGTCCAGCTGTTGCAAGTGCTTGGTGATGTTACGCAGGTAGTGGTCGTACGGCAGGATCGCGTGACTCTGCGCGCCCCAGAAGTTGCCGTACCACACGCCGAGCAGGGCCAGCAGCACCGGCATGTTCTGTTCGAACGGCGCGCTCTGGAAATGCTGGTCCATGGTGTAGGCACCGGACAGCAGTTCCTTGAAGTTGGACATGCCGATGGCCAGGGCAATCGGCAGGCCGATGGCCGACCACAGCGAGTAACGACCGCCGACCCAGTCCCACATCGGGAAGATGTTCTCTTCACGGATACCGAAGGCCACAGCTGCCGCGTTGTTGCTCGATACGGCGATGAAGTGACGATACAGCTCGGCTTCCGAACCGCCCTGAGCCAGGTACCAGGCACGCGCGGCCTGGGCGTTTTTCAGGGTTTCGAGGGTGTTGAACGACTTCGACGAAACGATGAACAGCGTGGTCTCAGCGCGCAGTTTTTGCGTCAGCTCGTGGAATTCGCTGCCGTCGATGTTTGCCAGGTAATGGCAACGCACGCCTTTCTGGGCGTAGGACAGCAGGGCTTCGGAGACCAGCTCAGGGCCGAGGAAGGAACCACCGATGCCGATGTTCACCACGTCAGTGATCGGCTTCTCGGTGTAACCGCGCCACAGACCGTCGTGGATACGGCCCACGAGATCGGTGATCTGGTTCAGCACCTTGTGTACTTCAGGCATCACGTTGACGCCGTTGACCGACAGCTTGTCGCCGACCGGGCGACGCAGGGCGGTGTGCAGCGCCGGGCGGCCTTCGGAGGAGTTGACGATTTCGCCGTCGAACAGCGCCTTGATCGCGCCCTTGAGATCGACTTCATTGGCCAGGCCCACCAGCAGGTTGCGGGTCTCGGCGTTGATCAGATTCTTCGAATAGTCGAGAAACAGTCCGCAGCTGCTGAGGGTGAACTGATTGAAGCGCTGCGGATCGGCGTTGAAGGCTTCGCGCATGCTGAAATCCTGCATGGCTTGGCGGTGGTCTTTCAACGCTTGCCAGGCAGGCAGAGCGGTAACGTCATGAGGAGTGCGGTAGTACGCCATCGCTGCGGTTTTCCTTTTTACTTGAACGGCCTTTTGAACACTGAAAAGACCTCCCCGCCATGTTTGGGCGAGGGGGCAACTGCGTCGACACGATTACACGGGCGCAGGGCGAATACAGTAAACCTAGCGCTGCGATCTGTCTTGGCTTCTTCTGACCTGTTACCTGTACTTTTTTAACATCGATAACAGCAGACGCCGACAGACGGCGGGTAATACGAGCAAGTCCCTGCTTTTCGCGCGCAGTGGATCGGCGGGCAGTTTGCCCGATGGTCTGGTGGTCAGCAATACGGTTTGGAAGAGGAGGTGACACGAATGTGAGAGCGAGCAGGCTCACTCTCACATTCTGATATTGCGGTGCTCAGGCGGGGGTATCGAGATTCAGGTGCAGGTTGTCGATCAACCGGGTGGTGCCGAGGAACGCAGCCACCAGAATCACCAGGTCACGATCTTCCGCCGTCGCCGGACGCAGGGTCAGGGCGTGGCGGATTTCCAGGTAGTCCGGACGCAGGCCGGCGGCTTCCAGCTGTTGCCGCTGTGCCTGGATCAGGGCCGGGAAGTCGCGCTCGCCCTGCTTGATCGACTCGGCGATGCTGCTCAGGGCGCGATAGACCACGGGCGCCACGGCACGTTGTTCCTCGCTGAGGAAACCGTTGCGCGACGACAGCGCCAGGCCGTCGGCGGCACGCACGGTCGGCTCGCCAATGATCTGGATCGGCATGTTCAGGTCATGCACCAGCGCACGGATCACCGCCAGTTGCTGGTAGTCCTTCTGACCGAAGATCGCCAGATCCGGCTGAACCATGTTGAACAGTTTGCTGACCACGGTCGCCACGCCTTCGAAGTGCCCCGGACGGCTGGCACCGCACAGGCCTTCGGACAAGTGCGGCACGCTGACCCGAGTCTGGCCGGCCATGCCGTCGGGGTACATCTCTTCGACGGTCGGGGCGAACAGCAGGGAGCAGCCGGCTTCCAGCAGCTTTTCCTGATCCGCCGCCAGGGTGCGCGGGTATTTGTCGAGGTCTTCGCCGGCGCCGAACTGCAGCGGGTTGACGAAAATGCTCGCGACCACGAAGTCCACTCGCTGCCTGGCCTTGGTGATCAGTGCGATGTGGCCGCTGTGCAGGTTGCCCATGGTCGGCACGAAGCCGATGCGCTTGCCTTCGCTGCGGGCGCGCGCCACGGCAGCGCGCAGTTCACGTACGGTTTTAACGGTGTTCATGCAGAGAATCCGTGTTCGATCCCAGGGAAAGTGGCGGCTTTGACTTCGCTGACGTAAGCCTTCAATGCGGACTGGATGCTGTCCTGACCCTGCATGAAGTTCTTGACGAATTTCGGTACGCGGCCGCTGATCGACAGGCCGAGCATGTCGTGCAGCACCAGGACCTGACCGTCGGTGTCGGCGCCGGCGCCGATGCCGATCACCGGGATTTTTACTGCGCTGGTGATTTCGGCAGCCAGTTCGCTCGGCACGCATTCCAGCAGCAACATGGCCGCGCCGGCCTGCTCCAGGGAAATCGCGTCGGCGCGCATCTGGCGTGCCTGGTTTTCGTTGCGACCCTGCACTTTATAGCCGCCGAGAATGTTCACGGCTTGCGGGGTCAGGCCCATGTGGGCGCAGACCGGAACGCCGCGTTCGGCCAGCAGGCGGATCGACTCCGCCAGCCACAGCGCGCCTTCGACCTTGACCATGTGTGCGCCGGCCTGCATCAGCATGGCGCTGTTGGTCATGGTTTGTTCAAGGGTGGCGTTGGCCATGAAAGGCAGGTCGGCCAGGATCAGGGCGTCGGTGTTGCCGCGCTTGACGCTGGCGGTGTGGTAGGCCATTTCCGCAATGGTCACCGGCAGGGTGCTGTCGTGACCTTGCAGGACCATGCCGAGGGAGTCGCCCACCAGCAGCACTTCGACACCGGCCTCGTTGCAGGCGTGGGCGAAGGTCGCGTCATAGCAGGTCAGCATGGTGATCTTTTCACCTTTCTGCTTGAGGCTCTGGAGCGTGGTCAGGGTGATGGCTGGCATGTAAGAAATCCTCGTTCAGGCGCTTTGGAAACTACTGCGAGTAACGCGCGTGATTCGTCATCTACTCAGGCGCACGTTCTTTTGTCGTGCTTATAAGGCCTGGATTGCGCCCTTGTATGCCGGGTTGGCGGCAGCGGGACGCCTATAGTCGTGATGAGGCCTCAGGAAGTCAATTGCATGTGTTACCGCATTGTTACGACGGGAGTGTTACCGGCGTTACTGATGCGATTCAGCGGGCCGGCGGGCCTGATCTGCGGAGTTTTTGTCCTACAAGAACGCAAAATGCGGGAGCCAGTTTGCTCCCGCATCGGCGGTTTGGGTCAGGCGTGGGAGAGCCGTTCGAGGCCGACGAACGGGCAGGCTTTCAGAAGATCGGCAAGGGTGCGGCCATCAGCCAGGTGCAGATCTTCGGGGGCCAGTTCGGCCAGGGGATACAGAACGAAGGCGCGTTCCTGCATGTGGTAATGCGGGACTTTGAGGCGCGGCTCGTCGATCAGTCGGTCACCGAACAACAGGATGTCCAGGTCCAGCGTGCGCGGGCCCCAGCGCTCCAGGCGTTCGCGGCCCTGACCGTTTTCGATGGCTTGCAGGGCATCGAGCAGTTCCAGTGGGGCGAGTGTGCTGTCGAGCGCCGCGACCGCGTTGGTGTAACGCGGTTGGCCCGGCAGCAACGAATCGCTCTGGTAAAAGGCCGAGACGCCGACCAGCGCGCTGTCTGGCAATTGCCCCAGCGCATCGACCGCGCTGCGCAGTTGTTCGGCGGGGTCAGCCAGATTGCTGCCCATGCCGATGTAGATGCGTTCCATGCCTTATTCGCCCGTGGCGCTCGGTGCGCCTGCGCGCTTGCGCTTGGAACCGCTGCTGCGGCGACGCTTGCGCGGAGCACCGCTGGCGCCGTCTTCCTTGCCGCTGAGGTCGCGGATCATGTCGCGGCGCTCGCTGTCATTGGCGTCCTGATAATCGGTCCACCATTCGCCCAGGCCATCGGTCTGCTCGCCGGCGCTTTCACGCAGCAGCAGGAAGTCGTAGCCGGCGCGGAAGCGCGGATTGTCCAGCAACAGATCGGCGCGTTTGCCGCTGCGGCGCGGCAGGCGTTCCTGCATGTCCCAGATCTCGCGGATCGGCATGGTGAAGCGTTTTGGAATCGCAATGCGCTGGCACTGTTCGGCGATCAGCTCGTGGGCGGCTTCCTGCATCGCCGGAATCGGCGGCATGCCACGCTCTTGCAGACGCAACACGCGGGCCGGCAGGGCAGGCCACAGCAATGCGGCAAACAGGAACGCCGGGGTCACCGGTTTGTTCTGCTTGATCCGCAGATCGGTGTTGGTCAGCGCTTCGCTGATCAGCGTGTGGGTGTATTCCGGGTTGTATTCCAGCGCATCGGCACTGGCCGGGAACAACGGCGCGAACAGTTGCAGGTCGACCAGCATTTCGAAGGTGATGGCGCCATGTCCGGAGAGGAACAGCTTGAGCACTTCCTCGAACAGCCGGGCCGACGGAATTTCGCGCAGCATCGGTGCCAGCTCGCGGATCGGCTGGACGGTGTGCTTTTCGATGCCAAAGTTGAGCTTGGCGGCGAAACGCACGGCTCGCAGCATCCGCACCGGGTCTTCCTGGTAACGCTGCTTCGGGTCGCCGATCAGGCGGATCAGATGATTGCGGATGTCGTGCACGCCGTTGGCGTAATCGAGAATGCGCTCGCTGACCGGATCGTAATACAGGGCGTTGATGGTGAAGTCGCGGCGTTGCGCGTCTTCTTCCAGCGTGCCGTAGACGTTGTCGCGCAGAATGCGCCCGCTCTCGTTGCGCGAAGACTGGTTGCTGTCTTCGTCATCTTCGTTTTGCGGGTGATTGGCGCGGAAGGTCGCGACCTCGATGATTTCGCGACCGAAATGGATGTGCACCAGCTTGAAGCGGCGGCCGATGATCCGCGCATTGCGGAATTCGGCGCGGACCTGCTCGGGAGTGGCGCTGGTGGCGACGTCAAAGTCTTTGGGCGTGATGCCCAGCAGCATGTCGCGCACGCAACCGCCGACCAGATAAGCCTGGTAACCGGCGCCTTGCAGACGTTCGACGATATTGACCGCGTAACGGCTGAATTGGCCCTTTTGCAGCGAATGTTGGCCGCTGTTGAGGACTTCAGGCGTGCTACGGATGTGTTGAGTACGACGAACGGGAGTTCGGAATGACTGGAACAACTTCTTCAGCATGGGATGCACTGTTTGAAGGAATGTTCGGCCAGACCAAAGAATGACCGCATGATGGGCCGGGATTCTAGCATTTAGTCGAGTGATGGTGTAGGACGCAGGCATTTTGCGCTGCAAGCCGCAGGCTAAAGGCGTCGAAAAGGATGAGTGAGGGGGATTTTGCTGCGGGGGAGAAACTACAAGGGGAGCCGAAGCTCCCCAAGAAGTAGTTGCGTGCTCTTTTTATTATTGATTCGGGCTTCTTGTTTTTGTTGAGTGCCCTCGCCATGAAGCTTTTCCTTCATGACCCTCCCAATCGGGAGCCAAGAGCAAACGGATTGCTTTGGTCGCTGAATTGCAGTGATCTCTCGATCCAACCAGTACAGGCTCTGTCTTAAGACAGTTTTTGTTGTTCTCGGCCTGGTCGTGGGGCAAGCCCCAAATACAACGCCTCTCCAAAAGAATCAGTTAGCTGCGCCTCTCGCCGTCTTGTTTTTATTGTGCGTGAGTCGATTCGTCTTATTTTTATTGTCTTGTGCATTGCTTGTTATTGTTCTTGTACCAAATCATATAGCAGGTGCCGTGCCAACTTTTGCGAACCCCAATAAAACAAGGGGTTAGGTCGATATAACCGTTTTTGCAGGGCGAAAAAAAGCCGGGGTTTCGTTACCGATAACCCCGGCTTCTGTTACGTGAAAAGACTGAGGTAACAGTTTTTTCACATCCTCAACCGTTACCCGCACACTCGACAGGTAACGTTCAGCTCTCGCTGGCGACCCCGGTCTTGCGCCGTGGAATGCCCAGACGCTGACGGCGCTCCCACAGGCATTTGCGGCTGACGCCCAGTTTGCGCGCCAGTTCGGTCTCGGTCATGTGGTCCTGATGCTCGAGCACGAAATGCTGGAAGTAATCTTCCAGCGACAGATCTTCGGTCGGCTCGTGGCTGCTGTTGCTGGCGTTACCGGCCGGTTGCGCCGGCAGACCGATGAACTCATCGTCCTCCAGGTCACCCAGCTCGATGTCGATGCCCAGCAGGTCGGCAGAGATTTCCGGGCTTTCGCTCAGAATCACGGCGCGCTCGACGGCGTTTTCCAGCTCCCGCACGTTGCCCGGCCAGGAATAGTGCCGGATCGCCTGTTCGGCATCGGCGGCAAATTTCAGGTCGGTGCGGTTGATGCGCGCACTTTGGCGAGCGAGGAACGCATTGGCGATTTCGTTGACGTCGGCGCCACGCTCGCGCAGGGCCGGCAGTTTCAACGCGATCACGTGGAGGCGGTAGTACAAGTCCTCACGGAACTGGCCAATTTTCGCCAGGCTCTTGAGGTCGCGGTGGGTTGCGGCGATCAGTCGGACATCGACCTTCTGCGACTGGACCGAGCCAACCCGGCGAATTTCGCCTTCCTGCAATACGCGCAGCAGGCGGGCCTGTGCTTCCAGTGGCAATTCGCCGATCTCGTCGAGGAACAGCGTGCCGCCGTCCGCCGCTTCCACCAGGCCGGCGCGACCGGCGCTGGCACCGGTGAACGCGCCTTTCTCGTGACCGAACAGTTCGGACTCGATCAGGCTTTCCGGAATGGCGGCGCAGTTCACCGAGATCATCGGCGCCTTGGCGCGTTTCGACAGATTGTGCAGGGCGCGGGCCACCAGCTCTTTACCGGTGCCGGACTCGCCCTGGATCAATACATTGGAATCGGTCGGGGCGACTTTGCGGATCTTGCCGTAAAGGTCCTGCATCGGAGGGCAGGAGCCGATGATGCCGATCTCGCCGTTGCTGTTGTCGACGGCGGATTTGCCGTTACCGTTGGCAGTTTTGCCGGTAACAACTTCGCCGGCAGCCGGCGCCGACTGGCGATCACGCAGGATCCGCGCGACAGCTTGAAGCATCTCGTCGTGGTCGAAAGGCTTGGCGATGTAGTCCACCGCGCCCATCTTCATCGAGTCGACCGCCGAGCGCAGGCTGGCGTAGCTGGTCATGATCAGCACCGGCGTGCCCTGGCCGAGCTTGATCAGCTCGGTGCCCGGAGCACCCGGCAGACGCAGGTCGCTGACGATCAGATCGAAAGTGGGAATACTGAAGCGTTCTTGTGCTTCCTGCACTGAACCGGCTTCGCTGACCTGGTACTGGTTGCGTTCCAGCAGGCGGCGCAAGGCGGAGCGGATAATGGTTTCGTCTTCGACGATCAAAATGTGCGGCATTGATTCGATACTCTCGACGGTCTCAGTTCACAGCGGACGTCGCTTCGACATGACGCGGCAATGTCACCCGGATACGGGTGCCGCGCTGGCTCTGAACATCAGCCGGGCTGTCGATGGTGATTTGTCCATAATGCTCTTCAACGATGGAATAGACCAGTGCAAGGCCCAGACCGGTGCCTTCGCCAGGATCCTTGGTGGTGAAGAAGGGTTCGAACAATCGATCCATGATGCTCGATGGAATACCGCTGCCTTCGTCCTCAACGATCAGATCGACCGTGTGTTCGCCGGCTTCGCTCTTGACCCGCACCGCACTGCCGGCAGGCGAGGCGTCACGGGCGTTGGAGAGCAGATTGATCAGAACCTGGGCGAGCCGCTGCGGGTCGCCTTCGACCCAGTGATCGGGGTCGCACAGGTTGTAGAACTGGACTTCGAAGTTGCGTCGGTTCAGGGCCAGCAGACCGATGGCGTCCTGAGCCACTTCCGCCAGACAGACGGGCTCGTCGCTGTGCTGATGGCTGCCGGCGTGGGCGAAGCTCATCAGCGACTGCACGATGCGCGACACGCGTTTGGTCTGCTCGAGGATCTGGCCGCTGATTTCCGTCAGTTCGCCGTCTTCTTCGCGTTCTTCCCGAAGGTTTTGCGCAAGGCAGGCAATGCCGGTGATCGGGTTGCCGATTTCATGGGCCACGCCAGCCGCGAGACGACCGATGCTGGCCAGCCGTTCGGAGTGCACCAGTTTATCTTCGAGCATCTGGGTTTCGGTCAGGTCTTCCACCAGCAACACAAGGCCGCTGTTGCCCGGCGCGAGAGGCTCGTCGATGGCCGCTTTGTGCAGGTTCAGCCAGCGGGTCTGGCCGTCGAGGGCCAGGTGCTGTTTGTGCAGGTGCTCGTCGGGCAGGTTGATGAAGCCTTGCAGCAATTCTTTCCACGGGTTGGCGATGGTGCTCAAGCGCGAGCCGACAACCCGTTGCGCTGCAATCCCGGTCAGCTCTTCCATGGCCTTGTTCCACATCAGGATCTCCTGATCCTTGGCCAGCGAGCAGACGCCCATCGGCAGTTCCTGCAGGGTCTGGCGGTGGTAGCGGCGCAGGGCGTCGAGCTCGGCGGCCAGACCGGTGAGGCGCGAGTGGTAGTCCTCAAGGCGACTTTCAATGAAGTGAATGTCTTCGGTGACGTAGTTTTCACCGCCCGCCTTGTACGGCAGGAAGGTTTCCACCATGTCCTGGGCGACGCTCGGGCCCATCAGGCCGGAGAGGTTGGCTTCGATCCGGTCACGCAAGCGGCGCAAGGCATAAGGGCGGCGCTCGTCGAAAGGCAGATAAAGGTCGCGCAGGGCCTGTTCGACTTCCTTTTGCGCCGCTTTGGCGCCCAATGGTTTGGCCAGTTGCGTGGCGAATTCCTGCGGCGAGGCGGCGTGCAGCTCCCGGCGTTGCGGGCGACGCACGTTGTCCACCGCGCAGGCTTCGGCGGCGCTGGCCTCTTCCGGGCTGGCATTGGTGAACAGCGAAATCAAAGTGAACATCAAGACGTTGGCCGCCAGCGAGGCGATGGCCGCCATGTGCCAGCTGGTGTCGTCCAGCACGTAGATCATGTTCAGCAGCGGGATATAGAAACCCTGCAGATTGCCGACCAGCGGCAGCAGCATGGTCACCACCCACACCAGAATCCCCGCCAGCAGACCGGCGATGAAACCGCGGCGGTTAGCGGTCGGCCAGTACAGCACCGACAACACGCCCGGCAGGAATTGCAGGGTGGCCACGAACGCGACGATGCCGAGGTTGGCCAGATCCTGTTCGGCACCGAGCATCAGGTAGAAGCAGAAACCGGCCATGATGATCGCGACGATCAGCGCCCGGCGGGTCCATTTCAGCCAGCGGTAGATGTTGCCTTCAGCCGGAGGCTGGTAGAGCGGCAGCACCAGATGGTTCAGGGCCATGCCAGAAAGCGCCAGCGTGGTGACGATGATCAGGCCGCTGGCCGCCGACAGACCGCCGACGTACGCCAGCAGCGCCAGCGCCTTGCTGTTGGCAGCAATGCCGATGCCGAGGGTGAAGTATTCCGGATTGGTGGTGGCGCCGAGTTTCAGGCCGGCCCAGAGAATCAGCGGCACGGCCAGACTCATCAGCAGCAGGAACAGCGGCAGGCCCCAGCTCGCACTCACCAGCGAACGCGGGTTGAGGTTCTCGGTAAAGGTCATGTGATACATGTGCGGCATCACGATCGCCGAGGCGAAAAACACCAGCAGCAACGTGCGCCACGGGCCTTCCTGCAAAGGGGTGTGCAGGGCGGCGAGGGCGGTCTGGTTCTGCAGCAGCCACAGTTCAAGTTGTTGCGGACCGTCGAATACACCGTACAAGGCATAGAGGCCGACGCCGCCGAGAGCGGCCAGTTTGATCACCGACTCGAAGGCGATCGCAAACACCAGCCCTTCGTGCTTTTCACGGGTGGCGATATGGCGCGAGCCGAAGAAGATCGTGAACAGAATGATCAGCGCACAAAACGCCAGGGCCACGCGATTCTGCACCGGTTCACCGGTAAGAATGCCGATGGAGTCGGCCACGGCCTGGATCTGCAACGCCAGCAACGGCAATACACCGATCAGCATGAAAATCGTGGTCAGCGCACCAGCCCAGGTGCTGCGGAAACGGAAGGCGAACAAGTCCGCCAGCGACGACAGTTGATAGGTGCGGGTGATCTTCAGGATCGGATACAGCAGCACCGGCGCCAGCAGAAACGCGCCGGACACCCCGAGATAACTGGACAGAAAGCCGTAGCCGTACTGATAAGCCAGACCGACCGTACCGTAGAACGCCCACGCACTGGCGTAGACCCCCAGCGACAGGGTGTAGGTCAGCGGATGGCGAATGATCGCCCGCGGGATCATGCCCCGTTCACTGATCCAGGCCACTCCGAACAGCGCGGCCAGGTAGGCGGCGCTGATCAGCAGCATCTGGGTCAGGCTAAAGCTCATCGGCATCTTTTTGGCTCTGAAGGATGAAGGTCACGACGATCAGGATCAGCCAGAGCAGATAAGGGCGATACCAGGCGCCCGTGGCGTCGATCCACCAATCCATGATGGCGGGAGAAAACAGGTAGATCCCCACGACCAGAAGCAGGACCAAGCGATAGATGTACATCCCGGCCTCTCTTTTTTATGCGCGTGCCCGAAAACGTGCGGCGATGGTAACGGATGGGCGCGCCACTGCAAGTGTCGTCACAGCAGTTGCGCTTCAGGCAGGGTCAGTGTGCGCGGGATTTTCGAGGCATCCCAGTGGGCGCTGCCCCAATTCAACAGTTCTTGCGGCGAGGCGTGGGCCAGTTCGGCGCCGGGATTTTGCCCCAGCGCGCGCAAGGCGCGCAGCAGCAGTGGCGTGGCCTGATCGGCTTCCAGCGGTGGCGAGCGGTAGGACTTGCCGAGCTTGTTGCCGTCGGGCTGGGTAATCAGCGGCAGGTGCAGATAACGCGGCTGGCGCAGGCCCAGCAGTTCTTGCAGGTAGAGTTGGCGCGGCGTCGAGTCGAGCAGATCGGCGCCGCGCACGATGTCGGTGATGCCCTGCCAGGCGTCGTCCAGCACCACCGCCAGTTGATAGGCGTACAGGCCGTCGCGGCGGCGGATCACGAAATCACCCACGTCACGGCCCAGGTGCTGACGGTATTCGCCCTGCACCCGGTCGATGAAGTGATATTCCAGCTCGGGCACGCGCAGGCGGATCGCGGCGTCTTCCTGGCCATGGCCGGCATTGCGGCACAGTCCCGGATAAATGCCGTGATAGGGCTCCAGTTGTTTGCGCGAGCAGGTGCAGGCGTACGCCAGACCGTGATTGAACAGGCTGTCGAGCACTTGGGCGTAGGCTTCATGCCGGTCGCTCTGGCGGACCATTTCGCCGTCCCATTCGAAACCGTAGCTTTCCAGCGCTTTGAGAATCGCCGCCTGTGCTCCGGGCTCTTCTCGGGGCGGATCGAGATCTTCCATGCGCACCAGCCAGCGGCCGTTCACCGAACGGGCATCCAGATAAGAAGCAAGCGCAGCCACCAGCGAACCGAAGTGCAGGTGCCCACTGGGCGTCGGGGCAAAGCGGCCGATGTAGGCGGGGGAGTTGTTGGCAGTCATGAGAGCGATGCTACTAGAGAGTCAAAAAACAGCAGAAACAAAAACGGAGCGTTCGCACGCTCCGTTTCTCGTTCAGGTCGGGATTACTTGCCGACCTGCTTTTCCTTGATTTCCGCAAGGTTCTTGCAGTCGACGCACATGTCGGCGGTCGGGCGGGCTTCGAGGCGCTTGACGCCGATCTCGATGCCGCAGGAATCACACCAGCCGTACTCTTCGTCTTCGATCAGTTGCAGCGTCTTGTCGATCTTCTTGATCAACTTGCGCTCGCGGTCGCGGGCACGCAGCTCAAGGGCGAATTCTTCTTCCTGGCTGGCACGGTCGGCCGGATCAGGGAAGTTGGCTGCTTCGTCTTTCATGTGATCAACAGTGCGGTCGACTTCCTGCATCAAGTCCAGTTTCCACTTGGTCAGGATCTTGGTGAAGTGCGCGCGCATGGGCTTGCCCATGTACTCTTCGCCTTCGGCCGGAACGTAAGGTTCGAAACCGCTGATCGCCTGTTGCTGCTGTTGCTTTGCTTGGGTGGGCATGAAATGGACCGCCTCTACTCTTGTAATCCATTGCGCAGGATTGCTCCATCACCGACACCTGCCGGCCCTGCGGCTGCAAGCGGGCGAACTTACCAGATCAATTCGGCCCGCGCTACTCCCGGATGTCGAGCCCGCGGCCGGTGGTGCTTGCAAATGTTTGCCAAGCCATGTCTGGTGGTGCTGGAGACCTGACAATCAATCATTTTAGTCAATCCTGGAGCGTACGCTTGTGTCGTTACAGTCCAGTGTTCTTGAGGCTGTGACCGCTACGGGTTCTCGCTCGTTCCGGCAGATGGGTAGAATCGTTTCTTTTCCCTCGTTGAAGGAAGGCCAATGGCTCAGCCCTACAGTGCGCGCAGTCGTGCGATCGAACCGTTCCATGTGATGGCATTGCTGGCGCGGGCCAATGAATTGCAGGCTGACGGCCACGACGTGATCCACCTGGAAATCGGCGAACCGGACTTCACGACCGCCGAACCGATCATCCGCGCCGGCCAGGCCGCGTTGACGGCGGGGAAAACCCGTTACACCGCCGCCCGTGGCATTCCTGAGTTGCGTGAGGCGATTTCCGGTTTCTACCAGACCCGCTATGGCCTGAATATCGATCCGCGACGGATTCTGATCACGCCGGGTGGCTCCGGGGCGCTGCTGCTGGCCAGCGCGTTGCTGGTGGATCCGGGCAAGCACTGGTTGCTGGCCGATCCCGGTTATCCGTGCAACCGGCACTTTCTGCGCCTGGTTGAAGGCGCGGCGCAGCTTGTTCCTGTCGGGCCGGATGTACGCTATCAACTGACGCCTGATCTGGTGGAGCGCCACTGGGATCACGACAGTGTCGGCGCACTGGTCGCCTCGCCGGCCAACCCGACCGGCACGATTCTGACCCGCGATGAGCTTTCGGGGTTATCCACAGCCATCAAGGCGCGGCACGGGCATCTGGTGGTGGACGAGATCTACCACGGCCTGACTTACGGCACCGATGCCGCCAGCGTGCTGGAAGTCGACGACAGTGCGTTTGTCCTCAACAGTTTCTCCAAATATTTCGGCATGACCGGATGGCGCCTCGGCTGGCTGGTGGCGCCGGATGCGGCGGTCAGTGAGCTGGAAAAACTCGCGCAGAACCTCTACATCAGTGCGCCGAGCATGGCCCAGTATGCGGCGCTGGCCTGTTTCGAGCCGGATACCATTGCGATCCTCGAGGAGCGCCGCGCCGAATTCGGCCGTCGTCGCGATTTCCTGCTGCCCGCACTGCGGGAGCTGGGCTTCAATATCGCCGTGGAGCCGGAAGGCGCGTTCTACTTGTATGCCGATATCAGCCAGTTCGGCGGTGATGCCTTCGCGTTCTGCCGTCACTTCCTTGAAACCGAGCACGTGGCGTTCACCCCGGGCCTGGATTTCGGTCGCTATCAGGCCAGTCATCACGTGCGCTTTGCCTACACGCAAAACCTTCCTCGCCTACAGGAAGCGGTGGAGCGCATCGCCCGTGGCTTGAAGAGCTGGCAAGGCTGATGCGCTTTCATCCTCCTCTTGAAGAAGGCCGGTTGATCCGCCGTTACAAGCGCTTTCTCGCCGACATCGAAACCGTTGGCGGCGAATTGCTGACGATTCACTGCCCGAACACCGGTTCGATGCTCAATTGTCAGGTCGAGGGAGGTCAGGTCTGGTTCAGCCGCTCCAATGACCCCAAGCGCAAGCTGCCCGGCACCTGGGAAATTGGCGAAACCCCGCAGGGCCGGTTGTTCTGTGTGAACACCGGGCGCGCCAACACGCTGGTCGAAGAAGCGTTGCAGGCCGGTGTCATCAGCGAGTTGAACGGTTTTACCGCGCTGAAGCGTGAAGTGGCCTACGGACAGGAAAAAAGCCGTATCGACTTTCGCCTCGAATACCCGACCGGGCCGGCGTACGTGGAAGTGAAAAGTGTCACGCTGGGGTTCGACGGTACGGCGGTGGCGGCCTTTCCCGATGCGGTGACAGAGCGCGGCGCCAAGCATTTGCGTGAGCTCGCGCATCTGGCGCGCGACGGGATTCGGGCGGTGCAGTTGTACTGCGTGAACCTGACCGGCATCGAGGCGGTGCGCCCAGCCGTGGAAATCGATTCGGCCTACGCCGATGCCTTGCGTGAGGCGGTGGCGTCCGGGGTCGAGGTGCTGGCTTATGGTGTGCGGTTAAATCATGAGGAAATGTTGATCGATCGTCGGCTGGACGTATTGCTCGACGGTTAAACGTCGACCCACAGCCCTTGTGCGTCCTCACGGCAATCGATGACCGTCAGCGATTGCCCGGCGCAGGGGCCCGCCACGCATTCACCGTCCTCGATCAGAAACAGTGCGCCATGAGTGGCGCACTGGATCAGGCTGTTGCTCGGGTCGAGAAACTGGTCGGGTTGCCATTCGAGCCCGACGCCCCGGTGCGGGCAACGGTTGAGGTAGACGTACGCCTGCCCGGCCCGGCGTACGGCGAACAGTTTTTTACCGTCGATCTCGAAACCGCGGCTGGCGGCCTCGGCCAGATCGGCGCCCGTGCACAGAAACTTCATGGCTATCCTCAAGTGTCAGCTCATGTCCGGATATGTCCGAGCTTGACGTTTAAATGCAAACAATTATCAAATGGCCGCCTTCGCCCGCTGCGCGGTGACCGCTGCCGAGGATACTTGGCCTGCCGTCCCGATGCCCGGGAAAATCCTTCAAGGAAGCTGTCTATGCGCCTGAGTACCCGCGTTGCCGTGCTGTGTGTCGGACTTTTTGTCAGCCACCAGGCTGCAGCGGCCCAATTGCCGCAACGTTGGGTCAGTGCCGGCGGTGCCTTGTCGGAGTGGGTGAGTGCCTTGGGCGGCGAGGCGAAACTGGTGGGCGTCGACACCACCAGCCAGCATCCCGAATCCCTCAAGTCGCTGCCGAGCATTGGTTACCAGCGCAGTCTGTCGGCGGAAGGCATCCTCAGCCTGCGTCCGGACATCCTGATCGGCACCGAGGAAATGGGCCCGCCTCCGGTGATCACGCAGGTTCGCGGTGCCAAGGTGCAGGTGGAATTGTTCTCCGCTCAGCCGGATCTGCCGACGCTGGAAAAAAACGTCACCCATCTGGGCCAGTTGCTGGGCGCCGAGACTCAGGCGACGCAACTGCTGCAAAGTTATCAACAGCAACTCGACGCACAGAAGGCGCGAGTGGTTGCGGTGCAGTCAAAACACAAGGCTCCCGGTGTGTTGTTGCTGCTCGGGCATGCCGGCGGCAAACCATTGATTGCCGGCAAGGACACCGCCGCCGATTGGCTGCTGCAACAGGCGGGCGGGCACAACCTGGCCACCCACACCGGTTACAAACCGTTTTCCGTGGAGTCCCTGGCCGGGCTCGACCCCGAAGTGTTGGTGTTTGCTGACCGCGCACTGACCGGCGAAGCGGCGAAAGCGGCGCTGTTCAAGGAGAACCCGATCCTCAATTCCAGCCGTGCGGCCAAGTCCGGACGCGTGCTGGAGCTGGACCCGACGCTGCTGGTCGGCGGGCTCGGGCCGCGTTTGCCGGGAGCGCTGAAAACCCTGTCAGACGGTTTCTACCCGACCCAGAGCGGCCAATGACCACGCTGGTCAAACCCCGTGGCTTGTTCATCGGCCTGATCCTGCTGTGTCTGTTGGCGATCTGGCTGTCGCTGGCCTTGGGGCCGGTCAGCCTGCCGCTGTTTGATACCTTACGGGCGGCTTTGCGCATGATCGGCGTGCCGTTGGCACCGGACGGGCTGGAACAGGCTGAGCTGATTCTTGGGCAGATTCGCCTGCCGAGGACTTTGCTCGGGTTGGCCGTCGGCGGCGTGCTGGCGTTGTCCGGTGTGGCGATGCAGGGCTTGTTTCGCAATCCGCTGGCCGATCCCGGGTTGGTTGGCGTCTCCAGTGGCGCTGCTTTAGGCGCGGCGGTGGCGATTGTCGGCGGTTCGTTTTTCGGCGGTTTGCCGGAGTGGTTCGGGCCGTATCTGCTGTCTGTGTGTGCATTTCTCGGTGGTCTTGGTGTGACGGCGCTGGTCTACCGGCTCGGCCGTCGCAACGGGCAGACCAATGTCGCGACCATGTTGCTGGCAGGCATCGCCCTGACTGCGCTCGCCAGTTCTGCTGTGGGGCTTTTTACCTATCTGGCGGACGACGCGACCCTGCGAACCCTGACTTTCTGGAACCTTGGCAGTCTCAACGGCGCGAGTTATGCGCGGTTGTGGCCGTTGCTGATCATCAGCGCCGGTGTCGCACTTTGGCTTCCTCGCCGGGCGAAGGCGCTGAATGCGTTGCTGCTCGGGGAGTCGGAAGCCGGACATCTGGGGATCGATGTCGAGCGACTCAAGCGTGAACTGGTGTTCTGCACGGCGCTGGGTGTCGGCGCTGCAGTGGCGGCGGCAGGGATGATCGGCTTCGTCGGGCTGGTAGTACCGCATCTGGTGCGTTTGCTCGCCGGGCCGGATCATCGCGTGTTGTTGCCGGCTTCGGTGCTGGCCGGTGCCAGTCTGTTGTTACTGGCGGATCTGGTGGCGCGGCTGGCGCTGGCGCCGGCAGAGTTGCCGATTGGCATTGTCACCGCATTCATCGGCGCGCCGTTCTTCCTTTATCTGCTGCTGCGAGGACGTGCCTGATGTTGCGTGCGCAGAATCTGCATATCCGCCGTGGCCGCAAGACGGTACTGGCTGACGTCAATCTGCAACTGGAGCCTGGTGAAGTGCTCGGTGTACTCGGCCCCAATGGCGCCGGCAAAAGCACTTTGCTCGGAGCATTGTGCGGGGAACTGACGGCCAGTGAAGGCAGCGTTTCTCTCGACGGCGAAGCCTTGAGCCATTGGAGTGGCATTCAGCGCGCTCAGCGGCTGGCGGTATTGCCCCAGGTGTCGACGCTGGATTTTGCCTTTCGCGTCGAAGAAGTGGTCGGGATGGGGCGTTTGCCGTATCAGACCGGCAGAGTGCGCGACGACGAGATTGTTGCCGCCGCGTTGCTGGCAGCGGATGCCGGTCATCTGAGCGGACGCAGTTATCTGGCGTTGTCCGGTGGCGAGCGCCAGCGGGTGCATCTGGCCCGCGTGCTGGCGCAGTTGTGGCCGGGGCAGGCCGGGCAGACCTTGTTGCTGGATGAGCCGACTTCGATGCTCGATCCACTGCATCAACACACCACCCTTCAAGCCGTGCGTGAGTTTGCCGATCGTGGCGCTGCAGTGATGGTGATCCTGCATGATCTGAACCTGGCGGCGCGCTATTGTGATCGCATCCTGCTGCTTGAAGGCGGGCGCCCGGTGGCGCTGGACACGCCGCAGCAGGTGTTGCGTCCGGAGTCGCTCAAGGCCGTGTTCGGTCTGGAGGTTTTGGTGCAGTCACACCCGGAGCGCGGGCATCCGCTGATCATCGCCCGCTGATTTCGTCATCGAGGTGAAAGCATGCGTGGGATTTTGCTGTTTGCGGTGTTGTTGCTTGGCGGTTGCCAACATGTCGCTCCGCCACCGGTCACTGGCGAGATTCGCGACCTGCGCAGCGGAACACTGATTACCCCGCACGAGTTGCTGACGCGTCTGGGCAAGCCGGCACGGGTGATCGTCGGTGAGCAACATGACAACGCCGATCATCATGCTGTGCAATTGTGGCTGTTGCAGACGCTGGGCGAAGCGCGTCCCCAGGGCAGTCTCCTGCTTGAAATGCTGACACCCGATCAACAATCGCGGGTTGATGACGTACACCATTCCGCAAAGCCTCCTGTTGATCTTCCGGTCGAGCTGGCGTGGCAGGACGGTTGGGACTGGAAACTCTACGGGCCGATTGTGCGGTTTGCTTTCACGCAACCGTATCCACTGTTGGCGGCCAATCTCGATAACATTGAAATTCGTGCGTTCTATCGCGACCCTCCGGTATTGAAGGGGGATCGCAGCAACGCCGAGTCGGTGAAAAACGAGCTGGCCGGGCAGATCAACGATTCTCACTGCGGTTTGCTGCCCCAATCGCAAATGCCGGCGATGCTGGCGGTGCAGCAGCAACGGGATCGGCGGATGGCCTCACGGTTGATGGCGGCGCCTGCGCCAGCGTTGTTGTTCGCTGGTGCGTTCCATGCGCGCAAGGATGTTGGTGTGCCGCTGCATGTGCTGGATCTGGGCGCGCCCGAAGCGCCGACGGTGCTGATGCTGGCGGAGCAGGGCAGCGAGGTCACGGCGGCCATGGCCGATTATGTCTGGTTCACGCCGGCCACACCGAAACCGGATTACTGCGCCGAGATGCGTAAACAGTTCGGCCAATGACTTTCTCGCAGGCAAAAAAAGACCCGGTAAAAACCGGGTCAAATAACCGTGATTAGCCTGATGAGGAGATAATCTGAGAGTCCGAACCAAGGGCTTTTCAGAATATCGACTGATCTCGCGACCAGTTGTGATAATCATAGCGATTCTCATTAACAAGTCAACGTGTGTTTTTCCATTTCTTCGTTTTTGTTTGGGGAATGGCTGAAAAGTCCTGCAAACACTGGGCTTCAGACTGGACGGTCAAGTGCCGTGAGCTGCTTGTTGAGCTGGTCGATGCGCCGGGCCATGCTTTCGATCAGGCTGTGGGCGATTTTCGGATTGCTGCGGGTCATGCTCAAAAACTGATCGCCTGGAATCAGCATCACCGTGCTCGGCTCGCAGGTAACGACGGTAGCGTTGCGCGGTTCGCCGGTAAATATCGCCATGGCGCCGAAAATCTCGTCCTTGGGCACTTCCCCAACCTTGTGCCCGTCGACGAATGCCTGCGCGTGTCCCTCGATGATCACGAACACGTGATCGGCGGGGTCGCCCTCGCGGATCAACACTTCTCCGGCCTCGACCCGTTTGAAGCCATTGGTGCTGCGAAACTCCCGTGGCTTCAGCTCGGCAACCGCATGGGCCAGGAGCGCCATTTGCCCGAGCAGATAGTGCAGAAACTGCTCCGAACGTACGGGTTCCGAATGCACATGCTGAAACAAATCGCGTCGACGATAGGGCAGGAGGCTCAGCGGGCCTTCCGAACGCAGGATGCAATCCGTCCAGTCCGGGCTTTGCTGCAGACCGATCAGATCACCTTCCTGCCAATAGAAAAGCGCCCGGCCACCGAACTGGCCGTTGATGATGCCCTCTGTCAGTAAAAACAGCTGATCACCCGGCAACTGCGCCTTCAGATCATCCGTGGCCTCCAGTTCCAGCACGGGCCCGCACGGTTCAAGGTCCCGCAGAAATTGACCGGGCAGACTCTGCAAACGGTTGATCATTGCTTCGGCCGGCGCCGATTGTTCCCCGAGCAGATACATGAAGGTGGGTGCCCGTCAGTTCTTGTGGCGAGAGGAAATGGCTTCGAGCTGTTTGTTCAGTGCGTCCTTGCGTTCAGCGGGGATGTCATTCCAGTGCACATCCATCAAGGCGCCTTCGATTGCATACAACAACACCTTCGACGCCCGGAACCCGCGCGTGCGCACGGCCCGATAGGCATCCACGGCGCCCAGGCGACGCAGATCCGAGGCGCTGTGGATGCCCACGGCATGCAGCCATTGCGCCGACGTCTTGCCAAGATTCTTCAGGTGTTGCAGTTCATCATTCATCAAGCCTCCTTGCGACGGCCGAATGGTGCGTGGGCGAGCTTCTCAGGAGTGTAGCCATCAGTAGGAAAAGCGTGGTTGTTTGGTCGGATTCGACGCAAACGCTTCTAAGAAAGGTCAGGTTTTCGCTGATGAATCAGGACGGGGAGGGCGTGGGAAAAGCGCGAATAGCACGCAGTCCAGCGCAAAGCGGGGGCGCTGGACGGGTCAGCCTCTCGGTGGCTTAGCGAGTGCGATAGCGCAGGCGTGTACCGAAGTTCATCGACATCAGGATTTCGTCTGCACTCAGTTCCGGCGGGAAGTAAGCGCCGGAAATCTGCGCGTGGGCCAGGCTCGCACCTTCCAGCGCCGCATTGCGAAAGTCGATGCCACGCAGATCAGCGGAACGGAAGTAGGCGTCCCGGAAATCCACGCCATCGGCGTTCAGTTCACGCAGGTCGAGGCCGCGAAAATCACCGCCGACCATATCGATCGGACCGTCTTTCGGACGTTCTTTGTTGAAACCGGTTATGTCGTCTTTGTGCAGCAAGGCATAAAGCGGGGTATCGAGAAGTTTCGGCTGGCTCATGTCAGATCACCTGTTGGTTTTATGACGCCAGTATAGTGCCACTATTTGACGGCCGTGAAGCGAGCGAGGGCTTCACGGCCGAAATAGTTTCTTACAGACCTGGCAGGCGCTGGCGGATTTGCGCCACGACAGTGTCCAGGGTGCCGGACTCATTGGTCTGCACGCGCTTGCTGCGCAGGATTTCGTCCGGGGTCAACGCTTCACGATTGGCTTGTTGCGCTTCGATCACAGCCAGCGTGGCGTCGGACGGATCCTTTTTGTCTGCCTGACGCAGGGCCAGCCAGCTCTCGATCACCGCTTGTGGCGCGTTGCAGTCGAGGATCAGGAACGGCGCGCCAGTGGCCTCGGCGACCTTGGCTGCGCTGTCACGTTGTTCGCGCTTGAGGTAAGTGGCATCGATCACTACCGGGAAACCGGCGTGCAGGATCACTTCGGCGATTTCATGCAGGCGAGCATAAGTCGCTATGCTGGCGTCGGCGCTGTAAATCCCGGCCTGAACATCATTGGCAACGGTTTGCTCGCCGAACAGACGCTTGCGTTCAACATCGGAACGCAGGCGAATTGCGCCCAGCGCCTCGACCAGACGCATGGCTACGTGGCTTTTGCCTACAGCGGATACGCCGTGGGTGATCGCCATGAAGCGCGAAGGAATGGTGCTGTAGCTTTCCGCCAGGTTGGCGTAGTTGCGGTACTGCCGCAGGGTGGTGGCGCGCTGCACCGGGGTTGCGTCGGCCGGCATGCTGAACAGCGCAACTTTCGCGCGAACCAATGCGCGGTAAGCCTTGTAGAAGTTCAGTACTTCCAGGCCCTGATAGTCGCCGGTCAGCTCCAGGTATTGGCTGATGAAACGACGGGCCAGGGATTTCAGGCCGCGGTCTTCCAGGTCCATCGCCAGGAAACCGGTGTCGGCCCAAACGTCGGTGAAACGGAACGGTTCGTTGAATTCGATGCAGTCGAAGATCACCACTTTGCCGTCGATCAGCGTGGCGTTGCCCAGGTGAATGTCACCATGGCATTCGCGGGTGAAACCTTTTGCCTTGCGCTGGGCGAACAGTGGCTTCAAGCGTTCGAAGCTGCTTTCGGCCCAGGCTTGCAGGGCATCCAGTTGCAGCAGATCGGCCTTGTCACTGAGGAACGGCAGGATTTGTTCGAAGTTCTGGCGAACCGGCGCCATCACGCTTTCAGGCGTGCCGGCATCGTGCTCGGCCGGGACTTTCGGCGCGCTGAGGTGGAAACGAGCAATCTGCTCGGCCATTTCGTCGATGTGTGTGGTGGTCAGCTCGCCATTGGCTTGCAGGGTGCTCAGCAGGCCGGTCTGCGGGAACTGGCGCATTTTCAGCACGTATTCGATGGCCGGGCCTTCGCCACCCAGTTGCGGGGCTTCGACAGTGCCGGTGACTGGAATCACTTCCAGATACAAATCGTCGGTCAGGCGCTGGTTGAGGCGCAGCTCTTCGCCGCAGAAATGCTCGCGGGATTCGAGGCTGGTGAAGTCGAGAAAGCCGAAGTTCACCGGCTTCTTCACTTTATAAGCGTAAGGACCAGTGAGCAGGACCCACGAGATATGGGTTTCGATGACCTGAAACCCTTCGACAGGGTGCGCAAACAGGGCCGGGTTTTGCAGGGCGGCGATCAGGGACTGGCTCACAGGCGATCCTTCAGAGACTGGGGAAATTCGAGGTCGCCATTATGGCCGCTCGCCAGCCCGACGCAAACCTCGGAGCGCTCCTGTTGAGTATGAATAAAGTGCGTATAATCCGCCGCCATGACTCGTACTCGATCCCCCCGCACCCCTAAAAAACCACCTTCCCGGGGCCTGCGCCCATGGTTGGGCTGGGCCCTTAAACTCAGTCTGGTCGGCCTTGTGGTGCTGGCTGGCTTCGCCGTTTACCTCGATGCCGTGGTGCAGGAGAAATTCTCCGGCAAGCGCTGGACCATCCCGGCCAAGGTATACGCGCGTCCGCTCGAGCTGTTCGTCGGACAGAAACTGAGCAAGGACGATTTCCTCACCGAACTCGACGCCCTGGGCTATCGCCGCGAGGCCGTGAGCAATGGCCCCGGCGCTGCAGCCGTCAACGGCAATACCGTCGATCTGAACACCCGTGGCTTCCAGTTCTATGAAGGCCTCGAGAAACCGCAGCCGGTGCGCGTGCGTTTCTCCGGTGATTACGTGGCCGAGCTTTCGGCGACGAACGGTTCGAAGTTGTCGGTGGTGCGCCTGGAGCCGCTGATGATCGGCGGGATCTACCCGAAAAACCTTGAAGACCGGATTCTGATCAAGCTCGATCAGGTGCCGCCGTATCTGCTGGAAACCCTGGTCGCGGTGGAAGACCGCGATTACTACAGTCACTGGGGTGTGTCGCCGAAGTCGATTGCCCGGGCGATCTGGGTCAACACCTCTGGCGGCAAGATGACTCAGGGCGGCAGTACGCTGACCCAGCAACTG
Organism: Pseudomonas sp. GW822-FHT03F04; assembly: GCF_058801405.1. NCBI lineage: Bacteria > Pseudomonadati > Pseudomonadota > Gammaproteobacteria > Pseudomonadales > Pseudomonadaceae > Pseudomonas > Pseudomonas sp. GW822-FHT03F04. The sequence continues at coordinate 292,658 of NZ_JBXANF010000009.1, forward strand.
GTCAAGAACTTCTACCTCACCAACGAACGCAGCCTGACCCGCAAGCTCACCGAAGCGATGATGGCGCTGTTGCTCGAGGTGCATTACGACAAGAAGGAAATTCTTGAGGCCTACCTCAATGAAGTCTTCGTCGGTCAGGACGGTCAGCGTGCGGTACACGGTTTCGGCCTGGCCAGTCAGTTCTTCTTCGGCCAGCCATTGTCCGAGCTGAAACTGCATCAGGTCGCGCTGTTGGTCGGCATGGTCAAGGGCCCTTCCTATTACAACCCGCGTCGCAACCCGGAGCGGGCGCTGGAGCGACGCAACCTGGTGCTCGACGTGCTTGAGCAACAGGGCGTCGCCACTGCCGAGCAGGTCGAAGCCGCGAAGAAAATGCCGCTGGGCGTGACCTCGCGCGGCAAGCTGGCCGACAGCTCGTTCCCGGGCTTCATCGATCTGGTCAAACGCCAGTTGCGTGAAGACTACCGCGACGAAGACTTGACCGAGGAAGGTCTGCGGATCTTCACCAGTTTCGACCCGATCCTGCAGATGAAAGCCGAAGCTTCGGTCAACGACACCTTCAAGCGTCTTTCCGGCCGCAAGGGTTCCGATGACGTGGAAGCGGCGATGGTCGTGACCAACCCGGAAACCGGCGAGGTCCAGGCGATGATCGGCAGCCGTCAGGCCAGTTACGCCGGGTTCAACCGGGCACTGGATGCGGTGCGACCAATCGGCTCGCTGGTCAAACCTGCGGTTTATCTGACGGCACTGGAGAAACCGAGCCAGTACACGCTGACCAGTTGGCTGTCGGACGATCCGCTTTCCATCAAGGGCGCGGATGGCCAGGTCTGGAAACCGCAGAACTATGATCGTCGCTCCCACGGTACGGTGTTCCTCTATCAAGGGCTGGCGCACTCCTACAACCTGTCGACCTCGCGTCTCGGGCTGGCGGTGGGTGTTCCGAATGTCCTCAAGACCATCGGGCGTCTGGGCGTAACTCGCGAGTTCCCGGCCTTCCCGTCGATGCTGCTGGGTGCCGGTGGCATGACGCCGATCGAAGTCGCGACCATGTACCAGACCCTCGCCAACGGTGGTTTCAATACGCCGATGCGCGGGATTCGCAGCGTGCTGACCGCCGAGGGCGAGCCGCTCAAGCGTTATCCGTTCCAGATCGAGCAGCGTTTCGATCCGGCCTCGATCTACCTGATCCAGAACGCCATGCAGCGCGTCATGCGTGAAGGTACCGGCAGCTCGGTCTACAACGTGTTGCCCAAGACACTGACACTGGCCGGCAAGACCGGTACCAGTAACGATTCGCGCGACAGCTGGTTCGCCGGCTTCAGTCAGGATCTGCTGGCGGTGGTCTGGCTCGGTCGCGACGATAACGGCAAGACGCCGTTCACCGGTGCTACCGGTGCGTTGCAGGTCTGGACCAGTTTCATGCGCAAGGCCGATCCGCTGCCGCTGGACATGCCGCAGCCGGACAACGTGGTTCAGGCGTGGGTCGATTCGCGTACCGGCCAGGGCTCTGATGCCAACTGTCCGGGCGCCGTGCAGATGCCGTATATTCGCGGCAGCGAACCGCCACCCGGCGCCTCCTGCGCGGGCGAAAGCCCGGCGTCGAGCGAGTCGGTGATGGATTGGGTCAAGGGCTGGATGAATTAAGCGAAGAGGGTTTCAAGTGAACAAGTGGTTGATTCCAGCGGTGACCGCCGTGGCTTTGCTCAGCGGCTGCTCCACCGTACAGCGTGGTTCGATCCCGGTTGTCGATTCGGGCACGGCTGTGTCCAACAGTGAACGCATTTCGGCCAATGGTGGCTTCCGGCAGACGACGGTGAAACGTCCTGTGCAGGGCCAGACTCAGGCTATCCCGCAGGGCGATACCGGTGTGGTGGTGATGGTGCCGGGTGGCGCTGCGACGTCGACGCCGATCAGCAGCTCGCCGATCGTGCCGGGCCCGGCGTCCGGTGGTATCACTGCGGGGCCATACAACCCTTCGCCGGTCGAATCGGCACCGATAAGCTCCGGCAGTTACAGCATGCCTTCGACGCCTAGCGGTATTCCTTCGGCCAGCAGCGGTGGCGGTCTGTCCGCCGACGAGCAACTGGACGGCCCGGTGCTCGCCTTGTTGACCACCGCGCAGCAACAGCAGGCCGGTGGTGATCTGAACGGTGCGTCCTCCAGCCTTGAGCGCGCTCAGCGTGTTGCCCCGCGTGAGCCACAAGTGCTTTACCGTCTGGCGCAGGTGCGCATGGCTCAGGGCGATGCCCCGCAAGCCGAGCAAACCGCCCGCCGCGCGCTGACCATGGCCAACGGTCGTCCGGACTTGCAGGCCAGCCTGTGGGAACTGATTGCCCAGGCTCGCGAAAAACAGGGTGATTCCGCCGGCGCCGCACTGGCCCGTCAGAAGGCCAAGGTTTCGCTGTGATGGACGCGCGTTTCTCGAAAGTTGCCGATCAACTGCTGTTGATCGAGCGCGAACTGCGCGCCCAGGGCTGGTGGGATGACGTCCAGCCTTCGGCTGAAGCCTTGAGCAGTGTCGAGCCGTTCTCGGTCGACACGCTCGATTTCGAGCAGTGGCTGCAATGGATCTTCCTGCCGCGGATGAAGATGATCCTCGAACAGGACCTGCCATTGCCCAACGCCTCGGGCATTCAGGAAATGGCCGAAATGGTCTTCGCCCAGCGCAATCTGCAGGGCAAGGATCGGCAGTTGCAGGTATTGCTCAAAGAGTTCGACCTGCTGATCACTGCTTCGCGCTGAACGGCCGACTGCCAGTGATCACTGGCAGTTCTCGGCAATCTGCTTCTGCGTCTCTGCGATACGCTCCTGACGTTGCGTATCGCTCAGCCGACGCAATTCCCCCTCGGTCTCTTCCCTCAAGCGCGGATTGTTCTGCAACTGCGCCAGGTTCGTGCGTGTCTGTTCGCAGAAGGTCTTGAGCTGAGTCTGTTGCTCGGCGACCTGTTTCCTGACCTTGTCATCGATGGCTTTCTGATCGCCCAACGCGCCGCTGCCGGGCATCGCGGTGGGGCGCGGAGCAGGCGAGGGCGGCGTTTGCACTGTGGTCGCCGTTTGACCTTGTGGCGGCTGCGCATCGAAATGCGTGACACCTTGAGCATCGACCCATTTGTAGATCTGACCGGCCATGCACCAGGTGCTGAGGCCGATCAGCAGGATGACGAGGAGCGTTCGCATGCTGATTCCTTGGCAAAATTGCGCAATTGACGCTAACAGAGTAGCGCTTTTCAGGTTTTTTCTTGCGTTCTCATGTGCTTACCCACAATTAAGCACATTGACGGCTTGACTTGGAGAGGGCGAAACAGAAGAATCCAAAGTCCGCTGTACAGGGACTGCCAGAAGCAGACCCTCTCGGCAGATCATGAGGCGCATATCCGCGTCGACCTGTTACACCCGCAACGCGTTACCTCGCGCTGGGTGGGAAAGGCCCGCAACACTTGGGACGATCCCAATACTTGCTCAGTCAGTGCTGACGTAGTCGGCGACCACCGTCGCTCATGCTCTGCCGAGAAGTAAACCTATTAAGACCCGTTCGCTTTTTTGTGGACGGTATTCTGGCGTTTTAGAGGTGAACAACGTGGAGCTTTTATCTGGCGGTGAGATGCTCGTCCGCTTCTTGCGTGACGAAGGCGTCAAATATATTTACGGGTACCCGGGTGGTGCTCTTCTTCATGTTTACGATGCCCTGTTCAAAGAACCGGAAGTGACCCACATCCTGGTTCGTCACGAACAAGCGGCTACCCATATGGCTGACGGCTACGCCCGTGCCACCGGTAAAGCCGGCGTGGTACTGGTGACTTCCGGTCCAGGCGCCACAAACGCCATCACCGGTATTGCCACGGCCTACATGGACTCGATTCCGATGGTGATCATTTCCGGTCAGGTGCCAAGCACCATGGTCGGCACCGACGCGTTCCAGGAAACCGACATGATCGGTATCTCCCGGCCGATCGTGAAGCACAGCTTCATGATCAAGCACGCGTCCGAAATCCCGGAAGTCATGAAGAAAGCCTTCTACCTGGCGCAATCCGGTCGTCCGGGCCCGGTCGTGGTCGATATCCCGAAAGACATGACCAACCCGGCCGAGAAGTTCGAATACATCTTCCCGAAGAAAGCCAAACTGCGTTCCTACAGCCCGGCCGTTCGCGGTCACTCCGGGCAAATCCGCAAGGCGGCAGAAATGCTCCTGGCGGCCAAGCGTCCCGTGCTGTACTCCGGCGGTGGCGTGATTCTCGGCAACGGCTCCGCGCCGCTGACCGAACTGGCGCAAATGCTCAACCTGCCGGTCACCAATACCTTGATGGGCCTGGGTGGCTACCCTGGCACTGACCGTCAGTTCATCGGCATGCTCGGCATGCACGGCAGTTACACCGCCAACCTGGCGATGCACCATGCCGATGTGATCCTGGCGGTCGGTGCGCGTTTCGACGATCGCGTGATCAACGGCGCGCCGAAGTTCTGCCCGAACGCCAAGATCATTCACATCGACATCGACCCGGCTTCGATTTCCAAGACCATCAAGGCTGACGTGCCAATCGTTGGCCCGGTGGAGAGCGTCCTGACCGAAATGGTCGCGATCCTCAAGGAAATCGGCGAAACCCCGAACAAGGAAGCGGTCGCCAGCTGGTGGAAGCAAGTCGACGAGTGGCGCGGTGATCGCGGCCTGTTCCCTTACGACAAGGGCGACGGCAGCAAGATCAAGCCGCAGACCGTGATCGAAACCCTGTGCGAAGTGACCAAGGGCGATGCCTTTGTGACCTCCGATGTGGGCCAGCACCAGATGTTTGCTGCGCAGTACTACAAGTTCAACAAGCCGAACCGCTGGATCAACTCCGGTGGTCTGGGCACGATGGGCTTCGGTCTGCCGGCCGCGATGGGTATCGCCTTGAGCTTCCCTGAGTCTGACGTTGCGTGCGTCACCGGTGAAGGCAGCATCCAGATGAACATCCAGGAGCTGTCGACCTGCCTGCAATACGGTTTGCCGGTCAAGATCGTGATCTTGAACAACGGTGTACTGGGCATGGTTCGTCAGTGGCAAGACATGAGTTACGGCAGCCGTCACTCGCACTCCTACATGGAATCGCTGCCTGATTTCGTCAAGCTGGCCGAGGCCTATGGTCACGTCGGCGTGCGCATCACCGAATCGAAAGATTTGAAGTCGAAGATGGAAGAAGCGTTCGCCCTGAAGGATCGCCTGGTGGTGCTCGACATTTCGGTCGACACCAGCGAGCACGTCTATCCGATGCAGATCAAAGACGGCTCCATGCGCGATATGTGGCTGAGCAAGACGGAGCGTACCTAATCATGCGGCACATTATTTCCTTGCTTCTGGAAAACGAACCCGGTGCTTTGTCTCGCGTAGTCGGCCTGTTCTCGCAGCGCAACTACAACATTGAAAGCCTGACCGTGGCGCCAACCGAAGACCCGACCCTGTCGCGTCTGACGCTGACCACTGTCGGCCACGATGAAATCATCGAGCAGATCACCAAAAACCTGAACAAGCTGATCGAAGTGGTCAAGCTGGTGGACCTGTCGGAAAGTGCTCACATCGAGCGCGAACTGATGCTGGTCAAGGTCAAGGCCACTGGCGCCCAGCGCGCCGAGATCAAACGCACCACCGATATTTACCGTGGACAGATCGTCGACGTCAGCGCCAGCGTGTATACCGTTCAACTGACCGGTACCAGCGACAAGCTCGACAGCTTCATTCAGTCCATCGGCACCGCATCGATTCTGGAAACCGTCCGTAGTGGCGTCACCGGTATTGCCCGCGGCGACAAAGTACTCAGCATCTAAACCAAATTAGCGAATGGCCTGAACGGCCTGGATATAAAGGGGAAATTCATGAAAGTTTTCTACGATAAAGACTGCGACCTGTCGATCATCCAGGGCAAGAAAGTTGCCATCATCGGTTACGGCTCTCAGGGCCACGCTCAAGCGTGCAACCTGAAAGACTCCGGTGTCGACGTTACCGTCGGTCTGCGTAAAGGTTCGGCTACCGTTGCCAAGGCTGAAGCCCACGGCCTGAAAGTGACTGACGTTGCTTCCGCCGTTGCTGCTGCCGACCTGGTCATGATCCTGACCCCGGACGAGTTCCAGTCTTCCCTGTACAAGAACGAAATCGAGCCGAACATCAAGAAAGGCGCCACCCTGGCCTTCTCCCACGGCTTCGCGATCCACTACAACCAGGTTGTTCCGCGTGCCGACCTCGACGTGATCATGATCGCGCCGAAAGCCCCGGGCCACACCGTACGTTCCGAGTTCGTGAAAGGCGGCGGTATCCCTGACCTGATCGCGATCTACCAGGACGCCTCGGGCAACGCCAAGAACGTTGCTCTGTCCTACGCCGCCGGTGTTGGTGGCGGTCGTACCGGCATCATCGAAACCACCTTCAAGGACGAGACCGAAACCGACCTGTTCGGCGAACAAGCCGTTCTGTGCGGCGGTACCGTTGAACTGGTAAAAGCCGGTTTCGAAACCCTGGTTGAAGCTGGCTACGCGCCGGAAATGGCCTACTTCGAGTGCCTGCACGAACTGAAACTGATCGTTGACCTCATGTACGAAGGCGGTATCGCCAACATGAACTACTCGATCTCCAACAACGCTGAGTACGGCGAGTACGTGACTGGCCCGGAAGTGATCAACGCCGAGTCCCGTCAGGCCATGCGCAACGCCCTGAAACGTATTCAGGACGGCGAATACGCCAAAATGTTCATCAGCGAAGGCGCAACCGGCTACCCTTCGATGACCGCCAAGCGTCGTAACAACGCCGCTCACGGTATCGAAATCATCGGCGAGCAACTGCGCTCCATGATGCCGTGGATCGGTGCCAACAAGATCGTCGACAAAGCCAAAAACTAAGTCGTCGACCCTTGTATGAAAAAACGCGGCCTCGGCCGCGTTTTTTCGTATGGGCGGGCGGTTCTGGTATAAAGCTGCATCGTTTGTGGCCGAACCGTCGTCCCAGACACCTGTCGAAAATGTCCAATCCGTTGCAAGGTAATGTCCATGAGCGAACGTCCCGAAGAGCCGAACCAGGCTTCAGACGCCGAAAGCCTGCTGCCCATCGATGAGCATGTCGAAGAAGGGCATGACGCAGAAGGTCGTAAAGTCCGGCATCGTGGTATCTATCTTTTGCCGAATCTGTTCACCACTGCGAACCTGTTTGCAGGGTTCTATTCCATCATCAATTCGATGAGTGCCCAGGCTGCGTTGAGCGCCGGGGATTCGGCGAGTGCGAGCAAGTACTTCGCCTTCGCGGCTATCGCGATTTTTGTCGCCATGGTGCTCGATGGTCTCGACGGCCGTGTGGCACGCATGACCAATACCCAAAGTGCATTCGGTGCCGAGTACGACTCGCTGTCGGACATGGTTGCCTTTGGCGTCGCGCCGGCATTGCTGGCATTCGGTTGGGCCTTGGGTGACATGGGCAAGGTCGGCTGGATGGTCGCCTTCATCTATGTGGCTGGCGCAGCGTTGCGTCTGGCGCGCTTCAATACTCAGGTGGGCACCGCAGACAAGCGCTACTTCATCGGTCTGGCCAGTCCGGCAGCTGCCGGTGTGGTCGCGGGGATTGTCTGGGCGTTCAGCGATTACGGGATCCAGGGTTCGAAGATGTCGTTCCTGGTTGCACTGATGGTGGCGGCTGCCGGCATGCTGATGGTCAGCAACATCAAGTACAACAGCTTCAAGGAGCTGGACCTGAAAGGGCGCGTACCATTCGTGGCGATCCTGGCGGTGGTGCTGGTGTTCGCCGTGGTGTTCAGTGATCCTCCGCGTATTCTGCTGTTGGTGTTCCTTGCCTATGCGGCCTCGGGCCCTGTGCAGTACCTGTTGCATCTTCGTCGCCACAAAAACGTCGAGTGATGTAATTTCCCTCATACTCCGCAGTCTATGGGTGCATCTGTCCTCCAAAACTGCGGAGTTGTCATGCTGATCAAAATCCCCAAAGCGTCCGACTGCCACGAGTCGGACGTCACGCCTGAATCCATTTATCTCTCTCGCCGGCAATTGCTCGGAGCAACTGCGGCAGGCTTGGCCGTGAGCAGCTTGCCGCGTTGGGCCAGTGCCGAAGAGGCCGCCCGTTATGCCGATGTCGAGTCTGGCAATGCGCCCGCCTGGTTTACCGAGAAGCAGCCTTCTATTAAATGGGGCGCCGTGAACGTCAAGGATGAGGCGATCACGCCTTATAAGGACGCGACCCACTACAACAACTTCTATGAGTTCGGTACCGACAAGGGGGATCCGGCGGCGAATGCCGGATCGCTGAAGACCGAACCCTGGAGTGTGGTGGTGGACGGGGAGGTGGGGAAACCGGGGCGCTATGCACTGGAAGACTTCATGAAGCCTTATCAGTTGGAGGAGCGCATCTATCGCCTGCGTTGTGTCGAGGCGTGGTCGATGGTCATCCCCTGGATCGGTTTCCCTGTTTCGGCGCTGCTCAAGCAGGTGGAGCCGACGTCCAACGCCAAATACATTCGTTTTGAAACCTTGCAGGATCCGAAGAGCATGCCCGGACAGCGGTCGGGATTTGCCCTGATCGACTGGCCTTATGTAGAAGGCTTGCGTCTGGATGAGGCGATGAATCCATTGGCGATCCTGGCAGTGGGCATGTACGGCCGTGAATTGCCGAATCAGAACGGCGCGCCGTTGCGTCTGGTGGTGCCATGGAAGTATGGCTTCAAGAGTGTCAAATCCATCGTGCGGATCAGTCTGGTCAGTGAGCAGCCAAAGACGACCTGGCAAAGCATTGCAGCGGACGAGTATGGGTTTTATGCCAATGTGAACCCGACGGTTGATCACCCTCGCTGGACTCAGGCTCGGGAACGACGTCTTCCTAATAGTCTGTTCAAGCCGAATGTGCGTGATACGCAGATGTTCAACGGCTACTCGGACGAAGTCGCTTCTTTATATACAGGGCTCGATCTACGGAAGAATTACTGATGCGATATCCGTTCTGGCGTGTGGGCGTTTTTATTGCGGCGGCTATCTGGCCGTTGTGGTGGTTCTATCAGGCCTTTGAGGATCTGCTCGGGCCAGACCCCGGAAAAGTCCTGGTTGATCGACTTGGGCTCGGGACATTGGTATTGCTGTTGATCACTTTGAGCATGACGCCGCTGCAGAAGCTTACGGGGTGGGCAGGGTGGATCGCTGTGCGCCGGCAGTTGGGGCTCTGGTGTTTTGCGTATGTGGTTTTGCATTTATGCAGCTATATGGCGTTCATCCTGGGTTTCGACTGGTCGCAGTTGGGAGTGGAGTTGCGCAAACGCCCGTACATAATTGTCGGTACGCTTGGATTCCTGGGGTTGCTGGCATTGGCGGTGACGTCCAACCGTTATAGCCAGCGCCGTTTGGGCGCGCGCTGGAAGAAGTTGCACCGGCTGGCGTATGTGATTCTCGGGCTTGGATTGCTGCATATGCTGTGGATTGTGCGCGCCGATCTCAAGGAGTGGGCGGTCTATGCCTCTATAGGTGGGCTGCTGCTTGTGCTGCGGCTTCCGCTGGTAGCCCGCCGAATCCCGCGTTTGCCGGGTAAAAGGCAGGTTTTGCAAGAAAAGCGTAATTAAGAGTTGACGGCAGATTCTGGAGGCCTATAATTCGCCCCACTTCCGGCGCAGTCGAAACGGAAAACTCCTTGAAACTCAA
>NZ_JBXANF010000010.1:0-298984 GCF_058801405.1 Pseudomonas sp. GW822-FHT03F04
TGCGGGAATAGCTCAGTTGGTAGAGCACGACCTTGCCAAGGTCGGGGTCGCGAGTTCGAGTCTCGTTTCCCGCTCCATATTCAACAAAAACGCCGCTCAGTGATGAGCGGCGTTTTTGTTTGTGCGTTATTTGTAGCGCAACAAAAAAGGACCTTGCGGTCCTTTTTTGTGGGCCCATCACCTTGGCGGGCCAGTGTCGCGATCAAAGCTTCGGCAGTTGCCCGATCCGTCCCATCATTTCGGTAACGATCTGCAGGTCCAGCAGGAACTGGTCAACCGTCTTGAACTCGCCGTCGGTGTGACCGGTGTATTTGACCTCAGGTCGAGCCAGGCCAAATTGCACGCCGTTAGGCAGTTCATGCACCGAGGTGGCGCCGGCAGAGGTGCCGAACTCGTGTTTCATGCCCAGGTTTTCGGTGGAGACGGCCAACAGCGCCTTGACCCACTCGCCCTCTGGATTGCGGTACATCGGCTCGGCGATCGAGTAATCGAAGTTGACCGCAACGTGGGTTTTCTTGCTCCAGGCCGCCAGTTTGTCGGCGATTTCGGTTTTGAGCACTTCCGGCGACTTGCCCTTCGGCACGCGCAGGTTGACCGCGAGTTTGAAGGTTTTGTCGTCCATCCCGACATAGGTCAGCGAGGTGGTCAGCGGGCCCATGAAGTCATCGGCGAAACCGACACCCAACTTGCCACCCTTGTAGTCCAGGCCCCAGTTGTCGGCGGCGTAGCGGGCGGCGTCGGTGATGTGGTTGTGTTTGAGCGCGATTTTGCCATCCACACTGTGGATGAAGTCCAGCATGCGGGCGACCGGGTTGACGCCGGATTCCGGTTCGGAAGAATGCGCGGAAACGCCGGTAACGCTGAGTTTCACGTCTTTGCCATCGACCTTGGCATTCACTTCGAAATCGCCGCCATGTTGTTTGGCGTATTCGTTACCGGCCTTTTGCAGGCTGGCGGCCAGTTCGGCCGGTTTGTCTGTCACCAGGGTGACGAGCGAAACCGATGGAATCTGGTTGGTCGCCATGCCGCCGGTCATAGAGATGATTTCCGCACCTTTGCCCTCGGCCTTGCGCTTGGCAAATTTGGCCATGACGGTGCCGTAGCCTTTCTCGGCGATCACCACCGGGTAGCCGCCATCCAGCGCCAGGTTGTATTCGGGCGTCGGGTTGCGCTCGAAGTAGTAAGGAATCGCGTCGCCGGTGGTTTCTTCGGTGGTGTCCACCAGCAATTTGAAGTTGCGTGCCAGCGGCAGCTTTTCTTCCTTGATGACCTTCATGGCATACAGCGTCACCACGATGCCGTTCTTGTCGTCTTCGGTGCCGCGGCCGTACATGCGGTCGCCGATCAGCGTGACCTTGAACGGGTCGAGTTTGGTGCCGTCCTTCAGCACCCAGTTTTCCGGAGTCACTGGGACCACGTCGGCGTGAGCATGAATGCCCACGACTTCCTTGCCGCTGCCGTCGAGGGAGATCTCGTAGACGCGGTTGTCGACGTTTCGGTAGTTCAGGCCAAAGGATTCGGCCAGGCTCTTGATCTTGGCGGCAATCTTGATGAATTCAGGGTTCTCGTGCTGGGCAACACCTTCCTTGCGATCGGTCGGGATCTCCACCAGTTCGCGCAGGGTTTCGAGAGCGGCCTTGCCGTATTTCGCCCGAGTGTAGAGGCCGAGCAGGCGATAGATTTCGTTTTGCTGCTCAGCGGTCAGCGTCTTGTTGTCGAGAAACGCGCTGATGGAGGGGCGCAGGTCGTCGGTCTTGCTCAGGTCGCTCTTGGCCAGTTCGCCGAGGAACTGGCGGAAGTCACTGACCTTTGCATCGCTGAATGTCTTGAGGATGGTCGCGCTTTGCTGCGGTGTGATGTTGGCGTGTGCGGGCAGTGTCACGGACGAAAGGCTGGCCAGAATCAGGGTCGACGCGGCCAGTTGCTTGAGGGAAAAATCCATTGCTGGGGGCATTCCTTTGCAGGCAGTGAGTAGGAAGTGTCTGATCGATAGGTCAGACGGTTTCGCAAACTAACACCACAAGCGCGTGATAGGGGAGCCCCCGAAGTGGGACGCGTCGCACAGAAATGCAAAAGCGGCGCAGAATCGAAAAAGCCCGTCCAATCTGTCTGGACCGGGCTTCTCCGTTCAACGTGTTTACATCGACAACACCAGTCGCCCGGCAAACAGGATCAGAATCACTCCCATGCTGCGCTCGAACCAGTGCCCCATGCGCATGAACAGCACGCGCACTTTGCTGCTTGAAAAGAACAGCGCAACGATCACAAACCACAACGCATTCACGCCGCACATCCACAGTCCGTACAGGGCCTGGATTTCCAGCGGCGTGCTGGCGCTGATGATCGTGGTGAAGATCGCCAGGAAAAACAGCGTGGCCTTGGGGTTGGTGGCGTTGGTCAGGAAACCGGTGGAAAACGCCTTGAACAACGATTGCTCGACCAGCGGTTCGTCGCTGGTCTTTTCGCCTTCCAGTGTTGTCTTGGGTTTGCTGCGGATCAGGCTGATACCGAGGTAAAAGATGTAGGCGCCGCCCACGACCTTGGCCACCGTCAGCAGCCAGGGCGTGGTGTGCATCAAGGCGCCGACGCCCAGCAGGGTGTACAGCACGTGTACGGAAATCCCCGCGCCGATGCCCAGTGCCGTGCAGATGCCGACCAGTCGACCGAATCGCACACTCTGGCGAATGGTCACGGCGAAGTCCGGGCCGGGAGCGACCACGGCCAGAAAGTGGATGGTGGCCAGCGCCAGAAACTCGCCCAGGTAATTCGATGTCATTTCAACTCCAGAAAGTCAGGGGTGAAGCATTGCCGCGATAGCCGACAAAAAACGAAAGGCTCAAGCGCGGATCTGCCACGCCCGGCGTCACCGAGTGCATGCGACGCGAATTGAACATGATGAAATCCCCCGGTTCCGGGCGAACTTCGAGGGCTGGCGGGCCGAGCAGCGCCGGGTCGATGCCGTAGCTGTCGCCACGCATCTCGTCGAACCGGTCCGGTGAAATGTCGTCTTCCCACATCTGCAACGCGCCGCCCTCGGTCGGCATGTTCAGGTAGACGTTGCAGGCGAATTGCGCCTCCAGGCTGTGAGCCTGGAAGCTCTCCGGCGCGTCCTTGGCGAAGATGTCGTGGTGGGCCAGGAAGCAGACGCCGGGTTTGACCACCCGTGACAGACCGACATACATCTTGCGTCCGTACAGGTTCTCCAGATGGGCGCCTGCCGGCCAGGATTCGTCGAGCATGCAGCGCAGGGTGTCGATCGGCGAGGAGTAGGGCGCGCAGCGGTTACGCAGTTCGGCAATGTTGCTGGTGGCGCGTTCGAAGTAGTCCTCGATCAGCAACGGCTGGTTTTCCGCCTCGTAGAACGCCATGCCGATGCGGCCGATGCTGGGGGCGTTGATGTAACCCTCGAATCCGGGGGCGAGGATCTTGTCGCCAATCCGGATCGCCTGGTCTTCAGGCAAAAAGCCTTTGACGCGGATGGCGAGGACTTCTTCGTTGGCCAGTTTTTTTATGCACGTCTCATCGAGACGCTCGACGTCAAGCATCATGGTTTCAGGTCCATCTAACGAGTAGTCAACGGAACCAGCGAACGCGGTTCCCCCGGCGACGGACGCTGCGCCTGGCAGCGCCCGAAATCCTCAATCCACGTTGTAGTGGACGGACAACGTGCCCTTCTTCTGCGAAAGGGACGCGATCGTGACTGTGCCCAGATCCTTCAGGCTGCGTACATGGGTGCCGCCACAGCCGTAGGCTGGCAGTTCACCGAAGCCGATTTCCCGCGCACCTTCGCGCAGAGACGTCAGGCGGGGCAGATCGTGTTCGATCCATTGCCCGATGCCGTATTGAACGGTTTGCGCATCGACTTCCTGAGCCGAATCCCCGGGCTTGAATTGCACCCGGCCTTCGTCCGGCCAGTGGTGTGCCTTGATCGGCATCCAGCCCATGGCCTGGACAAAGTGGCCGATCAAATGCCCGGCAGAGTGCATGCGGGTGTTGAAGCGACGGCGGTCTTCATCGACACGAATCTGGGTCATGCCGAGCGGGACGGGCTGATCGACGAAATGGACGATTCGATCCGGCTCCTGCACGACGCGCAGGACCTGACTGTCGCCGATCCAGCCGGTATCGCAAGGCTGTCCGCCACCTTGCGGGTGAAACAGAGTGGCGCGCAGCACCACGGCGAACTCGTTCTCGTGGGGCGTGCAGTCGAGGACTTCCACATTGGCCTTGAGGTCATCACTATGGAAAAAGAGGCGAAGCGTCATATTCCATGCCCTTATTAAAGTTTCTTTTTTAATTATATGAATCGTGCAATAACGTGATAATCCGTTCAAACATCAAAGGACTGTTGCGCTGTGAGCATAAATCTCCCCCTGCCGCTGCTTGGTGAAATGGCGATTTTCGTCAAGGTCGTGGAGACCGGCAGCTTCTCCGAAGCCGCTCGTCAATTGGGTTCGTCGCCCTCGGCGATCAGCCGCAGTATTTCCCGGCTGGAGAAGGCTTTGGCCACACGGCTGCTGCAACGCACCACGCGCAAATTGCGCTTGAGCGATGGCGGGGAAGAGGTGTTCAAGCGCTGTCAGGAGATGGTCAGCGCCGCCAGGTCAGTGATGGAGATCAGCGGCCAGTTCACTCACGAAGCCGAGGGACTGGTGCGGGTCAGCGTGCCAAAAGCGGTCGGACGCTTCGTAATTCATCCGCATATGCCGGAGTTTCTGCGCCGCTATCCCAAGGTTGATGTGGAGTTGCTGCTGGAAGACCGGCAAGTGGATTTGATCGACGATCATGTCGACCTGGCGATTCGCATCACGGAGCGACCACCGGCGGGGTTGGTTGGGCGGCAGTTGTTGACCATCGACCATTTGCTCTGCGCGACGCCGCAATACCTGGCCGAACATGGCACGCCGACGCATCCCCATGACTTGCTCAATCACAGCTGCATCTACCTGGGCGAAACCCCGAGCGATGCGCGCTGGAAATTCAAGAAAGGCAGCAAAGCGGTGACGGTCGGCGTTCGAGGGCGGTATGCCGCCAATCACACGGGCGTGCGTCTGGGCGCGGTGTTGCAGCACATCGGTATTGGCAGCTTGCCGTATTTCACCGCTCGTTATGCCCTGGAACAAGGGCTGATCGTGCAGGTCCTGCCGGACTGGACATTCCTGGCGTCCTACCACGGTGGACTATGGTTGTTGCACTCGCCGACGCGCTATCTGCCACCGAAGTTGCGGGTGTTCATCGACTATCTGGTGGAGTGCCTGGAGAAAGAACCGACATTGAGCAAACCCGGAAAAACCGGCGGTTCAAAAGCCTTGGCCGAGTACGAATTGCCCGAGAGTGAAGGGCTGCTTTAATCAATCAAAAAAAGGCCCGCATGGATCACCATGCGGGCCTTTTCTTTACCGGGTGAAAATCAGTGCTTGCTGTCCTGGGCGGACATCGCCAGCAGTTGTTTTTCCTGATTCCAGTCGAACGGTTCGTCGTTCTGTTCAGCTTCGTAACGGCGCTCTTCCAGTGCCTGATACATGTCGATTTCTTCATCGGACAGGTAGTGCAGGCAGTCGCCAGCGAAGAACCACAGCAGATCCCGCGGGATCAGGTGGGCAATTTGCGGATAGCGGGTAATCACTTGAGTCAGGATGTCCTGGCCCAGGTATTGGCTTTCGATCGGCTCGATCGGCAGTGACGCCAGCAGTTCGTCGAAACGCTCCAGGAACAGGGCATGGCTTTCTTCGGGAACCTGATCGGCCTCACCTACGGCGACCAGGATACTGCGCAGGTGGTCGAGCAAAACCAGATGATCGGCAACGACGTTGGACACGAGATAAGTCCTCAAGAGCAAAACGGGCGCGGGAGTATAAAGCGCCTGCGCCCGTTTTTCACTGATTGAAGGGATCAGCGGACTTTCCCTTCCGCGGGTTTCAGTTCCTCCTTGTCGAAATCATCGACATCGATCACCTTGCGCCGCGCCGCTTCGGCATCACGCAGGGTCTGGGCTTCCACTGCCTGTAGCACTCCGGCCTCCAGTGCTGCATCGATGGCGTGTTCCCCTGCGACCGGTTTGACCTGACCGCTTTTGAGCGAGGTGTGCAGTTTCTTGTGCAGCGGTTGCGCAGCGTTCAACTGATCGCAGGCATGTTGCAGCGCGCCGACCGCATCGTCCGCCGATTGTGGGCGGTAGCAGCCGGCAAGCAGTTCTTCCAGTGCCGGATCGCCCTTGGCCCGACCGATGACGCCGGCCACTTCGGCACCGAGCTTGTCCGACGGGCCTTTGTGGCGACGACCAAACGGGAACACGATCACTCGCAACAGGCAGCCGAAGACCCGGTTCGGGAAGTTGGTCAGCAGTTCATCCAGCGCTTTTTCCGACTGGCCGAGGCTTTCCTCCATGGCCCATCTGAACAACGGCTCCATGTACGCCGGGGAATCGAGGTCGTGATACCGCTTGAGCGCCGCCGAGGCCAGATACAGGTTGCTCAGCACATCGCCCAGGCGCGCCGACAGACGCTCACGGCGTTTCAGTTCGCCGCCCAGCAGCATCATGCTCAGGTCGGCGAGCATGGCAAACGCGGCAGCCTGACGGTTGAGCGCGCGGAAATAACCCTGGCTGAGCTTGTCTCCCGGTGCATGTTCGAAATGGCCGAAACCAAGATTCAATACCAGCGTGCTGGCAGCGTTGCTCACGGCAAAGCCGATGTGCTTGAGCAGCAGGCCATCGAACTCTTTGAGTGCCTGATCCTTGTCCTCGCGACCGGCGAGGGCCATTTCCTTGAGCACGAACGGATGACAGCGGATTGCGCCCTGACCAAAGATCATCAGGTTGCGCGAAAGAATGTTGGCGCCTTCCACCGTGATGAAGATCGGCGCGCCGTTCCAGCTGCGACCCAGATAGTTGTTCGGGCCCATGATGATCGCCTTGCCGCCATGCACGTCCATGGCGTGGCTGATGCACTCGCGACCACGTTCGGTGAGGTGATACTTGAGGATCGCCGACAGCACCGAGGGCTTCTCGCCCAGATCCACCGCATTGGCGGTCAGCATCCGCGCAGCGTCCATCATCCAGGCGTTGCCGCCAATGCGCGCCATCGCTTCCTGGATACCTTCGAATGCCGACAGCGGAACATTGAACTGCTCGCGAATCTGCGCGTACTGCCCGGTCACCAGACTGGTGAACTTGGCCGCGCCAGTGCCCACTGCCGGCAAGGAAATCGAACGCCCGACCGACAGGCAGTTCATCAGCATCATCCAGCCCTTGCCGAGCATGTCCTGGCCGCCGATCAGGAAGTCCAGCGGGATGAACACGTCCTTGCCGGAGTTGGGGCCGTTCATGAATGCGGCGCCCAATGGCAAGTGGCGACGGCCAATCTCAACGCCGGCGGTATCGGTCGGAATCAGCGCGAGGCTGATGCCCAGGTCTTCTTTATCGCCGAGCAGGTGATCCGGGTCGTAGGCCTTGAAGGCCAGGCCGAGCAAGGTCGCGACCGGGCCGAGGGTGATGTAGCGTTTTTCCCAATTCAGGCGCAGGCCGAGGGTTTCCTGGCCTTCCCACTGGCCTTTGCAGATGATCCCTGTGTCGGGCATCGCACCGGCATCGGAACCGGCGAGCGGGCCGGTCAGCGCGAAACAAGGAATGTCGTCGCCCCGGGCCAGTCGTGGCAGGTAATGGTTGCGTTGTTCGTCGGTGCCGTAATGCAGCAGCAGTTCGGCTGGGCCGAGGGAATTGGGCACCATCACGGTGGAGGCGAGGTCGCCGCTGCGGGTCGCCAGTTTCATCGCCACTTGAGAGTGGGCGTAGGCAGAGAAGCCTTTACCGCCAAATTCCTTGGGGATGATCAGGGCGAAGAAGCCGTGTTCCTTGATGTGGGTCCAGGCTTCGGGTGGAAGGTCCATCGACTGGCCGATCTGCCAGTCGGTGACCATGGCGCAGAGTTCTTCGGTCGGGCCGTCGATGAATGCCTGTTCCTCGTCGCTCAGTTGCGCTTTGGGATAGGACAGCAGTTTTTCCCAGTCCGGACGGCCGCTGAAGAGTTCGCCGTCCCACCACACCGTGCCGGCATCGATCGCATCGCGCTCGGTCTGCGACATGGGCGGCAGGGTTTTCTGGAACCAGTTGAACAGCGGCGCGCTGAAGTGTTTGCGGCGCAGATCCGGCAATAGCAGCGGAGCCGCAACGGTGGCCAGCACGACCCAGAAGATCAGCAGCAACCAGCCTGGCGCGTGGCTGAAAATCCCCATCGCCAGCAGGTAAGCTGCGACGATGCCCAGTGCAGGCAGCGGGGCGATGCGTCGGTGGGCCAGATACGCCACGCCGACGATCAGAACCAGTATCCACAACAACAGCATATTCAATCCTCCGTGAACCAGGGCGAACGACCCTCCAGAGCTTAGACGGCATCTGCAAAACGGGGCGGTCAGAGCAAGCTGATCTGAATCGTGGGAATCCCTGGATGTCTTTTGTAGGTTCGGTGGGCAACACCCGTGGGAAATCGTTCGCAGACTCCGCGGCTTTGCGTCCATGTTTGGCCGAAACGTCGTTATCTCTGTGCTGATCCTCTCGCTAGACTCCGGGTTCATCCAGGAGAATGTCGTCATGCGCGAGTATCTGAGCCCCGGCCGCTTCATCGATAGTGACCACCCCTCGGTGGTGGAGTTCGCAGAACAGCACCGTGGTGCCAGCCGCGACCCGCGCGCGCAGGCGATCAGTCTTTATTACGCCGTGCGCGAGGCGGTGCGATACAACATGTACACCTTCAGTCGCGACCCGCAAACCTTGCGCGGCAGCTACGCGCTGGCGGCGGGTGAAAGTTATTGCGTGCCCAAGGCCACGTTGCTCGCCGGTTGCGCGCGCCATTGCGGGATCCCCGCACGCATCGGTCTGGCGGATGTGAAAAACCATCTGTCGACGCCGCGTCTGCTTGAGCTGCTGAGAAGCGAAGTGTTCGCCATGCATGGTTATACCGAGCTGTTTCTCAATGATCGTTGGGTCAAAGCCACACCCGCGTTCAACCAGAAGCTCTGCGAAATGTTCAACGTTGCGCCGCTGGAATTCGACGGCATAAACGACAGCGTTTTCCACCCGTATAACAGCGATGGCGCGCTGCTGATGGAGTACCTGGTCGATCACGGCCAGTTCGCCGATGTACCGGAATCTTTTTTCTTCGAACATCTGCAGAAGTGTTATCCGCACCTGTTCAACGACCAGCAGACGCCACTGTCCAGTGACATGCGCGGTGATGTCGGCAGCCGCTGATCCGGCGTATGCTGCTCGCCCACTCAATGGAAAAGAGGCGGTCATGCTGAAGATCTGGGGTCGCAAGAATTCGTCGAATGTCAGAAAACCGTTGTGGGCTGCCGAAGAACTCGGGCTGGCCTATGAGGCAATCGATGCCGGTGGCGCGTTCGGTGTGGTCGACACGCCTGAGTACCGGGCGATGAACCCGAACGGTCGGGTGCCGGTGATCGAAGACGACGGTTTCGTGTTGTGGGAGTCCAACGCCATCGTCCGCTACCTGTTGGCCAGACACGCGGCGAACACTTCGTGGTATCCGGCAGATCTGCAAACCCGTGCTGTCGCCGACAAGTGGATGGACTGGACCACCTCCAGTTTCGCAGGCCCTTTCCGTACGGTGTTCTGGGGCGTTCTGCGCACCCCGGCGGACAAGCAGGACTGGCCGGCGATTCATGCCGCGATCAAGGAATGCGAAGGGTTGCTGGCGATGGCCGATCAGGCCCTGAAAAACCAGCCTTACCTGTCCGGCGGTGAAATCGGCATGGGCGATATTCCGCTCGGCAGTTTCATTTATGCCTGGTTCGAGATGCCGATCGAGCGTGCGCCGATGCCTCATCTGGAGGCCTGGTATGCGCGACTGAAGCTGCGTCCGGCGTATCAAAAAGCCGTCATGACCGCGTTGACTTAATACCTACTATCGACACACTTGACTGTACTTGTGCGGCGGCGGCAAGCACCATTGCGCTTGTGCGCCGCGGTTGTCTTCCTCGCCGCCCGCCGTCATTCAGTCCTTTTTCTCTTCTTGGTGCGTAAATCCGATATGAGTTCCGCTCTGTCCATCCGGCAGCTAACCAAAACCTACGGCAACGGGTTCCAGGCCTTGAGTGGTATCGATCTGGACGTCGCAGAAGGTGACTTCTTTGCCTTGCTCGGCCCTAACGGCGCAGGCAAATCCACGACCATCGGCATTCTCTCGACCCTGGTGAACAAGACCAGCGGCACGGTGAATATCTTCGGTCACGACCTGGACAAGAACCCCGCGGCGCTCAAGCGCTCGATTGGCGTGGTGCCCCAGGAATTCAACTTCAACCAGTTCGAAAAGACGTTCGACATCGTCGTGACCCAGGCGGGTTACTACGGCATTCCGGCGAAGATCGCCAAGGAACGCGCCGAACAGTACCTGACCCAGCTCGGCCTGTGGGACAAGCGCGATGTGCCGTCGCGTTCGTTGTCCGGCGGCATGAAGCGCCGTCTGATGATCGCCCGGGCGTTGGTGCATGAGCCGCGCCTGCTGATCCTCGACGAACCGACAGCCGGGGTGGATATCGAGCTGCGTCGTTCGATGTGGACCTTCCTCACCGAACTGAACCAGAAAGGCATCACCATCATCCTCACCACGCATTACCTGGAAGAGGCTGAGCAGTTGTGCCGCAACATCGGCATCATCGACCACGGCACCATTGTCGAGAACACCAGCATGCGTCAGTTGCTCGGGCAGCTGCATGTGGAAACCTTCCTGCTCGATCTGAAGAGCGATCTGGCGGTGGCGCCGCAACTGGTCGGCTATCCGGCCCGTCTGGTGGATGCGCATACCCTGGAAGTCCAGGTCGACAAGTCCATGGGCATCACTGCGCTGTTCGGCCAACTGGCCCTGCAGAACATCGAAGTGCTGAGCCTGCGCAATAAAACCAATCGCCTCGAGGAGCTGTTCGTGTCCCTGGTGGAGAAAAATCTGTCGAAGGTGGCGGTATGAGTTCCGAGCTGCGCCCCAACCTCGTCGCCCTCAACACCATCGTTTACCGCGAGGTCAAACGCTTCACCCGGATCTGGCCGCAGACTCTGCTGCCGCCGGCGATCACCATGGTTCTGTACTTCGTGATCTTCGGCAACCTGATCGGCAAGCAGATTGGCGGCATGGGTGGCTTCACCTACATGGAGTACATCGTGCCGGGGCTGATCATGATGTCGGTGATCACCAACTCCTACGGCAACGTGGTGTCGAGTTTCTTCGGCAGCAAGTTCCAGCGCTCCATCGAAGAACTGATGGTGTCGCCGGTGTCGCCGCACACGATTCTGATCGGCTACACCCTTGGCGGCGTGCTGCGCGGCCTGATGGTGGGGGTTATCGTGACGATCCTGTCGATGTTCTTCACCAGCCTGCAGGTGCATCACCTGGGCGTCACCGTTCTGGTGGTGGTGCTGACGGCGACGATCTTCTCGCTGCTGGGCTTCATCAACGCCGTGTTCGCACGTAACTTCGATGACATCTCGATCATCCCGACCTTCGTGCTGACCCCGCTGACTTACCTCGGTGGCGTGTTCTACTCGATCACCTTGCTGCCGCCGTTCTGGCAGACCGTGTCGCTGGCCAACCCGGTGCTGCACATGGTCAATGCCTTCCGTTACGGCATCCTGGGCGTTTCGGACATTCGCATCGGTATCGCGATCACCTTCATGCTGGTCGCCACTGTGGTGCTGTATGTCGGTTGCGCACGGTTGCTGGTAAGCGGACGCGGCATGCGTACCTGATTCACCCGGTGTTGCAAAAAAAAACGGCCTCCCACAGTGGAGGCCGTTTTGCATTCACGACTGGCGACTTTTCTTGCGCCGCGCCCATTGCCGGGCCACCCACCAGCGCCAGTACATCATCACCACGCAGTAGGCGAGGGCGCCCAGCGCCAGCCCGACCACCACCGAGCCCAGCAGGAAGGGTTGCCACAGGGTCGAGAGTTCTCCGCTGATCCATTCCCAGGTCAATTCGTCGGGGAGTGTGCGGGCGGGAACATCCATCAACCACGCACCGGCCTGATAGGTGCAGAAGAACACGGCCGGCATGGTGATCGGATTGGTCAGCCAGACGAGGCTGACGGCAATCGGCATGTTGCCGCGCACCGTGATGGCCAGTGCCGCCGCCACCAGCATCTGCGCGGGAATCGGCAGAAACGCCGCGAACAGGCCAACGGCCATGGCCCGGGCCACCGAGTGACGATTGAGGTGCCAGAGGTTCGGGTCATGCAGCAACGTGCCGAGAAAGCGTAAGGATTTGTGTTCCCTGATGCTCGTCGGATCGGGCATGTAACGTTTGAATAAGCGCCGGGGCATAAGGCTTCTCGGTCGGTTAAGGCGGCAAGTATGTCTGGATTCTACGAACCGCCCATTCAGACTTTGTGACAATTGATAACGACGGCTGCGGCCAACACCCGCTATGCCTGGTGAGGGGAGACTTTTCTGGAAAGTCGCAATCAAGGACGAGCGTATGCGCACAGGGATGATGGCGCTGGCGGTCGGTCTGCTGGTTCCGGTTTTTTTGCCGGCGTTGCCGCCGGTCGGGTGGATGGTTTTGCTGCCGGTCGTGGCGCTGATGCTGCTGCCGTTTCGCAGTTACCCGCTGGCCTTTTTGCTGTTCGGCTTCGCCTGGTCGTGCATCGGTGCGCAGTGGGCGCTGGATGATCGATTGCCATCGAAGCTGGACGGTGAGACGCGCTGGGTCGAAGGGCAGGTGGTCGGTCTGCCGCAAAATGGCGACGGCGTTGTGCGCTTCGAACTGGCCAATGCCCGTTCGCGCCACGAGAAACTGCCGTCGCTGATGCGTCTGGCGTGGTACGACGGGCCGCCGGTCAACAGCGGTGAGCGCTGGCGCCTGGCGGTCAAGCTCAAACGTCCCGGTGGGCTGCTCAATCCCGATGCCTTCGATTACGAGGCCTGGCTGTTGGCGCAACGCATCGGCGCCACCGGCACGGTAAAGGACGGCAGTCGGCTGGCGGCGGCGCAATGGGCCTGGCGGGACAGCATTCGTCGGCGTCTGCTGGAAGTGGACACCCAGGGTCGAGGCGCAGCGCTGGCGGCGTTGGTGCTGGGTGATGGCTCGGGACTCAGTCACGAGGACTGGCAGATTCTGCAGGACACCGGCACCGTGCATCTGCTGGTGATTTCCGGGCAGCACATCGGTCTGTTGGCGGCGGTGATGTATGGGCTGGTCGCCGGGCTGGCGCGATTCGGTGTGTGGCCATTGCGTTGGCCATGGTTGCCGTGGGCGTGCGGTCTGGCGTTCGCGGCGGCGCTGGGTTACGGGCTGCTGGCCGGGTTCGATGTGCCGGTGCGACGGGCCTGCGTGATGGTTGCGCTGGTGTTGCTGTGGCGATTGCGATTTCGCCATCTCGGTGCCTGGTGGCCGTTGTTGCTGGCCTTCAATGGGGTGTTGTTGATGGACCCGCTGGCCAGTCTGCGTCCGGGATTGTGGTTGTCCTTCGCGGCGGTGGCGGTGCTGATTTTCACCTTCGGCGGTCGACTGGGACCCTGGCGCTGGTGGCAGACCTGGACGCGAGCGCAATGGCTGATCGCTATCGGCCTGTGCCCGGTGTTGCTGACCCTGGGCTTGCCGATCAGCCTCAGCGGGCCATTGGCCAATCTGCTGGCGGTGCCGTGGATCAGTTTTGCGGTGCTGCCGCCGGCATTGCTGGGCACTTTGTTGTTGCCG
This sequence comes from Pseudomonas sp. GW822-FHT03F04, assembly GCF_058801405.1. Lineage (NCBI taxonomy): Bacteria > Pseudomonadati > Pseudomonadota > Gammaproteobacteria > Pseudomonadales > Pseudomonadaceae > Pseudomonas > Pseudomonas sp. GW822-FHT03F04. The sequence goes on from NZ_JBXANF010000010.1 coordinate 13,704, forward strand.
ATTCCCTATGTCGGCGAAGGTCTGTTGTGGCTGGCCGGCGGGCTGGTCGATGGATTGTTCCGGGCTCTGGCCCAGATCGCAGGGCGTTGGCCAGCGTGGGTTGCAGCATCGATGCCGGGTTGGGTTCTGGCACTGGGCTGCATCGGTGCACTGCTGTTATTGCTGCCCCGAGGCGTTCCATTGCGCCCCTTGGGTTGGCCGTTACTGCTGGTGCTGGCATTACCGCCCCGGGAGCGGCTGGCCGAAGGCGTGGCGGATGTCTGGCAGCTCGACGTCGGTCAGGGTCTGGCGATTCTGATCCGCACTCGCCATCACACATTGCTATACGACAGCGGCCCGCGTTTCGGTGACTTCGATGTAGGCGAGCGGGTGGTGCTGCCTGCCTTGTACAAGCTGGGCGTGGAGCGGCTCGACCTGATGCTGCTCAGCCATGCCGACGCCGACCACGCCGGTGGCGCGTTGGCGGTGGCAAACGGCTTGCCGGTCAGCCGGGTGATCAGCGGCGATCCGCCGGGCCTCCCCGAAGCGCTGAGCGCTGAGACCTGTGACAGCGGTCGGCAATGGCAATGGGATGGCGTCGCCTTTCATCTATGGCAGTGGGCCGACGCCCATGACAGCAACCAGCGTTCCTGCGTCCTGCAGATCGAAGCCAACGGCGAGCGGTTGCTGCTGACCGGCGATATCGACACCGCTGCCGAACGGGATTTGCTCAACAGCGCACTGGCGGTTCCGACCCGGTGGCTGCAAGCCCCGCACCATGGCAGTCGCAGCTCCTCATCAATGGCGTTGCTCAAGGTTTTGCAGCCTCGGGACGTGCTCATCTCCCGGGGGCAAGGCAACTCGTTCGGGCATCCGCATCCGACGGTCATCGCTCGTTACCGCAAGCTGGGCCTGCGCATCCATGACAGCGCCGAACAGGGTGCCATTCATCTGCAACTGGGCAGATTCCAGCCGGCCCGGCCGATGCGTCAGCAGCGCCGGTTCTGGCGCGACCCGCCACTGCCGGGGGCGGCGTACCGTTGAGCACGGTCGTCGGGGGGACGGGTCTTTATCACGAACCGGTATGGTAAAGTGGCGCACTTTTTCGAGGGGGCTGTCACTGTGTGGGAATTGGTCAAATCCGGCGGCTGGATGATGTTGCCGATCATTCTGAGTTCCATCGCCGCCATGGCGATCGTCGCCGAGCGCCTGTGGACCCTGCGCGCCAGTCGCGTCACCCCCGAGCATCTGCTGGGTCAGGTCTGGGTCTGGATCAAGGACAAGCAGCTCAACAAGGAAAAACTCAAGGAATTGCGCGCCAACTCGCCGCTGGGTGAAATTCTCGCCGCAGGCCTGGCCAACTCCAAGCATGGTCGCGAGATCATGAAAGAGTGCATCGAAGAGGCCGCCGCCCGGGTCATCCACGAGCTGGAGCGCTACGTCAACGCGCTGGGCACCATCGCCGCCATGTCGCCGCTGCTCGGTCTGCTGGGTACGGTGCTGGGCATGATCGACATCTTCAGTGCCTTCACCGGTTCCGGCATGACCACCAACGCTTCGGTATTGGCCGGTGGTATCTCCAAGGCGCTGATCACCACGGCAGCGGGCCTGATGGTCGGTATTCCGTCGGTGTTCTTCCACCGTTTCCTGCAACGCCGCATCGATGAGCTGGTGGTGGGCATGGAGCAGGAAGCGATCAAACTGGTGGAAGTGGTGCAGGGCGACCGTGACGTCGATCTGGCCGGGGGCAAAGCGTGAAATTCCGTCGCAAACCCCGGGAAACGATCGACATCAACCTCGCGTCGCTGATCGACGTGGTGTTCATTCTGTTGCTGTTTTTCGTCGTGACCACCACCTTCACCCGCGAAACCCAGTTGCGTGTCGACCTGCCGGAAGCGGTCAGCGGCTCGCCGGCCGAAGATCAGCAGGTCAAGCAACTGGACGTCGCCATCAGCGCTGAAGGCGTGTTTTCGGTGAACAACAAGATTCTGCCGAAGAACGACCTGGCGACCCTGATGGAAGCCATGCAGAAAGAAGCCAACGGTGACACCAACATGCCGTTGTCGATCAGTGCCGATGGCAAGACTCAGCACCAATCCGTGATCACCGCCATGGACGCGGCCGGCAAGCTCGGTTTCAGCCATTTGCGCATGACCACGGTCGAGGCGGCGCCCAAATCCTGATGGCCATGTCCGATCGTCTGCTCGCCGCGTGGTATCAGGGGCATCCGGCCCTGACGCTGTTGCGGCCGCTGGAGTGGCTGTACCGCCGCGTCGTGGCCGGCAAGCGTCAGCGTTTTCTCGACGGCGAAGGCGAAATCTATCAGTCGCCGGTGCCGGTGATCGTGGTCGGCAACATCACCGTTGGCGGCACCGGCAAGACGCCGATGATTCTGTGGCTGATCGAACACTGTCGGCGCAGCGGGTTGCGGGTCGGAGTGGTCAGTCGCGGCTATGGCGCCAAGCCTCCGCAGTTGCCCTGGCGGGTCGAAGCCGATCAAGGCGCCGAAATCGCTGGTGACGAGCCATTGTTGATCGTGCAGCGCACCGGTGTACCGCTGATGATCGACCCGAATCGCGGTGCCGCCGTCAAAGCCTTGCTGGCCAGCGAGCCGCTGGACCTGATCCTGTCCGATGACGGCATGCAGCATTATCGTCTGGCGCGTGACCTTGAGCTGGTGCTGATCGATGCCGCCCGAGGATTGGGCAACAAGCGCTGTCTGCCCGCCGGCCCCTTGCGTGAACCGATCGAACGCCTGCAAAGCGTCGATGGCGTACTGTTCAACGGCGCGGCGTCGGACCGCGAGGACGGTTTCGCATTCCGTCTGCAACCCACCGCACTGGTCAATCTACTCAGCGGCGAACGCCGGCCCCTCGATCACTTTTCGCCCGGTCAGGCACTGCACGCAGTCGCCGGGATCGGCAATCCGCAACGTTTCTTCAATACCCTCGAAGCGCTAGACTGGCGGCCAGTGCCCCACGCGTTTGCCGACCACGCCGAATACAGCGTGCAGGCCTTGAGTTTCACGCCGTCATTGCCAGTGGTGATGACTGAAAAGGACGCGGTGAAGTGCCGTGCCTTCGCTGCCGCCGACTGGTGGTACCTGGCGGTCGATGCCGTGCCGTCGCCGGCCTTCGTGGCCTGGTTCGACACGCAACTGATGCGCCTGTTGCCGGATCGTCTTTTGCCTTAAACCGTTTTTATCCAGGGAATGTTCATGGACACCAAATTGCTCGACATCCTCGCCTGCCCGATCTGCAAAGGCCCGCTCAAGCTCAGCGCCGACAAGACCGAACTGATCAGCAAGGGCGCCGGCCTGGCGTACCCGATCCGTGATGGCATCCCGGTCATGCTGGAAAGCGAAGCCCGCACCCTGACCACCGACGAGCGTCTGGATAAATGACCACAGCCTTCACCGTTGTCATCCCGTCGCGCTACGCCTCGACCCGTCTGCCGGGCAAACCGCTGCTGGATATCGCCGGCAAGCCGATGATCCAGCACGTCTGGGAACAGGCCAGCAAAAGCAGCGCCAGTCGCGTGGTCGTGGCCACCGACGATGCGCGCATCGTCGAGGCCTGCAAGGCTTTCGGCGCCGAAGTGGTGCTGACCCGTGAAGATCACAACTCCGGCACCGACCGCCTGGCCGAAGTGGCTGCGAAACTGGGCCTTGAGCCGGATGCCATCGTGGTCAACGTGCAGGGTGACGAACCGCTGATCCCGCCAAGCGTGATCGACCAGGTTGCCGCCAACCTTGCGGCCCACACCGAAGCGCGCATGGCCACCCTGGCCGAGCCGATCGAGGACGTGGAAACCCTGTTCAATCCGAACGTGGTCAAGGTCGTCAGCGACCTCAACGGTCTGGCGCTGACGTTCAGTCGTGCGACGTTGCCGTGGGCCCGCGATGCGTTCGCCAAGAACCGCGACGTGCTGCCGGAAGGCGTGCCGTATCGCCGCCACATCGGCATCTATGCCTACCGTGCAGGCTTCCTCCAGGACTTCGTGAGCTGGGGCCCGTGCTGGCTGGAAAACACCGAATCCCTCGAACAGTTGCGTGCCCTGTGGCACGGCGTGCGGATTCATGTGGCTGACGCGTTGATCGCGCCGCCGACCGGGGTCGACACCGCCGAAGACCTCGAGCGCGTCCGTCGCCTGCTGGAGGCCTGATGCGCGTTCTGTTCGTGTGCCTGGGCAACATCTGCCGCTCGCCCACCGCCGAAGGCGTGATGCGCGCCAAACTGCGTGATGCCGGATTGGCGGCTCAGGTCGAAGTGGCCTCTGCTGGTACCGGCGACTGGCACGTCGGCAATCCGCCGGACAAGCGCAGTCAGGCAGCGGCCAAACTGCGTGGTTACGACTTGTCGGCGCAACGCGCTCAGCAGGTCAACCGCGCCGATTTCGCCAGCTACGACCTGATCCTCGCCATGGACAACAGCAACCTGCGCAACCTCAAGGCCTTGCAACCGTCTACCGGCAAGGCTGAGCTGGACTTGTTCCTGCGCCGTTATGAAGGCGAAGTCGATGAAGTGCCGGATCCGTATTACGACGGCGATCAGGGTTTCGAGCAGGTATTGGATTTGATCGAGCGCGCCTGCGACCGGTTGCTGATTGAAGTGAAGGGCCGGTTATGAGTTTGCAGGTACACCCCCAGGTTTCCATGAAGCCGTTCAACACCTTTGGTGTGGACGTTCGCGCGCAACTGTTTGCCGAAGCCCACAGTGACGCCGATGTGCGCGAAGCCCTGGCTTATGCGACCGCCCACGATGTGCCGTTGCTGGTCATCGGTGGCGGCAGCAATCTGCTGCTGACGGCGGACATTCCGGCACTGGTGCTGCGCATGGCCAGCCGTGGCATTCGCGTCATCAATGATGACGGCAACCGCGTGGTGATCGAGGCCGAGGCTGGCGAGCCGTGGCATCCGTTTGTCCAGCACACGCTGGCGCAGGGTTTTTCGGGGCTGGAAAACCTCAGCCTGATCCCCGGCACCGTCGGCGCCGCGCCGATGCAGAATATTGGTGCCTACGGTGTCGAGATCAAGGACGTGTTCGCCGGCCTGACAGCGCTGGATCGCCAGACCGGCGAGTTGCGCGACTTCAGGCTGGATGAATGCAACTTCGCCTACCGCGACAGCGTGTTCAAGCAGCAGCCGGGTCGTTGGTTGATCCTGCGGGTGCGATTCGAACTGAATCGAGTCGCGCATCTGCACCTGGAATACGGCCCGGTGCGTCAGCGCCTGACCGAGCAGGGCATCGAGCAGCCGACGCCGACGGATGTCAGTCGCGCCATTTGCAGCATCCGCAGCGAGAAACTGCCGGACCCGGCGGTGCTCGGCAATGCCGGCAGCTTCTTCAAGAACCCGCTGGTGTCGGCAGCGGTGGTCGCGCAGATCAAGGGGCAGCACCCGGATCTGGTCGCCTACGCGCAACCGGACGGGCAGATGAAGCTGGCGGCGGGCTGGCTGATCGAGCGGGCGGGCTGGAAAGGTTTCCGTGAGGCCGATGCCGGCGTGCATAAATTGCAGGCGCTGGTGCTGGTCAACTACGGCGCGGCGACCGGGCTGCAACTGCTCGATCTGGCGCAACGTATCCAGAAAGACATTGCAGAACGTTTCAATGTCGAGCTGGAAATGGAGCCCAACCGTTATTGAGGCTACGCTTTCAAGGCTGAATCCAAAGCCCTGCACTATTTAAAAAGTGCAGGGCTTTTTTGTTAATCCCGGGTTAACTTAGCGAGCTAACGATACAACCCTTTGCTCCACCAAAGGCCCGGTGCAGACGTTCCTGTCGGCACAAGAGAGCCTCATTAGCCTGAGTCGATCTGCGTGAACCCACCGCTGATTTTCCGGCGGCAGATTGCTCGACCCCATAACCTCCACGAATATGCGGGCGTGCCCATGATTACCCTGAAACTCAATGGTCAAGATCATCCACTCGATGTCACCGAGGACATGCCCCTGTTGTGGGCGATCCGTGACGTCGCCGGTTACAACGGCACCAAGTTCGGCTGCGGCATGGGCCTGTGTGGCGCCTGCACCATTCATATCGACGGCTCGCCGGCGCGCAGTTGCATCACGCCGATCGGCTCGGTGGCCGGGCAGAATGTGACCACCATCGACAACCTGCACGCCGATCCGATTGGCCAGATCGTCCAGCAAGCCTGGCTCGACACCGCCGTGGCCCAGTGCGGTTTCTGTCAGGGTGGGCAGATCATGTCCGCCACCGCGTTGCTCAAGACCAACCCGAACCCGAGCGACGAGCAGATCGAAGAGGCGATGGTCGGCAACATTTGCCGCTGCGGCACCTACAACCGGATCAAGACCGCCATTCGTCAGGCTTCCACTCACTTGAAGGAGGCCAAGGCATGAGCCGCTTACCGAACGATTTCGCCCTGAGCAACCTGAGTCGTCGGGGCTTCCTCAAGGGTGTGGGCGCTACCGGTGCGCTGGTGCTGGCCGCGAGTTGGGGCTGGCAGGATGCGCTGGCCGAAGACAAACCGAAGAAATTCGGTGCCGATGGCATGCCCAACGGCTGGATCGACGATCCGAAGGTCTATGTCAGCATTGCCGCCGACGGCACGGTGACCGTGGTCTGCAACCGCTCGGAGATGGGCCAGGGCGTGCGCACGAGCCTGACCATGGTGGTCGCCGATGAACTTGAGGCCGACTGGGCCCACGTCAAGGTTCAACAGGCGCCGGGCGATGAAGTGCGTTTCGGCAACCAGGATACCGACGGCTCGCGCAGCATGCGCCATTGGTACGAACCGATGCGTCGTTGCGGCGCCGCTGCCCGGACCATGCTTGAGCAGGCTGCGGCCGCGCAGTGGAAGGTGCCGGTCGGCGAGTGCCGCGCGCAACTGCACAAAGTCATTCACACACCGTCCGGGCGCGAGCTGGGCTACGGCGAGCTGGCTGCAGCGGCCAGTGCGTTGCCGGTTCCGGGCCGTGACAGCCTGCGGCTCAAGCAGCCGTCGGAATTCCGCTACATCGGCAAGGAAGGTACCAAGGCCATCGATGGTGATGACATCGTCAATGGTCGCGCCGTGTACGGAGCCGACGTGCATTTCGACGGCATGCTGTACGCCGTGATTGCTCGACCTGCGGTGTACGGCGGCAAGGTCAAGTCGGTGGATGACAGCGCCGCGCTGAAAGTGCCGGGCGTGCTCAAAGTCATTCAGATCGAACCGCGTCCGCTGCCGTCGGAATTCCAGCCATTGGGCGGCGTGGCCGTCGTGGCCAGCAACACCTGGGCGGCGCTCAAGGGCCGCGAGGCGCTGAAGATCGAATGGGACGACGGCCCGAACGCCAGTTACGACTCGGTTGCCTATCGCAAGGAGATCGAAGCCGCTTCACTGAAACCGGGCAAGGTAGTGCGCAACACCGGCGACATCGAAAAGGCCATCGGCAGCGCTGCCAGCACCCTGGAAGCTTCTTACTACTTGCCACATCTGGCACAGGCGCCGATGGAGCCGATGGTGGCCATCGCTCGCTATAAAGAGGGCGTGTGCGAGGCCTGGGCGCCGAGTCAGGCACCGCAGGTCACCCGTGAGCGAATCGCCGAACGCCTCGGTCTGCCGTTCGATAACGTGACCTTCAACGTGACACTGCTCGGCGGTGGTTTTGGCCGCAAGTCCAAACCGGACTTCGTTGTCGAAGCCGCGATCCTCGCCAAGGAATTCCCCGGCAAGGCTGTGCGCGTGCAGTGGACCCGGGAAGATGACATCCACAACTCGTATTTCCACACTGTGTCCGCCGAATACCTCAAGGCCGGCGTGGGCAAGGATGGCTTGCCGTCCGCCTGGCTGCACCGCACGGTGGCGCCGAGCATCACGGCACTGTTTGCGCCGGGCATGAATCATGAAGCCGCGTTCGAGCTGGGCATGGGCTTCACCAACATGGCTTATGCGATTCCCAACGTGCGTCTGGAAAACCCTGAAGCCACGGTTCATACGCGTGTGGGTTGGTATCGCTCGGTGTCGAACATTCCCCATGGCTTCGCGATCCAGAGCTTCGTCGACGAACTGGCGCACAAGGCCAAGGAAGATCCGCTCAAGTACCAGATCAAATTGCTCGGCCCGGATCGGCAGATCGACCCGCGCACGCTCAGTGAAGAATGGAACTACGGCGAATCCCCCGAGCGTTATCCGATCGACACCGGGCGTATGCGCACCGTGCTGGAAACCGCGGCCAAGGCCGCCGGTTGGGGGCGGAAATTGCCCAAGGGCCGTGGTCTCGGATTAGCCGTGCATTACAGCTTCGTGACTTATGTGGCAGCGGTGATCGAAGTCGAGGTCAAGGACGACGGCACGCTGATCGTGCATAAGGCTGATATCGCGGTGGATTGCGGGCCGCAGATCAACCCGGAGCGGATCCGTTCGCAGTTCGAAGGCGCCTGTGTGATGGGGCTGGGCAATGCCGTGTGGGGTGAAATCAGCTTCAAGGACGGCAAGGTGCAGCAAGACAACTTCCATATGTATGAAGTGGCGCGCATGTCGCTGGCACCGAAGGAAGTCGCGGTGCATCTGGTGACGCCGCCGGGCGAAGTGCCGCTGGGCGGTGTCGGTGAGCCGGGCGTGCCGCCGATTGCGCCGGCGCTGTGCAATGCGATCTTCGCCGCGACCGGCCAGCGCATCCGTAACCTGCCGGTGCGTTACCAGTTGCAGGGCTGGCAAAAGGCGCAAGCGTGATGGATAGCGCCGATCTTAATGTCCTGCGCAGCGTCCTGGAATGGCGCCGCGCCGGGCAGCGGGTGGTGTTGTTTTCGGTGGTGCAGACCTGGGGCACTGCGCCCCGGGCGCCCGGCGCGATGCTGGCATTGCGCGAGGATGGCGTGGTCATCGGTTCGGTGTCTGGCGGTTGTGTCGAGGACGATCTGATTGCCCGGTTGCATGACGGGCGGATTCCTGCCGACGGGCCGCCGGTGCAATTGATCACCTATGGCGTGACGCGGGAGGAGGCGGCGCGGTTCGGCCTGCCTTGCGGTGGTACCTTGCGCCTGACCGAAGAGCGAGTCGGCGATCCTGCATGGGTCGCCGAGTTGTTGGCTCGTTGTGAGGCTCACGAAATCGTTGCCCGCGAGCTGAATCTTGAAAGCGGTGAAGTGATTCTTTCGCCGGCGAGCAAAGCGGATGCATTGGTTTTCGACGGTAAAACTTTACGCGCCATCTACGGCCCGCGTTGGCGTCTGCTGCTGATCGGTGCCGGACAGTTGTCGCGTTATGTGGCAGAAATGGCGCGGCTGCTGGATTTCGAAGTGCTGATCTGCGATCCCCGCACCGAATTCGTTTATGACTGGGAAGAGCAGCATGGCCGCTTTGTCCCGGGCATGCCGGATGAGGCGGTGCTGAACATTCAGACCGACGAACGCACTGCCATCGTTGCCCTGACCCACGACCCGCGTCTGGACGACATGGCGCTGCTGACCGCACTGGATTCCAAAGCCTTTTACGTCGGCGCCCTGGGCTCGCGCGTCAACAGCCTCAAGCGCCGGGAATATCTGGCTGAGCTAGGCTTGTCGCCAGCGGCCATTGCAAGATTGCACGGGCCGATCGGTCTGCCGATCGGCAGTCATTCCCCGGCGGAAATCGCGTTGTCGTTGCTGGCGGAAATCGTCGCGATCAAGAATGGTGTCGAGTTGAAGCAGAAGAAGGCAGAGCGCGCATGAGTCGATCCATCGGAGTGATTGTGCTGGCGGCAGGCGAGGGCAGCCGTTTCCGCGAGGTGGCGGGTGCCGACAAAGACAAGCTTCTGGCCGATTGCACGGGGCGCGACGGGGCTGTGCGTTCGGTGATCGAGCAGACGCTGGTGAACCTGCCGGCGAGTCTCGACAAGCGAGTGCTGGTGACGACCGAAGCGCGGCCGCAGGCGATGCGCATGGCGCAGGCTTACGGGTGTGATGTTGTCTCGATCGAGTCCACGGGGATGGGTGACAGCATTGCGGCGGGTGTCGCGGCTTGCCCGGATCTGGATGGCTGGCTGATCGTGCTGGGCGATATGCCGTTCATCCTGCCGTCGAGCATTGAACGGGTGGTGGCGGCGATTGCCGACGATGCGGTCAGTGTGCCGGTGCTCAACGGTGAATACGGGCATCCGGTTGGATTTGGTCGAACATTTGGGTCCGGGTTGATGGCGTTGTCCGGTGATCGTGGGGCCAGGCCTTTGTTCAAGCAGGGGCGGGTGGTTGAGGTAGTCGTGGATGATCCTGGCGTCCTGTGGGATATCGATGTGCCCCAGGCGTTGGTTTTTCCGCCGGCCTGATCTAAACCGCAAGGCATAAAAAAGCCCCGCCTGGATCACCAGGCGGGGCTTTTCATTGGCGGTCGGAATCAGACGAGAGGTTTAGGCTCGTGTTCTTTTTCCTGGGCCTGTTCGTGATGCTCGACCGCGTCCTGAACGGAACGTGGTGCTTCGGCAATCACGGCTTCAACGGCAACTTCTTCAGCGACCGGGGCAGGGGCTGCCTCGACCACTTCGGCAGCTGGAGTAGCAGCGGCGGCAGCGGCAGCCAGTTCGGCTTCCTTCTGCAGACGCTCTTCTTCGCGCTTGCGGCGACGCACTTCACGTGGGTCGTTCGGCGCGCGGCCACTTGGCGTCAGGGCGCTGACTGGAGCCGCTTCAACCACAGGGGCTGGTGCTTCGGCTACAACTGGCGCTTCTACGACCGGAGCTTCAACGACCGGTGCCGGTTCAGCAACCACCACTGGCTCGGCAGCCTTGGCTTCTTCCACGACAGGCGCTTCAACCACTGGCGCTGGTGTTTCAGCGACAGCCGGCTCGGCCACCCAGTTGAAAGCGGTCTGTTCTTCGCGAACTTCACGCACGGTTTCGGTCACGGTTTCAGCGACGGTTTCGACAACAGATGCTTCAACAACGACCGGTGCTTCGAAGGTCACGGCAGGTTCGGCAGCGACTTCAACCTGAGGCTGAGCTTCGCGAACCGGAGCCACTTCGACTTCCGGAGCAGCGGTCACTTCTACTGGCGTGGTTGCTTCAACAACCGGCGCTTCTACTGGAGCGGTTTCCAGCGTTGCAGCGGTGGCGCGTTCAGCTTGCTCGTGGGCCTGAGCTTCGGCCGGAGCGCTGATCACGGTGCTGGCAACAGCGGCAGTCACAGCCAGGCCAGCAGCCAGTTCGGCAGTGCTTGGTGCTTCGGCGTTTTCGCCGGTTTCGGATTCTTCCGAACCTTCGATCACGTTGCCGTTGGCATCACGCTGACGCTCGCGACGGTTGCTGCGACGACGCTGACCACGGGAGCGGCGACGTGGACGATCGCCTTCGGCGTTCTCCGAACCGTCTTCCGGCAGTTGCTCTTCGTTGGTGTTCACTTCTTCTTCAGCCACGGCAGCAGCGGCTTGTTCGGCACGCGGTTGACGCTCTTCACGCGGTGGACGTGGTGCACGCTCTTCACGCGGCTGACGAGCCGGACGCTCTTCAGTGGCGGCTACAGCAACAGCGGCAGCAGCGGCTGGTGCGGCATCCAGAGGTTCACGCAGTTCACGTACGCGCTCTTCACGCTCGCCACGCGGCTTGCGATCTTCACGCGGAGCACGTGGTGCACGTTCTTCACGAGGGGCGCGTGGTGCGCGTTCTTCGCGGGCTACCGGTGCTTCGTCACGGGACTCGCGTGGCTCGCGGACTTCGCGGGCTTCACGAGGCTGACGCTCCTCACGCGGCTCGCGCGGTGCGCGCTCTTCACGTGGGGCACGTTCTTCGCGCGGCTTGCGTTCTTCATCGCGGCGACCGTTACGGTTGCGGCTCTGCTGACGACCGTTGCGACGCTCTTCATTGCGGGCCGGACGCTCGGCGGCAGGTTTTTCAACCACGACCGGAGCAACTGGCTCTTCTTTGGTAGCGAACAGGCTGACCAGCGACTTCACCAGGCCTTTGAACAGGCTTGGCTCTGGTGCGGCAACCGGAGCAGGGGCTGGAGCCGGAGCGGCGACTTCGGTCGGAACCGGAGCGTTGGCGCGGGCCGGAGCGGTCTTGACCGCAGCTTCCTGGCGAACCAGGGTGCGGGTCGCGGCGGCTGGCTGAACGTCTTCGACATCGGCGGCAGCGGCAGCGATTTCGTAGCTGGACTGGTTGGTCGCGGCTTCCGGGCTGTCGTCACGCAGACGCTGAACTTCGAAATGCGGGGTTTCGAGGTGATCGTTCGGCAGGATGACGATGCGAGCGCGGGTGCGCAGTTCGATCTTGGTGATCGAGTTGCGTTTTTCGTTGAGCAGGAACGCAGCCACCGGGATCGGCACTTGAGCACGAACTTCGGCGGTGCGGTCTTTCAGGGCTTCTTCTTCGATCAGGCGCAGGATTGCCAGGGACAGCGATTCGACGTCACGGATGATGCCGGTGCCGCTGCAACGCGGGCAGACGATGCCGCTGCTTTCGCCGAGCGACGGACGCAGGCGCTGACGGGACATTTCCAGCAGGCCGAAGCGCGAGATGCGGCCGATCTGCACACGGGCGCGGTCGGCTTCCAGGCATTCGCGGACTTTCTCTTCCACGGCGCGCTGGTTCTTGGCAGGGGTCATGTCGATGAAGTCGATGACGATCAGGCCGCCGATGTCGCGCAGGCGCAACTGACGGGCGATTTCTTCAGCCGCTTCAAGGTTGGTCTGCAGGGCGGTTTCTTCGATGTCGCTGCCTTTGGTGGCGCGCGCCGAGTTGATGTCGATGGACACCAGGGCTTCGGTCGGATCGATGACGATGGAGCCGCCGGAAGGCAGTTCGACGACGCGCTGGAAAGCGGTTTCGATCTGGCTTTCGATCTGGAAACGGTTGAACAGCGGAACGCTGTCTTCGTACAGCTTGATCTTGCTGGCGTACTGCGGCATCACCTGGCGGATGAAGGTCAGGGCTTCGTCCTGGGCTTCAACGCTGTCGATCAGCACTTCGCCGATGTCCTGGCGCAGGTAATCGCGGATGGCGCGGATGATGACGTTGCTTTCCTGGTAGATCAGGAACGGCGCGGAACGATCCAGCGACGCTTCCTTGATAGCGGTCCAGAGTTGCAGCAGGTAATCGAGGTCCCACTGCATTTCTTCGCTGCTGCGGCCAAGGCCGGCAGTGCGCACGATCAGACCCATGTCGGCTGGAGCAACCAGGCCGTTCAGCGCTTCACGCAGTTCGTTGCGCTCTTCGCCTTCGATGCGACGGGAGATGCCGCCGGCACGCGGGTTGTTCGGCATCAGAACGAGGTAACGACCGGCCAGGCTGATGAAGGTGGTCAGGGCTGCGCCCTTGTTGCCACGTTCTTCTTTTTCGACCTGAACGATGACTTCCTGGCCTTCGCTCAGGACGTCCTTGATGTTGACGCGGCCTTCGGGGGCTTTCTTGAAGTATTCGCGGGAGATTTCTTTGAGGGGCAGGAAGCCGTGGCGCTCGGAGCCGAAATCGACAAAGGCAGCCTCAAGGCTTGGTTCGATGCGAGTGATACGGCCTTTATAAATGTTGGCCTTTTTCTGCTCGCGTGCACCGGATTCGATGTCCAGGTCGTAGAGGCGCTGGCCATCTACCAGTGCAACACGCAACTCTTCGGGTTGAGTTGCGTTAATCAGCATTCTTTTCATGTAGTACCGTCGGTTTCCGGGCTGCCGGAAACGGCGTTCGGCACACACGACTTCTCACGGTCGGTGTCAGGTGCGTCGGGAGTGGTTGGCCATTCCCGTGTCCAGCGATGTCCGGCCAATTGGGCCGTTATCGCGACGTACGCGTCCTGCTTGCTGTGGCTACTTAAGCACTCAGTCAGGAGGAGGAATCAACCGCGGCTGTGGACGAGATGAAGCGTCTTGATAAAGCCTGTTGCTACACAGTCCAGCGGTTGTGCATCTCCACCCTACACGTATCCCTGATAATTCGGGTGCTGCCGCGCGCAGAATCCGCAGCGGGTTGGCATTTACCGTGAGCTCCGAAAGGGGAGGTCACGCATCATGGCTAATTCAGGCGGTGTTTCCGGCGCTTTCGCTCGGGGTCATCCGCGGCTGACTGCACTTTGTGAACTGGCCGTGAATATGGCTCGCGTGGCGAGTCAAAACTCTGCTTTGCGGCGTGATTCAGGCCTCATGTCACCTGCGCTTGTTACAGCTGCAAACTCCACCGTTACGTAGCGAAAGCCCCGTAGGACGGCCTCGCGTCCTGGTGAATTGCGTTGGTCAGGGCCGGTTTTTGACCGTGGTTCCGCTGTCCAGGCCGCTTTTGGCGGCGTTCGCGACTATAGCAGCAATGATTAAGTGCTTCAATTCCATAAAAATTGTTATCATCCGCGCCATGACGACTACTGCCCCTTCGACTCCAGGCGTTCAATTGCTTGAGGTCTCGCCGGAATATGCCGGCCAACGAATCGACAATTTCCTCCTCGCCCGGCTCAAAGGCGTGCCCAAGACCTTGATTTACCGCATTTTGCGCAAAGGCGAAGTGCGAGTTAACAAAGGTCGGATCAAGCCCGAATACAAGCTGCAGGCCGGCGATATCGTGCGCGTGCCACCGGTTCGCGTGCCTGAGCGTGACGAACCGGTGCCTTTGGCCCAAGGTCTGTTGCAGCGCCTGGAAGCCTCGATTGTCTACGAAGACAAAGCCCTGATCGTGATCAACAAGCCCGCCGGCATTGCGGTTCACGGTGGCAGCGGCTTGAATTACGGCGTTATCGAAGCCTTTCGTCAGTTGCGCCCCGACGCCAAGGAGCTCGAGCTGGTTCACCGTCTCGATCGCGACACCTCCGGCCTGCTGATGATCGCCAAGAAACGCAGCATGTTGCGTCATTTGCATGCCGCGTTGCGCGGTGACGGTGTCGATAAGCGCTACATGGCACTGGTTCGCGGCAACTGGGCGACCTCGATCAAGCAAGTCCGTGCGGCGCTCGGCAAGAGCAATCTGCGCTCCGGTGAGCGCATGGTCGAGGTCGACGAGGAGGAGGGCAAAGAGTCTGTGACCGTGTTCAAGGTCCTGCGTCGCTTTGGCGATTTTGCCACTCTGATCGAAGCCAAGCCGATCACTGGTCGTACGCACCAGATCCGCGTCCACACATTGCACGCCGGGCACTGCATTGCGGGTGACACCAAATACGGCGATGACAGTTTCAGCAAGGAAATCCGTGATCTGGGCGGCAAGCGCCTGTTCCTGCACGCCTACATGCTGACCGTGCCGCTGCCCGATGGCGGTGAACTCAAGTTGCAGGCACCGGTCGATGAAATGTGGGCCAAGACTGTGGAGCGATTGAGTGCGCCCATCTGATTACAAGCTGCTGATTTTTGATTGGGACGGCACGCTGGCCGATTCCATTCATCGGATTGTCGAGGCAATGCACTCGGCATCCGGGCGTTCAGGTTTCGAGTTGCGTGATGATTTTGCCGTCAAAGGCATCATCGGTCTGGGCTTGCCCGAGGCGATCCGCACCTTGTATCCGGACATCAGCGATGCCGAAATGACCTTGTTTCGCGAGTATTACGCGGATCACTACATCGCCGCGGAGGCCGTGCCTTCGCCGTTGTTCGAGGGCGTAGTCGAGTCGATGGCGTCCTTTCGCGAGCAGGGCTATCACCTGGCAGTCGCGACCGGCAAGAATCGTCGCGGGCTGGATCGGGTACTCAAGGCCAATGGTTGGGAAGATTATTTCGATATCACCCGCGCTGCCGATGAAACGGCGAGCAAGCCGCACCCTTTGATGTTGGAGCAGATACTGGCCCATTGCGGTGTGCGTGCCGAGCAAGCGCTGATGGTCGGTGATTCGTCCTTCGATCTGTTGATGGCGCGCAATGCGGGGATGGATTCGGTGGCGGTCAGTTATGGCGCGCAATCGATCGAATCGCTGCAGCAGTTCGAGCCGCGTCTGTCGATTGACCGATTTTGTGAATTGCATGCCTGGCTCGCGCAGCAGGCTTAATACGTTTTTGCTGGGGTGGATGGCATGACCGACGAATGGAAAGCACCGGCCAAGGCAACTGCCGACGACGGTGATGCGAAAAGCTGGAAGCTGCTGGAAAAGACTCTGCTGGCCGGTGTGCAAGAGCAGCGTCGTTCCAGGCGTTGGGGGATCTTCTTCAAGCTGCTGACGTTTGTTTATCTATTTGTTGCGCTGATCCTGTTCACGCCGTTGATGGACATGGAAAAAAGCGCCACTCGTGGCCCGAACTACACCGCGCTGATCGACGTCACCGGCATGATTGCCGACAAAGAGCCGGCCAGTGCCGATAATATCGTCGGCAGTCTGCGGGCGGCGTTCGAGGACAAGAAGGTCAAGGGCGTGATCCTGCGCATCAACAGCCCTGGCGGCAGTCCGGTGCAGTCGGGTTATGTGTATGACGAGATCAAGCGCCTGCGCGGCCTGCATCCGGAAACCAAGCTGTATGCGGTAATTTCTGACCTGGGCGCTTCCGGTGCTTATTACATCGCCAGCGCCGCAGATCGGATCTACGCCGACAAGGCGAGCCTGGTGGGTTCTATCGGTGTGACAGCGGCCGGTTACGGCTTTGTTGGCACCATGGAGAAGCTGGGCGTCGAACGTCGCACTTACACCTCCGGTGAGCACAAGTCGTTCCTTGATCCGTTCCAGCCGCAGAAGCCGGAAGAAACGGCATTCTGGCAAAGTGTGCTGGATACCACGCACAAGCAGTTCATCAATAGCGTGAAGCAGGGGCGTGGCGATCGCCTGAAGGACAAGGAGCATCCGGAGTTGTTCTCCGGGCTGGTCTGGTCTGGCGAGCAGGCGCTGCCGCTGGGGTTGATCGATGGTCTGGGCAATGCCAGTTCGGTGGCGCGTGACGTGATTGGCGAAAAGGAGCTGGTGGATTTCACCGTTCAGGAATCGCCGTTCGATCGCTTCTCGAAAAAGCTGGGCGCCAGTGTGGCCGAGCAGTTGGCAATGTGGATGGGTTTCCACGGGCCATCGTTGCGTTGATCGCTTGATGCATAAAAAAACCGGCCTTCGTGGCCGGTTTTTTTGGCTCAGTGGCTCAGTGGCTCAGTGGCTCAGGGAATTTGTACGCCTTCTGCCAACAGCATGTCGATCAGGCGAATCAGCGGCAGGCCGATCAGGCTGGTGGCGTCGGGGCCTTCGGTGGACTGGAACAGGCTCACGCCCAGTCCTTCGGCCTTGAAGCTGCCGGCACAGTCGTAGGGCTGCTCAGCGTGCAGGTAGCGCTCGACGCGGGCCTGATCCAGTACTCGCATGTGCACGGTGAAAGGCACGCAGTCGACCTGGCAGTGGCCTGTCTGGCTGTTGAGCAGGGCCAGGCCGGTGAGGAAGGTCACGCTGGCGCCGCTGGCGGCCATCAGTTGTTCGCGGGCGTTTTCAAAGGTGTGTGGTTTGCCGATGATGCGTTCGCCGAGTACGGCAACCTGGTCGGAGCCGATGATCAAATGGGCAGGGTGGCTGTCGGCCAGTGCCCGGGCTTTCTGTTCGGCGAGGCGTTTGACCAGGTCGATTGCCGACTCGTCCGGGCGATGGCTTTCGTCGATATCCGGTGAGCTGCAGACGAACGGTAAGCGCAGGCGATTGAGCAATTCCCGACGATAGGTCGAGCTTGAAGCGAGTAATAAAGGCAGCATTCGCATCTCCAGAGGCAGGTGGCAGATTCTAGCGGAGCCGCGTAAGTGACGGACAGGGCGCAATTTCCTTTGACATGGGCGGGTGCATCCCTATAATGCTGCGCCTATGTTGAATGACCCGATTCCACCTCACGTTGACCCGCGCAAATTGGCTGACCGTGGCACCACCCTTCAAGGTGAACTGCTGCTGGCCGATTTGAAGAGACTCTGCGACCCGCTTTCCGACGATGTCGGTACGGTGCAGGCTAAATTCGTTTTTGAACGAGATGAACGTAAATCTGTGGTGATCCACAGCTTTATCGACACCGAAGTCAAAATGGTTTGCCAGCGTTGTCTTGAGCTGGTCACCCTGCCGATCCACAGCGAATGCAGTTACGCTGTAGTGAAGGAGGGTGCGAATACCCAGTCGTTACCGAAAGGTTATGACGTGCTGGAACTGGGCGAAGATCCATTGGATCTGCAGTCACTGATCGAGGAGGAGCTTCTGCTCGCCTTGCCCATTGTGCCTGCTCATCATCCGGAAGAATGCCAGCAGCCGGCGGGAGCAGATGAGCCCGAACCGAGCGAGGACGAGGTAACGCGGTCCAACCCGTTCAGTGTATTGGCGCAGTTAAAGCGTGACCCAAACGTTTAGGAGTTAATCAATTATGGCTGTTCAGCAGAACAAAAAATCCCGCTCTGCCCGTGACATGCGCCGTTCGCACGACGCTCTCGAGGCTAGCACCCTGTCTGTAGAAAAAACCACTGGTGAAGTTCACCTGCGTCACCACGTATCGCCAGAAGGCGTATACCGTGGTCGTAAAGTGATCGACAAGGGCGCTGACGAGTAATCACTTGTCCGCTCAAGTCATCGCGATTGACGCAATGGGCGGGGACTTCGGTCCCCGCAGCATTGTTCAGGCCAGCCTTGCTTGCCTTTCTGCTACACCCTCGCTGCACCTGACCCTCGTCGGTCAACCCTCCCTTCTTGAAGAATTGATCACTGGCCAATCGGCTGCCGATCGCGCGCGCCTGACGATTGTTCCGGCGTCCGAAGTCATCACCATGGACGAAAAACCTGCCCAGGCTCTGCGTGGCAAGCCGGACTCGTCGATGCGTGTCGCCCTCGAATTGCTGCGTGATGGCAAGGTTCAGGCCTGTGTCAGTGCCGGCAATACCGGTGCGCTGATGGCGCTGTCGCGATTTGTGCTCAAGACCCTGCCGGGGATTGATCGTCCGGCCATGGTCGCGGCGATCCCTACGCAGAAGGGCTATTGCCAGTTGCTCGATCTGGGCGCCAACGTCGATTGCAGTGCCGAGCATCTGTTGCAGTTCGCTGTGATGGGGTCTGTGGCCGCACAAACGCTGGGCATTGCCCGCCCGCGTGTCGCGTTGCTGAACATTGGCACTGAGGACATCAAGGGCAATCAGCAGGTCAAGCTGGCTGCGACGTTGTTGCAGACGGCCCGGGGCATTAACTACATCGGTTTCATCGAAGGCGACGGCTTGTATCGCGGCGAGGCGGATGTGGTGGTTTGCGACGGTTTTGTCGGCAACATCCTGCTCAAGTCCAGCGAAGGCCTGGCGACGATGATCGCTGCGCGCATCGAAGCCTTGTTCAGGAAAAACCTCGCCTCCCGCGCTGTCGGCGCTCTGGCGCTGCCCTTGATGAAGCGCCTGCAGGCTGATCTGGCGCCTGCGAGACACAACGGTGCAAGCTTTCTGGGCTTGCAGGGGATCGTGGTGAAAAGTCACGGTTCCGCCGGGGTTCAGGGGTTTCAGAGCGCCATTCAGCGGGCATTGATCGAGATTCAGGAGAATCTTCCCGAGCGCCTGCACGGCCGTCTGGAGGATTTGTTGTCTTAGGCGTTTTCGTCGGACAATGCTTAAATGTGACCGCCCGGTTCAAAGGGCCATCCAACTGTCAGTTTCTTGCGTCCCTCTAGCGGGATGCCATTTTTCCGACGACAAGATCATTAGGGGCTTGTTACATGTCTGCTTCCCTCGCATTCGTCTTTCCAGGACAGGGTTCGCAGTCCCTCGGCATGCTGGCCGAGCTGGGCGCGCAACATCCGCTGATCCTCGAAACTTTCAAAGAAGCATCCGATGCTCTGGGCTACGACCTGTGGGCGCTGACCCAGCAGGGTCCGGAAGAGCTGCTCAATCAAACCGACAAAACCCAACCGGCCATTCTGACCGCTTCGATCGCCCTGTGGCGTCTGTGGCTGGCGGAAGGTGGTGCGCGCCCGGCGTTCGTTGCCGGTCACAGCCTGGGTGAGTACAGCGCGCTGGTCGCTGCGGGCAGCCTGAGCCTGGCGGACGCGGTGAAGCTCGTCGAGCGCCGTGGCCAGCTGATGCAGGAAGCCGTTCCGGCCGGGCAGGGCGGCATGGCTGCCATCCTCGGTCTGGAAGATGCCGACGTGCTGGCAGCCTGTGCCGAAGCGGCGCAAGGCGACGTGGTCAGCGCGGTGAACTTCAACTCCCCGGGCCAGGTGGTGATCGCCGGTGCCAAGGCCGCAGTTGAGCGCGCCATCGAAGGCTGCAAGGCCCGTGGCGCCAAGCGTGCCATGCCGCTGCCGGTCAGCGTGCCGTCGCACTGTGAACTGATGCGTCCGGCTGCCGAGCGCTTTGCCGAGTCCATCGCTGCCATCGACTGGCAGGCGCCGCAGATCCCTGTGGTGCAGAACGTCAGCGCTCAGGTGCCGGCGGATCTGGAAACCCTCAAGCGTGATCTGCTGGAACAACTCTACAAGCCGGTTCGCTGGGTCGAGTCCGTACAGACTCTGGCAGCGAAAGGCGCGACCAATCTGGTCGAGTGCGGCCCTGGCAAAGTGCTGGCCGGTCTGAACAAACGTTGCGCCGAAGGCGTTTCGACTTCCAACCTCAATACCCCAGACGCTTTCGCTGCCGCTCGTGCAGCGATTGTCTGAATCAGGAGAAACTTGCATGAGTCTGCAAGGTAAAGTTGCACTGGTCACCGGCGCAAGCCGTGGTATCGGCCAGGCTATCGCACTGGAACTGGGTCGTCAGGGCGCCATCGTTGTTGGCACCGCGACTTCCGCTTCCGGCGCCGAGCGCATTGCTGCGACCCTGAAGGAAAACGGCATTCAGGGCGCAGGTTTCGAACTGAACGTCACCAGCGACGAATCGGTCACCAAGGTGCTTGCAAGCATCCAGGAGCAGTTCGGTGCTCCGGTCGCGATCCTGGTCAACAATGCCGGCATCACCCGCGATAACCTGATGATGCGCATGAAAGACGACGAGTGGTACGACGTGATCGATACCAACCTGAACAGTCTGTATCGCCTGTCCAAGGGCGTTCTGCGCGGCATGACCAAGGCGCGTTGGGGTCGAATTATCAGTATTGGCTCGGTGGTGGGTGCCATGGGCAACGCAGGCCAAGTAAACTATGCAGCCGCCAAGGCCGGTCTGGAAGGTTTCAGCCGTGCCATGGCGCGTGAAGTCGGTTCGCGTTCGATTACGGTCAACTCGGTGACCCCAGGGTTCATCGACACCGATATGACCCGCGAGCTGCCTGAAGCACAGCGTGAAGCCTTGCAGACGCAGATTCCGCTGGGCCGTCTGGGACAAGCTCAAGAGATCGCGTCCGTGGTCGCTTTTCTTGCATCCGACGGTGCGGCATACGTGACCGGGGCTACAATCCCGGTTAACGGCGGGATGTACATGTAATTCAAATGTGACGGATTGCTTCAAAAAAATGTCATACGAGCTGTCTAAAATCCGTTATAAAGCTGCAATCTATTTATAGGCAGAGGGTCGCAGGGTTTGAGGAGTGAAGCTTTCAGTTGAAAAGCTGAAAAGTCTTTCTATACACTTACCCACTGGCCAGCTGCCTGAATTTGTCCATTAGGAGTGAAAACAAGGTATGAGCACCATCGAAGAGCGCGTCAAGAAAATCGTTGCCGAGCAACTGGGTGTTAAAGAAGAAGAAGTGGTAAACACCGCTTCCTTCGTAGAAGACCTGGGTGCCGACTCCCTTGACACCGTTGAGCTGGTGATGGCTCTGGAAGAGGAATTCGAGACCGAAATCCCTGACGAAGAAGCTGAGAAGATCACTACTGTACAAGCTGCAATCGACTACGTTACTAGCCACCAGGCGTAATAGTTTGTAATCGTTGCTTGCTGTCATGGAAAAACCGCACTGCCATCATGGCGTGCGGTTTTTTCTTTAGGCCTGATGCAAAGTCGTCATTTGAAAAAGGAGAGTGCTGTGTCGCGTAGACGCGTCGTAGTCACCGGTATGGGTATGTTGTCGCCACTGGGCACGGATGTGCCGAGCAGTTGGCAGGGCATTCTGGCTGGCCGCAGTGGCATTGGTCTGATCGAACACACCGACCTTTCTGCCTATTCCACCCGCTTTGGCGGCTCGGTAAAGGGCTTCAATGTCGAGGAATACCTGTCGGTCAAGGAAGCGCGCAAGCTCGACCTGTTCATTCAGTACGGTCTGGCGGCCGGCTTTCAAGCCGTACGCAATGCCGGTCTGGAAGTCACCGATGCCAACCGTGAACGCATTGGCGTAGCCATGGGTTCGGGTATCGGCGGTCTGACCAACATCGAAGAAACCAGTCGCACCCTGCACGAAACCGGCCCGCGCCGGATTTCTCCGTTCTTTGTGCCTGGCTCGATCATCAATATGATTTCCGGTTTCCTGTCCATCCACCTGGGTGCACAGGGGCCTAACTACGCCATCGCCACAGCGTGTACCACCGGTACGCACTGCATCGGCATGGCAGCCCGCAACATCATGTACGACGAAGCCGACGTGATGATTGCCGGTGGTGCCGAGATGGCCGCGTGCGGTCTGGGCATGGGCGGCTTTGGCGCCTCCCGCGCACTGTCGACCCGCAACGACGAACCGACCCGTGCCAGCCGTCCGTGGGACAAGGGCCGTGACGGTTTCGTCCTGTCCGACGGTGCCGGCGCCCTGGTGCTCGAAGAACTCGAACACGCCAAGGCCCGTGGCGCGACCATCTACGCCGAGCTGATCGGTTTCGGCACCAGTGGCGATGCGTTCCACATGACATCGCCACCTGCCGACGGTGCCGGTGCTGCGCGTTGCATCACCAATGCGCTGCGTGACGCGAAGATCAACGTCGATCAAGTGCAATACATCAACGCTCACGGTACTTCGACGCCGGCCGGCGACCTCGCCGAAGCCAATGCGATCAAGTCGGTGTTCGGTGATCACGCCTACAAACTGGCGGTCAGCTCCACCAAGTCCATGACCGGTCACCTGTTGGGTGCAGCGGGCGCGGTCGAGGCGATCTTCAGCGTGCTGGCGATCAACAGCCAGGTGGCGCCGCCGACCATCAACCTCGATGAGCCGGATGAAGGCTGCGATCTCGACTTCGTGCCGCACACGGCGCGCAACATGGACATCGATGTCGTGCTGTCCAACTCGTTCGGGTTTGGCGGCACCAACGGCACGTTGGCGTTCCGTCGGTTCGCCGGCTGATGGACTGCTGGGTCGACGGTCAACCGGCTGACACTCTGTCGCTGAAAGATCGCGGCCTGGCTTACGGCGACGGTCTGTTCGAGACCATCGCCGTGCGTAACGGCCAGCCTTTGCTGCTGGAGCGTCACGTGGCGCGACTGGCCGAAGGCTGCTCACGCCTGGCCATCGCGGCCGACATCGAGCTGATCCGTAGCGAGCTGCAAGCCTATGCAGCGGCCATGGGCGAGGGTGTGCTCAAGCTCATCCTCACCCGTGGCGACGGTTTGCGCGGTTATGCGCCGGATCCTTCGGCGCCGGGCCGACGCATTCTGCAAGGCAATCCTCCCGTTGCTTATCCTGCCGTCCATGGCGAGCAAGGCGTTCGCCTGTTTCCGTGTACGACGCGTTTATCTGTCCAGCCCTTGCTGGCAGGTCTCAAGCATCTCAATCGTCTGGAACAAGTCCTCGCTCGCGCCGAATGGCAAGACAGCGAGCACGCCGAAGGCTTGATGCTCGACCAGGCGGGTCGTGTGATCGAGGGCGTGTTCAGCAACCTGTTTCTGGTGCGCGATGGCGTGCTGGTCACGGCGGATCTGAAACGCTGCGGCGTGGCCGGTGTGATGCGCGCCGAACTATTGTTTCAGGCAGCGTCAGCGGGTATCTCCACGCAAATCACCGATATCAGCCTTGATCAGCTGCAATGGGCTGATGAAGTCTTTGTCTGCAACAGCGTGTATGGCGTCTGGCCGGTACGCGCGTACGCTGCACTGAGCTGGCCGGTTGGGCCGCTCACCCGTAAACTGCAAACCATTGCCCGCACGCTACTGGATGCCTGATTCGTGAGACGTAAACTTTTGCTGCTGCTGGAAACCGGACTGGTTCTGGCAGGGCTGCTGCTGGGCGCCAGCGCCTGGAAGATTCATTCGGCACTGGAACAGCCTCTGAATATCACGCAGGAAGAACTGCTGGATGTGCCCAAGGGTTCCACGCCGACCCGCACCCTTCTCGGACTTGAAGCCGATGGCGTGATCAAGGACGCTTTCTGGCTACGCATATATTGGCGTTTCAATCTGACGGGCACCCCGATTCACACGGGCGAGTACCGCATGCAGCCGGGCATGACCGTCAAGGGTCTGATCGATCTGTGGAAGCGTGGCGAAGTGGTTCAGTACAGCCTGACCCTCGTCGAAGGCTGGAACTTCCATCAGGTGCGCGCCGCTTTGTCGAAAGACGAAAAGATCGAGCAGACCCTGACCGGTCTGAGCGACAGCGATGTGATGGCCAAAATCGGCCACAAAGGCTTGTTTCCCGAAGGTCGGTTCTTCCCAGATACCTACCGATTCGTGCGCGGGGTCTCCGATACCGAGCTGCTGAAAAAGGCGTTCGACCGCCTCGACGAAGTACTGGCCAAGGAATGGGAAAACCGCTCCACTGATGCTCCCTACACCGAGCCTTACCAGGCGCTGATCATGGCGTCACTGGTGGAGAAGGAAACCGGCGTTCCGCAGGAGCGTGGCCAGATTGCCGGCGTGTTCGTACGTCGCATGGCGCTGGGCATGCAGTTGCAGACTGATCCGACGGTGATCTACGGCCTGGGTGATCGCTACAACGGCAAGCTGACTCGTGCTCATCTCAAGGAAGCCACGCCGTACAACACTTATGTGATTCCGGGGCTGCCGCCGACGCCGATTGCGATGGTTGGCCGCGAGGCGATTCACGCCGCGTTGAACCCGGTGGAAGGCACCAGCCTCTACTTTGTAGCTCGTGGCGATGGCAGCCATGTGTTCTCTGACGACCTCGATGCGCACAACAGTGCGGTGCGTGAGTTCCAGCTCAAACGGCGCTCGGATTACCGTTCGAGCCCGGCGCCGGCTTCGACACCGGAAGCCGCTCCGACAACCGGGGAAGCCGTTCCTGCCGCATCACCCGAAACTGCGCCAGAATCGTTGCCGCAGGTTCCTGCCCAGGAGCCCGCGCCGACTCCGGAAACCGAAGCGGCCGCACCGCAAACCGTGCAATGACTTTGATTAAGGACTGCCTGTGACTGGCTTGTTTATTACCCTGGAAGGCCCGGAAGGCGCCGGCAAGAGCACCAACCGCGAATACCTCGCCGAGCGCCTGCGCGCCGCCGGTATCGAAGTGGTGCTGACCCGCGAGCCCGGCGGTACGCCGCTGGCCGAGCGTATTCGTGAGGTGTTGCTGGCCCCGGTCGACGAAGTGATGAACCCGGACACAGAGCTGCTGCTGGTGTTCGCCGCCCGTGCCCAGCATCTGGCTGAAGTCATTCGCCCGGCGCTGGCCCGTGGTGCCGTCGTCTTGTGCGACCGGTTCACCGATTCGACTTACGCCTATCAGGGTGGCGGTCGCGGTCTGTCGCTGGAGCGTATCGCTGCGCTGGAGACTTTCGTTCAGGGCGACCTGCGGCCCGACCTGACGCTGATTTTCGATCTGCCGGTGGAAATCGGCTTGGCCCGCGCCAGCGCCCGGGGGCGTCTGGATCGCTTCGAGCTGGAAGGCCGGGCGTTTTTCGAGGCGGTGCGCAGTGCGTTCCTCAAGCGTGCCGAAGCCGATCCTGCGCGCTATGTGCGGATCGACGCCGGTCAGCCGTTGGCCAAGGTTCAACAATCGCTGGATACCCTGATTCCGAACTTGCTGGAGCTGTGCCGTGGCTGAGGCCTATCCGTGGCAGGACAGTCTCTGGCAGCAACTGGCCGGTCGCACTCAGCACGCCCACGCGTATCTGCTGCACGGTCCCGCCGGGATCGGCAAGCGCGCGTTGGCCGAGCGGCTGATGGCCAGTCTGCTGTGCCAGCGTCCGACGCCTGAAGCCTGCGGCGAGTGCAAATCCTGCCTGCTGCTCAAGGCCGGCAGCCACCCGGACAATTACATCCTCGAACCGGAAGAAGCGGACAAGGCGATCAAGGTCGACCAGGTGCGCGATCTGGTCAGTTTCGTGGTGCAGACCGCGCAACTGGGCGGTCGCAAGGTGGTGCTGATCGAGCCGGTGGAGTCGATGAACATCAACGCTGCCAACGCCTTGCTCAAGAGTCTCGAAGAGCCGTCGGGCAATACCGTGTTGTTGCTGGTCAGTCACCAGCCGAGCCGTCTATTGCCGACCATCAAGAGCCGCTGCGTGCAACAGGCCTGTCCGCTGCCGAGCGAGGCCATGAGCCTGCAATGGCTGGCTCAGGCATTGCCGGAATGCTCCGAAGACGAACGGGTCGAGCTGTTGACCCTGGCCGCCGGCTCGCCGTTGGCCGCCGTCACGTTGCAGGGGCAGGGCGTGCGCGAACAGCGTGCGCAGGTTGTGGAAGGCGTGAAGAAGCTGCTCAAACAGCAGCAATCGCCGACGCAACTGGCCGAGGAGTGGAAAAACATTCCGATGCTGCGCCTGTTCGACTGGTTCTGCGACTGGTCGAGCCTGATCCTGCGCTATCAATTGACCCAGGATGAAGCGGGCCTCGGCCTGACCGACATGCGCAAGGTCGTGCAGTACCTGGCGCAGAAAAGCGCCCAGCGTAAAGTCCTCGATATCCAGGACTGGATTCTCGCCCAGCGCCAGAAAGTCCTGAGCAAGGCCAACCTCAATGCCGCGTTGCTGCTGGAAGCGTTGTTGGTGCAATGGGCGAGTCTGCCTGGCCAAAGATAAGAATGTGTACCTAGACTCTGAACATCAGCAGTGGAGGTCAACATGAATGAACCCGTCAGCCCGGGGCCGCGCAACGGCATCTTGTCCCTGACCATCAAGGACAAGTCTGTCCTTTACGCCGCTTACATGCCGTTCATCAGGAACGGTGGCTTGTTCATCCCGACCAACAAGAGCTACAAGTTGGGCGACGAGGTGTTCATGCTGCTGCACCTGATGGATGAGGCGGAAAAGATACCGGTGGCCGGCAAAGTCGCCTGGATCACCCCCAAAGGCGCCCAGGGCAACCGCGCTGCCGGCGTCGGCGTGCAATTCAACGATGGCGACAACACCGCGCGCAGTCGCATCGAAACTCATCTGGCCGGAGCCCTGAAATCCGACCGTCCCACTCATACGATGTAAGTTGCAGTCCTTTTTATGCTCGTAGATTCCCATTGTCACCTTGATCGACTCGACCTCGCCGTTCACGACGGTTCCTTGGATGCTGCGCTGGATGCAGCCCGCCAGCGCGGCGTCGGGCATTTCCTGTGCATTGGCGTCAGCGCCGATAACGCCGCCGACGTCAAAGCCCTGGCCGAGCGTTACGACGACGTCGATTGCTCGGTTGGCGTGCATCCGCTGGATGTGCAGCCCGGCGCGGCGCCGGCACTGGACTGGCTGCTGCATGAACTGAATCACCCGAAAGTGGTGGCGATCGGCGAAACCGGTCTGGACTACCACTACGAGCCGGAAGCCGCCGAATTGCAGCAGGAGTCTTTCCGTCTGCACCTGCAAGCCGCACAGCAGACCGGCAAACCGGTGATCATCCACACCCGTGGCGCCCGCGCCGACACGCTTGAATTGTTGCGCGAAGCTGCGCTGCCCCAGGCCGGTGTGCTGCATTGCTTCACCGAAGACTGGGACATGGCCAAGGCGGCGCTGGACATGGGTTATTACATTTCCCTGTCGGGCATCGTCACCTTCCGCAATGCCGATGCGCTGCGCGATGTGGCAAGCAAGGTCCCGGCGGATCGCCTGCTGGTGGAAACCGATTCGCCGTACCTGGCGCCGATCCCTTATCGCGGCAAACCGAACCTGCCGCAATACGTGCGGGAAGTGGCAGAGTTTCTGGCGATGCTGCGGGGCGAGAACTATGAGCGCTTTGCCGAGCAGACCACGGAGAACTTCAAGCGACTGTTTCCGCTGGCGCACGTAAAAGTCTGAATCGCAGGCAAAAAAAACCCGGGTTCTGGGGGGTGAATCCGGGTTAAGACCATTAGGAGTAAAACAAAGGCACGCGGTCCTTTGGTACCTTTACCGGCGCGACACTTGGGGGAGATGTCGCCCGACAGTTCAAGTATTGATCAGTCTGGCGTTCAGTCCAGTTGGCCGGTCGGGGTTTTTAAACAAATTTGGAATACGTTCGCTTCGGTTATGTTCTCATTCCCCCCAAAACGTTCGTGAAATGAACAAGAAACACAGATATGGTCGGATGATCCGTGCATTTTTGCGCAAGTTAGGCATAATACGCGGCTTCGAATTTTGACCCCTACAGACCTTTTCTTATGCACAAAGAACCTCGTAAGGTCCGTGAGTTTCGTCGCCGCGAGCAAGAAATTCTCGATACCGCGCTCAAGCTGTTCCTCGAACAAGGTGAAGACAGTGTCACCGTCGAGATGATTGCTGATGCCGTGGGTATCGGCAAAGGCACGATCTACAAGCACTTCAAGTCCAAGGCGGAAATCTATCTGCGCCTGATGCTCGATTACGAGCGCGACTTGAACGAGCTGTTGCATTCGGCCGATGTCGACAAGGACAAGGAAGCCCTGTCCCGTGCCTACTTTGAATTCCGCATGCGCGACCCGCAGCGCTATCGCCTGTTCGATCGCCTGGAAGAGAAGGTGGTCAAGGGCAATCAGGTCCCGGAGATGGTCGAGGAGCTGCACAAGATCCGTGCCTCGAACTTCGAACGTCTGACCCTGCTCATCAAGGGCCGCATCAGCGAAGGCAAGCTCGAAGACGTGCCGCCGTACTTCCACTACTGCGCATCCTGGGCGCTGGTGCACGGCGCTGTGGCGCTGTATCACTCGCCGTTCTGGAGCAACGTGCTGGAAGATCAGGAAGGTTTCTTCCAGTTCCTGATGGACATCGGCGTGCGCATGGGCAACAAGCGCAAGCGCGACCCTGAAACGCCAAGCAGCTGAATCATTCAGTCGCCTTATGCGCCGTGTTTTTCGCTACATGGCGCAGTACCGCAGGAATATACTCAGGCATAGGGCTTGCTAAAACTTGAATTGTGAGTCAAGTTTTAGCCGCTCGATTTTCCATCGCCGGAGTGCTTCATGATCGTTGACCGTCAAGGCAGGCGTTTTCGCAATTTGCGGATCAGTCTGACCTCCGCCTGCAATTACGCCTGTACCTACTGCGTGCCCAACGGCAAGCGGTTGGTGGCTGCGCAGGATGAACTGTCGGCCGAGGCCATGGCGCGCGGCGTTGCCTATCTGATCGAAGCCGCCGGCATCGAGCGCCTGCGCATCACTGGCGGCGAGCCGCTGGTCAGTCCCAAGCTCGAATCCTTCATGAGCGCCGTCGGCAAGATGGGCCTGGAAGACATCAGCCTGACCACCAACGGCCAGCTCCTGGCGAAAAAACTCCCGCTGCTGGTCGATGCCGGCCTGCGACGCATCAACGTTTCCCTCGATACCCTGGACGCCGGCGCGTTCCGCAGCATTGCCCGTGGCGGCGATCTGGCCACCGTGCTCGACGGCATGGATCAGGCCGCAGCGGCGGGGATGAAGATCAAGGTCAACATGGTGCCGTTGCGCGGGCAGAACCTCGACCAGGTGATGCCGCTGCTCGATTACTGCCTCGAGCGTGGCTTTGAACTGCGCTTCATCGAGCTGATGCGCATGGGCCACCTGGCCACTGATTCCAACGCCTTCCTGCAACAGTTCGTCAGCCTGCAACAGCTGCTGAGCCTGATCGGCGAACATTACGAGTACGCGCAAACCGACGCGCCGGTGGACGCCACCGCTGTTCGCTATGCAATTCCCGGTCTCGGCAACTTTGGTGTGATCGCCAACGAAAGCGTACCGTTCTGCCGAACCTGCTCGCGACTGCGCTTGTCATCCACCGGATGGCTGCATGGTTGCCTGTCATCGAGCAACCGTCACTACGTCGGTGACCTGCTCGACAAGCCGCGCCACGAGGCGCTGCCAGCGTTGCAACGATTGCTGGTCAAAGCCTTGGGCGACAAGCAGGAAGTCGCGTTCTCCGGCGGCGGCACCGTCATGAAGATCATTGGCGGCTAAATCTCTCGCCACCAAAAATCTATTTCAAACCGGATACCTGCACATTTCCAAGGACTGGCGCAAAAGCTGCATCCTACGGCCATTCGCCGGTTTTCCGTCACCGGCTTCTGGAGGATTAGGATGCGTAGCCTGGTTTTGCTGCTGGCCGTTTTGGCGCTGGGCGGCTGTATGACTGTCAGTGACATGGCCGAAGGGACTCGCTACCAGATGAGCGACGCAGGTCTGCTGGATCACAGCGACAGCCGCCGCGTAAACAATTTCCGCATTCAGCCGGATTCGTTCATCTACATCGCGCAGGGTTCGTTCGCGCCGCCGGGTGGTTCCTACCCGCGTCCCAACGTAGTGGCCGAGGAGGCCTTCAAAGGTTTCGTCGAATACTTCCCGATGGTCCGTCGCGCCCGTGCGCCGGAAGGCCTCGACCAGGCGATGGGCGAAGCCCGTGATGCCGGTGCTCACTACCTGCTGTACACCCGTTTCGCCAAGGCTGACGACCGCATCGGCAACTCCGATGAATGGCTGGATCAGGAAGCCGTGGATCGCCTCGGTATCGACGGCGGCGTGATTCAGATCATGTTGATCGAGACCAGCACCCAGTATTTGATTGATACTGCACGGATCAAGAGTCGTGGCGGTTTACTGACGTTCCACGATAACAAGCCCGAAGACCTGATCGGCCCACCGCTGGCGCAGTACGCGCGCAGCCTGCTGGGCGTCGGGGACCAGTAATTCAAGGAGTACGCCATGAGTGGCCCGCAAAAAGCCAATGACCTGTTGGGACAAATCCCCAAAACCAAAGGCTTGCCGCCGGTGCACTTGTGGAACCCGGATTTCTGCGGCGACATCGACATGCGCATCGCCCGCGACGGCACCTGGTATTACCTGGGTACACCGATCGGGCGCAAGCCGATGGTCAAGCTGTTCTCCACCATCATCCGCCGCGATGGCGATGATTATTTCCTGATTACTCCGGTGGAGAAAGTCGGGATCAAGGTCGATGACGCGCCATTCGTGGCGATTGCCGTCGAGGTGGAAGGCGAGGGTGAGGCGCAACTGCTGCGCTTTACCACTAACGTCGATGAAACCACCGAGGCCGGCCCGGAACATCCGATCCGGGTGGAGATCGATCCGACAACGCAAGAACCTGCCCCCTATGTGCATGTGCGCACCAACCTCGAAGCGCTGATCCACCGCAACGTGTTCTACCAATTGGTGGAGCTCGCAGTCAGTCGTGAAATCGATGGCCAGCGCTGGCTCGGCGTCTGGAGTGGCGGCGAGTTCTTCCGCATCGGCCTCGAACCCTAAGAAACCGCAGTCTGTGAAAGCAGGCTGCGGTTTTTTGTCGTTGACTCTCAATCGTATGATGATTAGCTTGGGCAACCACAGCGAACGGCTTCGGGGTATCCATGTCGAGCAGTTTTCACGCATCAACGGTTGACTGGCTGGGCGCCTGGATTGCCGCCGGCCAGGTAAAACCGGGGCAGGCGATCAAAGTCGAGGCCGATCTGGGCGAACAGCTCGGTGTCAGCCGCACCGTGATCCGCGAAGCGATCAAGACCCTCGTCGCCAAAGGCATGCTCGAAGTCGGGCCCAAAGTCGGCACGCGGGTGTTGCCGATCAAGCGCTGGAACCTGTTCGATCCGCAAGTCGTGGGCTGGCTGTCGCGCAGCGGCCTGCCGGAAAACTTCGTCGATGACCTGCTCGACCTGCGCCGCACCATCGAACCGATGGCGGTGCGCTGGGCCTGCGAGCGGGCGACCGTCGAACAGGTGCAAGCCGTGCAGCAGGCCTACAATGCCTTGGAGCGGGCGGTGGACAGCGGCATTGATTACAACCGCGCCGACCAGTTCTTCCACGAATGCATTCTCGCCGCCAGCCACAATCAATTCATCGAGCAAATGGTGCCGGCCCTCGGCGCGCTGCTCGCCGTGTCCTTCGAAGTGTCCGCGGCAGACCCCGACGAATTACGCCGCACACTGCCCATCCATAAAGACATGGCCGACGCCATCGCCGCTCGGGATGCCGCGCGCGGGGTATGGGCCTGCATGACCCTGATCGACAATGCCGACCTGGCCATCAAGCGGTTCTACCCGCAGGTGATGGCCGACAAAAAAGCCAGCTGACAAAAACAACAAGACAGGAGGTTGCATGACGTGGACTGCGGTGACAGAGCATCGGGCGCAACTGGGCGAAGGCCCGTTCTGGGACGCACCGACCCAGGCGCTGTACTGGGTCGACATCGCCGGCAAGCAGGCGCTGCGCCTGATCGGGCAGAACGTGCAGATCTGGCAGATGCCGGAACACGTCTCGGCGTTCATCCCCTGCGCCAGCGGCGACGCGCTGGTGACCCTGAGCAGCGGCGTCTACCGACTCGACCTGGATTCCCCCGGACTTGAGCCGCGGCTGACGCTGTTCTGCGTCGCCGACCCGCAACCGGGTAACCGCGCCAACGAAGCACGTTGCGATGGCCAGGGCCGCTTGTGGCTCGGCACCATGCAAAACAACATCGGCGAGCAGGGCGAAGATCTGCCGATCACCCGTCGTTCCGGTGGGTTGTTCCGGATTGATCCGGATAAACGAGTCACGCCGTTGCTGCGTGGCCTGGGGATTCCCAACACGCTGCTCTGGAGTGACGACGGCACCACGCTGTTGTTCGGCGATAGCCTCGACGGCACGTTGTATCGCTATTTCATCCACACCGACGGCAACCTCGACACGGCCCTGTCTTGGTACGGCGCCGATCAGAACGGTGGCCCGGACGGTTCGGCGATGGACGCCGAAGGCTACATCTGGAACGCCCGCTGGGACGGCAGCTGCCTGCTGCGCCTGACACCGGATGGCCAGATCGACCGCAAGATCGACCTGCCGATCAGCCGCCCGACCAGTTGCGTATTCGGCGGCGCCGACCTGAAAACCCTGTACATCACCAGCGCCAAAAGTCCGCTGAACCACCCGCTGGACGGCGCCGTGCTGTCGCTACGAGTGGACGTCGCAGGAAAGCTCTGTACGCGATTCGCCAGTTAAATCCCAAAATATGGGATGCAAAATTATATATTGAGATTATTTGGCGGTCGGGTTTATAGTCGGCTCCAGCAGTAACACGCACTCACACTTAAAAAGAACAAAACAGGTGAAGTGATGCAGCGAATCTCTATCGCACTCCCCAGCGGAGTCAGCGTCCCGCAACGGCCCGATGCCGTCAGCGGCGCTCGCCTGTTGTGTTCCAGAAGCCTTCCAGACCGGACATCGTCAGATGCCCGGTTTTTTTATGCTTTCCAACAGGAGTCCTGATTCATGGCTGAACCTCTGTCCCTGCCACCGGTACCCGAGCCACCGAAAGGCGAGCGCCTGAAAAACAAGGTTGTGTTGCTGACCGGCGCCGCCCAAGGCATCGGCGAAGCGATCGTCGCGACTTTCGCCTCCCAGCAGGCGAAACTGGTGATCAGCGATATCCAGGCTGAAAAAGTCGAGAAAGTCGCTGCGCACTGGCGCGAGCAGGGCGCCGATGTGCAAGCGATCAAGGCCGACGTATCGCGCCAGCAGGATCTGCACGCCATGGCCAAACTGGCCATCGAGTTGCACGGTCGTATCGACGTGCTGGTCAATTGCGCCGGGGTCAACGTGTTCCGCGATCCGCTGGAAATGACCGAAGAAGACTGGCGCCGCTGCTTTGCCATCGACCTCGACGGCGCCTGGTATGGCTGCAAGGCCGTGTTGCCGCAGATGATCGAGCAAGGCATCGGCAGCATCATCAACATTGCCTCGACCCATTCCACGAACATCATTCCCGGCTGCTTCCCGTACCCGGTGGCCAAACATGGCCTGCTCGGGCTGACCCGCGCGCTGGGCATCGAGTACGCGCCGAAGGGTATTCGCGTCAACGCCATCGCCCCGGGCTACATCGAAACCCAGCTCAACGTCGATTACTGGAACGGCTTCGCCGACCCGCACGCTGAACGCCAGCGCGCCTTTGACCTGCATCCGCCAAAACGCATCGGCCAACCGATCGAAGTGGCGATGACGGCCGTGTTCCTGGCCAGCGACGAAGCGCCGTTCATCAACGCCTCGTGCATCACCATCGATGGTGGTCGTTCGGTGATGTACCACGACTGAAAAACCGGATTCCAGGTGGCAAGGTTCGCCTGAAATCCAATCATCATACGATATGACTATTGTCCTGATGATTGACAGAAACATGCTTCGACCGCTTCAACGCTTTTCAAATAACGCTCAAGAAAAATAACAAGGAGTCTGCTTATGAAACGTCGTTTCGGGATTCGTACCCTGTGCAGTGCCGCGCTGGCGGTCACTGCGTTCAGCCTGAGCGGTTCGCTGCTGGCCGCCGATCCGGTGAAAATCGGTTTTCTGGTCAAGCAGGCCGAAGAGCCGTGGTTCCAGACCGAATGGGCCTTCGCAGAAAAAGCGGCCAAGGACAAAGGCTTCGAGCTGATCAAGATCGCCGTGCCGGACGGCGAGAAAACCCTCTCGGCCATCGACAGCCTCGCGGCCAACGGTGCCAAGGGCTTTGTGATCTGCCCGCCGGACGTATCCCTCGGCCCTGCGATCATGGCCAAGGCCAAACTCAATGACCTGAAAGTGATTGCCGTGGACGACCGTTTCGTCGACGCCAACGGCAAGTTCATGGAAGAGGTGCCGTACCTCGGCATGGCCGCGTTCGAAGTCGGCCAGAAGCAGGGCGCCGCCATGGCCGCCGAAGCGAAAAAACGCAACTGGGACTGGAAAGACACCTACGCCGTTGTGAACACCTACAACGAACTCGACACCGGCAAGAAGCGCACCGACGGCTCGATGAAAGCGCTTGAAGATGCCGGCCTGCCGAAAGAGCACATCCTGACCGCCGCCCTGAAAACCCTCGACGTACCGGGCAGCATGGACGCCACCAACTCGGCGCTGGTCAAGCTGCCGGGCGCGGCGAAGAACCTGATCATCGGCGGCATGAACGACAACACCGTGCTCGGCGGCGTGCGCGCCACCGAAGCCGCCGGGTTTGCCGCCGCCAACGTGATCGGCATCGGCATCAACGGCACCGACGCGATCGGCGAGCTGAAAAAGCCCAACAGCGGCTTCTACGGTTCGATGCTGCCGAGCCCGCACATCGAGGGCTACAACACCGCGAGCATGATGTACGAGTGGGTCACCACCGGCAAAGAGCCGCCGAAGTACACCGCGATGGACGACGTCACCCTGATCACCCGCGAGAACTTCAAGCAAGAGCTGGAAAAGATCGGCCTGTGGAACTGACGGCAGCGGCGGCCCGGGCAACCGGGCTGTCATCGGTGTGAAGAGGTGGCTTAAATGCACGCGCAAGTACAAACACAACAACACAGTGCCGGCAGTCTGCGCTTCAACGGGATCGGCAAGACCTTCCCCGGGGTGAAGGCGCTGGACGGCATCAGCTTCGTCGCCCATCCCGGGCAGGTGCACGCCTTGATGGGCGAGAACGGCGCCGGCAAATCGACGCTGCTGAAAATCCTCGGTGGCGCCTACATTCCCAGCAGCGGCCAGCTGCAGATCGGCGAACGGACGATGGCCTTCAAGTCCACCGCTGACAGCATCGGCAGCGGCGTGGCGGTGATTCACCAGGAGCTGCATCTGGTGCCGGAAATGACCGTGGCCGAGAACCTGTTCCTCGGCCACCTGCCGGCCAGTTTCGGTCTGATCAATCGCGGTGCGCTGCGTCAGCAAGCCTTGGCTTGTCTCAAAGGTCTGGCCGATGAAATCGATCCGCAGACCAAGGTCGGGCGCCTGTCCCTCGGCCAGCGGCAACTGGTGGAAATCGCCAAGGCGTTGTCCCGTGGTGCCCATGTGATTGCCTTCGATGAACCGACCAGCAGCCTCTCGGCTCGGGAAATCGACCGGTTGATGGCGATCATCGGCCGGCTGCGCGACGAGGGCAAAGTGGTGCTCTACGTCTCCCATCGCATGGAAGAAGTGTTCCGCATCTGCGACGCGGTCACGGTGTTCAAGGACGGTCGCTACGTACGTACCTTCGAGGACATGAGTCAGTTGACCCACGATCAACTGGTGACTTGCATGGTCGGGCGCGACATTCAGGACATCTACGATTATCGCGGTCGCCCGCGCGGAGCCGTGGCGCTGAGAGTCGATGGATTGCTCGGCCCGGGCCTGCGTGAGCCGATCAGTTTCGATGCGCACAAAGGCGAAATCCTTGGCCTGTTCGGACTGGTCGGGGCAGGGCGCACCGAGCTGTTCCGGTTGCTCAGTGGCCTGGAACGCAACACCGCCGGGCGCCTGGAATTGCGTGGCCATGAACTGAAGCTGCGTTCGCCCCGCGATGCGATTGCCGCCGGGATTCTGCTGTGCCCGGAGGACCGCAAGAAGGAAGGCATTATCCCGCTCGCCAGCGTCGCCGAGAACATCAACATCAGTGCGCGCGGCGCGAACTCAGGGCTCGGTTGCCTGCTGCGCGGGATCTGGGAAAAGGGCAACGCCGACAAACAGATCAAGGCCCTGAAAGTGAAAACGCCCCACGCCGGACAACAGATCAAGTTCCTCTCCGGCGGCAACCAGCAGAAGGCGATTCTCGGCCGCTGGCTGTCGATGCCGATGAAAGTCCTTCTGCTCGACGAGCCGACCCGGGGCATCGATATCGGCGCCAAGGCCGAGATCTATCAGATCATCCATAACCTGGCCGCCGACGGCATTTCGGTGATCGTGGTGTCCAGCGATCTGATGGAAGTGATGGGCATTTCCGACCGCATTCTGGTGTTGTGCGAGGGCGCCCTGCGTGGCGAAGTCAGCCGCGACCAGGCCAATGAATCCAACCTGCTGCAACTGGCTTTGCCGCGCCACCGCGCTGACGGCGTGGCGAACTGAGAGGTGACTATGATGACAACCCAAAACGAAACCCTGCCGACCGCGCGCAAACCGCTGGATATGCGGCGCTTCCTCGATGACTGGGTGATGTTGCTGGCGGCGGTCGGGATCTTCCTCGCCTGCACCTTGCTGATCGACAACTTCCTCTCGCCGCTGAACATGCGTGGCCTGGGCCTGGCGATTTCCACCACCGGGATTGCCGCGTGCACCATGTTGTATTGCCTGGCGTCGGGGCATTTCGACTTGTCGGTGGGTTCGGTGATTGCCTGCGCCGGGGTGGTTGCGGCGGTGGTGATGCGCGATACCAACAGCGTGTTTCTCGGCGTCAGCGCCGCGCTGGTAATGGGGCTGATCGTCGGTTTGATCAACGGTATCGTGATCGCCAAGTTGCGGGTCAACGCGTTGATCACGACGCTGGCGACCATGCAGATTGTCCGTGGCCTGGCCTACATTTTTGCCAACGGCAAAGCGGTGGGCGTATCGCAGGAATCGTTCTTCGTGTTCGGCAACGGTCAGTTGTTCGGCGTACCGGTGCCGATCCTGATCACCATTGTCTGCTTCCTGTTTTTCGGCTGGTTGCTGAACTACACGACCTACGGGCGCAACACCATGGCCATCGGCGGCAACCAGGAAGCGGCGTTGCTGGCGGGGGTGAATGTCGATCGCACGAAGATCATCATCTTCGCCGTGCATGGAGTGATCGGTGCGCTGGCGGGGGTGATTCTGGCGTCGCGGATGACGTCCGGGCAGCCGATGATCGGGCAGGGTTTTGAGCTGACGGTGATTTCGGCTTGCGTGCTGGGCGGGGTGTCGCTGAGCGGCGGGATCGGGATGATTCGGCATGTGATTGCCGGGGTGTTGATTCTGGCGATTATCGAGAATGCGATGAACCTGAAGAATATCGACACGTTTTATCAGTATGTGATTCGAGGTTCGATTTTGCTGTTGGCTGTTGTGATCGACCGTCTGAAACAGCGCTGAGATCAATATTCTGCTGACCCTCTCCTTTGGGAGAGGGTGTCTCCAGTACTACGCCTTTTGTCACCTTCCCCAAAAATTACCTTGCTCGTCCCAACCCGTTTCGGTTATCACTTTGTACATGATTAGACAGGTACGATTTGACAAGAAACAACGGGTGGTCGACGAGCTCGTCCGACGCATCGAAAGCGGCCTCATGGAGGACGGCTTTCTGTTGCCCGGCGAGCATCAGTTGGCTCAGGAATTCAACGTCAGCCGTGGCACGTTGCGCGAAGCGCTGGCCGAACTGAAACGGCGCAATTACATCGCCACGCAAAGCGGGGTCGGTTCCATCGTCACGTTCGACGGTGTGGTGCTCGATCAGCGCAGCGGCTGGGCCCAGGCCCTGGCCGACAGCGGGGCGTTCATCAACACCGAAGTGCTGCGCCTGGAAGCCGTGACCCGGCCCGATCTGCTGCCGCGCTTCGGCACCGACCAATTCATCACTCTCGATCGT
Organism: Pseudomonas sp. GW822-FHT03F04; assembly: GCF_058801405.1. Lineage (NCBI taxonomy): Bacteria > Pseudomonadati > Pseudomonadota > Gammaproteobacteria > Pseudomonadales > Pseudomonadaceae > Pseudomonas > Pseudomonas sp. GW822-FHT03F04. The sequence goes on from NZ_JBXANF010000010.1 coordinate 51,912, forward strand.
CGTCGCCGTTCCAACGATGGCACGCTGGTGTCGCTCGAACGCTCATTGATGCCCGCCACCGGAGGCCTGGAAAGCCTGCCGCGTGTCGGCCTGATCGACAATTCGCTGACCGTTACCCTGGCGGCCTACGGCTACATCGGCGAGCGCGGCGATCAGTGGATCGGCGCCGAACCGCTCAACGCTGTAGACGCCGAGCTGCTCGGCCGTCCGGAAGGCACGGTGTTCCTCAAGGCACTGCGCACCACCTACGACCGACAGAACCGCTTCATGGAACTGGTCGAAAGCCTGCTTGATCCGGTGCATTTCCGTCTGCACCTGCAATTTGGAGAATCGAAATGACCGCCCTCGACCGTGCCCTGGGCGCGTTTTATGGCCTGGCCCTCGGCGATGCGCTGGGCATGCCGACGCAATCCCTGAACCGCGAAACGATCAGGCAGCGCTTCGGCCAGATCACCGACCTGCAAGACGCCGGCCCCTTGCAACCGATTGCCGCGAACATGCCCAAAGGCTCGATCACCGATGACACTGAACAGGCGATTCTGGTGGGCGAGTTGCTGGTCGAAGGCAAGGGCCGGATCGAGCCGGCGGTACTCGCGCAACGGCTGATCGAATGGGAAGCCGAGATGCAGGCCAAGGGCTCGCAGGACTTGCTCGGCCCATCGACCAAACGTGCGATCGAAATGATCCTCGCCGGCCATTCGCCGGAAGAGGCCGGGCGCTACGGCACCACCAACGGCGCGGCGATGCGCATCACCCCGGTGGGGATCGCCGCCGATGTCGCCGACTCCGAGCGTTTTATCGCGGCGGTGGTGCAGGCGTGTCAGGTCACTCACAACACCACGCTGGGGATTTCCAGCGCGGCAGCAGTGGCGGCGGTGGTCTCGGCCGGCATCAACGGTCTGGATCTGGGCGAGGCGCTGAACCTCGGCCAGCAGATTGCCCAGCAAGCGGAAGCGCATGGGCACTGGGTGGCCGGTGGGCGCATCGCGTCGCGGATCAGTTGGGCGCGCAGCATCAGCGTTGAAAGCGACCCGGTGCTGCTCGCGGATCTGCTGTACGACGTGATCGGTACATCGGTGGCCTCGCAGGAATCGGTGGTGGTGTCGTTCGCCCTCGCGCAGCAAGTCGCGGTCGGTGAAATGACGCCGTTCGACGCGCTGTGCATGGCCGCCAGCCTGGGTGGCGACACCGACACCATCGCGGCGATTCTCGGCGCCATGCTTGGGGCCTGCCTGGGTCTTCAGAGCTGGCCGGCGGCGATGATTGAAATCGTCAAAACCGTCAATGATCTGGAGCTGGAACCGTTGGTGAAAGGACTCCTCGCGCTGCGCTGAAACGCCGCCCGCCACACGTCAACCATCTGTCTTGCCGACAACCACAACAATGGCAACAGGAGTATCTCTCATGAGTTCATCGAACGCCGGGCAAAGCGCCGGGCAACTGGAAACCCGTGGCATCGAACCGGTGCCGGAAGGCGAGTGCAACGGTCATCCGCTACAGCTGTTCTGGGTCTGGTTTGCGGCCAACATTTCCATCCTCGGCCTGCCGCTGGGCGCCACGCTGGTTGCGTTTCGCGGCCTGGCGATCTGGCAGGCGATCATTGTTGCGATTCTCGGCGCTGCCGGTTCGTTCGCGGTGGTGGGGATCATCTCGATTGCCGGCCGTCGCGGTCGTGCGCCGAGCCTGACCCTGTCGCGGGCGATCTTCGGTGTGCGCGGCAATATCGGCCCGACGCTGGTGTCGCTGATGTCGCGCCTGGGCTGGGAAACCGTCAACACCACTACCGCGGCGTTCGTGCTGTTGTCGTTGTGCTCGATCCTGTTCGGCTCGCCGGTAGAAGCCAAAAGCGCGCCGGTGTTGACCCTGGTCTTCATCGCGATTTTCGTGCTGCTGACCTTGTCGGTGTCCGGCCTCGGCCACGCCACTTTGCTGGTAATCCAGAAGTGGGCGACCTACGTGTTCGGCGCGCTGAACATTCTGGTCGGCGGCTTCCTCTGCGCGACCATTGACTGGAGCGCGGTGTTCAACGCCACGCCAGCACCAATGAGCGCGATGATCATCGGTATCGGCACCATGGCGGCCGGCACCGGGATCGGCTGGGCCAACGCCGGCGCCGACATGTCGCGCTATCAGCATCGCAGCGTCAAAGCCGTGCGCCTGGTGGCTTCGGCGGCGTTCGGTGCGGGGATTCCGCTGGTGTTGCTGATCACCCTCGGTGGCCTGCTGTCGGTGGGCAACAACGATCTGGCATCGGCGACCGACCCGATCGTGGCGATCCGCGACATGCTGCCGACCTGGATGGCCGTGCCGTACCTGATCACCGCATTCGGTGGCTTGCTGTTATCGAACAACCTGTCGGTGTACTCCGCCGGTCTGACCACGCTGACCCTCGGCCTGAAGGTCAAACGCGTTTACGCGGTAGTGGTCGATATCGTCGCGATCTTCGCCGGTTCGATCTATTTCATGCTGATCGCCGACAGTTTCTACGGTCCGTTCATTACCTTCATTTCTCTGCTGGCGGTGCCGATCACCGCGTGGGTCGGGATCTTCGTGGTCGACCTGATTCACCGTCACTACTACAGCCCGAAAGACCTGCTCGACGTCAGCCCGAGCAGCGCCTACTGGTACAGCGGCGGCATCGAGTGGCGCGCATTCGGTGCGTGGGCGATTGCCATCGTGCTGGGTTTCAGTTTCACCACCATCGGTACGACCGCCGAAAATGTCTGGTTCAAGGGCTTCCTGTCCGACTCATGGCTGGGCCACAACGGCCTCGGCTGGATCGTGACGTTTGTGGTCGCCGGAGGCCTGTACTTCGTACTCGGCGGGGCGAAAGACCGCCGCGCCGCGCAAGTTGAGAACGCTCATGCCTAAGATGTTGCACACCGGCCAGGTCATCATCGACCTGGTCATGGCCGTGGAGGCTCTGCCGCAAATCGGCGGCGACGTGCTGGCGCAGTCCGCCAGTTTCGAAGCCGGTGGCGGCTTCAATGTGATGGCTGCCGCCGCGCGCAACGGCTTGCCGGTGGTCTATCTGGGTCGCCACGGCAACGGTCGTTTCGGTGATCTGGCGCGGCAGGCGATGCACGCCGAGGGCATCCGCGTCGGCATCGAGCAGCCTGCAGAGCGCGACACCGGCATCTGCGTGGCGCTGACCGATGCGTCGGCCGAGCGCAGTTTCATTTCCTACATCGGCGCCGAAGGTGAAGTGACGGCGGCGGAGCTGAACAGCGTTGCAGCCGAGGCGGGCGACTATGTCTACGTCAGCGGCTACAGCCTGCTGCACAGCGGCAAGGCCCAGGCGTTGCTGGACTGGACGCTGGCGTTGCCGAAGACGATCAACGTGGTGTTCGATCCGGGCCCGCTGGTGGAATCGCCGGACTCACCGATGATGCAGGCGTTGCTGCCGCGCATCGACGTGTGGACCAGCAACAGCGTCGAAGCCTTGCGCTTCACTGGCGCGACGGACATCGAAACCGCGCTGGACCGGTTGGCCGTGCACCTGCCGCAGGGTGTGCTGATGGTGGTGCGCGACGGGCCGCAGGGTTGCTGGATTCATCAGCACGGCGAGCGCCGGCATGTGCCGGGTTTCAAGGTGCAGGCGGTGGACAGCAACGGCGCGGGCGATGCCCATGCCGGCGTGTTCGTTGCCGGCCTGGCGCAAGGGCTGGCGGCTGATGAAGCCGCGAGGCGCGCCAATGCTGCAGCGGCGTTGGCCGTGACCCGTTGGGGGCCGGCGACTGCACCGGGCACAGCCGAAGTCGATGCGCTGATCCGCGAATCTTCCGCCTACTGACCGGCACCTTCTGAACCCGAACCACCGGTAGTGGTTTTCGAGCCCATACCGGAGCCGGAATTGTCCGGCGGAACGGGATTACCCTGAGTGCCGCCCTGACGTCCCGGATCATTGCCCTGGGTGCGTGGGTCGGTGCCGGTGGCGGGCGGCAGGGCGTTCTCGACGCCCGAGCCATCGGTGTTCATGCCGGGCGCACTCTGGATGGCCGGGGCCTTCGGGCGTTCGACCGGATCGGTGGGGCCGGTGCCCGTGGCGGTCGCGGCGAATGCCACGGGGCAGAGCAGCGTGGCAAACACGAAAGCAGTCAACCTTGACGAGATCATGGTGTGTCTCCAGTGATTGGAATCCTTACCTGATCTTGGTCCGCCCTCGCGTGGCATAGGTGCCGATTGAATGACGAACGGTTCAGTTCGTCAGTGCGCTTTCTACCGTCATCCGCCGCCAGAACAGGCGGCCGAGGGTGATCGACCAGTTCAACGCCGCCACCGCCAACACCGTCAGCAACAACGTCGCCATGCCGTGCTCGACGATGATTTTTCCGGCCAGCAGCGGAAAGCCGAATACTCCGATGAAGTACGCCAGACTGAACAGCAGCAACGCCTGCGACGTGGTACCGGCCGGTGCCTCGTTGGCCGCCAGCCCATTGATCACCGAGTAGGTAAGGCCGTAACCGACACCGAGCATCACCGCCGCCAGCAGATAGCTGATCCCGTTCTGGACGCCGAACGCGAAGAGCACGATCGAGCCCAGCATCAACCCCGACAACAGACACGACGCGCGCAGCGGATCACGCTTGACCACATAACCTGCGATCAACATCCGGCTGCTGATCGCAGCGCTCATGAAGCCCAGGAAGAACAGCGAATAATCCAGCGAACGGGCGGCGGCATAGCTGGTCTGGAAACTCGACAGCCCGCCGAACACGCAACCGCCGAGGCCGACCATGATGATCGGAAACACCGCGCGAGAGCCGAGCACCTGAGTAGTCGCCTGCCAGGAAATTCGCGCTGCCGATGTCGCCTGTGTGCCTTTCAATCGAGCGCCGAGACGCCAGAACAGCAGCACGCCGATCAGGCTCGCCCCGGCTGCCAGATAGAACGCCGACGTCACCGGCAAGCCCAGCGCACTCGCTGCACGCCCGAGCAACGGGCCGCTGCCGATCCCGGTCATCATGCTGCCGGACAGCAGCGCAAAGTATTTCGCCCGCTGTGCCGGGCTCACCAGACTGGCGACGATGATCGGCCCCAGCGTGTAGAACACGCCCCAGCCCAAACCAAGCAGCAATCCGAAAAACAGCAGCCAATGGCCGAACCCCGGCGTCATCGCAAACCCCAGGCTCGCCGCCACCAGCAACAGCCCGAACAGCGCAATCGAACGCGCCGCGCCCAGCCAGTCGGACAAATGCCCTGACACCAGCACTGCAACGAATGTGCTGAGCATCGCTGCGCTGATCACGCTGCCGGCATCGTGCTCGTTGCCGCCGCGTGAACCGATCAGTAGCGAGAGCAAGAATGTCGCGCCGTAGGACAGCGACAGCAGATAACTGGCGAGGCAAAACAGGCCGAACAGTTTGCCCGAGACCTGGGGTGTTGCTTGAGGCATGACGCGGTTCCTTGACCGGAAAAATTGAGCGTCATCTATCTAACACGGCAGGTCCGTGGCTTAGGTCTGAGCTTGGCGAACTCAGGATCGTGAATGACCGGAGTAACGCTTTCAGACGACGCCGATCTCTTCCTTGAACTGCTCCATGAAACCCTTCAGACGTTGATGACGAATCCGTGCCAGATGTTGACCGGCAGTAGTCTGGAAACCGTCGGCGAGGTGCAGCAGTTTGGTCTGGAAATGATCGAGGCAGAATCGCTTGTCGTCGTAGTCCCTTTCCCGAGCCTCGGGATCGTGCGGGTCGTACAGCGAGCTGCCCATGCGCCCGGCGATGTAGAAGGTGCGGGCGACACCAAGCATACCGAGGGAGTCGAGGCGGTCGGCGTCCTGCATCAGACGTGCTTCGAGGGTTAGCGGGGTGATGTTGGCGGAAAAGCTGTGGGCTTCGATGGCGTGGATCACTGCACTGATTTTTTCTTCGGGCCAGTTCAGGTTTGCCAGCACCGTTGATGCTTTTTCCGCCGCCAGGCGCGATGCCTGTGAACGCAGTGGCGAGTTCTTTTCCACGGCCACACAATCGTGCAGCAGCACCGCTGCCAGAAGGACTTCAAGATCGCCGCCTTCCTCGGCCTGCAAGGTGCGCGCGTTATGCCAGACCCGTTGCAGATGTGACAGGTCATGAGCGCCGTCCTCCGACGGTTCCAGGGCGTGGGGCAGCAGTTCGGCGGCGAGTTCCGCGAGGGGCGAGAAAGCGAAGTTTTTCATGGGCGTCCTTTCGAGTGTTCGGCGGCGCTAGCCTAATCTGTGGATTGCCATGTGACGAGCGCCGCGCGCCGCCTTAGTATGGCGTTTTCCTTTTTCCGACAAGGCCCGTCCATGACGATCGAAATCCGCCCGGCGACCCCCAGCGATGCACCGCAAATCCTCGCGTTCATCACTGAACTTGCAGACTTCGAAAAGGCCCGTCACGAAGTCATCGCCAGCGTCGCCGACATCGAGCGCAGCCTGTTCAGCGAAGGCGCCACCGCCCACGGCCTGATCTGCCTGCGCGATGGTCTGCCGATCGGTTTTGCGGTGTTCTTCTTCAGTTATTCGACCTGGCTGGGCAGCAACTGCCTGTACCTCGAAGACCTCTACATCACCCCGGAACAACGGGGCGGCGGCGCCGGTAAAACGTTGCTGCGCCACCTCGCAAAAATCGCCTGCGCCAACGACTGCGGCCGCTTCGAATGGAGCGTGCTGGACTGGAACACCCCGGCCATCGAATTCTACAAATCCCTCGGCGCCCAGCCGCAGGAAGAGTGGGTGCGCTATCGCATGGATGGCAAGGTATTGCGCGAATTTGCCGAGGGCTGAGTAAATAGCGGAAATCTGGCTGCTGATTCGATTGTCCAATCCGCTCTAGTCCGGCATCCTGTGCGCCATTTTTGCGCGCTCACGGACGACACCTGCAATGCCTCTGGCACTCTTTCTCCACGCCCGTGGAGCCCTCGCTGCGTCAACGAGTGACCGGCGTTGAGCGGACTACGGGCGTCGATCCGCCTGTTCGGTCTGGTCAGAAACCTCGGTTCCTCCGATAACCCGCACCGCCCACCGGTGGACATTCTCTGCACCATCACCCCCTCGGTGGCAAAGCCATCCGTGCGTTTGTCTCGTGCCTCGATGTCGCGATGCTCGACAGCACCGGCGGACACGGCAATGTCGTGGTCGGTGGGTCGGGGAAGGTGATTATTGGAAGGTCAAGGATCGTAATTTTTCTGACTTTATTGTGGGCATGGGGGAGCAATGAAACGTTTTTTTGTCATTTTATTTGCAACGATTTTTTCTGTTTCATATTCCACCAATCATGGGCGACCCACCGCCACGCTGCATTTTGGAACTGTTGAGATAACGCCGAGTGGCTTCGGCTTTCTGATGACTTTTACCAGCGATATCGATCTTTTGGCCTTGTTCGGTCCCGCCATTGGGGAAGGTCTCGTATGTGCGCTGGAAGATGATCAGGATTTTTCAATTGGGCATTATTTGAAGCGCTCCGGACGCGGTAGTGTGAGACTTATCGATGACACTACGGGAGGGCATTACGAATCAAAGGTTATTTTTCGCGAGGCAGGAGAGTTGCAAGGGCAGGAAAATATTCTGGGGGGCAAGGCGTTGCGTGATGTATTGGTCAAGAGGAAATTTATAGTATGTGCTTTTAGAGTTAACACTACCGGCAATAGAACGTATGTTTCTAACGTCATGCATGTTCCAGCTTCCGATCTAGTGCAAGCGATTGATGCACATTAAAAACCTTGCTGGCTGAGTATTCCCGCGCAATGCCTCAGTCACTTTCTCGCGCCTCTGTCGTTTTCCGGTGACCACGGAGTAGCCCATCAAGCGCCTGTTGCACGCAAATTCAGAAACGCACAAAAAGGTTGAATTTTTATGAGATGGGTATGTTTTCTCGCTTTGATGTTAGTGCTTTCAGCCTGCTCCCTGAATCATGGTCGACCTATTGCAACTCTGCAAATTTCAAAGGTTGAGCAACTCCGCAATACCGGGATTTATCAGATTTACTTTGCGTCGGATATCGATCTTCTCGGTTTGTTCAAGTCGTCCATTGGTCAAGGCCTGATTTGCTCGCTGAGCGATGATCTGGATTTTTCTCAAGCACATCATATAAAGCAATCGGGATTTGGTCTGGTTGAGGAAGTATCGGCCGAGCCGGGGCTTTACAGGGCTGACGTCATTTTTAGTGAGTCTGAAAAAAGTAGTGGTGGTGAGCGATATCTGCAAGGAGATACTTTGGCCCCTTTCTTGATGAAAAAAGACTCGATCGCTTGTTTGTTTCGGGTTCATTCCACGACGTACACGACTTACTTCTCTAACGTGATGAAAGTGCCTAGCAAGGAATTGCTGAAAGCTAACGCTGAGTACTGATTGTAATTAACAGGATTTTCCCTTGAAGAAATATATAGTTGTAGGTTTGTTATTTTTGTGCGGTGCTTGCACGCAAAATCCACCGGTGCCGCCCATTGATATACAGTTTGAGTCTGTAAGCTATGTGCCTGATTACGCACGCTTTGATGTCCGGTTTTCTTCGGATAAGGATTTGCTGAAATTCTTCGATACCCATGCAGGTAGAAACCAAACCTATGAAGGGTTTGCGTGCTATCTGGGCGCAAAAGTGGAACTCTTTGAAAGGCAGGGTGAGTCAGACTATCTGGATGGCATGATGGTTGAAGTTGATCGTACGGACTCACAGACCAGGCATCAGTACTCGGCGGAACTGAATGCGATTCATACCGACCATGAGACCGGCTCGAATACTTTCATTTCTTCGAAAGATCTTTTGGCGTTGTTGAATGCTCGCAATGCTTTGGCATGCCGGTTTTATGCCTCCGCTTATGGCTATGGAGTTTACTACTCAAGACCAATGGGTGTTCCAGCCTCCGATTTTGTTCGCGTTCTGACCAAGGAGGAGGAACGTTGAACTTTCGTATTTGCAAATGGTTGCTGTTGAGCAGTTTCTTGATGTGTTCGTCCTGCCTGCATCTCGACGTTCCACCTGCCAGGCTTGAATTTGTCTCGATCAATCACGCATTTTCTTCCTTGTACGATCTGCGTTTCACCTCTGACCGAAACCTCATCGATTTGTATGAAGTGCATGGACAGAGCGGCCAGATTGGAACCTCGATTCATTGCTCGCTGAAGGGTGACCTGAATTTTTCCGTCGAACATCAGATCGCTCTGGAAGCTTCGGGGACGGTCAGTGAAATGCGTTTGATCGAAGGCGACCGCCGGTATGAGATGTTTGCAAGGATCAACCTGAAGAATCACGCCCTCAACGACGGCCGGGAGTGGGTCAGGCCCGTTGAGTTGGTGCAGATCCTCAAGCCGCAGGAATACATTCCGTGCAAGGTGGTGATCACCGCGTTTCCGTATGTCGCCTACTACTCAAGAGTCATGTACATCCCCACGTCGCGATTCATTGCCCAGTTGGAAAACCCTCGGGTGGCACCGTCGCGTGTCTCGCTTAAACCCTCTGACCAGCCGCGTTCATTGCTGCCACTTGCGTCGGTGTGCATCGTGCGTTGGCGTTATGAGTTGGCAGCAGGATATGACCGGATCGACAGTCTCGGGCTATGCAGTGATGTGCCCTATGCCGGAATGTTGGCCTCCTTTGCGCCGAACAATACGAAATTGCGGATTGTTGCCGGAGCAGAGGGAACGCCTGCACCCCAGGTGGCGTACATCATCATTCGAGGAGACGGGCGTCAGGAGCCAGGCATAGCCGACGAGAAGGGGCGTACACATGAGGTGGGAGCGAGTGAGCATGAATCTTTGAGCGTCATCCTCAACAAGCACCTGGATCCTGTCGAGCGATAGACGCCTTGGATTGAACGCGTCCCAAAATATGGGATGTAAAATTACATATTGAGATTTTCCACTTGAGAGGTCTATAGTCCAGCTCACTCACTGCCAATAACAAAACAGGTGAAGCGATGCTGGCGCAATTGATCGCGCTCGATTGGGGGACGACCTCCCTACGTGCATACAAACTCGCGGCGGGCGGGCAGGTGCTGGCGCAGCGGTCGCTGTCGTTCGGGATCATGCAGTTGCCGAAGACGCCGCGGGTCATCAACGGTCGTGAATGCGCCGACGGTTTTGAGTTGGCATTCGATGAGGCGTGCGGCGACTGGCTCGATGCGCAACCCGACTTGCCAGTGATCGCCTGCGGCATGGTCGGCAGCGCTCAGGGTTGGCGCGAAGCGTCCTACCGCGATACGCCGGCGAACGTCGCCGATCTCGGAAAATCCCTGCAAACCGTTCGCAGTCTTCGCGGTGTCGATGTGCACATCGTGCCGGGTGTGATTCAGCGCTCGACGCTGCCGAACGTAATGCGCGGCGAAGAAACCCAGGTCCTCGGCGTCCTGCAGAATCTGCCGGTCGAGGCGGGCAAAGATCTGTTGATCGGCCTGCCGGGCAGTCATTCGAAATGGGTGGAAGTGGCCGATGGCTGCATCACTCGTTTCGACACCTTCATGACCGGCGAGGTGTTCGCCGTGCTCAGTGAACACAGCATTCTCGGCCGTACCCAACAGCACAGCGCGACGTTCGATGCCGAGGCGTTTGATCGCGGCGTGCAGGTGGCGTTGTCGTCGGAAGGCGAGATCGGCGCGCTGTCGACCCTGTTCAGCGCCCGCAGCCTGGGCCTGACCGGTGAACTCAGCGCCACCGCGCAACCGGACTATCTGTCCGGCCTGCTGATCGGCCACGAGCTGACAGCGTTGGCCACCGTGCAACGGCGCCGTCGCAACAGCGCGCAGCTTCCTTCGATCATCCTCATCGGCAACGCGCAGTTGTGCGCCCGCTACAGCCGTGCGCTCGACGCCTGTGGTTTCGCCCGGGTGACCCTGGCCGAGCAGGCCACCGAGCGTGGGCTGTGGCAATTGGCGCTTGCCGCCGGACTGATCGATTCCTCATCCCGTTAACCCTGACTGGAGGCCTGACATGCTCAAGCAAGCACTGGCGCAAAACGGTCTGATCGCGATCCTGCGCGGCCTGCATCCGCAGGAAGCCGCCGCTGTCGGAGAAGTCCTGTATGCCGCCGGATTTCGCGTCATCGAAGTACCGCTCAATTCCCCCGCGCCGTACGAAAGCATTCGCATCCTGCGTAAGACCCTGCCCGCTGATTGCCTGATCGGTGCCGGCACGGTGCTGACCCCGGAACAGGTCGAACTGGTGAAGGAGGCCGGCGGCCAGGTCATCGTCATGCCCCACAGCGATGCCAAGGTATTGCGAGCGGCGAAAGCGGCGGGGCTGTACCTGTCGCCGGGCGTCGCCACGCCGACCGAAGCCTTTGCGGCGCTGGAGGAGGGCGCGGACATTCTCAAGCTGTTCCCGGCCGAGCAGATGGGGCCGGCAGTGGTGAAAGCGTGGCTGGCGGTGCTGCCGGTCGGGACGATTCTGGCGCCGGTCGGCGGCATTACCCCGGACAACATGCAGGCGTTCATCGACGCCGGCGTCAAAGGCTTCGGTCTTGGTTCCGGGCTGTTCAAACCGGGCATGACGACTGAGCAAGTGGCGGCCAATGCCAAGGCCTACGTGGCGGCCTGGAAAGCCCTTCGCTAAGACTTTTTGGCGCTGCGTGCGCTGCATCTATAAGAGAGACAAAAAGATGAAAATCACCAAACTGACCACCTTCATCGTCCCGCCACGCTGGTGCTTCCTGAAAGTCGAAACCGACGAGGGTGTGACTGGTTGGGGCGAGCCCGTGGTCGAGGGCCGCGCCCACACCGTCGCGGCAGCGGTCGAGGAATTGTCCGACTACCTGATCGGCAAAGACCCACGCAACATCGAAGACATCTGGACCGTGCTGTATCGCGGCGGCTTCTACCGGGGTGGGGCGATCCACATGAGCGCACTGGCCGGCATCGACCAGGCGTTGTGGGACATCAAGGGCAAGGCGCTGGGCGTGTCGGTGAGTGATCTGCTTGGTGGTCAGGTTCGGGACAAGATCCGCGTGTATTCGTGGATCGGCGGCGACCGTCCGGCAGACACCGCGCGGGCCGCGAAAGAGGCGGTGAGTCGCGGTTTTACCGCGGTGAAAATGAACGGCACCGAGGAACTGCAATTCCTCGATACCTTCGAGAAAGTCGATCTGGCGCTGGCCAATGTCGCGGCAGTGCGCGATGCGGTCGGGCCCAACGTCGGCATCGGCGTCGACTTCCATGGCCGAGTGCACAAACCCATGGCCAAGGTGCTGATGAAGGAACTCGACCCGTACAAATTGATGTTCATCGAAGAGCCGGTGCTCAGCGAAAACTACGAAGCGCTGAAAGAACTCGCACCGTTGACCAGCACCCCGATTGCCCTCGGCGAGCGGCTGTTTTCGCGGTGGGACTTTAAACGGGTGTTGAGCGAAGGTTACGTCGACATTATCCAGCCGGATGCCTCCCACGCCGGCGGCATCACCGAAACCCGCAAGATCGCCAACATGGCCGAAGCCTACGACGTGGCGCTGGCGCTGCACTGCCCGCTGGGGCCGATCGCACTGGCGGCGTGTCTGCAACTGGACGCCGCTTGTTACAACGCGTTTATCCAGGAACAGAGCCTGGGCATCCATTACAACGAGAGCAATGACCTGCTCGATTATGTGAAGGATCCGCGGGTGTTCGACTACGACAAAGGCTTCGTGAAAATCCCCAACGGCCCGGGCCTGGGGATCGAGATCAACGAGGAATACGTGATCGAACGCGCGGCGGTCGGCCACCGCTGGCGCAACCCGATCTGGCGCCATGCCGATGGCAGTTTTGCCGAGTGGTGAGTGGCTGACTCAGCACATCTGATCGTTCCCGTGCCGAGCGCGGGAACGACTCAAGGCCTCAGGCCAACCTCAATAAACATAAGAAGAGGTTCTCCCCATGCAACCGCAAACCCTCACCGGGCAAGCGACGTTAGTCACGCCCAGCCGCAAGCGTTTTTTTATCATGGTGTTGCTGTTCATCACCGTGGTCATCAACTACCTCGACCGCAGCAATCTGTCGATTGCCGCCCCGGCGCTCACCACCGAGCTGGGCATCGACCCGGTGCATGTCGGACTGATCTTCTCCGCGTTCGGCTGGACCTACGCCGCCATGCAGATTCCCGGCGGCTGGCTGGTGGATCGGGTGCCACCGCGCATCCTGTACAGCGTCGCGCTGCTGTTGTGGTCGCTGGCCACGGTGATGCTCGGTTTCGCCGCCAGTTTCATCGCGCTGTTCGTGCTGCGCATGGCGGTCGGTGCGCTGGAAGCGCCGGCGTATCCGATCAACAGCCGCGTGGTGACGACCTGGTTTCCCGAGCGCGAACGTGCCACGGCGATCGGTTTCTACACCTCCGGGCAGTTTGTCGGGCTGGCGTTTCTGACCCCGGTACTGGCCTGGCTGCAACATGAGTTTGGCTGGCACATGGTGTTTGTCGTGACGGGGGCGGTGGGCATTGTCTGGGCCGCGATCTGGTATGCGGTGTATCGCGAACCGCGTGATTTCAAAGGCGCCAACGAAGGCGAAATCGACCTGATCCGTGAGGGCGGAGGGCTGGTGGACATCGCCGCCGAAGCCGCCAAAGTGAAAGCGAAATTCAGCTGGACCGATCTCGGCATCGTCCTCAGCAAACGCAAGCTGTGGGGGATTTACCTCGGCCAGTTTTGCCTCAACTCGACGCTGTGGTTTTTCCTGACGTGGTTTCCGACCTATCTGGTGAAATATCGCGGCATGGACTTCATCAAGTCCGGACTGCTGGCGTCTCTGCCGTTTCTCGCTGCGTTCATCGGCGTGCTGTGCTCCGGGTTCTTTTCCGACTTCCTGATTCGCCGTGGCTGTACCGTCGGGTTTGCGCGCAAATTGCCGATCATTGGTGGCCTGCTGATTTCCACCTCGATCATCGGCGCCAACTTCGTCGAATCGACGCCGCTGGTGATTGCCTTCCTGGCCCTGGCGTTTTTCGGCAACGGGCTGGCGTCGATCACGTGGTCGCTGGTCTCGACACTGGCGCCGGCGCGGCTGCTGGGCTTGACCGGCGGGGTGTTCAATTTCATCGGCAACCTGTCGGCGATTGCCACGCCGATTGTCATCGGCTTCCTGGCCAGCGGCGATTCGTTCGCCCCGGCGATCACCTACATCGCGGTTCTGGCATTGATCGGCGCTTTGTCCTACGTGCTGCTGGTGGGCAAGGTCGAGCGCATCGAGTTGTAGTCGTCCCTGTCGGGCGACCATAATGCCGCCCGTTCCCTCGCTCAACGCTAAAGGCTGGATATGCAGGAAGACGCCCCAAAAACCGCCAAGGACGCCGCGCCGACCGGCACCCAGACCCTGCTTCGCGGGTTGGGTGTGGTGCAGGCCGTCGCCAGTGGCGCCCGCGATCTCAAAGAGATTGCCCGCCTGATCGGTACCACGCGCAGCACCACCCATCGTCTGGCCAGTTGCCTGGTGGACGAGCGTTACCTGCGCGTCGTGCCGCAAGTCGGTTATCTGCTGGGGCCGAAGCTGATCGAACTGGGTTTCCAGGCGCGTGAAGAGTTGCCGCTGGTGACCCTGGCCGGGCCGTATCTGGACGAGTTGTCGGCGCTGACCGGTGACACCGTGCACCTGGGGATTCGCGAAGGCGACGAGGTGCTGTACCTGTTGAAGAATCCGGGGCGCAACGGCCCGGAAATGCGCTCGCGGGTCGGCCATCGCATGCCGCTGGCGCGCACCGGGATCGGCAAGGCCTTGATGCTGGATGACGCGCCGCAGGATTGGCAGCGTCTGTACGACATCAGCCTGCCAGCGGGTGGGAAAAGTCAATTCTGGCCGCAGCATCCCCAGCAGTCGTGGGAGCAGCTGGAGCAGCGGATGACCGAGTACGTGGCCGGCGGCTACGCGTTCGATCTGGAAGACAACGAACCGTCGATCCGTTGCGTGGCGGCGCCGATCCGCGACGCGAGCAAGCGCATCGTCGCGGCGATCAGCATCGCCAGCACCGTGCCGTATATGCCGCTGGAGAAAATGGCCGAGCTGATTCCCCTGATCAAAGGGGTCACAACCCGGCTTTCGGCGGAGCTTGGCCTGAAGGTTTAAAGCTTCAGGGTCGCCATGTCGATCACGAAACGGTACTTCACATCACCGGCGATCATGCGGGCGTAGGCCTCGTTGATCTGGCGGATGTCGAGCATTTCGATGTCGCAGCTGATGTTGTGCTCGGCGCAGAAATCCAGCACTTCCTGGGTTTCTGCGACGCCACCGATGAGCGAGCCGGCCAATACGCGACGGCCCAATACCAGTTTGGCGGCGTGAACCGGCGGATCGATCGGTTCGATCAGACCCACCAGAATATGCACGCCGTCGAAGCGCAGGGTGTCGAGGTACGGGTTGAGGTCGTGCTGCACTGGAATAGTGTCGAGCAGGAAGTCGAAACGACCGGCCGCGGCTTTCATCTGTTCTTCGTCGGTGGAGACGATCACGTGATCGGCGCCCTGACGACGACCTTCCTCGGCCTTGCTCGCCGAACGGGTGAACAGCGTCACTTCGGCGCCCATGGCCTTGGCGAACTTGATGCCCATGTGACCGAGGCCGCCCATGCCGAGAATCCCGACCTTGTCGCCGGCCTTCACGCCGTAGTGCTTGAGCGGCGAGTAAGTGGTGATGCCGGCGCAGAGAATCGGAGCAGCCGCTGCCAGATCCAGCTTCTCGGGGATGCGCACCACGAAGTGTTCGCTGACCACGATGCTGTCCGAATAGCCGCCCATGGTGTTGCTGCCATCGACCCGGTCGGGTGTGGCATAGGTCATGGTCGGGCCTTCGAGGCAATATTGCTCGAGGTTCGACTGGCAGGCTTCGCAGGTGCGGCAAGAGTCGACCATGCAGCCGACACCGACCAGATCTCCTACTTTGTGTTTGGTGACGTTCGCACCGACAGCGGTGACTTTTCCGACGATCTCATGGCCGGGCATCAACGGGTAAACGGCAATGCCCCATTCGTTGCGCGCCTGGTGGATGTCGGAGTGGCAGACGCCGCAGTACAGAATCTCGATGGCGACATCGTCGGCACGAGGGCTGCGGCGTTCGAATTTCATCGGGGCGAGGGGGGTGGTGGCCGTTTGAGCGGCATAGCCGATGGCGGTGTACATGTGAAACCTCGCAAAAGCAGTGACAAGTGAGGCGGCGCATTCTGGGCGCCGTCCGGTCGTCCGGCCATGGCGATTCCTCCGGGTGTCATGCCTAATCCTCCGGCATGCGGGGTTGATCGGTCGCATTGGCAAAAGGATCTGCGATGATGCTTTTATCCCTTTTTCCGTGATTTTTTCTGAAGAGCCACCCGATGCAATTGACCCGTCACCTTGATGCCAACGCCACGCTGGTTTCGCTGATCGAACCGCTGGCGCTGCGCGATGGTTACAGCCCGACCGGGCTGCCGGGCGTCCAGGTGCTGCGCGCCAGTTGTGACGTTGCCCGTGGTCCGCACATTTATGAGCCGAGCCTGATGATCATCGCCCAGGGCAGCAAACTGGCGTATCTGGGGCCGCGCACCATGGAATACGGTGCCGGGCATTACTTGATCCAGGCGTTGCCGGTGCCGTTCGAGTGCGAAACCTATGCGTTGCCGGACGCGCCGTTGCTTGGGGTCTCGGTGGCGATCGACCGGGTGTTGCTCGGTGAGCTGGTGCTGGCCATGGGGCTGGCGCCGGGGCGGCATATTCCGGCGCAGACACCGGAGTCGATGACCTCGGTGGTGCTCGATGATGACATGCGCGGCTGCGTCGAACGCTTGCTGCGCTGTCTGCACGATCCGCTGGAGTGCCAGATTCTCGGGCCTGCGCGGGTGCGGGAGTTGTTGTTCGTCGCGTTGCGCGGTCCACAGGCTGATGTATTGCGGGCGCTGGTGGAGCAGCAGGGGCAGTTTGCCCGGGTGGCGGCTTCGATCAGCCATTTGCATTCGCACTACACCGAACCGTTGAACGTCGAGACATTGGCCAGTTGCGCGAACATGAGCGTTTCGACCTTTCACGAACACTTCAAACGCAGCACGTTGCTGTCGCCGGTGCAGTATCTGAAGCGTTTGCGTTTGTTGAAGGCGCAGACGTTGTTGATCGCCGAGGGGCTGGGTGTCGCGCAGGTGGCGCATCGGGTGGGGTATCAGAGCACGTCGCAGTTCAGTCGCGAGTACAAACGCTATTTCGAACGCAGCCCGGGGGATGAGCGCGCGGCTTGATCTTTTACAAATCGCAGGCAACAAAAAGGCCCCCATATAGGGAGCCTTGATGTTCTGCAGATCGACTTACATGTTCGGGTAAGTCGGGCCGCCAGCGCCTTCCGGCGTCACCCAGGTGATGTTCTGCGAAGGGTCCTTGATGTCACAGGTCTTGCAGTGCACGCAGTTCTGGGCGTTGATCTGGAAGCGTTTCTCGCCGTCTTCCTTGGTGATCACTTCATATACGCCGGCCGGGCAGTAACGCTGCGCCGGTTCGTCGTACATCGGCAGGTTGCGGCTCAACGGGATGGTCGGGTCGGTCAGTTTCAGGTGGCACGGCTGTTCTTCTTCATGGTTGGTACCGGAGATGAACACCGAGCTCAGCTTGTCGAAGCTGATCTTGCCGTCGGGTTTCGGGTAGTCGATCTTCTTGCAGTCGGCCGCGAGCTTGAGGCAGGCGTAGTCCGGCTTGGTGTCGTGCAGGGTGAACGGCAGTTTGCCGCCGAAGATGTTCTGGTCCAGCCAGTTGAAACCGCCGCCGACGATGGCGCCGAATTTGTGGATCGCCGGGCCGAAGTTGCGGCTGGCGAACAGTTCTTCGTAGAGCCAGCTTTTCTTGAAGGCGTCGACGTAGGTGGTCAGCTCTTCGGTGCCATCCTTGTCAGCGAACAGTGCGTCGGCCACGGATTCAGCGGCGAGCATGCCGGACTTCATCGCGGTGTGACTGCCTTTGATCTTGGCGAAGTTCAGGGTGCCGAGGTCGCAACCGATCAGCGCGCCGCCCTTGAAGACCATTTTCGGCAGCGAGTTCAGGCCGCCCTTGCAGATGGCGCGGGCGCCGTAGCTGATGCGCTTGCCGCCTTCCAGGTACTGCTTGAGCACCGGGTGATGCTTGAGGCGCTGGAATTCGTCGAACGGCGACAGGTAGGTGTTGCTGTAGGACAGATCGACGATCAGGCCGACCACCACCTGGTTGTTTTCCAGGTGATAGAGGAAGGAGCCGCCGGTGTTCTCGGTGCCCATGATGTCCATCGGCCAACCGGCGGTGTGCACCACCAGGCCTGGCTGGTGTTTGGCCGGGTCGATTTCCCAGATTTCCTTCAAGCCGATGCCGTAGTGCTGGGCATCGGCATCGCTGTCGAGGTTGTAGCGCTTGATCAGTTGCTTGCCGATGTGGCCACGGCAGCCTTCGGCGAACAGCGTGTATTTGCCACGCAGTTCCATGCCCGGGGTGTACAGGCCTTCTTTCGGATGGCCTTCGCGGTCGACGCCGAGGTCACCGGTGATGATCCCGCGCACGATGCCGTTTTCATCGATCAGTGCTTCCTGAGCGGCGAAGCCCGGGTAGATTTCCACGCCCAGGTTCTCGGCCTGCTGAGCGAGCCAGCGGCACAGATTGCCGAGGGAAATAATGTAGTTGCCTTCGTTGTGCATGGTCTTGGGCACAAAGAAGTCAGGGATTTTCTGCGCGCTTTCGGCGTTTTTCAGCACGAAAATGTCATCGCGGGTGACTGGCGTGTTCAGCGGGGCGCCGAGTTCTTTCCAGTCAGGGAACAGTTCGTTCAGGGCCCGTGGTTCGAATACGGCACCGGAAAGGATGTGTGCGCCGACTTCGGAGCCTTTTTCGACCACGCAGACGCTGATTTCCTTACCGGCTTCGGCGGCCTTCTGCTTCAGACGGCAGGCGGCGGACAGGCCAGCGGGGCCGGCACCGACGATGACCACGTCGAATTCCATGTATTCGCGTTCCACAGGCTATCTCCTACTCAAGGCTCAACAGTTTTTTTTCTAATTTGGAGGTTCGGTGTCGTATCCGTTATTGCCTTTACGTTAACGTCAAGGCTAATAATGGGCAAACCACCTTTCTCTCTAGGCGGCGCATTATATCTACACCACTCTTAGCGTCCAATACAAACGTTTGTTTGAATCGGCTCCAGCCCAGAGAAATCAAAGAAGCGCGGCTTATGACAGGGCATTTTGGCGTATTGACCAGAATGGGCGTTCCGGTCAAGATACGGGCGGTTTTGCGCTCGCCGTAGGCTGAATGGTGGTTTCAAGAGCACCTCTAAAGACAGGGCGTAGGCGGTAACCGGTGATGCGCAGCGCAGGTTCGGCGCGCAGTTTACACACCGCGAAGCGGCATGACTCGTCGGTCACGACTGACGAACGGTCATCCCGCTCAGCCGGCGTTTTTAGAGGTGCCCTTGTGCCCGATGAGCATCAACCGCCAGGTTCGCCTAGGCGACTTTCTTTTCACCGGAGAGTAACGAGGAATCCATGAAGGTTCTTGTAGCTGTCAAACGCGTTGTGGATTACAACGTCAAGGTTCGCGTCAAGGCGGACAATTCCGGCGTAGACCTCGCCAACGTCAAGATGTCGATGAACCCATTCTGCGAAATCGCAGTGGAAGAAGCCGTACGCCTGAAAGAGAAAGGCGTTGCGACTGAAATCGTCGTCGTCTCCATCGGCCCGTCCACCGCTCAGGAACAGCTGCGTACCGCACTGGCTCTGGGTGCCGACCGCGCCATCCTCGTCGAATCCGCTGAAGACCTGACTTCCCTGGCCGTGGCCAAGCTGCTCAAGGCCGTGGTCGACAAGGAACAGCCTCAGCTGGTGATCCTGGGCAAACAGGCCATCGACAGCGACAACAACCAGACCGGCCAGATGCTCGCAGCACTGAGCGGCTACGGTCAGGGCACTTTTGCCTCGAAAGTCGAAGTTTCCGGCGACAGCGTTGCCGTGACCCGCGAAATCGACGGCGGCGCGCAGACCGTTTCCCTGAAACTGCCAGCGATCGTCACCACCGACCTGCGTTTGAACGAGCCGCGCTACGCGTCCCTGCCAAACATCATGAAAGCCAAGAAGAAGCCTCTCGAAGTGCTGACTCCGGACGTTTTGGGCGTTTCCACCGCCTCCACCAACAAGACCCTGAAAGTCGAAGCGCCGGCTGCACGCAGCGCTGGCATCAAGGTCAAGTCGGTGGCTGAACTGGTCGAGAAACTGAAAAACGAAGCGAAGGTAATCTAAATGACTATCTTGGTTATTGCTGAACACGACAACAAAGTGCTGGCCCCGGCCACTCTGAACACCGTTGCTGCCGCTGCCAAAATCGGTGGCGACATCCACGTTCTGGTCGCAGGCCAGGGCGCTGGCGCCGTGGCTGAAGCCGCCGCGAAAATCGCAGGCGTGAGCAAGGTCCTGAACGCTGACAATGCTGCCTACGCGCATCAGCTGCCGGAAAACGTTGCTCCGCTGGTCGCCGAACTGGGCAAGGGCTACAGCCACATCCTGGCTGCCGCCACCTCCAACGGTAAAAACATCCTGCCGCGCGTTGCCGCCCAGCTGGACGTTGACCAGATCTCCGAGATCATCTCGGTAGAAAGCGCTGACACCTTCAAGCGTCCGATCTATGCCGGTAACGCCATCGCTACCGTGCAATCGACCGCTGCGATCAAAGTGATCACCGTGCGTGCCACCGGTTTCGACCCGGTTGCCGCTGAAGGTGGTTCGGCTGCCGTTGAAGCGGTTGCCGCTGCTCACAACGCCGGTACTTCCAGCTTCGTCAGCGAAGAGCTTGCGAAATCTGATCGTCCTGAGCTGACCGCTGCCAAGATCGTCGTTTCCGGCGGCCGCGGCATGCAGAACGGCGACAACTTCAAACACCTGTACGCGCTGGCCGACAAGCTGGGCGCTGCCGTGGGTGCTTCCCGCGCCGCAGTCGACGCAGGTTTCGTACCGAACGACATGCAGGTCGGTCAGACCGGCAAGATCGTTGCGCCTCAGCTGTACATCGCCGTCGGTATCTCCGGCGCGATCCAGCACCTGGCCGGCATGAAAGACTCCAAAGTGATCGTTGCGATCAACAAGGACGAAGAAGCGCCGATCTTCCAGGTGGCCGATTACGGCCTGGTGGCGGATCTGTTCGAAGCCGTACCTGAGCTGGAGAAGCTGGTCTAATCCGGCGGCTTCACTTATAAAGAGCCCGGCCTGTTGGTCGGGCTTTTTTTTGTCTCGGATTTGAGTGGGAGCGTTTCGCCATGGATCTGCATCGCCGGTTGGGCTTCTCGTTATTGCTGTGTTCCAGCCTGTTGCCGGGGTTGTCCATGGCAGCGGGCAAATGCGAGCGACTGGTCGTCACCGGCAGCCCGGATGCACCGCCGTATCTCTGGCAGGATCCGCAGAATCCAAAACAGTTGATCGGTGCCAGTGCCGACCTGTTGCAGCAAGTGGCGAAGGACCTGGGCATCAAGGTCGAATTGCTTTATGCCGGTAAGCGCTCACAGGCCCTCGACGAAGTGCGCAGCGGGCGCATGGACATGCTGGCCGACGCGCCCATGACCTTCAACGAGCTGGAAAACCTCGACTACATCCATCCCCCTATGCTGGAAAACGACTATCTGGTGTGGACCCGCAAAGGCTCGACCCTGGTCTACAGCGAAGCGAAGGATCTCCAGGGCCATCAAGGAGGATTGTCGGAAAAGTCTCGAATGACCCAGGCATTTGGCACTTTTGCCGAGCAGCATTTGACCCTGACCCGTACGGCAAACCTCACTCAGGCCCTGCAGAAACTGCTGCTGGGCGAAGTGGAATATGTACTCGCCGGCCGTTACTCGGGGATGGCGGCCGCGCAGGCCCTGGGCATGGCCAATGATCTGCTGGCCTTCGAGCAACCGATTGACCGGCCGGGTCTGTTCCTTGCGCTTTCCCACAACTCGGCTTGCAACGATCCGTGGTTGCGCGGACAGCTGGCCAAAAAGATGACAGAATTGCCCGCGTCCGGCCTGACGGAAGCCGCGCTGCAACGCAACATCGAGCGCTGGAAGGCGCAGCAGCAACAGCCGCCGCAACCACCTGTCAGCGCCCCAAAACAGTAGGGATTCTTAGTGAGTAATCGAGTTCTTTTCACGGCCCTGGCCGTTCTGGCCCTGGCCGGTTGCGCCAGCGATCCGGCACCCAATGAACAAATGCGCCTGACCGAACAGGCGCTGGAGCAGGCCAAGGCCGTCGGCGCCACCGCCGACGAAGTGCCGGAAATGAAACTGGCGGAAGACAAGTTCAACCGGGCCAAAGGCAGCATGGCCGGCGAATCCTTCAAGAACGCGCGGATGCGCGCCGAACAGGCCGAGCTGGATGCACGCCTGGCCGAAGCCAAGGTGCTGACCCAGAAGAGCGAGGAGCAACTGAACGTGCTCAATACCCGCATCGTCCGTCTGCGCAAGCAACTGGGGGATGCCCAATGAGCCTGACTTCAAAAGCCTTCGGCACTTTGATCCTCGTGGGTTGCGCCAGCCTTTATGGCTGCGCCGGCCAACACAGCGAAACCGCCTTGCAGGAGGCCAGTGCTGACTTCCAGAAGGTCAAGGAAGATTCCAATGTGCTGCGTATCGCGCCGAAAGACGTGATTCGTGCCGGTGAATCCCTGGCCCGCGCCGATCGTCTCTCCACTTACTGGGGAAGTGGCTCGGACGTGGCGCATTACTCCTATCTGAGCCAGCGTTACAGCCAGATCGCCCGCGAGCACACCAACCTGGTGCTCAACGAAGAGCGCGCGGCGAAGCTGGAGCTGGAGCGCCAACGCCTGCAACTGGCACTGCGCGAGTCCAAACTGTTGAGCGTGCAGCAGCAGGGCAAATGGCTGGAAGAGCAGATCGTTGCTCTCGCCACCACCCAGACCGACCGTGGTCTGGTGATGACCCTGGGTGACGTGCTGTTCGACACCGGCGAGGCGGAGCTGAAGAACTCGGCGAATCGCGTGGTCTTGAAGATTGTGCAGTTCCTGCAACTCAATCCGAAACGCGTGGTGCGTATCGAGGGTTACACCGACAGCACCGGCGGCAAGCAGGACAACCTCAAACTGTCCCGCGACCGCGCACAGTCGGTTGCCGATGTGCTGACGGACCTGGGCATCGACGAAAAACGCATTCAGGTCGAAGGCTACGGCGACGAATACCCGGTGGACGCCAACGCTTCCGAGCGTGGGCGTGCGCAGAACCGTCGCGTGGAAATCGTGTTCTCCGACGAAAAAGGCCAGCTCGGCGCCGCCCGCTGAGGGTGGCGTTACTGGAAAGCCCGGCCTGTCATGCAGAGCCGGGCTTTTTTACGTCTGTCGATTACCTCACAAAGCAGTACAGATTTATCCGACACTGCACTGTATGGTTGACTAATATGGCAACTGTCCCAGTACACTTCCAGACTGTTCCGGTATTGTTCACACAAAAATAAAACGCCCGTGATATCGAGTGCTGCGTCATGACCAATCTCTTGCTCTACCAACGTATTGCTCAACAACTGGCCGAAGACATCCGCCGCGGCGTCTATCAGCCGGGCGAGCGCGTGCCCTCGGTGCGCAAGATGAGTTCGCAGCTCAACGTCAGCCATGCCACGGTGTTGCAGGCTTACGCCAACCTCGAGGATCAGGGGCTGATCCGTGCACGGCCGCAGTCTGGCTACTACGTGCACCAGACCCCGGCACTGACCGCACCGACTCCGGACATTGCCCGGGTCGAACGACCTGGCCTGGTCACCCGCGCGAGCATCATTCAGCAAGTGTTGGTCGAGTCGCGCCGCGAAGGCGTGTTCCCGCTGGGTGCAGCGGTGCCCAGTGTTGATTATTTGCCGGTGCGCGCACTGCATCAGCAATTGGCCAAGGTCACCCGATTCCATAGCCCGCGCGCCTTCAGCTACATGTTCAGCCCCGGTTTCGAGCCGTTGCGCCGACAAGTGGCGATCCGCATGCGCGACGCCGGTGTGGTGGTCGACCCGTCGGAAGTGGTGATCACCCACGGTTGTGTGGATGCCTTGCAGATGTCGCTGCGGGTGCTGACGCGCCCGGGCGATCTGATCGCCGCCGAATCACCGACCTATTACGGATTGCTGCAACTGGCCGACCTGCTGGGCCTGAAAGTCATCGAAATTCCCAGCGACCCGGCCACCGGCATGAGTCTGGAAGCCTTGCAACTGGCGGCCAACCAATGGTCGATCAAAGCGCTGGTGCTGACGACCCGGCTGAGTAACCCGCTGGGTGGCACCATGCCCGAAGAGCGGCAAAAACAATTGCTGCGCCTGGCCTCGGACTTCGATATCCAGATCGTCGAAGACGACATCTATGGCGAATTGATGTTCGAGCAAGGTCGCACCAAGGCGCTCAAGGCCTACGACCGGCTGGATCGGGTCATTTACTGTTCGAGTTTTTCCAAGACCTTGTCACCCGGTGTGCGCGTCGGCTGGATGATTGCCGGCAAGTATCAACAGGAAATCCAGCGTCTGCAGACCTTCACCACGCATTCGGCTTGCAGCGTCACGCAAATGGCGATCGCCGCTTATCTGGAAAATGGCGGTTATGACCGGCATTTGCGGTACATCCGCCAGGAATACCGAAAAAACCTCAGCGCATTCCAGCTGGCGGTGCAGCAGTACTTCCCCGAAGGCACGCAAATGACCCGACCCACGGGCGGTTTCATCCTGTGGGTGAGCCTGCCGGGGCGGGTCAACACACAGGAATTGCATGTCCGCGCATTACAGCAGGGCATCAGTATCGCGCCGGGGCTGATTTTCAGTAATACCGAGCAGTTCAACCACTGTATCCGGCTGAACTGCGGCACGCCGTGGAATCGCGAGGCGGAGCGGGCGCTGATGACGCTTGGTCTGCTGGCGACTCAACTGTGTCAGGAAATGGCCGGCGGTTTCTGAACAGACAGCGCGGCGCGCTTGTCATGTGGCGTTCAACAAGCGAGCATATGGCCCTCTGCCGTTAGCGTTGTAGGTTCCATGAAAGCGATTTTTCCTGCTGCCTGGGTTTTGCTTTGTCTGTTGATGATCGGTCACGCGCCAGCTGTCATGGCCGCTGCCGTTTCGGAAAAACCGACAGCAGCGTCCACGGTGAAAAAGCCGGTTGCCAGCAAGAAAGCCGCTCCTGCGAAAGAAAAGCAGCAGAAAGCCGCCCCCGCCAAGAAACGTGCACCGATCGCTTCCAAGTCGAAATCCGCCAGTGAAGTGGCCAAGACGCCATTACCTCCGGCCAGACTCGACTTGAGCCTGCCCAAGGACATGGTTCAGCAGTTGAAACCGGTTGGCACCGTGCCGCTGCCCAAGCGCGAAGCGATCCTGCCGCAGATGTTTGGCGAGAAGAACAGCGGCTTCCAGCTCAACGGTCGTCTGCTGAGCAACGAAATGCAGTTGCAGCTGCGCAATGAAGAGCGCCGCGAAGTCGAAGGCGCTGCGCTGGATTTCGAATTCAAGCAGTAAATTCAATCGATCCGTGACCCGCAGACCAGACGCTTTGTCGGAGACTGGTCAGTCACTTTCGTTTCTGCGTAAAAACCCCGGTTCAGGGAATTTTAAACAGCCGTTTTAGCGGTTACCCTGTTCCGCGTCCCTTTAACACATTGCCCGTCGCGAGGAACTCGTCGTCATGAACTGCCGTGAAGGTTGTGGCGCCTGTTGCATTGCCCCTTCCATCAGCTCGCCGATTCCGGGCATGCCCGATGGCAAACCTGCCGGCGAACGTTGCGTTCAGCTCTCGGTCGAAAACCTGTGCAGCATTTTCGGCCAACCGGAGCGTCCAGCGGTCTGTTCAGGGTTCAAGGCCGATGTCGAAGTCTGCGGAAGCAGTCAGGAAGACGCGATCAGACTGCTCGGCTGGTGGGAGCAGATGACGGCGGCGTGATGTGTCAAACGAACGGAACTTCAACAATAAGGAATAAGACTATGGGTTCGCTGCATCGTATCGCTGTGTTGTGTGGTTTGACTGCCGTGCTGGCCACTTCGGCTGCCCAGGCTGAAGACTGGAAAGTGGCCAAGAACGAAGATGGCATCAAGGTCTCCCTGAGCGAAGTGCCGGGTTCGGACTACAAGTCCTATCAGGGCGTGACCTTGATGAAGACCACCGTCGCCAAACTGCGCGCATTGCAGGAGGACGTCTCCGGTGCCTGTGCCTGGATTCACGAGTGCAAGACCCAGAAACTGCTCAAGCACGAAGGCGACCAGAGCTGGACCTACACCCAGTTCAACACGCCGTGGCCAGTGACCCCGCGCGACTCGATCCTGCATGTCACCACCGTTGAAGGCGCCGATGGCAGCCTGACCCGCAACCTCGAAGGCCTGCCGAAGTACCTGCCGGAAGAAAAAGGCTTTGTGCGCGTAGCTCAGGTCAAAGGCTTCTGGAAGTTCGTGCCAAAAGGCGATCAGGTCGAAGTGACCTATCAGGTCCACACCGAACCAGGCGGCAGCGTGCCGTCGATGATTGCCAACAAGTTTGTGGTCGACGCACCGTTCAATACCTTGAAAGCCCTGAAAGAGCGCGCCGAGAAGTAAGTATCGCGTTCCTCTGCAAACGCCCCGAAGAACTCGGGGCGTTTTGTTTTGTAGGTTTATTGTGTTTCCGGATATGCGTTGAACGAAATTTTCACAAAGTCTTCAAGACAATTCGCCCGCGCTGTTTGCAGCTGTCCGGGTATGCCGTGCCTTTAATGAAAGAGTCCGGCAGCGGGGCAGTAATCAATGGCAATGCCGCCGGTGATCGTGCAACATTTGCGCACCGCGCAAGCCCCGGGGCCTGGAATGGCCAACAGAGGGCAGGGCGCAGCTGTATTTTTGCAACTTCAACTTCCAATGGGTCCTAAAACGACATGGCAAACCCGGACGCCCTGAATCAGCAGCGATCTTCCAGTCGCCTGCTGCAACCGACCGTCAAATCGCATCTGGCCTACACGCTCTTGTGCGCGCTGGTCATGATGGTGATGTTTTCCGTGCTGCGCCTCGCGCTGCTGGTCTACAACCGCGAGATGATCCTCGACACCCCGGCTTCGACGTTCCTCGAAGCCTTCGCCAACGGCCTGCGTTTCGATCTGCGCCTGGTGGTCTACCTCTGCGTTCCGATGGTGCTGGCGCTGTTCAGTGCCCGGGCCATGGCCGCGCGCGGGTTCTTCCGTCTATGGCTGACGGTGACCTCCAGCATCGCGCTGTTCCTCGGCCTGATGGAAATGGACTTCTACCGCGAGTTCCACCAGCGCCTCAACGGCCTGGTGTTCCAGTACGTGAAGGAAGACCCGAAAACCGTGATGAGCATGCTCTGGTACGGTTTCCCGGTGGTGCGCTACCTGCTGGCCTGGGCCGTGGGCACGCTGATCCTGACCCTGGCGTTCAAGGGCGCCGACCGTCTGACCCGTCCGCGTGGCCCGTTCAGTGGCGGCAACGTCGGCACTCGTCAGGTAGCGCCATGGTATGCGCGTCTGGCGGTGTTCGTGGTGTGCCTGCTGATCTGTGTGGTCGCCGTGCGTGGCACCCTGCGTCAAGGCCCGCCGCTGCGTTGGGGTGACGTGTACACCACCGAATCGAACTTCGCCAACCAGCTCGGCCTCAATGGCACCCTGTCGCTGATCGCGGCCGCCAAGGACCGCATGGGCGAAGACCGCAACAACATCTGGAAAGCCACGCTGCCGCAGGATCAGGCGCAGAAAGTCGTGCGCGAGATGCTGGTCATGCCGGACGACAAACTGGTCGATGCCGACATCGCCGCCGTGCGTCGTGACTACACGCCGCCAGCCGACAAGACCCTGCCGATCAAGAACGTTGTCGTGATCCTCATGGAAAGCATGGCCGGTCACTCGGTCGGTGCTCTGGGCGCACCGGGCAACATCACGCCGTACCTCGACAAACTGTCGAAGGAAGGCCTGCTGTTCGACCGCTTCTTCTCCAACGGCACCCACACCCACCAGGGTATGTTCGCCACCATGGCCTGCTTCCCGAACCTGCCGGGTTTCGAATACCTGATGCAGACCCCGGAAGGCAGCCACAAACTGTCCGGCCTGCCGCAGCTGCTCAGCGCGCGCAAGTATGACGACGTCTATGTCTACAACGGCGACTTCGCCTGGGACAACCAGTCCGGTTTCTTCAGCAACCAGGGCATGACCAACTTCGTTGGCCGCAATGACTTCGTCAACCCGGTGTTCTCCGATCCGACCTGGGGCGTGTCCGACCAGGACATGTTCGACCGTGGTCTGGTGGAGCTCAAGGCACGTGAAAACGGCAAGCCGTTCTACGCGCTGCTGCAGACCCTGTCCAACCACACGCCTTACGCCTTGCCGACGCCATTGCCGGTCGAGCGCGTGACGGATCGTGGCACGCTCAACGAACACCTGACCGCCATGCGTTATGCGGACTGGGCACTGGGCCAGTTCTTTGAAAAGGCCCGCAAGGAGCCTTACTTCAAGGAAACCCTGTTTGTCATCGTCGGCGACCATGGCTTTGGCAACGAGCGTCAGATCACCGAAATGGACCTGGGCCGCTTCAACGTGCCGATGCTGATGATCGCACCGGGCATCCAGGAGAAATTCGGTACTCGTGACCACACCGTGGGTACGCAGATCGACATCGTGCCGACCATCATGGGTCGCCTGGGTGGCGAAGTGCGTCATCAGTGCTGGGGCCGTGACTTGCTGAACCTGCCGGCAGGCGACACCGGTTTCGGTGTGATCAAGCCGTCGGGCAGCGAGCAGACCACCGCCATCGTCACCGCTGACCAGATCCTGGTACTGCCGAAAGAGAAGGAAATGGCGCCGAAGATCTACCAGTACCAACTGGGCGCAAATCCTTCCGCCGAAATCATTCCGGACGCACCGCGCACCGCCGAGTTGAAACTCAAACTCGAAGCGTTCCTGCAGACGGCCACCAAGAGCCTGCTCGACAACACCGCCGGTGTGATTAACGGCAAGCCGGACTGATCCTTCCGCGCAATAAAAAGAGGCCCTTTTCAGGGCCTCTTTTTTTGTCGGTCAAAACGTCATATGCGGCCGAGCAACAGCAGCACCAACAGTACAACCAGCACCACACCGATAATGCCCGAAGGACCGTAACCCCAACTTCTGGAGTGTGGGAAGACCGGCAGACCACCGATCAGCAACAGGATCAGGATAATGATAAGAATTGTGCCCATGTCGATTTCCTTGTTGATAGTGTCTGGGAAGTCTTGGTGTTCAAGGGCGGCTGGAAGTTGAACTAAATCCAGGCGGCTTACAAATTCCGACTGGCGCGCGTGAAAGAAAATTCAATGTTTTTTCAGTGTATTTGGTTCACGGTCTTATTTCGTTTGATGCCACGGTTTGCTCCCGCCATTCAGCAATCTGATGGAGCGTGGGTCGCTCCGGATCCTTCGCTACACTCCGCGCATCTTCCCCGGAACAACAAGGCTGTTTGCTATGCAAAATCGCATGATGATCACTGGCGCGGGCTCCGGCCTGGGTCGCGAAATCGCGCTGCGCTGGGCGCGTGAAGGCTGGCAACTGGCCTTGTCGGACGTCAGCGAGCCCGGCCTGCAGGAGACCCTCAAACTCGTTCGCGAGGCCGGCGGCGACGGCTTCATCCAGCGTTGCGACGTGCGCGATTACAGCCAGCTCACCGCGTTCGCCCAGGCCTGTGAAGTGAAATTCGGAGGTATCGACATCATCGTCAACAACGCGGGCGTGGCCTCGGGTGGTTTCTTCAGCGAGCTGTCGCTGGAAGACTGGGACTGGCAGATCGCAATCAACCTGATGGGCGTGGTCAAGGGCTGCAAGGCGTTCCTGCCGCTGCTGGAACAGAGCAAAGGCAAGATCATCAACATCGCCTCGATGGCGGCATTGATGCAAGGCCCGGCGATGAGCAACTACAACGTGGCGAAGGCCGGTGTGGTGGCATTGTCCGAAAGCCTGCTGATCGAACTGGCCCAACAGGAAGTCGGTGTCCACGTGGTGTGCCCGTCGTTCTTCCAGACCAATCTGCTGGACTCCTTCCGTGGCCCGACGCCGGCGATGAAAGCACAGGTCGGCAAGTTGCTGGAAAGTTCGCCGATCACTGCCACCGATATTGCCGACTACATCTACAAACAGGTCGCCGCCGGCGAGTTCATGATCCTGCCCCATGAACAAGGGCGCATGGCCTGGGCGATCAAGCAGAAGAACCCGCAGTTGCTGTACAACGAAATGACTGCGATGGCCGAAAAGATGCGCGCCAAGGCCAAACAGAACAACGGCTGAACTTGCGCCGCCAAAGCCCCGTCGTTAGGGTGACCGCCACAGTCACCCTGACGAGTCATCTGCATGCTCAACTACTTGTGGTTTTTCCTCGCCGCGCTGTTCGAAATCGCCGGTTGTTTCGCATTCTGGATGTGGTTGCGCCAGGGCAAGAGCGCCTTGTGGGTGATCCCGGCGCTGCTCAGCCTGACCTTGTTTGCACTGTTGTTGACGCGCGTTGAAGCGACCTACGCCGGTCGCGCCTACGCCGCTTACGGCGGCATCTACATCATTGCTTCGATTGGCTGGCTGGCGGTGGTCGAGCGCATCCGTCCGCTGGGGTCGGACTGGATCGGTGTCGCCTTGTGCGTGATCGGTGCCAGCGTGATTCTGTTCGGGCCACGGTTTTCGGCGACCTGAAACACCGGCTTGAAGGAAACGTCTGAAGGCCAAAGCACCCGGGCGCGTAGGGTTTGACTGATTTGCCCGCAGCGCATTGTAGGGCGCTCGAAAGCCGCGCATCTTCAAGGCTCGAAAACCTTGAAGGACACCCCCCATGCTTGTACTCAGCCGTGTTGTCGGTGAACTGATTTCCATCGGCGACAACATCACTTTGCGCGTTCTGGCGGTCAACGGCTCCAGCGTGCGGTTCGGCGTCGAGGCGCCAAAGCAGGTCAACGTACACCGCGCCGAAGTCTACGAGCGGATCCAGCGCAAACAGGCCAACGGCAAGGGCCACTGACCGTTTCAGTCGAACAGGTGCTTGGGCACGTCGTGCTTGAGCATCAACTGGCACTGCTCGCTGTCCGGATCGAAGACGATCAGCGCCTGACCTTTGGTCAGGGCCTGGCGAACCCGCAATACGCGGGTTTCCAGTGGGGTGTCGTCACCGTTGTCGGTGCCGTCGCGAGTGACGAAGTCCTCGATCAGGCGGGTGAGGGTGTCGACTTCGAGCGCGTCGTAGGGAATCAGCATGGGCACCTCGGCTAAATCAATGTCGGGATGCTACGGCGAATGACCGCCGAGGGCCAGACTCAACTGTCCGAGCGTTGCCCCACCAGGCTGTCCACCGAGGGCACCCGGGTGTCGCTTTCCATTTGCGTCTCGTGCTCGATCTGGTGACTGAAGCGATCCAGTGACGCGTTGGCCGGTTGTGCATCGCTGGCGAACACCGGCGGACTCAGGATGTACGCCCCCAGCAGACGACTCAGCGCGGCGAGGCTGTCGATGTGCGTGCGTTCGTAGCCGTGGGTCGCATCGCAACCAAAGGCGAGCAGGGCGGTACGAATGTCGTGGCCGGCGGTGACGGCCGAATGGGCGTCGCTGAAGTAATAGCGAAACAGGTCGCGGCGCACCGGCAACTCATGCTCACCGGCCAGACGCAACAGGTGTCGCGACAAGTGATAGTCGTAAGGCCCGCCGGAATCCTGCATCGCCACGCTGACTGCGTGTTCGCTGGAATGCTGGCCGGGCGCGACCGGCGCGATATCGATCCCGACAAATTCGCTGACGTCCCACGGCAACGCCGCCGCCGCGCCGCTGCCGGTTTCCTCGGTGATGGTGAACAGCGGATGGCAATCGATCATCAACTCCTGACCGCTGTCGACGATGGCTTTCAGCGCTGCGAGCAGTGCGGCGACCCCAGCCTTGTCGTCCAGATGTCGGGCGCTGATATGGCCGCTTTCGGTGAACTCCGGCAGTGGATCGAACGCCACCACATCGCCAACACTGATGCCCAGCGAATCGCAATCGGCGCGGGTCGCGCAGTAGGCGTCCAGGCGCAGTTCGACGTGATCCCAACTGATCGGCATTTCGTCGACGGCGGTGTTGAAGGCGTGCCCGGAAGCCATCAGCGGCAACACGCTGCCTCGAATCACGCCGTTGTCGGTGAACAGGCTGACGCGGCTGCCTTCGGCGAAACGGCTCGACCAGCAACCGACCGGCGCCAGGGTCAGGCGCCCGTTGTCTTTCACCGCGCGCACGGCGGCACCGATGGTGTCCAGGTGCGCTGACACTGCACGGTCGGGGCTGTTTTTTTTGCCCTTGAGCGTGGCGCGGATGGTGCCGCGACGGGTCATTTCGAAGGGGATGCCGAGCTCTTCCAGCCGCTCGGCGACATAACGCACGAGGGTGTCGGTGAACCCGGTAGGGCTGGGAATGGCGAGCATCTCCAGCAGGACTTTTTGCAGGTAGTTCAGATCCGGTTCGGGAATATGGGTGGTCATGGAAACTCCTGTTGCGGGGCGTTATTCCCGCGTTTGACGCAGGAATAACGCTGAAGAGAGATCAAACGGCCGGCTGACTGTGCGGAAACAGCAAATCGACAAACCGCTCGGCCGTCGGCTGCGGTTCATGGTTGGCCAGGCCCGCCCGTTCGTTGGCTTCGATGAACACGTATTCCGGCTGATCGGCGGCGGGCACCATCAGGTCGAGCCCGACCATCGGAATGTCCAGTGCTCGCGCCGCACGCACCGCGGCATCGACCAGGGTCGGATGCAGAATCGCCGTGACGTCTTCCAGGGTGCCGCCGGTGTGCAGGTTCGCCGTACGCCGCACGAACAGATGCTCGCCGGCCGGCAGGATGCTGCTGTAGTCGTAACCTGCCGCGTGCAAGGTGCGTTGGGTTTCGTGGTCCAGCGGGATTTTGCTTTCGCCGCCGGTGGCCGCTTGCCGGCGTCGGCTCTGGGCTTCGATCAGCGCGCCGATGGAGTGATGGCCGTCGCCGACCACTTCGGCAGGACGCCGGATCGCCGCCGCGACCACATCGAAACCGATTACCAGAATCCGCAGGTCGAGGCCTTCGTGGAAGCTTTCGAGCAACACGCGGCTGTCAAACTGCTTCGCCGTTTCGATGGCTTGCTGCACCTCTTCGATGCTTTGCAGATCCACCGCCACACCCTGGCCTTGTTCACCGTCGAGCGGTTTGACCACCACCCGCTGATGCTCGTCGAGAAACGCCAGATTGTCGTCCGCATTCGCTGCCAGTTGCTGTGCCGGTACATTCAACCCGGCGCTTTTCAGCACTTTATGGGTCAGGCTCTTGTCCTGGCACAGATTCATGCTGATGGCGCTGGTCAGGTCGCTCAGCGACTCGCGGCAACGCACCCGGCGACCGCCATGGCTGAGGGTGAACAGCCCGGCATCGGCATCGTCCACTTGCACATCGATGCCACGCCGATGGGCTTCCTCGACAATGATCCGTGCATAGGGATTGAACGCGGCTTCCGGCCCCGGCCCGAGGAACAGTGGCTGGTTGATGCCGTTCTTGCGCTTGATCGCAAAGGTCGAGAGGTTGCGAAAACCGAGCTTCGCATAGAGGTTTTTCGCCTGGCGGTTATCGTGTAACACCGACAGGTCGAGGTAGCTGAGACCGCGACTCATGAAGTGCTCGATCAGATGTCGCACCAGCACTTCACCGACTCCGGGACGCGAGCACTGCGGATCGACCGCCAGGCACCACAGGCTGCTGCCGTTTTCCGGGTCGTTGTAAGCCTTCTGATGATTGAGGCCCATCACGCTGCCGATCACCGCGCCGCTGTCCTCGTCTTCGGCCAGCCAGTACACCGGTCCGCCCTGATGATGCGGAGTGAGCAGGGTGGCATCGATCGGTAGCATGCCGCGCGCCTGATACAGCTGATTGATCGACTGCCAGTCCTCTTCGCTTTGCGCACGACGGATGCGGAAGCCGCGAAACACCCGTGTTGCCTGACGGTAATCGCTGAACCACAGGCGCAACGTGTCGGACGGATCGAGAAACAGTTGAGTCGGCTCCAGGCCGAGAACCTGCTGCGGCGCGGCCACGTACAGCGCAATATCGCGTTCGCCCGGGTGCTCGTTGAGCAACTCCTGGGCAAGGCTGGCCGGGTCGGGAAAGGTGTGGCCGATCAGCAAGCGGCCCCAGCCGCAATGCACGGCAATCGGCTCGGCGCTCGGTTGATTGCCATCCTCGGCCAGACGCGCCTGCAAGCGTTCGTAGGACGGTGTCTGACCGCGCAGCAGCCGCTGGCTGTAAGCCGTGGCGTGAGGTTTCATCGATCAGATTCCTTGTTCGCTGAGCCACAGATTCAGAGCCGCCAGTTGCCACAGCTTGGAGCCGCGCAGCGGGGTCAATTGGCCTTGTGGATTGGTCAGCAGTTTGTCGAGCATGGCGGGGTTGAACAGGCCGCGATCCTGACTCGGATCGAGCAGCAGTTCGCGTACCCAGTTCAGGGTGTCGCCTTGCAGATGCTTGAGGCCGGGCACTGGGAAGTAGCCTTTCTTGCGGTCGATCACTTCGCTTGGGATGACCAGTCGCGCGGCTTCTTTCAAGACCTGTTTACCGCCGTCGGGCAGTTTGAATTTGCCCGGAACACGGGCCGACAATTCCACCAGGCGATAGTCGAGAAACGGCGTGCGCGCTTCCAGGCCCCAGGCCATGGTCATGTTGTCGACGCGTTTGACCGGGTCCTCCACCAGCATCACCGTGCTGTCCAGACGCAGGGCCTTGTCGACCGCTGCATCGGCGCCGGGCTGTGCGAAATGTTCCTTCACGAAGTCGCCGGCAGCGTCATTGGCGGTCAGCCATTTAGGCTGCACCGTGGCGGCGTAATCGTCATAGCTGCGGTCAAAAAACGCTTCGCGATAGGCCGCGTACGGATCGGCCGCGCCGTCCACTTGCGGATACCAGTGATAACCGGCAAACAACTCGTCGGCGCCCTGGCCGCTCTGTACCACTTTGCAATGCTTGGCCACTTCGCGGGACAGCAGATAGAAGGCGATGCAGTCGTGGCTGACCATCGGCTCGCTCATGGCGCGGAAGGCGGCGGGCAGTTGCTCGATGATCTCTTTTTCGTCGATGCGCAGTTGATGGTGCTGGGTGCCGTAGTGTCTGGCGATCAAATCCGAATATTGAAATTCATCACCGCGTTCGCCGCCGGCATCCTGGAAACCGATGGAAAAGGTCGACAGGTTTTCCACGCCGACTTCGCGCAACAGGCCGACCAGCATGCTCGAATCGACACCGCCGGAAAGCAATACGCCGACATCCACCGCCGCCCGTTGGCGGATCGCCACGGCTTCGCGGGTGCTGTCGAGCACGCGGTCGCGCCAGTCTTCCAGGGTCAGGTTTTTCTCATCGTCGTGTGGGCCGTAGGGCAGCGTCCACCAGATTTTCTGCTCGGTGGTGCCGTCCGCTTCAATGCGCATCCAGCTTGCTGGCGGCAGCTTTTCGATGCCGGCCAGCAAGGTGCGCGGCGCTGGCACCACAGCGTGAAAATTCAGGTAATGGTTGAGTGCCACCGGATCGAGTATCGGGTTGATGTCACCGCCCTTGAGTAACGCCGGCAGGGCCGAGGCAAAGCGCAGGCGCTGGCCGGTGCGCGACAGGTACAGCGGTTTGACGCCGAGGCGGTCGCGGGCGATGAACAGGCGCTGGGCATCGCGCTCCCAGATGGCGAAGGCGAACATGCCGTTGAGTTTCGGCAGCAGCGCTTCGCCCCAGGCGTGATAGCCCTTGAGCAGCACTTCGGTGTCGCCGCCGGAGTAGAACGCATAACCGAGCGCTTCGAGTTCGGCGCGCAGTTCCGGGAAGTTGTAGATCGCGCCATTGAAGGCCAGGGACAAGCCCAGTTGGCTGTCGATCATCGGCTGCGCCGAGCCGTCCGACAGGTCCATGATTTTCAGGCGTCGATGGCCCAGGGCAATCGGCCCCTGGGCATGGAACCCCCACGCATCAGGGCCGCGAGGCGCCAGGTGATGGGTGATTCGCTCGATGGCTGCAAGGTCTGCAGGTTGTTGATCAAAGCGTAACTCGCCAGCTAATCCGCACATAAAGTCCTTACCGGTTTTTCCGTTGGGGAGAGGGTGTCGCTGAACCGCGCCGAAATGGCCGGTACCCAGAAACTGACCCGGCTCGGATGTGGGAGTTTTAGAACGATCAGTTATAAGTGCGTTGGCCTGACCGGTGGGCCGTTACCAGTCGGGCTGAAGTGTCAGGTAGTAGATAAGTATTCGAAACATACGGATTGCTGCTTGTTTGCGGGCCCGAACGGGCAGTTATTCGTGTTTTTTATTTGATGACGGGATCGCTAGGGTGAAGGGACTCAACAGCAATAAAGGAATATTGCCCATGTCCACTACACCAGTGTCGGTCACACCGATCACCCTCACGGAAAAACAGAAACTGAGCTTTTTGCTGGAGGCCACAGGCGATCTGGACACCGCCAGGGCGTTGCAGAAAAGCTTCCCCCCTGTGCTGCTCAAGGCCAGTGCCGACACCTTGGCGGCACTGGACAAGACCGCGCGTGACTTGCACACAACCCAGGCTCAAGTCGAGACAGACCTGAGCCGGCTGCAATCGCTCAAGCATTTTTGCATCGAACAGTTGAATCGCGCCCTGACTGCGCGCTGGCTGGCTGTGTTCGATGTCGAGAAAGACCATCTGGAGTTGCCGGGAAGCTATTGCGGTTGTGAAGCGGTGACCCCGTCTGGAGGTGGGGAGAAAGTCATTCCGCCGGCGACCCCGACGCTGCTCGAAGCGGCCATGCAGAACTTCACGGAAGACGAGGCGCAAGCCGATTATTTCCCTGAAGGCAGCGTCGTGCGGATTGCCAGCAAACCTGATGGCGTTCCCGGTCTGACACCGACGGCGTTTGCCGCACTCTGCCGGGAGCTGGATCTGGGCCGGCTATACCAGGAACATTTCCAGCAGGTGTTTGGAGTCAAGAAGGTCAATGGCAGTCAGGTCGCCACTGGCCCGATGGTTCGCAATATCTCGGTGATGAAAAAGCAGATGCTGCAACTGGATCTGCACCTGGCGCTGATGAAGGAACATGTTTCCCGGGAAGGCTTCCAGACGGTTCAGCGCTTGATCGATGCCGGTGGCGTCGTCGACGCCAAAAGCCTTCAGTTCAAGGGCCGGCCGCTGATCATGCAGGGCATTGAAGCGCTCGACAGCTGTCTCTGGGGTGTCGTGGTGTTCTCCGAAAAATCGATCGAGCTGGATCCCGATCAATGGTGTCTGGTGTACATGCCCGGCGAACCCGGCCAGCCACTCTACGAGTACACCAGCGTCACGGCGTTCGTTGCGTACCTGGAGTTCAAACTGGGGGTGGGCAGTTACAAAAGTTACTTCACCCACTGCATTGGAGAGGTCGATAAGGTCGACTTTTTCAAGACGTTTGCCGATACCGAGAGCCTGGGGCATATCAAACAATTGGAGATGACCGGTCCGCTGTTCGAATTCATGCTCAAGAGCCATGTCGGCAAGTTGCAACTCGATGCCCGTGCGCTCGCCGTGCCGACGGCCGATGCCGATGAAGAAGAGCGCAAGAAACGATTGATCCAGTACCTGGAAATCGGCATGACGATCGCCAACGTGGCGGGGTTCGTCGTGCCGGTACTGGGGCAATTGATGATGGGCGTCGCGATCGGACAAATGCTCGCCGAGGTGTACGAAGGGATTGAGGACTGGAATCGGGGTGACTGTCAGGAAGCCTTTTCACACCTGCTCAGCGTGGCGGAAAACCTTGCCTTGATGGCCGCCGTGGGTGCCGGCGTCAAGGTCCTGAAATCCCTGGCGATCAAGACGGTTCAAAAACACCCGGACTTCTTCCAGCCTTTCACCGCCATTCTTGACCGCAATGGACAGTCCCGATTGTGGAAGCCGCAACTGAGTGCCTATGAACAACCTTTACCGGCAGGGGCGGAGGCTGAATCTGACGCGACAGGCCTGTATCAGGCTGACGGCAAGGTTTTTGCCCGTGTCGACGATCGAGCCTACGCCGTGGTCCGGGATCCGGTTTCCAGGAGCTGGCGCATTCAGCATCCTGTCCGCCCGGAGGCTTATGCCCCGATACTCAAGCGCAATCAGCACGGGGGCTGGCGTCATGCCTCGGAGCCGAGCGAGCAATGGTCCGGGGCTTACACACTCAAACGCATCGATCCGCCGTTGGCGCGACTCGATGACAGTCGTCTGGAGATGATCCGGCGCCTGTCCGACACTCGCTTCGATGAACTGCATCGGCTGAGCGACGACAGCCTGCCGCTGCCCCCCCGTTTGCGAGACATGATCGAACGGTTCGGCCTTGAGCGCCGGGGCCGTGACTTCATTGCTGCCATGGAGCGTGGTGAGGCGACTGATCCCCGCCATGTCCAGGAACAGATGCATGTGCTGCCCAGACTTGCGAACTGGCCACAGGATCGCTACATCAAGGTCGTGGATGAGGACGGCGGTATTGCTGCGACCTTTCCACCCGGTTCGATTGACGATGACACCCTGAGCGTTATTGTCAGCAACGCCCAGCTGGAAAAAGGCGAATTGCTGCAGACCGTCATCGACGGCCTGTATCCCAAAGAAGTGGAAGCTTTGGTCGGCGCGAACGTTGCGCCGACTGACCAAGGGGTGGCGTTGGCAAAGGTACTCGGTGCCGCGGTCAAGGCTGATCGTCGCTCGATGTTCGACCACCTGTACCGGCGCTATGACCAGACCCTGGACAGTGAGGTGCTCAAGGCAAGGCAAGCATTTCCCGATGTGCCGGCGCGTTACGCTCAGGAACTGATCCGACAGGCTTCAAGTGTCGAGCGCTCGCTTCTGCGTACCACCGGACGAGTGCCCATGGGCCTTGCGCAACGGTTGAGTGAGGCAACGAGCACTATTCGCCTGGATCGGGCGCTGACAGGGTTCTACCTGGCTGAGGTTGCCAATGCCGATACCGAGCAACTGGCCATTGGTCTGTTGCCGCAACTCAGCGGCTGGGATCCGCAGCTCTACCTTGAACTGCGTGCTCAGTCACTCAGGGGCAACCTGCTGCAGACCCTTGGCAAGAAACCCCTCACTCCCGGGAACTCGCTCACGCTGGTCAGGCTCGAAAACGGCTACGAAGGATTCGACAGCCAGGCAAAATCGCTCGGTCAGGTTTTCGGGCCCGACAGCCTTTATCAGGTCATCCTCAAAGGCCTTTCACCTCGCCAGATCAAGGCCATTGGATTGGCAGAGGCCAGGCCTGAAGACGGCTGGCGTCTGCGAAGCCAATTGCTCAGCAGCGCACTGGATGAGCGTGAGGGATGTAACCGGTTGTTGAACGGTGACCGGTTCGAGCCGGCGATTCGGGAGTCGGTATGTACGCTCGCCAATCCACCCGGCGAGGCGACGCATCATCCACAGCGTTTGTTACGCAAGGTGAAAAAACTCTTCCCGCTGTTTTCCGATATGCAGGCCCGGGAGTTTCTTGACCAGTTGGGCAGCGACCATCTGACTCGGGCACTCCGGGTCAGGCAGTTGCAGGATGATCTGGAGCGACTGCGCGAGGTGCTCGATACCTGGATGGACGATGCCGTGGCTATCAAGGCAGAGGGCGGGGTACTGAGCGAGGTGCGTGAATGTCGGCATCTTGTGGCGTACGAGATCGAGGACAGTTTTCGCCGACTGATCTTCCTGCCCGACGAATTCTATCGTTCGGCGTATGGCCTGAAGCTCGATGGCATGCGGTTCGGAAAACTGCCGATCCTGCCACCTGGGCTGACCTTTGACCATGTCAGGCATCTGTCTCTGCAAAACATGCATCTGGACAACGATGTCGTCTATTTCCTCAAAGCCTTCAAGAACCTCGAGACGCTTGAACTGGGTCGCAACAGACTTACGCAATTGCCGGAGGTGGTCTCGCTCATGCCGAACCTCAGGCGTCTGGGCCTGGGGCAAAACCGGATTCAGTTGACTGAGCAGGCCCTGGTGAAACTGTCGCGGATGCGCAGTCTGCAAAGCCTGGACCTGAGCGAAAACCCTCTGGGGGCCACGGTAGATGTCAGCGAACTTTACGATCTGACAGACCTGAGCGTGCGCAATACCCGTACCACGGAGTTGCCTAAAGGTTTGCAGCGCTTGCCCCATCTGGATCGGGTAGACCTGCGTGACAACGACATTCGTGATTTGCCGCAATGGCTGTTTGAAACACCCCGGCGCTTCAGTGAAACGATCAATCTGCGCAACAACCCGATTTCCGAACTCAGCAGCACTCATCTGGACAACTATCGCAAGAAAGTTGGCGTCGGCATGGGGTATCTGGAAAATGATATCGCGCGCCTTGACGAGCATCAGGCACGTACGATCTGGCTGACCGAAACGGGAGGAACCGTAGGCGCCAGACGCCTGCAAACATGGACCGCGATCAACGACGACCCGATGGCCGAAGGCTTGTTTCATTTGCTGGCAGAGCTGGGCAATACCGCCGACTCCGAATATGTGCGCGAGGATATGTCCCGGCGGGTCTGGACGGTACTGGAGGCGACGCAGGCCGATGCCGAATTGCGCGAGCAGATTTTCGATCTGGCGGCCAACCCGATCAATTGCACGGATAACGCGGCGTTGAACTTCAGTCATCTGGAGGTCGCCGTGCATGTGCGCAATGTGTTGCGTGTTTCCGGGGGGCGGCAGGTGTCGGCGGCAGTGCTGATGAGGCTTGCGCGAGGCTTGTTCCAGCTTGAGCAAATCGACCTGATCGCCGCGGAGCACGCCCGGGATCAAGGATCACCCGACCCGCTGGAAGTGACCCTTGCCTATCGCACGGGGCTGGCGCGGGCATTCGATCTGCCGGGGCAGCCCTCGCACATGCGTTACGCTGAACTCGCCGATGTGACGAGTGATGATCTGGTAACGGCGATCAATCGAATCCAGACGGCTGAACTGTCCCCCAAATGGCTGGATTTTCTGGTTCGCCAGCCGTTCTGGAGCGACTACGTGAAGAACAGTTTTGCGCAGCAGTTCGACGATGCCCGGGTGCCTCATCAAGTAGAGGTCCAGGCATTGTTCGACAGGGCTGAAGAACTCAGCTCTGCCGATTACCTCAGTGAAATGAACCTCTGCGCCACCCGGCTGGAACAGACCGAAAATGCCTTGCTGCAACGGTTGACCCTGCAAGTGGCGGAGTTGATCGAGAGGGGAACCTGCATTGTGCCCGGTGACTGATTGCCTTCGCAGAGGGCGTCATTTGCCACGAATCAGTCGGCGCAGGGCAAAGCGGTTGGGATGACAGGCTTCGGCCACGGCTCTGGGCAGCGGCAGCGGTTCGTTGTCCAGCCATGCCGCGAGCAACTCGCCAGACAATGGCGCGGTGATCAAACCGCGTGAACCATGGCCACTGTTGACGTACAGACCGTCCAGCCACGGGCAGGGAGTGTCCGGCACTTGCCGGGCATCCTTGCTCAAGGCGCGATAAGCCTCGGTGAAGGCTTCGCGGTCGGCCAGTGGACCGACAATCGGCAGGTAGTCAGGGCTGGTGCACCGGAAGGCTGCGCGGCCCTGAAGGCTGTCAGCATCGAGCTCGCTGATGTGCAGACGGCTGACCAGATCCGTGGAGATCTCTTCGAGCATCGCCAGATTGCCCAGATGTTCGGCGGTGGTCGGGGTCAGGTCGTCGCTGTTGAAATCGAAACTGGCACCGAGGGTGTGTTCGCCCAACCGTGCCGGTGCCACATAGCCTTCGGCGCAGACCACCGTGGCCAGTGCCTGGCTTTGCGCGGTCTGCGCCAGTCGGGTGATCTGCCCGCGAATACGCTTGAGGGGCAGGTCGGCACTCTGGGGGAAACGCTTGATCTCGGCGGCACCGGCCAGCACCACGACGGGCGCTGTTGCGATCAATCGTTCACCGTCGAAGGCTTGCCACTGACCTTCGACCTTGCGCAGCTCCACGGCTTCCTGATGGGTGAGCAGCGTGACGCCAGGCTGTGCGGATTGTGCCTGACACAGGGCCGGCGGATGCACCCAGCCGCCCTCGGGATAATACAAACCGCCGTGCGCCAGACCGATCCCGGCGCGGGCCTGAGCCTCGGGTTGATCGAGCCATTGCAGAAGGTCTTCAGGAAACGCGGCCGCCAGTTGCGCCTGCCGCTCGCGTTCCTTTTCATTGAACGCCAGTTGCAGCACGCCGCAGTCATCCCAGTCGGTGCCACGTTGCAGGGTTTCCAACAGGCGGCGGGTGTAGCCGAAACCGCTGACGATCAACTGCGACAACGCGGTGCCGTGTGCAGACAATTTCAGATACAGCACGCCTTGGGGATTGCCCGAGGCTTCCTGCGCCACCGCCGCATGCCGTTCCAGCAGACTGACCTGCCAACCCCGCGCCGCGAGGCTGGCCGCCGTGGCGCAACCCGCCAGACCGGCACCGATCACCAAGGCGCGACGCTCACTGCTCAACGGAGCCGGGCGGGCGAACCAGGGTTTGTCTGCCGCCGGTGGTGGAGCCTCCTCTGGCCAGCCGAGAAACTCGCCGCGCAAAATTTCCCATTTGTGACCGATGCCCGGCGTGCGCTTCATTTTGAAACCGGCGGCGTTGAGCAGTCGTCGCACCCAACCGGTGCTGGTAAAGGTGCTGATGGTCGAGCCGGGCGCCGCCAGCCGGGCCAGTTCGGCGAACAGTTCGGCAGTCCACATCTCGGGGTTTTTCGCCGGGGCGAAACCGTCGAGAAACCACGCGTCGATCTGGCCGTCCAGTTGCGGCAACTGCTCCAGCGCATCGCCGATCAACAGCGTCAGGGTCACTCGACCGTGATCCAGAACAATGCGCTGGAAACCCTGATGGATTGCCACGTAATGCTTGAGCAGTTGATCGGACAGTGGCTTGAGATCCGGCCACAGCGCCAGCGCCCGCTGCAGATCGGCGGGGCTCAGCGGAAACTTTTCGACGCTGACGAAATGCAGCCGCGCACCGGCCACCGCGTGCTGTTCGAACAACTGCCAGGCGCAGAGAAAATTCAGCCCGGT
This sequence comes from Pseudomonas sp. GW822-FHT03F04, assembly GCF_058801405.1. NCBI lineage: Bacteria > Pseudomonadati > Pseudomonadota > Gammaproteobacteria > Pseudomonadales > Pseudomonadaceae > Pseudomonas > Pseudomonas sp. GW822-FHT03F04. Next base: position 94,717 of record NZ_JBXANF010000010.1, read on the forward strand.
GCCAAACCCGGTTTCACCGATCACCAGTCGCCCGCCCGCCGGCAACGCGGCAAAGCGCTCGGCCAGACGGTTCTGTTCGAGGAACACGTAGCGGGTTTCATCCAGCCCTGACTGATCGGAAAAATACACATCGTCGAACACTCGCGAACGCGGGCGTCCCTGGTCATCCCAGTCGAGTTGGGCGTGGGGCATTACAGGTTTCATGGCAGGCTCGGCAACGGCAAGGCGGCCATTCTAGCCGATCACGCGGGCGGCGCTTGATCCATGGCAAGCCTTGCCGCTGATGACTCAAGGACAATCCGCCGCCGGCGGGAATTTCTGTGCCGTGTCTGTGCCCAATCCGCTAGTCTTGCTGAATCCTGGAAGGAGCCGTCCCTATGTTCGAATCCGCTGAAATCGGTCACGCCATCGACAAAGAAACCTACGAAGCCGCCGTGCCCGCCCTGCGTGAAGCACTGCTTGAAGTCCAGTTCGAATTGCAGCAGCAAAAGCGCTTTCCGGTGATCATTTTGATCAACGGCATCGAAGGCGCCGGGAAGGGCGAGACAGTGAAGCTGCTCAACGAATGGATGGACCCGCGCCTGATCGAAGTGCGCACGTTCGACCAGCAGACCGACGAAGAACTGGCACGACCACCGGCCTGGCGTTACTGGCGGATGCTGCCGGCCAAGGGACGGATGGGGATTTTCTTCGGCAACTGGTACAGCCAGATGCTGCAGGGCAGGGTGCACGGCTTGTTCAAGGACCCGCGACTGGATCAGGCGATTGCCGGCGCCGAGCGTCTGGAAAAGATGCTGTGCGATGAGGGCGCGCTGATCTTCAAGTTCTGGTTTCACCTGTCCAAGAAACAGATGAAAGCGCGCCTCAAGGCGTTGGCCGATGACCCGTTGCACAGCTGGCGGATCAGCCCGCTGGACTGGCAGCAGTCAGAGACCTACGACAAGTTCGTCAAATACGGTGAGCGCGTGTTGCGTCGCACCAGCCGCGATTACGCGCCGTGGCATGTCATCGAAGGGATGGACGCGCATTACCGCAGTCTGACGGTCGGCAAGATTCTGCTCGAAGGCCTGCAGAATGCGCAGAAGCGCCCCGACGTCCACCCGCACGATGTCAACGCCCAGCCGCTGGGTACATCGGTGGATCAGTTGAACCTGCTCGACAGCCTCAACCTGACCCAGCGCCTGGAAAAGAAAGACTATGAAGAACAACTGATCACCGAGCAGGCGCGACTGTCCGGGCTGATGCGTGACAAACGCATGCGCCGTCACGCGCTGGTGGCGGTGTTCGAAGGCAACGATGCGGCGGGCAAGGGCGGGGCGATCCGTCGGGTCGCGGCGGCGCTCGACCCGCGTCAGTACAACATCGTGCCGATTGCCGCACCGACCGAAGAGGAACGGGCACAGCCGTATCTGTGGCGCTTCTGGCGGCACATTCCGGCCCGGGGCAAGTTCACTGTGTTCGACCGATCCTGGTACGGCCGGGTGCTGGTGGAGCGGGTCGAGGGTTTTTGCAGCACCGCCGACTGGATGCGCGCCTACGGCGAAATCAACGACTTCGAGGAGCAACTCGCCGACGCCGGCGTGATCGTGGTCAAGTTCTGGCTGGCGATCGACAAGGACACGCAGATGGAGCGTTTCCAGGAGCGCGAAGAGATCCCGTTCAAGCGCTTCAAGATCACCGAAGACGACTGGCGCAACCGCGACAAGTGGGACGCGTACCGTGGGGCCGTGGGCGACATGGTCGACCGCACCAGTACCGAAATCTCGCCGTGGACGCTGGTCGAGGCCAACGACAAGCGCTGGGCCCGGGTCAAGGTGCTGCGCACGATCAACCGTGCACTGGAAGAGGCCTTCGAGAAGTCCGACAGGCACGCCAAGAAACACAAGGACTGAAACAATGGGCACGCATACGCGAGGTGAATGATTGTCGCAGTCGGCGATTGGGTGGACTTATGCTCGGTCCACTCTCAACCGACTACAACAATGAGGTATGCCATGCGTGAAGTGGTGATCGTCGACAGCGTGCGGACCGGCCTGGCCAAGTCCTTTCGCGGCAAGTTCAACCAGACCCGTCCCGATGACATGGCGGCCCATTGTGTAAACGCCTTGCTGTCGCGCAACGACGTCGACCCGGCCAGCGTCGAGGACTGCATCGTTGGCGCCGGTTCCAATGAAGGCGCCCAGGGCTACAACATCGGCCGTAACGTGGCGGTGCTTTCGCAACTGGGCACCGGAACGGCGGGCATGACCCTCAACCGTTTCTGCTCTTCGGGTTTGCAGGCGATTGCGATTGCCGCCAACCAGATCGCTTCGGGTTGCAGCGACATCATCGTCGCCGGCGGTGTCGAGTCGATCAGCCTGACCCTGAAAAGCGTCAATACCGATCACCTGATCAACCCGTTGCTCAAGCAGCAGACGCCCGGCATCTACTACACCATGGGCCAGACCGCCGAAGTGGTGGCGCGTCGTTATGGCGTCAGCCGCGAGGCTCAGGATCGCTACTCGCTGCAAAGTCAGATCCGCACCGCCCAGGCGCAGGCAGCCGGCCTGTTCAACGATGAAATCGTGCCGATGGCGGTGAAGTACCGGGTTGAAGACAAGAACAGTGGCGAGGTGCAGATCCTCGACGGCCTCGTCGATCACGATGATTGCAACCGCCCGGACACCACCTATGAAAGCCTCGCCGGGTTGAAGCCGGTGTTTGCCGAGGACGGTTCAGTGACCGCCGGCAACTCGTCGCAGTTGTCCGATGGTGCCTCGATGACGCTGGTGATGAGCCTGGAAAAAGCCCTGCAACTGGGGCTCAAGCCGAAGGCGTTTTTCCGCGGTTTCACCGTGGCCGGTTGCGAGCCGGACGAAATGGGCATCGGCCCGGTGTTCTCCGTACCGAAGCTGCTCAAGGCCAAGGGGCTGCAGGTAGCCGATATCGATCTGTGGGAACTGAACGAAGCGTTTGCCTCGCAGTGCCTGTACGCCCGTGATCGTCTGGAAATCGACAACGAAAAGTACAACGTCAACGGCGGTTCGATTTCCATCGGCCATCCGTTCGGCATGACCGGATCGCGGCAGGTCGGGCATCTGGTGCGCGAACTGCAACGACGCAACCTGCGTTACGGGATCGTGACCATGTGCGTGGGCGGTGGGATGGGCGCGACCGGGTTGTTTGAAGCGGTGCGCTAAAACGGTCTGCCGGAATCCATCATTTGCATCCGCGCGATGTACGCGCGGATTTCCTGCTCGGCTTTCTCGGGGCTGTCGAACGGCCCTTCGAGGGTGTTCTCCCGGGTGCTGAAAAACAGTTCGCCGTTGACCCGGCACACCCGGTCGCTGCGAAAGTGCGTGGCGGGGGCGGTGTCCTGGGCGCGCATTCCGAACATGATCGATCTCCTTGAGCGCTGCGCTGAATGGGATCCAAAGAGCTTATGCCTGAACCACTTGCAGCGCTTCGTCAGCCGATCAACGGCAACGCGTCAATTTAATGCTGCGACCTGCACAGTTTCATTAGCGGCTTGAGCGCAACTGTTCCTGTGTCGGCCGGGGCTCTGCGCCTAGAATGAGCGCTCCTGTCATTGGCTTTCGGGGTTCTCATGCACGTTTCGTCGGGTCGCTGGGTGTACGGCATGTTCCTGGCCTTGTTGACCGCGTTTCTGTGGGGAATCCTGCCGATCAAGCTCAAGCAGGTGCTGCAGGTGATGGACCCGATCACCGTGACCTGGTTTCGCCTGACGGTGTCCGGCGGCTGTCTGTTCATTTATCTGGCGGCGACCAAGCGGTTGCCGAGTCGCAAGGTGCTCGGGCCCAAGGGCGGCTGGCTGGTGCTGATGGCGGTGCTCGGGCTGGTGGGCAATTACGTGCTGTACCTGATGGGCCTGAACCTGCTCAGCCCCGGCACCGCTCAGTTGGTGGTGCAGATGGGGCCGATCATGTTGTTGATCGCCAGTCTGTTCGTGTTCAAGGAACGCTTCAGTATGGGTCAGGGCATGGGGCTGGCGGTGCTACTGATCGGCTTCGCGCTGTTCTTCAATCAGCGTCTGGCGGAGTTGCTCACATCGTTGTCTGACTACACCGCCGGTGTGTTGCTGGTGCTGCTGGCATCGACGGTCTGGACGTTCTATGCGCTGGGCCAGAAGCAATTGCTGACGGTATGGAATTCGTTGCAGGTGATGATGGTGATCTACCTGTTCTGCGCCTTGTTGCTGACGCCGTGGGTTCATCCGCTCGAAGCGCTGGAGCTGAGCCCGTTGCAGGGCTGGTTGCTGCTGGCGTGCTGCATGAACACCCTGATCGCCTACGGCGCGTTTGCCGAGGCGCTGGCGCATTGGGAGGCCTCGCGGGTCAGTGCGACGCTTGCGATCACGCCGTTGGTGACGTTTGGCGCGGTGGCGGTGGCGGCCGGGGTGTGGCCGGAATATGTGCATGCCGAGCAAATCAATTTGCTGGCGTATGGCGGGGCGGTGCTGGTGGTGCTGGGGTCGGCGCTGGTGGCGCTCGGGCCTTCGCTGATTGCCGGGCTCAAGGCCCGGCGGGCGAAACTGTTGGTCGGATGATCCTTCCCGCGCCAGGCGTGGGAAGGATCGGGATGACTCAGCCCTTGGCGCCAGCCTCGATCATGTTCTCCGGCCGCACCCAGGCATCGAACTCTTCATCGGTCAGATACCCCAGTTCCAGCGCTGCCTCGCGCAAGGTTTTGCCTTCGCTGTAGGCCTTCTTGGCGATTTCTGCCGACTTGTCGTAACCGATGTGCGGGTTGAGCGCCGTCACCAGCATCAGGCCGCGTTCCAGATGTTGCGCCATGACCTTGGCATCCGGCTCCAGTCCGGCGACGCAGTGCTGCTGGAAGTTGCTGCAGCCATCGGCCAGCAGGCGGATCGATTGCAGCAGGTTGTGGATGATCACCGGTTTGAACACGTTCAACTGCAAGTGCCCCTGACTGGCGGCGATACCGATCGTCACATCGTTGCCCAGCACCTGGCAGGCGAGCATCGACAGCGCCTCGCACTGGGTCGGGTTGACCTTGCCGGGCATGATCGAGCTGCCCGGTTCGTTGGCCGGCAGCCGCACTTCGGCAAAACCTGCACGTGGGCCGGAGCCGAGCAGACGCAGGTCGTTGGCGATTTTCATCAGCGCCACGGCGAGGGTTTTCAGGGCGCCGGAAAGCGTGGTCAGTGGCTCATGGCCGGCGAGGGCGGCGAACTTGTTCGGCGCGGTGACGAACGGCAGGCCGGATAACGCCGCCAGTTCCGCGGCAATCGCTTCGCCGAAACCGTGGGGCGAGTTGAGCCCGGTACCGACGGCGGTGCCGCCTTGAGCCAGTTCGCAGACCGCCGGCAACGCCGCGCGAATCGCCCGTTCGGCGTAATCCAGCTGCGCGATGAAGCCGGAGATCTCCTGGCCGAAGGTGATCGGCGTGGCGTCCATCATGTGAGTGCGACCGGTCTTCACCAGTTTCATGTGCCGCGCCGACAGCTCGGCCAGGCCACCCGACAGCTCGGCGATGGCCGGCAGCAGTTGGGTCTGCACCGCCTGCGCGGTGGCAATACTCATGGCGGTGGGGAAGCAGTCGTTGGAGCTCTGCGAGCGGTTGACGTGATCGTTGGGATGCACTGGCGACTTGCCGCCGCGCGGGTTGCCGGCCAGTTCGTTGGCGCGGCCGGCAATCACTTCGTTGGCGTTCATGTTGCTCTGGGTGCCGCTGCCGGTCTGCCAGACCACCAGCGGGAACTGGTCGTCGTGCTGGCCTTCGAGCACTTCGTCGGCGGCCTGTTCGATCAGGCGGGCGATGTCGGCGGGCAGATCGCCGTTGCGGTCATTGACCCGGGCCGCGGCTTTCTTGATCAGTGCCAGGGCGTGCAGCACCGGCAAGGGCATGCGTTCCTGACCGATGGCAAAGTTGATCAGCGAGCGTTGCGTCTGAGCGCCCCAGTAAGCGTCGTCCGGGACTTCGATCTGGCCCAGGCTGTCGGTTTCGATACGGCTCATCGTGCACACTCCTGTTGGTCTGTTTGCGCAGTTTAGGCCCGGTGGGGCCCAAGTGGTTCCATCCGTTCGATTGTTGCCCCGCCAGGCTCCGCCAATCAAGCGCGGCAAGGCTCGGGGGTTGAGCCGCAGCGTTATTCAGGCGCAGAATGGTCGCCCTTGGGGTTTTACCTCGCCTAGCTGAAAAGGAAACTCGATGACTCGTCTTCGTGCCATCTGCACCGCGGTTGCCCTGGTTTGCGCCAGCGGCCAGGTGTTCGCCGATACCGCCAGCCACAACGCCAGTGCCGAAACTTTCCTGACCCTGGCGCACGCTGACAAGCTGGGCACTCCGGTGTACATGCAAGTGCAGCAGATGTTTGCCCAGCGTTTTGAACAGACCAAGGCGCCGGAATCCAAGAAAACCGTACTGGATACCTACCAGGCCAAGGCCAACGCCGCCCTGGACCAGGCCATCGGCTGGAACAAGCTGAAGCCGGACATGGTCAAGCTCTACACCAGCACCTTCAGCGAACAGGAATTGAAAGACCTGGTCGCGTTCTACCAGTCGCCACTGGGCAAGAAAGTCCTGGAAAAAATGCCGCAGCTGACTCAGCAATCGGCCCAGATGACCCAGGCCAAACTGGAAAGCGCAGTACCGGTCGTCAACAAATTGCTGGACGACATGACCAACGAGCTGGCACCGAAAGGCGCTGCTCCGGCCAAGAAGAAGTAAGCGGAGTTCGTGATGACCATGCAACAACGCATCGAATCGACGCTGGCGCTGCTTCAGCCTGAGCATCTGCAAGTGCTGGACGAAAGCCACATGCACAGTCGCGGGTTGCAGACCCACTTCAAGGCAGTGGTGGTCAGCGCGCAGTTCGAAGGTCTGAACCGGGTCAAGCGCCACCAGAAAGTCTACGGCACGCTCGGCGAGCTGATGGGCGAGTTCCATGCGTTGGCGCTGCACACCTACACCCCGCAGGAATGGTCAGAGGTGGGCGCCGCTCCGGCGTCGCCGACCTGTGCCGGCGGCAGCAAGCATTAAACGTCGGTTTTTTGCTAGAATCCGCAACGCGCCGCTCACCCGGCGCGTTTTTTTTCGCATCCGGTTCACCCTTTACGAGGGTAGCCACCTGGAGAAATACCCATGACACAACCGATTGTCGTGGCGGCACTGTACAAGTTCGTCACCCTCGAAGATTACGTCAACCTGCGCGAGCCCTTGCTGCAAGCGATGGTCGACAACGGCATCAAAGGCACCCTGCTGATCGCCGAAGAAGGCATCAACGGCACGGTGTCCGGCAGCCGTGAAGGCATCGACGGGCTGCTGGCCTGGCTGCGCAACGATCCGCGCATGATCGATATCGATCACAAGGAATCGTATTGCGACGAGCAGCCGTTCTATCGCACCAAGGTCAAGCTCAAGAAAGAGATCGTGACCCTGGGCGTCGAAGGCGTCGATCCGAACAAGAAGGTCGGCACCTACGTCGAGCCGCAGGACTGGAACGCGCTGATCAGCGATCCGGAAGTGCTGCTGATCGACACCCGCAACGATTACGAAGTCTCGATCGGCACCTTCGAAGGCGCCATCGATCCGAAAACCACCAGTTTTCGCGAATTCCCCGACTACATCAAAGAACACTTCGACCCGGCCGTGCACAAGAAGGTCGCGATGTTCTGCACCGGTGGCATCCGCTGCGAGAAAGCCTCGAGCTACATGCTGGGCGAAGGCTTTGAAGAGGTTTACCACCTCAAGGGCGGCATCCTGAAGTACCTCGAAGAGGTGCCGCAGGAAGAGACCAAATGGCAGGGCGACTGCTTTGTGTTCGACAACCGCGTGACCGTGCGCCATGACCTGAGCGAAGGCGACTACGATCAGTGCCATGCCTGCCGTACCCCGGTCAGCGTTGAAGATCGCGCTTCTGAGCATTACGTGGCTGGCATCAGCTGCCCGCACTGCTGGGACACCCTGAGCGAGAAGACTCGCCGCAGCGCCATCGACCGTCAGAAACAGATCGAACTGGCAAAAGCGCGCAACATGCCGCACCCGATCGGCTACAACTATAAGCAAGCATCCACCGAGGCTTAATCATGTCTGCACGCCTGCTCTATGTGATGGATCCGATGTGTTCGTGGTGCTGGGGATTTGCCCCGGTGGCCAAGGCATTGGTGGAGCAGGCGCAGGCAGCCGGGGTGGAGCTGCACCTGGTGGTCGGCGGGTTGCGCACCGGCAGCGGTGCGGCGCTGGAGCCGACCACCCGGCGCTACATTCTCGAGCACTGGCAGGCGGTCACCGAGGCCACCGGCCAGCCGTTCAAGCTGGAAGGCGCGTTGCCGGACGGCTTTGTCTACGACACCGAGCCAGCCTGCCGGGCCATTGTCACCGCGCGCAGCCTGGCGCCGGATTGCGCGTGGAAACTGGTCGGGTTGATCCAGCACGCGTTTTACGCTGAAGGTCGCGATGTCACCCAGGCCAGCGTTCTGGTGGAGCTGGCAGAGAAGGCCGGCGTCCCCCGCATCGAATTTGCTGCCCTGTTTGATCATGCCGATCAACACAAGGCGACCCAGGCCGATTTCAGTTGGGTGCAGGATCTGGGCATCGCCGGATTTCCGACCCTGCTCGCCGAGCGCAATGGCCAGCTGGCGTTGCTGACCAACGGTTACCAGCCGCTCAGTGAACTGTCGCCGCTGCTCGGCCGATGGCTGGAGCGCGCCGCCTGTGTCTGACCCGGCCGATGACACGCCAGCCGTCAAGCGTGTCGACCGGCTGAGCTGGGCTGAAGTCCGGCGTCTGGCTCTTCATCACAAAAAATCCCTGTGGATCGCCAACGGCGTGGCCGTACTGGCGACGCTGTGCAGCGTGCCGATTCCGTTGCTGCTGCCGTTGCTGGTGGACGAAGTCCTGCTTGGCCATGGCGATGCCGCACTGAAAGTCATGAACCATGCGCTGCCGACGATGTGGCAGCAGGCGGCAGGCTACATCGGCCTGATGCTGGTGGTGACGTTGACCCTGCGCTGCAGTGCCCTGTGTTTTGGCGTGTTGCAGGCGCGTTTGTTTGCACGGCTGGCCAAGGACATCGTTTATCGCATTCGCGTGCGGCTGATCGAGCGTCTGAAACGGATCTCCCTGGGTGAATACGAAAGCTTGGGCAGCGGTACGGTCACCACGCACCTGGTCACCGACCTCGACACCCTCGACAAGTTTGTCGGCGAAACCCTCAGTCGTTTCCTGGTGGCGATGCTGACGCTGGTCGGCACCGCAAGCATCCTGATGTGGATGCACTGGAAACTGGCGCTGCTGATCCTGTTGTTCAACCCGCTGGTGATCTACGCCACGGTGCAGTTGGGCAAACGGGTCAAGCACCTGAAGAAGCTGGAGAACGACAGCACCTCGCGTTTCACCCAGGCGCTGAGCGAAACCCTCGATGCGATCCAGGAAGTGCGCGCCGGCAACCGACAGGGCTTTTTCCTCGGGCGCCTCGGCCTGCGAGCCCAGGAAGTGCGCAATTACGCGGTCAATTCGCAATGGAAGACCGACGCCTCCAACCGGGCCAGCGGTCTGCTGTTCCAGTTCGGCATCGACATTTTCCGCGCAGCGGCGATGCTCACGGTGCTGTTCTCCGACCTGTCGATCGGCCAGATGCTCGCGGTGTTCAGCTACCTGTGGTTCATGATCGGCCCGGTCGAACAACTGCTGAACCTGCAATACGCCTATTACGCCGCCGGCGGTGCGCTGACCCGGATCAACGAACTGCTGGCTCGCGCCGACGAGCCGCAATACCCGGGCGGCGTCGATCCGTTCAAGGGCCGCGATACCGTTGGCATCGAGGTGCAGGGTCTGAGCTTTGGTTACGGCGATGAACTGGTGCTGGATCAGATGAACCTGTCCATCGCACCGGGCGAAAAAGTGGCGATTGTCGGCGCCAGCGGCGGCGGCAAAAGCACCCTAGTGCAACTGCTGCTGGGTCTGTACACACCGCTGGCCGGCACCATTCGTTTCGGCGGATCGACCCAGCAGGAAATCGGCCTGGAAACAGTTCGGGAAAATGTCGCGGTGGTGCTGCAGCATCCGGCGCTGTTCAACGACACCGTACGCGCCAACCTGACCATGGGCCGTACCCGCAGTGACGAAGCGTGCTGGCAGGCACTGGAAATCGCCCAGCTTGAAGCGACTATCCGCGCCTTGCCGGATGGACTCGACAGCATCGTCGGCCGCTCCGGCGTGCGCCTGTCCGGCGGCCAGCGGCAGCGTCTGGCGATTGCGCGGATGATCCTCGCCGAGCCGAAAGTGGTGATCCTCGACGAAGCCACCTCGGCCCTCGACGCCGCCACCGAATACAACCTGCACCAGGCCATGGCGCGCTTTCTCCATGGCCGCACCACGCTGATCATCGCCCACCGCTTGTCGGCGGTGAAGCAGGCGGACCGGGTGCTGGTGTTCGACGGCGGGCAAGTGGCCGAGGATGGCGACCATCAGCAACTGATTGCCGATGGCGGGTTGTACGCCAAGCTGTATGGGCATTTGCAGCGGATGTAAGTCATTTCCAGAGAACCTGCAGTGCGTCTGCTTCGCCTCTGTGACCGAACTCCTTCATGACCAGTGAGCAAGACCCGCAGGGTGGCATCGTGGTAGCGATGTCAACCGATCTCAGCTCTAGTGGATCAGGGTACTTATCACGTATCACACGAATCAATTTGCTTTCACTGTCCAGTGAGGTCGGTCGTGCTGCCAGTGCTGGTGTGTAGGTGTCGATGTCCTTGATGGTCAGTGGCACAGCAGTCAGGCGCCCTTTGTCGGTCAACTCCAGGTTCGTCTTGCCGACAGTCAGGTTGTAATCGACGTTGATGTACGTGGTGTCGCCGATTTTTACGTGGCTGGTACCCAAGTGGCGAAAGATGGGCAGGTGTTTGGTTGTGCCATTAGCGCCAGAAACACTCACGTAAATTTCGCGTGCGCCCTTAGCGTTGATGACCTCGACATAGGCAATGTTTCGGGCATTGTCTGTACGGTCGAATCGGCTCAGCAGGTTTTGCAGTCTTTGCATTGTGTCTTCGATGCGCAGCGACACGTTGGCAACGGGTGGCTTGATCGCCGGTGACAGAAACAGGGTGTCGAAAATTTCCGCCGTTCGCTGCCGCAAAGCCTCTGGAGCGTCCTTGCTTCGTGCCCACGTGGTGGCACCTTCGGCGCGCTTTGCTACGATCATTCGCGTCGAATGGTCGAACATCAGTGCTTCACCGGGGCTGGTGTCCACCTTCAGCCATTTCATGCCAGCAGACGGATTAGCGGTCGTGCCGAGTGGAATAGCGATCTCATCCATGGTTTTCAGGGCGCGCTCGACCTCTGTAACCGTGTGGATCCGTGCCGTGTTGTTGGCATTGAGCGACCCGGTATAAACCGTCTTCAGTTCCTCCGCCAGTTCTACAGGCAGGGTTTGTGCCTTGCGTAAAACCAGAGGATCGGAAAGAGTCTGTCCGGGCAAGCGTTCGGCGACGTAAAAATCCCCGGCGTTGAGGCGGGTGAATACATAGTGTTTCGAGTCATCTTTCGCGGGAACGATGATCGCTCCGACTTCAAGAGTATCGAACCTTTTTGAGCGATCGTAGGGCAGGCGAACCTTGATGCGCGCATAGATTCCCTTTTGAAACTCCAATGATGCATTGAGTTGCTTGTAGGTCTTGATGGCGCTTGTCAGTAATGGCTGAGATGAGATGGCCGGTGTGTAAATGGTATCGCCGAACCACGGCGCCCATCCCTTGCTTGTGTCTTGACTGTTCGGGGGAGGCGTCGGCGCTGGAGTCCGGGTGACATAACTCGTTTTGCATACATCGCTGCCCGGTGCTCGTCGCGCCCGGCAAGGTATGGATTTGAACATCGACGTTTCATCGATCAGGTCGGCGCGACGCAATTGATCGCCATTCAGTCGATAAGGGATGTCATCAATCAATAGCGTGGTTCGACCATCGACCTCCAGCACTTCACGAATGTGGGCGCTTTCCGGGAGTTCGGCGAGCACGTGGGATTCAGAGGGTGGCAAGGTTTTGAAGGTGGATTGGCCGTGGATCAGGTGACCAGGGTTGTTGCTCAGGCGCGGGCCATAGGGCAAAGACGTGGCAGGATCAACAAGGTGGAATCGGCTCAGGTCTGTTGGACTGGTGTTGCGTACGAGGATGTCGTCTACGCCATTGATGCTCGCCAGTTGATCGCCCTGGGTCAGTGGTTTCCAGTGGCCGGGGTCCATGGCCTGTGGCAGGTTGTGAATCAGACGGTAGTTGTCGACCTGCCCGGTCAGTCGACGGATGCCCCCGAGACCCAGCCGGCCTGCGGCAAGCAACCCTTTGCCGGTGCCGAGTGCAAGTGACTTTGCCAGTGTCGGGATGCCATCCAGCGGGTTGAGGTTTTTCAGTGTGGAGGTTATCAACTTGCGCGACAGGGTTGAGAAAGATGGCAGGCTGGCTTTGACCACCATGCCTGTGACGCTGGCGCCGGCCCGGGCCAGTCGTACCGAACCCGAGATGAACTTGCCCACAGGGAAGATGAAGGACGCCAGATCGAGCAGTAATCCCAGACCGCCCATGACTTTGTTCCCGGTTCCCTCCGAGGAGAGATCATCAATGCTGCCCCAGAACGGTATAAAGCTCTTAACGATCGCCTCGAACACTGCAAGCCGGTTCTCGATTTTTGCCCGGATGGTATCGAAGGTCGTCACGCCGCGGGCCTGAATGCGCAGATGCTGTTCATCGACGTAAAGAAAATGCGTGGCGATGTGGTCTGCCAGTGCAATCAGTCGGGAGGATTCCAGCCCTGTTCCCGCTGCGTCTTTAACGGCCGAGCCCCGCGATACTCGGGCCACGACATCGAGAAATCCTATGTAGTAATGCCGAGCGGCGGGGATGGAACCTTTGGCATGAGCATCCCAGTCAAGCAGTAGCGACATGCTGTCCTTGCTTGAAAAGGTTTGTCCGGGGATGACCGCGTGCAACGGAAACTCGGTGAACACTCCATTCATGGTCGAAAACCTCAGTCCGGTTCTCTGACGAATGAAACCTGCGCTCGGGATGACCTCGTAATAGCTGAACTGGCCCTCCAGTAGCACCTTCAGTACGAAACCTTTTCTCGCCAGAGGTTCTGTATGAATGCCCGGTCTTGTTTTTGCACGCAGGCCCAGCACCTCTACATCACCATGTTCCAGCGTCCGGCGGTCAGCCAGCGGCAGGGATACCAGCAGACTGAGAATCAAGGTCTTGTACGCAGATCTGATGGTGGTCAGGTGCTTGTCGAACGCCGATGCAAACTCCGCATTGACATCCGGCAGCGGTTTGCCGGAAAGGTTGCGAACGATCCCGTCGGTAAACATCGGCCTATAGATGTCGTGTACTTTGCGTTCCGAGTAAAAGTACCGATCTTTGTCCATTCGGAACGTTTCGAGGGTTCGCGTTTTTCCATCTGGCTCGGTGAAAAACCATCGCTTTCCATCATCGAGCTGTCCGTCGGCATAGAGATCCAGAAACCCGTACCCTTCCAGTTTCAGTGACGGCATGTCTCTGAAACCCAGAGCGGCCGGCGGATCGTCCCGCAGGAGTTTGCGTCCGTCCGTCTCCAGTACATGACTACCCAAGGCATCGTCTTTCATTCGCTTGGCCATCTGCAATCTGTCCGGCGGGCGTAGTTCCAGTGATTGCACGGCCTTGTTCAGGCTTTCACTATGGCTTTCCAGCGCCGCCATTGCTCGTTTGATTTCCTCATCGGTGTAGTCGGATGCTTCTCGTGACTGAACGATGCCCATGCAGACTGCCCAGTCGAGTGCCGGGCTCAGTCTCAGTCGCGCAATTTTTTCAAATTCCTCGGTTGAAGCGTTCGTGCTGCGCTCCAGAGGCAGATTGACGAGCTGTTGAAAAGAAAGCGGCTGCAATCGATCAAGGCCAAGTTCGTCAGCCAGCAATACGCCATGCATGAAATTGACCCACACCACCGAGCTCTTGTAGTGAAGATCGGACGGGATGTCGCCCACGGTGAAATCTTTTGCCTCGCGGGTGTACAGCACATGGGCCAGCACTATTGCTTCTTTGCTATCGGCAGCGCGCCGAGCTTTCAGCAGGTGCTGTTCGAAAGCACTGCGCAGGGTCTGGTAGCTTTTGCCCCAGTGTGCCGGGTCTTGCCAACTGAAGCCTTCGAGTGCGTGTGGGTGATCGACCGAAGGCGCACGCACATAGAGGCGGATGGCTTTACACAAGAGTTGGTAGCGGATGGACGCTGGAGTCTGTTCGCCGGGGTTTGCACCGTACCACTTGAGTTGTTTCAACAGCTGCTCGGTCAGTGCCGTTGCTTGGGTCGAGTCGAGTATTTTCTGCAGCCATACCGACGGTGTCGCGCGCAGTTGCTCGACGGACGCGCTCGAAAGGACGTCTGCGCCCAGATGCTTTATCAACGTGGACTGGCCGCTCATAACGCTCGTTACGGTGTCGACGATACGGTTATCGGTGATTTTTGCCATGTACATTTGTATGGGCATGGACAGCGCAAGCTGAGGCGATGCGCGTTTAAGTGCCTTGTAGTGTTTCTGGTCCCGTGTGTCGGGCGTGGGAACCAGGTCTTCGATGTCGGGGCCCTGATCAAGTCCCAATGCCTGTCTGGCACGAAACTCCTGGGTGTCCGGTGTGTCGGTTGTAGCGAGAGGGGTCGATGTCATGCTGCACTCCGCGAGAACGATTTCCTGCCCTGAGAGGGGGGAACTGGAGTGCCAATAAAACGCCGTCAGCAACTTGTATGGCGTTACATATATATAACCCTGCGTTTGTACTGAATCAGGGCTGATCCGCCGCTTGCCGGAACCTCGAACGCCTCCTAGTCTTTGGAGGTTGGTCTGATAGAGACGGACGATCAGGCAGTGACCACGCAAGGAATCCAATGAAACAAAAGCGGACTCTCGGAACGCCTCGGTTGCTGGGCATCGTCTGGCCATTTATCGCCGTCGTGTTGTTTCAAGCCTTGCTGGGGGGCGTGAGCCTTTACGTCCTGTCGGCCGTTCGCGGCTATGTCGCGGGCGAGAGCCTCTGGTCCAAGGGTCAGAAAGACGCGATCTATTACCTCAATCTGTATGCCGACAGCCGAGACGAGGCGATTTATCTCAAATACCAGAACGCAATCGCCGTGCCTCAGGGCGGCCATCAGTTGCGCCTGGCACTGGACAAGCAACCGCCCGACCTGCAAGCGGCGCGCGAGGGCATCCTCAAGGGCGGCAACCACCCGGACGATGTCTCCAGCCTGATCTGGCTGTACCTGAATTTCCGTCACTTCAGTTATCTGGAAACCGCCATCGACCGCTGGACGCTGGGCGATGCCTACCTGGTGGAGCTCGATGACGTGGCGCAGGAGATGCACCGACGCATCACCGCCAATGCCGCCACTGATGCCGATATCCGGCGCTGGAAAGACCGGATCTTTGCGATCAACGATGGCGTGACGCCTGCCGCCAAGGCTTTCAGTGATGCGCTTGGTGAGGGGTCACGGGTGATTCTGCGCCTGCTGCTGTTCACCAACCTCGCCACCGCGCTGGGCCTGATCGTGCTGGCGCTGCTGCGCACCCGCAAACTGCTCAAGCAGCGGCATGCCTTCGCCGAAGCACTGCAACTGGAAAAGGATCGCGCGCATGTCACGCTGCATTCGATTGGCGATGGGGTAATCACCACCGATGTGAGCGGTGCGATCGACTACATGAACCCGGCCGCCGAGGCGTTGACACACTGGAAGGCCGAGCAGGCTGCCGGTCTGCCGCTGGCGGCGTTGTTCAATTTGCTGGATGACAATGCCCAGACCGAAGGGCTGACCCTGATCGAGCACATTCTCAGTGGCCAGCTCACCGGCGGCAGCGAACACTCGAAGCTGATCCAGCGACTGGACGGCAGCACCGTTTCGGTGACTCTGGTCGGCGCGCCGATCCGCAATGCGGGCAAGGTCAGCGGGAGGGTGCTGGTGTTGCACGACATGACGCAGGAGCGGCAATACATCGCCAATCTTTCATGGCAGGCCACTCACGATGCGTTGACCGGCCTGGCCAACCGCCGCGAGTTCGAGTATCGCCTCGAGCAGGCCTTGCATAATCTGACCCGGCAGCCCGGGCGACATGCGCTGATGTTCCTCGATCTCGATCAGTTCAAACTGGTTAATGACACCTGCGGGCATGCGGCGGGCGATGAGTTGCTGCGGCATATCTGTGCGTTGCTGCAATCAGGCCTGCGCGAGGGCGACACGCTGGCGCGGCTGGGCGGCGACGAGTTCGGCATCCTGCTGGAGAACTGCGCACCGGAGGCGGCCGAGAAGATCGCCGAGGGGTTGCGTCAGACGGTGCAGAACCTGCATTTCGTCTGGAAGGGGCGGCCGTTCCTGACCACCGTCAGCATTGGTCTGGTGCATGTCGCGCAAACGCCAACCACCCTTGAAGCCTCGCTGCGGGCGGCCGACATGGCCTGCTACATGGCCAAGGAAAAGGGCCGCAACCGGGTGCAGGTCTACCATGCCGACGACTCGGAACTGTCCCTGCGTTTCGGTGAGATGGCCTGGGTACAGCGCCTGCACATGGCCCTGGAGGAAAACCGCTTCTGTCTCTATGCCCAGGAAATCGCCCCGTTGGGTTCGGTTGCCGGCGGCGCGGGCGGGCACATTGAAATTCTGTTGCGCCTGCATGACGAGGCGGGTCGGATGATTCTGCCGGACAGTTTCATACCGGCGGCCGAGCGTTACGGTTTGATGACGTCACTCGATCGTTGGGTTGTGCAGAATGTATTTAAGGTAATTGCTCAATGTATTAACGAAGAGTGCGAACGGCCTCTGGCAATGTGTGCGATTAATCTTTCAGGCATTACTATCGGAGATGACGCGTTCTTGCACTTTCTGCGAGAACAGTTTGATAACTATTCCGTTCCTCCTGAAATGATTTGTTTTGAAATTACAGAAACCAGTGCCATTGCAAATCTTGGCAGTGCAATCCGATTTATTAATGAACTCAAAGGCTTGGGTTGTTACTTCTCGCTGGACGACTTTTGCGCCGGAATGTCTTCATTCGCTTATTTGAAACATTTGCCTGTAGACTTCCTGAAGATCGACGGGAGTTTCGTAAAGGATATGCTGGACGACCCGATTAACCGCGCTATGGTCGAAGTGATCAACCACATCGGGCATGTCATGGGTAAGCAGACAATTGCCGAGTTTGTCGAAACAGCCCAGATCGAGCAGGCATTGCTTGAAATCGGCGTGGATTACGCTCAGGGTTATGTCATCGAACGCCCGCAATTGTTTACCTGTGACAGTTTGCAAAGTCGGCCCGCCAGACCGCAGCCGCTGTTGTTCAAGGCGCCTGGCACGTTCCGTTGAAGTCTCTCGCCGATCCTTACAATCACAAATCAAAAGGAGCCGAACAGTGATCGACACATTCAACCGAACCGGACCACTCATGGAAGCTGCAAGTTATCCTGCCTGGGCACAACAGTTGATTCAGGATTGCAGCGAGAGCAAACGCCGGGTTGTCGAACATGAACTTTACCTGCGCATGCGTGATAACAAGCTCAGCGCCAAGACCATGCGCCAGTACCTGATCGGGGGCTGGCCCGTCGTTGAGCAGTTCGCGTTGTACATGGCGCAGAATCTCACCAAGACCAAGTTCGCCCGTCACCCGGGTGAAGACATGGCGCGGCGTTGGCTGATGCGCAACATCCGCGTCGAACTCAACCATGCTGATTACTGGGTGAACTGGAGTCGGGCCCACGGCGTGAGCCTGGAAGACCTGCAGGCCCAGCAAGTGCCGCCGGAATTGCATGCCCTGAGTCACTGGTGCTGGCACACCAGTTCGGCGGATTCGCTGATCGTGGCCATTGCCGCCACCAACTATGCGATCGAGGGCGCGACCGGGGAGTGGTCGGCGCTGGTCTGTTCGACCGGTGTGTACGCCGCCGCTTTCCCTGAAGAAGACCGCAAGCGGGCCATGAAGTGGCTGAAGATGCACGCCCAGTACGATGATGCCCACCCGTGGGAAGCGCTGGAAATCATCTGCACCCTGGCCGGGATGAACCCGAGTCGGGCCTTGCAGGTGGAACTGCGCCAGGCCGTGTGCAAGAGCTATGACTACATGTACCTGTTCCTCGAGCGCTGCATGCAGCTGGAGTTGACGGAGCGGGTGCTGGTCGGGCGCGAGCGACGGGCGCTGGTCGAGAGCTAGTTTCGGCGACATCCATAAAAAAACGGGAGCCTGTGTGCTCCCGTTTTTTATTGGCCTGATAAGGTTCAGCCGGCCATTGTCAGGCGATTGCGTCCCTCGCGCTTGGCGACGTACAGCGCGCTGTCGGCGCGGCGCAGCAGGCTGTCAGCGGATTCGCCCGGCAGCAGGGTCGAACAACCGAGGCTCACGGTCAGTTCGATCAACTGGCCATCGGCGTAGTAGTCCTGGGCTTGTGCTGCATAGCGCAGGCGTTCGCCAACCATTGCGGCGGCTTCGCGGCTGGTGTTGGACAGCAGGATCAGGAACTCTTCCCCGCCATAGCGAAATACCATGTCGACGTTGCGCAACTGATCCTTGATCGATGCCGCGACGGCTTTGAGCACTTCATCGCCGGCCGTGTGTCCATGGCTGTCGTTGACCTGTTTGAAATGGTCGATGTCCAGCATCAGCAGCGACAACGGTTGCAGGTGTCGACGCGACATCTCGATTTCCCGCTGCAGGGTCTGCTCCATGGCGATGCGGTTGCCGGCGCCGGTCAATGGATCGCGCAGCGCGGTTTGCGTCGCGACACGATAGAGCAGTGCATTGCGCATCGGGTACAGCAGGGACGACAGGAGTGACTCCAGATTGCCCAGTTCCTGTTCGCTGAAACGCTGGTTGCGGCGAAACACCAGTTCGCCCATGTGCTCGCCGTCGTGGCTGAGGCTGTAGCTGGCGGAATGATGACCACGGGCACCGAATTCCAGGCGCAAGTCACTGCCGCTGTGCACATAGCTCAAGGCATCGAGCGGCACCAGACGCTGAACTTCGCGGAAGAACAGACCCAGGATACGTTGGGGCTCAAGGCTGGTTTGCAGTTGCAGGCTCATTTGCTGGCGCAATTGCGCCAGGCTGACAGGTCGCTCCAGAAGCGGAGGCAACTGACCAAAGCCCAGGCGTTGCAATTTGGCACTGTCGAAGTCAATTGCAGTGGTCTGGGAGGGTGATTTCATATGGCGTGAGCCCCTAAGCAGTAAGTCTGTCTTACAGGCTGGGTGAGAGCGGCTATGGGCTGCGCGTCATACTGATCCATCAGTCCCGTAGGACATTTGGCGTAAGTTTAGTCTGCCCGATGACGATTAGTCAGCTATCGAATCAGGCCTTGCCCGACTGCCTTCACTCGGCGTGCTTTCAGGGAATGTAGAGCGAAAGTCGTGCCATTCAGTTCAGGTTTTATTAAAACCGTTGCGAATCAAAGGCTTGAGTTTTGTGTGAGGAAAGAGGTGGTGGTTATTTGACTGAAACAGGCCTGCGCAAAGCGGCAAATGCCTGCCGCGACGGGAATCCGCCGCGGCAACAAATGCGACGTATGGCACTACTGAGCGTTGAATGCCTGGCCGTTGATACCCGTGCTGTCCGGGCCCATCAGGTACAGATAGACCGGCATGATCTCTTCCGGAGTCGGGTTGTTCAGCGGGTTTTCGCCCGGGTAAGCCTGAGCGCGCATGCTGGTGCGGGTGGCGCCCGGGTTGATGCTGTTGGAGCGCACCGGGGCGACGTTTTCGACTTCGTCGGCCAGGGTTTGCATCAGCCCTTCGGTGGCGAACTTGGACACGCCATAGGCACCCCAGTACGCGCGGCCCTTGCGCCCGACGCTGCTGGAGGTGAACACCACCGAGGCGTCCTGCGAGAGCTTGAGCAGCGGCAACAGGGTGCTGGTCAGCATGAACATCGCGTTGACGTTGACCTGCATGACGCGCATGAAGTTTTCACCGGACAGCTGTTCGATCGGCGTACGCGGGCCGATGATCGAGGCGTTGTGCAGCAGACCGTCGAGGTGGCCGAACTCGGTCTCGATCATCGCCGCCAGCTCATCGTATTGATGGGGCAGGGCGGTTTCGAGGTTGAACGGGATCACCGCCGGCTGCGGATGCCCGGCCGCTTCGATCTCGTCGTAGACCTGGGTCAGGTTGGCTTCGGTCTTGCCCAGCAGCAACACGGTCGCACCGTGGGCCGCGTAGGTCTTGGCGGCCGCCGCACCGATGCCGCGACCGGCACCGGTGACCAGAATGACCCGATCCTTGAGCAATTCGGGGCGAGCGGAGTAATCAAACATATAAAACCTCTAATCCATTAACTTCTGATCGCTCCCACGACCGGCATGGGAATGCAGTGGACACGATTCAGCAACTGCAGAGTGCGTTATCCAGCACCTTGCGCAACTCCAGCGGATGATCCACCACCACGTCCGCGCCCCAGTGCCGCGGGTTGTCGTCCGGGTGAATGTAGCCATAGGTCACGGCGGCAGTCCTGGTGCCCGCGTCACGGCCGGATTCGATATCGCGCAGATCATCGCCGATAAACAGAACGCTCGATGGATCCAGATCAAGCATCTTGCAGGCGAGGATCAGCATCTCGGGATCCGGCTTGCTGTTCTTCACGTGATCCGGGCAGATCAGCAGGGCCGAGCGCTCGGCCAGCCCCAGTTGCTGCATGATCGGTTCGGCGAAGCGCAATGGCTTGTTGGTGACCACACCCCAGACCAGATTGGCTTTTTCGATGTCGGCCAGCACTTCGCCCATGCCGTCGAACAGCTTGCTGTGCACGGCGCAGCCGGCGAGGTAGCGCTCGAGGAACTCAAGGCGTAACTCCTCGAAGCCCGGTGATTCCGGATCCATCGAAAACGTCACTGCGACCATGGCCTTGGCGCCGCCGGAGATTTCGTCGCGGATGTGCTTGTCGTTCATCGGCGGCAAACCGCGATCCGCGCGCATCGCCTGGCAAATGGCGATGAAATCCGGCGCGGTGTCGAGCAGCGTGCCGTCCATGTCGAAAAGGACTGCTCTGATGGCCATCGGCTTACTCCTCGCGCAGGGTCTGGATCATGTAGTTGACGTCAACGTCCGCCGCCAGCTTGTAGTGCTTGGTCAGCGGGTTGTAGGTCAGGCCGATGATGTCCTTGACGGTGAGGCCGGCCATGCGGCTCCACGCACCCAGCTCGGATGGGCGAATGAATTTCTTGAAGTCGTGGGTGCCGCGCGGCAGTAGCTTCATGATGTATTCGGCGCCGACGATGGCGAACAAATACGCCTTCGGGTTGCGGTTGATGGTGGAGAAGAACACCTGACCGCCGGGTTTGACCATGCGGAAGCAGGCGCGGATCACCGAGGACGGATCCGGTACGTGCTCGAGCATTTCCAGGCAGGTGACGACGTCGAACTGCTCGGGCATTTCTTCAGCCAGGGCTTCGGCGGTGATCTGCCGGTATTCGACGTTCACGCCGGATTCCAGCTGATGCAGTTGCGCGACCGCCAGCGGCGCTTCGCCCATGTCGATACCGGTCACGGTCGCGCCGCGCTGGGCCATGGCTTCGCTGAGGATGCCGCCGCCGCAACCGACGTCGAGGACTTTCTTGCCAGCCAGGTTGACGCGCTCGTCAATCCAGTTGACCCGCAGCGGGTTGATGTCGTGCAGTGGTTTGAACTCGCTTTCGCGGTCCCACCAGCGATGGGCCAGTGCTTCGAATTTGGCGATTTCGGCGTGGTCGACGTTGCTCATGATTCAATCCTCTAAAACTTGAAAAAGGCTGTAGCCCCGGAGTTTGCCCCGGGGTGTTTACGATTCGGTGTGGCCGCTGATGCGACGGCCCCAGGCCCGGGCGGTTTCGCCCAGCTGCTGTTCGTCCAGGCGCGTCAGGCGCCGGTCGTCGAGTAATTGCTTGCCGGCGACCCACAGGTGTTTCACACAGTCCCGGCCGGTGGCGTAAATAAGTTGCGAGACCGGGTCATAGACCGGTTGCTGTGCCAGGCCGGACAGATCGAACGCGACAATGTCCGCGGCCTTGCCGAGTTCCAGGGAGCCGGTCTCGGCTTCGATCCCCAAGGCCCGCGCGCCGTTCAGCGTGGCCATGCGCAGCGCCCGATGGGCGTCCAGCGCGGTGGCCGAGCCAGCAACAGCCTTGGCCAACAGTGCAGCCGTGCGGGTTTCGCCCAGCAGGTCCAGATCATTGTTGCTCGCCGCGCCATCGGTGCCGACCGCGACGTTGACCCCGGCCTGCCACAGGCGCTCGACCGGGCAGAAGCCGCTGGCCAGTTTCAGGTTCGACTCCGGGCAATGGATCACATTGGTGTTGCTTTCTACCAGCAACGCCAGGTCGTCATCGCTGATCTGGGTCATGTGCACGGCCTGGAAGCGCGGCCCGAGCAGGCCAAGTCGGCCGAGGCGGGCCAGCGGGCGTTCGCCGCGCTGTTCAACGGCCTGTTGCACTTCGAAAGCGGTTTCGTGGACGTGCATGTGAATCGAGGCGTCCAGCTCTTCGGCGATCACGCGGATTTTTTCCAGGTTCTCATCGCCGACGGTGTAGGGTGCGTGAGGGCCAAAGGTAATCTTGATACGTTCGTGATGCTTCAGATCGCCGAACAGTTCGACGCCCTGACGAATGGCTTCATCGGCGCTGGCAGCGCCCGGAATCGGGAAATCGAGGATCGGAATGGCGATCTGCGCACGGATTCCGCTGTTGTGCACGCGCTCACTGGCAACCTTCGGGAAGAAATACATGTCCGAGAAACAGGTGATGCCACCTTTTATCTGCTCGGCGATGGCCAGGTCAGTGCCGTCACGCACGAAATCTTCATCGACCCATTTGCCTTCGGCGGGCCAGATATGGTTTTCCAGCCAGGTCATCAACGGCAGATCGTCAGCGAGGCCGCGGAACAGGGTCATGGCGGCATGGCCATGAGCGTTGATCAGGCCGGGGCTGAGCAGTACGTCCGGCAATTCGCGGACTTCGGCGGCGTTACACTTCAAGGCTTCGGCGCGCGGGCCGATGAACACGATGCGACCGTCGCGGATGCCCAGGCCATGCTCCTTGAGCACAACGCCTGCGGGTTCGACGGGTACCAGCCAGGTCGGCAGCAATAATAAGTCGAGCGCAATGGCAGGTTTCGGCATCGAGGGTCGGTTCCAGTGCTTTTGTAAAGGATGGCGAAGTATACCCGAGCGTCTTCGCGGGGGGATCGCTATAATCGGCGGCTTTTGTTCATGAGTGCGGGGTGAGGGATGCGCGATCGACTGTTGGCTGCGGAGAAAGTGAAGGCCATCGATTGGCGTGATGGCGCGCTCCACCTGCTGGATCAGCGCGTTTTGCCATTCGAGGAAAACTGGATCGCCTACACCAGCGCCGCCGGCGTGGCCGAAGCGATTCGCTCGATGGTGGTGCGCGGTGCGCCGGCGATCGGCATCAGTGCTGCGTACGGCATCGTGCTGGCGGCCCGTACCCGGATTGCCGAGGGTGGCGACTGGTATGCGGCGCTGGAAGAGGATTTCATGCTGTTGGCCGATTCCCGGCCGACCGCGGTCAACCTGTTCTGGGCGTTGAACCGCATGCATGACCGGCTGGATCGCCTGAAGGACAACGCCGATCCGCTGGCGGCGCTCGAAGCCGAAGCCATCGCCATTCATGAAAGCGATCGTGAAGCCAACCTGACCATGGCTCAGCTCGGCGTCGACCTGATCCGCAAACATCAGGGCAATGCTCAGGCGATCCTGACCCACTGCAATACCGGCGCCCTGGCCACCGGCGGTTTCGGCACGGCGCTCGGGGTGATCCGCGCGGCGTTCATCGAGGGTATGGTCGAGCGTGTCTATGCCGACGAAACCAGGCCGTGGCTGCAGGGTTCGCGCCTGACCGCGTGGGAGCTGGCCAACGAAGGCATTCCGGTAACGCTCAATGCCGACTCCGCCGCCGCGCACATCATGAAAACCAAGGGCGTGACCTGGGTGATCGTCGGCGCCGACCGGATCACCGCCAACGGCGACGTGGCGAACAAGATCGGCACCTATCAACTGGCGGTCAACGCCATGCACCACGGCGTGCGTTTCATGGTGGTGGCACCGAGTTCGACCATCGACATGAATCTGGCCAGCGGTGATGACATTCCGATCGAGGAGCGCGACGGCGCCGAGTTGCTGGAAGTCGGCGGCAAGCGCGTCGGGGCGGATGTCGAAGCGTTCAACCCGGTATTTGACGTGACGCCGGCGGACCTGATCGATGCGATCGTCACCGAAAAGGGCATCGTCGAGCGCCCGGACACCGCGAAAATGGCCCAGTTGATGTGCCGCAAGCGCCTGCATTAAAGGTGTTCAGCGCCCGCTAAATGGCTATCGCCAGCAGTCTGGTTCCCACAGGTTTTGTGCCATGCATGGCCTCTGTGGGAGCTGGCTTGCCAGCGATGAGGCCCTGAAAGTCAATAAACATCCGCAATTTCGTCTCGAAATTTGCATTCGGAGAAGCTCTGAGCCTCTCTCGTCCCCGTTAAGCCTGTCATCGGTCATCTAACTATGCTCCATGCGCATCTGGGGGATAGGTGCGTGGCGGCTCTTGTGATAACATCCGGCGTTTTCCGAGGCAGTCCCACGGGGTTGTCTTCACTGCGCAAATCCAGGGTCAACTTGTTGATTTGTCGTAAGTCGGCGCATGGCACTCAGCCTGCATCGACGAGCTTCGTGCGTCCCCTATGGATATGGCGAAGTTTCACCAGAAAAAGGAATCAGGCTTCTCATGGGCGAACTGGCCAAAGAAATCCTCCCGGTCAATATCGAAGACGAGCTGAAACAGTCCTATCTCGATTACGCGATGAGCGTGATCGTCGGCCGTGCACTGCCGGATGCGCGCGATGGCTTGAAGCCCGTGCACCGTCGCGTGCTGTTCGCGATGAGCGAGCTGGGCAACGACTTCAACAAGCCGTACAAGAAATCTGCCCGTGTTGTCGGTGACGTGATCGGTAAGTATCACCCGCACGGTGATACCGCGGTGTACGACACCATCGTTCGTATGGCGCAGCCATTCTCGCTGCGTTATCTGCTGGTGGACGGTCAGGGCAACTTCGGTTCGGTGGACGGCGACAACGCCGCGGCCATGCGATACACCGAAGTGCGCATGACCAAGCTGGCGCACGAGCTGCTGGCCGACCTGCACAAGGAAACCGTGGACTGGGTGCCGAACTACGACGGCACCGAACTGATCCCGGCGGTCATGCCGACCCGCGTTCCGAACCTGCTGGTCAACGGTTCCAGTGGTATCGCCGTGGGCATGGCGACCAACATTCCGCCGCACAACCTCGGTGAAGTCATCGACGGTTGCCTGGCCCTCATCGACAATCCCGAGCTGACCGTCGATGAGCTGATGCAATACATTCCCGGTCCGGACTTCCCGACCGCCGCGATCATCAACGGTCGCGCCGGCATCATCGAAGCCTACCGCACCGGCCGTGGCCGCATTTACATGCGCGCCCGTTCGATCATCGAAGACATCGACAAGGTCGGTGGCCGTCAGCAGATCGTCATCACCGAGCTGCCTTACCAGCTGAACAAGGCGCGTCTGATCGAGAAGATCGCCGAGCTGGTAAAAGAGAAGAAACTCGAAGGCATCACCGAACTGCGCGACGAGTCCGACAAGGACGGTATGCGCGTCGTGATCGAGCTGCGTCGCGGCGAAGTGCCTGAGGTGATCCTCAACAACCTCTACGCCCAGACCCAGCTGCAATCGGTATTCGGCATCAACATCGTTGCGCTGATCGACGGTCGTCCACGCATCCTGAACCTCAAGGATCTGCTGGAAGCCTTCGTCCGTCACCGTCGCGAAGTCGTTACCCGCCGCACGGTGTTCGAACTGCGCAAGGCTCGTGAGCGTGGCCACATCCTCGAAGGTCAGGCGGTAGCCCTGTCGAACATCGACCCGGTGATCGCGCTGATCAAGGCTTCGCCGACGCCGTCGGAAGCCAAGGAAGCGCTGGTCAGCACGCCGTGGGAGTCCTCGGCGGTGGTCGCGATGGTCGAGCGTGCCGGTGCCGATTCGTGCCGTCCGGAAAACCTCGATCCGCAATACGGTCTGCGTGAAGGCAAGTACTTCCTGTCGCCGGAACAGGCGCAAGCCATTCTAGAACTGCGTCTGCACCGCCTGACCGGCCTGGAACACGAAAAGCTGCTGGCCGAGTATCAAGAGATCCTCAACCAGATCGGCGAGCTGATCCGCATCCTCAACAGCGCCGTGCGCCTGATGGAAGTGATCCGCGAAGAACTGGAAGTGATCCGCGCCGAATACGGCGACGTGCGCCGCACCGAGATCCTCGATGCACGCCTCGACCTGACCCTGGGTGACATGATCCCGGAAGAAGAGCGCGTCGTGACCATCTCCCACGGCGGCTATGCCAAGACCCAGCCACTGGCTGCGTACCAGGCTCAGCGTCGTGGCGGTAAAGGCAAATCGGCTACCGGCGTGAAGGATGAGGACTACATCGCTCACCTGCTGGTTGCCAACAGCCATACCACGTTGTTGCTTTTCTCCAGCAAGGGCAAGGTGTACTGGCTCAAGACCTACGAGATTCCGGAAGCGTCCCGCGCCGCCCGTGGTCGTCCGCTGGTCAACCTGCTGCCGCTGGATGACGGTGAATACATCACCACCATGCTGCCGGTCGATCTCGAAGCCATGAAGCGTCAGGCTGATGAAGAAGAAGCCGAAGGCGCCGAGGCTGATGTAGAAGAAATCGAAAACAGCAACGAAACCGAAGAAGAGCGCAAGGCACGTATCAAGGCTGCCGACCGCAAGAAGGCACCGTTCATCTTCATGTCGACCGCCAACGGTACCGTCAAGAAGACCCCGCTGGTGGCCTTCAGTCGTCAGCGCAGCGTCGGTCTGATCGCGCTGGAGCTGGACGAAGGCGACATCCTGATCTCCGCTGCCATCACCGATGGCGAGCAGGAAATCATGCTGTTCTCCGACGGCGGCAAGGTGACGCGCTTCAAGGAATCCGAAGTCCGCGCCATGGGTCGTACCGCTCGCGGTGTGCGTGGCATGCGTCTGCCAGAAGGGCAGAAGCTGATTTCCATGCTGATCCCGGAAGAAGGCAGCGAGATCCTGACGGCTTCCGAGCGCGGCTACGGCAAGCGCACGGCGATCACCGAGTTCCCTGAATACAAGCGTGGCGGTCAGGGCGTTATCGCCATGGTCAGCAACGAACGTAACGGCCGTCTGGTCGGCGCGGTTCAGGTGCAGGATGGTGAAGAGATCATGCTGATTTCCGACCAGGGCACGCTGGTGCGTACCCGTGTCGACGAAGTCTCCAGTCTGGGTCGTAACACCCAGGGCGTGACCCTGATCAAGCTGGCCAAGGATGAAACCCTGGTCGGTCTGGAGCGGGTCCAGGAGCCTTCGGAAGTCGAGGGTGAAGAGTTTGAGGGTGAAGAAGGTGTCGAGCTGGAAGAAGGCGTGATCGGCGCCGAACCGGACGATGCAGTCGACAACCTGCAGGCGGACGCCGCAGACGAAGAAGAGTCGCAAGACTAACCAAACCGTAGCAGGGCAGAGTGTTTGCTCTGTCCGCTACCGTGATTGCATAGCGAGAGTGGATGTGAGCAAACGAGCCTTTAACTTCTGCGCAGGTCCCGCTGCGCTGCCTGAAGCTGTCCTGTTGCGTGCCCAGTCCGAGCTGCTCGACTGGCACGGCAAGGGTCTGTCGGTCATGGAAATGAGCCATCGTAGTGATGACTACGTGGCCATTGCCGAGAAAGCCGAACAGGACCTGCGCGACCTGCTGTCCATCCCCTCCAATTACAAAGTGCTGTTCCTGCAGGGCGGCGCGAGCCAGCAGTTCGCCGAGATTCCGCTGAACCTGCTGCCCGAGAACGGCACTGCCGACTATGTCGAAACCGGCATCTGGTCGAAGAAAGCCATCGAGGAAGCGCGTCGCTTCGGCAACATCAACGTTGCCGCCAGCGCCAAGCCTTATGACTACCTGGCCATTCCTGGTCAGAACGAGTGGAAGCTGACCCCGGGTGCGGCCTATCTGCACTATGCGTCCAACGAAACCATCGGTGGCCTGCAGTTTGACTGGGTTCCCGAGGCCGGTGACGTTCCGCTGGTGGTCGACATGTCCTCCGATATCCTCTCGCGCCCGATCGATGTGTCGCAGTACGGTCTGATCTACGCCGGTGCGCAGAAGAACATCGGCCCGAGCGGTCTGGTGGTGGTGATCGTCCGTGAGGACCTGCTGGGCCGCGCCCGCAGTTCGTGCCCGACCATGCTCGACTACAAGGTCTCGGCTGACAACGGTTCGATGTACAACACGCCGGCCACCTATTCCTGGTACCTCTCGGGCCTCGTCTTCGAGTGGCTGAAGGAGCAGGGCGGCGTCGCCGCGATGGAGCAGCGCAACAAGGCGAAGAAAGATCGCCTGTACGGCTTCATCGACAACAGCGATTTCTACACCAACCCGATCAGCATCAACGCCCGCTCCTGGATGAACGTGCCGTTCCGCCTGGCTGACGAGCGTCTGGACAAGGCGTTCCTGGCCGGCGCCGACGCCCGCGGCCTGCTCAACCTCAAGGGCCATCGTTCGGTCGGCGGCATGCGTGCCTCGATCTACAACGCCCTGGGTCTGGATGCGGTTGAGGCTCTGGTTGGTTACATGGCTGAATTCGAGAAGGAGCATTCCTGATGTCCGAGCAGGAGCTCAAGGCGCTGCGCGTTCGCATCGACAACCTCGATGAGAAGATCCTCCAGCTGATCAGCGATCGTGCACGCTGTGCCGAAGAGGTTGCACGGGTCAAGATGGCCAGTCTGGCCGAAGGCGAGCAGCCGGTGTTCTATCGTCCGGAGCGTGAGGCGCAGGTCCTCAAGCGTGTGATGGAGCGCAACAAGGGGCCGCTGGGTAATGAAGAGATGGCGCGGCTGTTCCGCGAAATCATGTCCTCGTGCCTCGCCCTCGAGAACCCGCTGAAAGTAGCCTACCTCGGTCCGGAAGGCACCTTCACCCAAGCGGCGGCCATGAAGCACTTCGGTCACGCGGTGATCAGCAAGCCGATGGCAGCGATCGACGAAGTGTTCCGCGAAGTGGCGGCCGGTGCGGTGAATTTTGGCGTGGTGCCGGTGGAGAACTCCACCGAAGGTGCGGTCAACCACACCCTCGACAGCTTCCTCGAGCACGACATGGTCATCTGTGGCGAAGTCGAGCTGCGGATTCACCACCATCTGCTGGTTGGTGAAAACACCAAGACCGACAGCATCAGCCGCATCTATTCCCACGCCCAGTCGCTGGCCCAGTGCCGCAAGTGGCTGGACGCCCATTATCCGAATGTCGAGCGCGTGGCGGTGTCCAGCAACGCCGAAGCGGCCAAGCGGGTCAAGGGTGAGTGGAATTCGGCAGCGATCGCCGGTGACATGGCGGCGGGGCTGTACGGCCTGACCCGTCTGGCCGAGAAGATCGAGGATCGTCCGGACAACTCCACGCGCTTCCTGATGATCGGTAACCAGGAAGTGCCGCCGACCGGCGACGACAAGACATCGATTATTGTGTCCATGAGCAACAAGCCCGGCGCGCTCCATGAGCTGCTGGTGCCGTTCCATGACAACGGGATCGACCTGACCCGGATCGAAACCCGTCCGTCGCGCAGCGGTAAATGGACCTACGTGTTCTTCATCGACTTCGTCGGCCATCACCGTGATCCGCTGATCAAAGGTGTGCTGGAAAAGATCAGTCAGGAAGCAGTAGCACTCAAGGTGCTGGGTTCCTACCCGAAAGCAGTTCTTTAAGGGGTGGTAGCAATGAGTGGCAACTTCCTCGCTCTGGCACAGCCGGGCGTGCAACAACTTTCGCCATACGTTCCGGGCAAGCCCGTGGACGAACTGGCTCGCGAACTGGATCTGGATCCGGCGAGCATCGTCAAACTGGCGAGCAACGAAAACCCGCTGGGCGCCAGCCCGAAGGCGCTGGCCGCGATCCGCGAAGCGCTGGATGAGCTGACCCGTTATCCGGACGGTAACGGTTTTGCGCTGAAATCCCTGCTGGCCGAGCAGTGCCGTGTCGAGCTGAACCAGGTCACCCTGGGCAACGGTTCCAATGACATTCTCGAGCTGGTGGCGCGTGCCTACTTGGCGCCGGGCCTGAATGCCGTGTTCAGCGAGCACGCGTTCGCGGTCTACCCGATCGCGACCCAGGCAGTCGGGGCTCAGGCCAAGGTCGTTCCGGCCAAGGATTGGGGGCATGACCTGCCAGCGATGCTGGCGGCCATCGACGCCAACACCCGCGTCGTGTTCATCGCCAACCCGAACAACCCGACCGGTACCTGGTTCGGCGCCGAGGCGCTGGACGAGTTCCTGCAGGACGTGCCGGAGCACGTGCTGGTGGTGCTGGACGAGGCTTACATCGAATACGCCGAAGGCAGCGATCTGCCGGATGGTCTGGATTTCCTCGCGGCTTACCCGAACCTGCTGGTCTCGCGCACCTTCTCCAAGGCCTATGGTCTGGCGGCGCTGCGGGTTGGCTACGGTTTGTCCACGCCAGTGGTGGCGGATGTGCTGAATCGCGTACGCCAGCCGTTCAACGTCAACAGCCTGGCCTTGGCTGCGGCGTGTGCGGCGCTGAAGGACGAGGAATATCTGGCGCAGAGCCGTCAGCTCAACGAGTCCGGCATGCAACAGCTGGAAGCGGGTTTCCGCGAGCTGGGCCTGAGCTGGATTCCGTCCAAGGGCAACTTTATCTGCGTCGACCTCGGTCAGGTGGCGGCTCCGGTGTTCCAGGGCCTGCTGCGCGAAGGCGTGATCGTGCGTCCGGTGGCCAACTACGGCATGCCGAACCATCTGCGGGTGACCATCGGTCTGCCGGCGGAAAACAGCCGCTTCCTCGAAGCGCTGCGCAAGGTTCTGGTTCGTGGGTGATGTCACTGCGCTGCAATCTGCTGCACCTATGATCGGGCGCCTGGTGGTGGTCGGTCTGGGGTTGATCGGTGGTTCGTTTGCCAAAGGCTTGCGTGAAAGCGGTCTGTGCCGCGAAGTGGTCGGGGTCGATCTCGACCCGCAATCGCGCAGGCTGGCGGTCGAGTTGGGTGTGGTGGATCGCTGCGAAGAAGACCTGGTGGCTGCCTGCCAGGGCGCGGACGTGATCCAGTTGGCGGTGCCGATCCTGGCCATGGAAAAAGTGCTGGCCCGTCTGGCTGGCATGGATCTGGGGCAGGCGATCCTGACGGATGTCGGCAGCGCCAAGGGCAATGTGGTGCGCGCGGCGACCGAAGCGTTCGGCGGCATGCCGGCGCGTTTCGTGCCGGGTCATCCGATTGCCGGTTCCGAGCAGAGCGGGGTGGAAGCCTCCAACTCAGAGCTGTTTCGTCGTCACAAGGTGATTCTGACCCCGCTGGAGCAGACCGATCCGGCTGCGCTGGCAGTGGTTGATCACTTGTGGCGCGAGCTGGGTGCCGACGTCGAGCACATGCAGGTCGAGCGTCACGATGAAGTGCTGGCGGCGACCAGTCATCTGCCGCACCTGCTGGCCTTCGGTCTGGTTGATTCGCTGGCCAAGCGCAATGAAAACCTTGAGATCTTCCGTTACGCTGCGGGCGGTTTTCGCGATTTCACAAGAATCGCCGGAAGCGACCCGGTCATGTGGCATGACATCTTTCTCGCCAACCGCGAGGCTGTCCTGCGCACACTCGATACATTTCGCAGCGACCTCGACGCCTTGCGCGACGCGGTCGATGCAGGGGATGGGCACCAATTGTTGGGCGTCTTCACGCGCGCCCGGGTTGCCCGCGAGCATTTCAGTAAAATCCTGGCCCGCAGGGCCTATGTGGACGCTATGAATTCCAACGATCTGATTTTCCTGGCTCAACCTGGTGGCCGCCTGTCCGGTCGGATTCGCGTACCAGGTGACAAATCGATTTCCCACCGTTCGATCATGCTCGGTTCCCTGGCTGAAGGCGTCACTGAAGTCGAAGGCTTCCTCGAGGGCGAAGATGCCCTGGCGACCTTGCAGGCGTTCCGCGACATGGGCGTGGTCATCGAAGGCCCGCATCACGGCCGCGTGACCATCCACGGTGTCGGCCTGCACGGCCTGAAACCTGCGCCGGGCCCGATCTATCTGGGCAACTCCGGCACTTCGATGCGTCTGCTGTCCGGCCTGCTGGCCGCGCAGGATTTCGACAGCACTCTGACCGGTGATGCGTCGCTGTCCAAGCGTCCGATGAATCGCGTGGCCAACCCGCTACGGGAAATGGGCGCCGTGATCGAAACCGCTGCCGAAGGTCGTCCGCCGATGACTATTCGTGGCGGTCACAAGCTCAAAGGCCTGACCTACACCATGCCGATGGCCAGTGCCCAGGTGAAATCCTGCCTGCTGCTGGCGGGTCTGTACGCCGAAGGCAAGACCACCGTGACCGAGCCGGCGCCGACCCGTGACCATACCGAGCGCATGCTGCGCGGCTTCGGCTATCCGGTGAGCGTCAACGGTGCCACGGCATCGGTTGAGTCCGGCGGCAAGCTGACCGCGACCCACATCGAAGTGCCGGGCGACATCTCGTCGTCGGCGTTCTTCCTGGTGGCAGCGTCGATCGCCGAAGGTTCGGAGCTGGTACTCGAACACGTCGGCATCAACCCGACGCGTACCGGTGTGATCGACATCCTGCGCCTGATGGGCGCCGACATTACCCTGGAAAACCAGCGTGAAGTGGGCGGCGAGCCGGTTGCAGACCTGCGCGTGCGAGCAGCTAAACTCAAAGGTATCGAGATTCCGGAAGCGCTGGTTCCACTGGCCATTGACGAGTTCCCGGTACTGTTCGTGGCGGCAGCCTGTGCCGAAGGGCGCACCGTGCTGACCGGCGCCGAAGAGTTGCGGGTCAAGGAATCGGACCGTATCCAGGTCATGGCGGACGGTTTGCTGGCGCTGGGCGTCAAGTGCGAGCCGACCCCGGACGGCATCATCATCGACGGCGGCCAGATTGGCGGCGGCGAAGTGCATGGTCATGGCGATCACCGTATCGCGATGGCTTTCAGCGTGGCCTCGCTGCGCGCCACTGCACCGATCCGCATCCATGATTGCGCCAACGTCGCGACATCGTTCCCGAACTTCCTGGCGCTGTGCGCGCAGGTCGGCATTCGTGTGGCGCAAGAGGCTCAGTCGTGAACAACATTGCTCCGGTCATCACCATCGATGGGCCAAGCGGCTCGGGCAAAGGCACCGTAGCCGGGATTCTGGCCAAGCGTCTGGGCTGGAACCTGCTGGATTCCGGTGCGCTGTATCGCTTGCTGGCGTTTGCTGCGCACAACCATGGTGTCGACCTGACCAATGAAGAGCTGCTGAAGAAACTGGCCGCTCATCTGGATGTGCAGTTCATCGCGGCGACCGACGGTCAGTTGCAGCGCATCATTCTGGAAGGTGATGAAGTCAGCGATGTCATCCGTACCGAGAGCGTCGGTTCCGGCGCTTCCCAGGTGGCTGCATTGCCGGCCGTGCGCGAGGCGCTGCTGCAGCGCCAGCGTGCTTTCCAGGAAGCGCCGGGCCTGGTGGCCGATGGTCGCGACATGGGAACGGTGGTATTTCCGAATGCGCCCTTGAAGATTTTCCTGACCGCCAGTGCCGAGGAGCGGGCGCGCCGTCGATATTTGCAGTTGAAGGGCAAAGTCGAGGGTGTTAGTCTGTCGAGTCTGCTAGATGAGATTCGTGCGCGCGATGAGCGTGATACCCAGCGAGCGGTGGCCCCGCTCAAGCCGGCGGCCGACGCGATACAGCTGGATTCCACGGAGTTGTCCATCGATCAGGTGCTTGAACGCATCATGAGCGAGATCGCCATTCGCGATATCGCCGGGTGACCAAGAAGGCCACAGGGGACCAGTCATAGTCCTGCGGTGCTTCTTTTTAATGAAACTAACCCACATCGTCTGGGATGTGGAGATGGGCGTACTTTTTCGCCCTAATCAACAGGAATTAAAATGAGCGAAAGCTTTGCGGAACTCTTTGAAGAAAGCCTAAAGACCCTGAACCTTCAGGCAGGCTCCATCATCACCGGTGTTATCGTTGATATCGATTACCAAGCTCGCTGGGTAACCGTTCACGCTGGCCTGAAGTCCGAAGCACTGATCCCTCTGGAGCAGTTCTACAACGACGCTGGCGAACTGAACATCAACGTCGGTGACGAAGTTCACGTTGCTCTGGACTCGGTTGAAGACGGTTTCGGTGAAACCAAGCTGTCCCGTGAAAAAGCCAAGCGCGCTGAATGCTGGATCGTTCTGGAAGCAGCCTTCGCAGCTGAGGAAGTGGTCAAGGGCGTTATCAACGGTAAGGTTAAAGGCGGCTTCACTGTCGACGTTAACGGCATCCGTGCGTTCCTGCCAGGTTCCCTGGTTGACGTCCGTCCAGTGCGCGACACCACGCACCTGGAAGGCAAAGAGCTGGAATTCAAGGTCATCAAGCTGGACCAGAAGCGCAACAACGTTGTCGTTTCCCGTCGCAGCGTCCTGGAAGCCGAGAACTCCGCCGAGCGTGAAGCTCTGCTGGAATCCCTGCAAGAAGGCCAGCAAGTCAAAGGTATCGTCAAAAACCTCACCGATTACGGCGCATTCGTCGATCTGGGTGGCGTGGACGGCCTGCTGCACATCACCGACATGGCGTGGAAGCGTATCAAGCACCCTTCCGAAATCGTCAATGTTGGCGATGAGATCGACGTCAAGGTTCTGAAATACGATCGCGAGCGCAATCGTGTTTCCCTGGGCCTGAAGCAACTGGGCGAAGATCCGTGGGTTGCTATCAAAGCCCGTTACCCAGAAAGCACTCGCGTTACCGCTCGTGTAACCAACCTGACCGACTACGGCTGCTTCGCTGAGCTGGAAGAAGGCGTTGAAGGTCTGGTACACGTTTCGGAAATGGACTGGACCAACAAGAACATCCACCCTTCGAAAGTCGTACAAGTCGGCGACGAAGTGGAAGTCATGGTTCTGGACATCGACGAAGAGCGTCGTCGTATCTCCCTGGGCATCAAGCAGTGCAAGTCGAACCCATGGGAAGACTTCTCTGGCCAGTTCAACAAGGGCGATAAAATCTCCGGCACCATCAAGTCGATCACCGATTTCGGTATCTTCATTGGTCTGGACGGCGGCATCGACGGTCTGGTTCACCTGTCCGACATCTCCTGGAACGAAGTGGGCGAAGAAGCCGTACGTCGTTTCAAGAAGGGCGACGAGCTGGACACCGTTATCCTGTCGGTTGACCCAGAGCGCGAGCGTATCTCCCTGGGTATCAAGCAACTGGAAAGCGATCCGTTCTCCGAGTACGTCTCGGTTAACGACAAAGGCGCAATCGTTACTGGCACCGTGAAAGAAGTTGACGCCAAAGGCGCCATCATCGTTCTGGCCGACGATATCGAAGCGACTCTGAAAGCCTCCGAAATCAGCCGTGACCGCGTTGAAGACGCGCGCAACGTTCTGAAAGAAGGCCAGCAAGTAGAAGCCAAGATCATCAGCGTTGATCGTAAGAGCCGCGTAATTCAGCTGTCGATCAAGTCGAAAGACGATGCTGAAGAGAAAGAAGCCATCCAGAGCCTGAAAGCAGCTCCGGAAGGCGAAGCAGCTGACACCACTATGGCGGCACTGCTGCGTCAAGCAATGGCCAAACAGAACTGAGTTCTGTCTGATCGTTAAAAAGGGCGACTTCGGTCGCCCTTTTTTGTGCCTGCGATTTGGTGTGCTGGATTCCCTGTTGCGCCTTGTGTGTGAAACCAAACTCTTCGCTTGGTGGTCTGTTTCTTTAATCGGATCAATCGCCTATTCGCGACTAAGCTTGGTCTTGGGTGTGCAGTAGTCGGGCTGTTGCCTGGCATAAGGAAGTGGATGAACAAGTTTATTCTCCTCATGGCTGTGCTGGTTTTGGCGGGTTGCACCACAAGTGCCAAAACCCACGCGGTGCGTGGTGTCAGCGGTATAGAGATCGACTGTTCCGGGTTGGGGTCAGGCTGGGAAAAATGCCAAAAGCGTGCGGCGAAGGAGTGCAAGGGGGCGGGTTATAAGGTGCTCACTCGATCTGATGAAGCAAAAGATGAAGATGAATTCCCTTTTGGCTTCAATCCCGCGGGTTACGTGACTCGGACCATGCTGGTGATGTGTCGCTGAGTGCCTGCTGGCGTGGATGTATGGTTTTTCGCCCTGAAAACGGGCGTTTTGACGCTGAAGAAGATATGTCAATCCCTGGGCTGTTCAAAATCTTCCGGGCATGCTAAAACCTTTCAAGCGCTGATCTAGCTGCTTGAAAAAGAAGGGAAAAATATGACGAAGTCGGAGTTGATCGAACGAATTGTCACCCATCAAGGGCTGCTCTCATCCAAAGATGTGGAGCTGGCCATCAAGACCATGCTTGAGCAAATGTCCCAGTGTTTGGCTACGGGTGATCGCATCGAGATCCGTGGTTTTGGCAGCTTTTCCTTGCACTATCGTGCGCCGCGGGTCGGCCGCAATCCGAAGACTGGTCAGTCTGTCAGCCTTGATGGCAAGTTTGTACCGCATTTCAAGCCGGGCAAGGAGTTGCGTGATCGCGTGAACGAAGAAGAGGAGGAGGGGGTTTGACAGCCACGACCTTTCAGGAGGGTGCCCATGCGTAACCTCAAACGCATGCTTCTTGGCGTTTTCATTCTTTTACTGATGCTGGTGATCCTGGCGTTTGTGCTGGAGAATCAGCAGTCCATTTCGCTGATGTTCCTTGGTTGGGCGGGGCCGCAACTTCCAGTATCTCTGGTGATGGTTCTCGCGCTGCTTCTTGGGATGCTCGTCGGTCCTGTTCTGGGCTGGTTTCTGGGACGCTCGTCCCGCGCTGCGCGCAAGCGCCTTGTCTGAAAACGACAGGCGCGGGACATCCATCGAATTTGCGGCGCTGCCTGTCTATATCCATTAGTAAAACGTTAATTAAGCTGTAAAATGCAGCCCTTGTTCGATGGTGGCTTCGTTACCACATAGATTCAGACTGACTCTGACGGAGGCCTGGGTTATGACGGCTTTCGCATTCATGGATTAGGCTGCGCTCGTTATGGGCGCGGTCCGCAGCTCAAGGGTATGGTTTCGCGTGAAAATTCTAGTAACCGGCGGCGCCGGATTTATCGGCTCGGCAGTCATCCGTCATATCATTTCCAACACTAACGACGCCGTCGTGAACGTTGACAAGCTGACTTACGCTGGCAACCTTGAGTCGTTGGTCGAAGTTAGTCAAAACTCACGTTATGCCTTTGAGCGTGTCGATATCTGCGATCGTGATCAAATTGATCGTGTCCTGCGGGAACACCAACCGGATGCAATCATGCATTTGGCTGCTGAATCCCATGTTGACCGTTCGATTTCCGGTCCGTCCGAATTCATCCAGACCAATATCATCGGCACCTACACGTTGCTGGAAGCTGCACGCCAATATTGGTCCGCACTGGACGATACCCGCAAAGCCGCTTTCCGCTTTCATCACATTTCCACTGATGAAGTGTACGGCGACCTCGAAGGCCCTGAAGATCTCTTCACCGAGACCACGCCTTATCAGCCAAGCTCGCCATACTCTGCCAGCAAGGCCAGTTCCGACCACCTGGTTCGTGCCTGGGCCCGTACCTACGGTCTGCCGACACTGGTCACCAATTGCTCGAACAACTATGGTCCATGCCACTTCCCTGAGAAGTTGATCCCGCTGATCATTCTCAATGCACTGGAAGGCAAGCCGCTGCCGGTTTACGGCAAGGGCAATCAAGTGCGTGACTGGTTGTACGTAGAAGATCATGCGCGTGCGCTGTACAAAGTCGTCACCGAGGGTGTCATCGGTGAGACGTACAACATTGGTGGTCACAACGAAAAGCAGAACATCGAAGTGGTTCAAACCCTTTGCGCGCTGCTGGATGAACTCCGGCCGGATTCAGCTCATCGTCCACACGCAAGCTTGATTACTTATGTTCAGGATCGTCCGGGACATGATCAGCGTTATGCGATCGATGCGAGCAAGATTCAGCGTGAACTCGGCTGG
This sequence comes from Pseudomonas sp. GW822-FHT03F04, assembly GCF_058801405.1. NCBI lineage: Bacteria > Pseudomonadati > Pseudomonadota > Gammaproteobacteria > Pseudomonadales > Pseudomonadaceae > Pseudomonas > Pseudomonas sp. GW822-FHT03F04. The sequence continues at coordinate 132,667 of NZ_JBXANF010000010.1, forward strand.
GCGCCAGAGGAAACCTTCGAAACCGGTATTCGCAAGACGGTGGAATGGTATTTGAACAACGCGCAGTGGGTTGAACATGTGAAAAGCGGCAGCTATCAACAATGGATTGATCAGAACTACAGCGATCGCTCCCAAAAAGCATGAGAATCCTTCTTTTTGGAAAAAATGGTCAGGTGGGTTGGGAGCTGCAGCGCTCCCTGGCTCCGCTGGGTGAGCTCATCTCGATGGATCGCCACCTGCTCAATGGCCTGCAAGGCGACTTGTCGGATCCGGAAGCGCTGCGCGCAACGATCCGTCATCTGAAGCCGGATGTGATAGTCAACGCTGCCGCCTACAATGCCGTCGATAAAGCAGAGTCCGAAAAGGAACTCGCTACCCTGATCAATACCCAGGCCGTCGCCGTCATGGCGGATGAAGCATTGGCTCTGAATGCCTTGCTGGTTCACTACTCTACTGATTATGTGTTCAGTGGTGAGGGTGACTTGCCCTGGAAGGAAGACGACCCTGTTGCGCCCCTGAATCAATACGGAATCAGCAAGCGCGCCGGCGAAGAGGCAATTATTGCTTCCGGCTGTTCGCACTTGATCTTTCGTACGAGCTGGGTCTATTCCACTCGGGGCAACAACTTCGCGAAAACCATGTTACGTCTGGCCAAAGAACGTGAGGCGTTAAATGTGATTTTCGATCAGGTGGGTGCGCCAACCGGTGCTGACCTGATTGCCGATGTAACGGCCCATGCCATTTTGAAAGTGAAACAAAGTGCCGATTTGGCGGGTATCTACCATCTGGTTGCCGGTGGTGAAGTTTCCTGGCACGGCTATGCTTCCCATGTCATAGAATTTGCGCGAAAGATTGGCGAGCCATTGAAGGTGACTGAAGTAAACCCGATCGAGTCGACAGCCTATCCGACTCCCGCCCGTCGTCCCTTGAATTCACGCCTGAACACCCAGAAACTGCGAAATAATTTTGCCCTTCGCCTGCCGGAATGGCAAAGCGGCGTAAACAGAATGCTGATGGAAGTTTTTAATAAATGATCAAGACAAATCGAAAGGGAATTATTCTGGCCGGTGGTTCGGGAACACGCTTGCACCCGCTGACTCTGGGTGTTTCCAAGCAAATGTTGCCGATCTATGACAAACCGATGATTTTTTATCCGTTGTCCGTGCTCATGCTCGCAGGTATGCGAGAAATCCTGATCATTTCCACCCCTGAAGATCTGCCAAACTTTCGCAAGCTGCTCGGTGACGGTAGCCGCTACGGTATTCAATTGACCTATGCCGAACAGCCAAGTCCCGATGGTTTGGCTCAGGCCTTTATTATCGGTGAGGAGTTCATCGGTAAGGATCCGTGCTGCTTGATCCTCGGTGACAACATATTTTACGGTCAGCACTTCTCCGATAACTTGCGTTCCGCCAGCTCTCAGGAACGAGGCGCGACAGTATTCGGTTATCACGTTTCTGATCCGGAGCGTTTCGGCGTCGTTGAGTTCGATGCGTCTGGTCGGGCATTGAGCATCGAAGAAAAGCCGCTCAAGCCAAAGTCCAGTTACGCCGTCACCGGTCTTTATTTCTACGATAACCAGGTTGTCGATATTGCCAAGGGCATCAAGCCCTCCGAGCGAGGCGAGCTGGAAATTACAGACGTTAACCGTGCTTATCTCGAGCAACAAACCCTCAATGTCGAAATGCTCGGTCGAGGCTTTGCGTGGCTGGATACCGGTACTCACGACTCGCTGCTTGAGGCGAGCCATTTCGTGCATACCATCGAACACCGCCAGGGTTTGAAAGTGGCGTGCCTTGAAGAAATCGCGTACAGCAATGGCTGGATTACGTCGGATCAGTTGAGCGAGCAGGCAGAGGCTCTCAAGAAGACAGGCTACGGGCAATACCTGAAAAAATTGTTGGATTCGACTTCTTTCTGAGTCTGGAAAGTTCGGCATTCAAACAAAGCGTTCAATCCGTGCAAGCAGGAACGGCATGCCAGTAGAACATCCGAAGGTTGCAGTTTTACTGGCTGCCTACAATGGAACACCGTGGATTGAGGAACAACTTTCCTCAATCCTCAATCAATCAGCAGTTGATGTAACCGTTTACATCAGTATTGATCCCTCATCAGACGGTACGGAAGCGCTGTGCCGAGCGTACGCCAGTGAGCACCCCGGTGTGGTGATCCTCCCGGACTCCGGGCGATTTGGCGGTGCGTCGCGCAACTTCTTCCGGCTTATACGCGATGTCGACTTCGCTAAGTTCGACTTCATTGCCTTTTCAGATCAAGATGACATCTGGCATTCGAACAAGCTGCTTCGTGCAACACAAAGCATTGCAGAGCAAAGCGTTGATGCGTACTCCAGTAACGTCACTGCATTCTGGCCTGATGGCAAGACTGTCCTTCTGGACAAAGCGCAGCCACAGGTTGATCTGGACTATTTGTTCGAGGCTGCCGGGCCGGGTTGTACCTACGTAATGAGTAACGCTCTGGCGGGCTCTTTAAAGGTTTCAATGCTTGCGAACTGGCAGCAACTGCAAGGCGTCAGCCTGCATGACTGGTATTGCTATGCCTATGCGCGAAGCAACGGCTATCGCTGGTATATCGATCCAGGGGCATCTATGGATTATCGCCAGCACGAGCGTAATCAAGTCGGTGCCAATACCGGTCTACGACCATTGATTACTCGCTATAAAACCATCCATGACGGCTGGTGGTTCAGTCAGGTTGAACTCATCGCAACGTTGGTGACGCCTGAACAGGCGCCATCGGTAGTCAATACTCGGCAGTTGCGTGGGATGAAACTGGTCAAGCTTTCCTTCAGGGCCTGGCAATGCAGGCGTCGGGTAAGGGATAAGGTCTTCTTCTTCTTTATCTGTTGGGCTAGCGCATTGTTGGGGAGCAAGTCTTGAGCATCGTGCCAAAACCGAGCATTTTTGTGTCCGGTGCCAGCGGGTTTGTCGGGCAGCGGCTGGTCATGCGCCTGTTGCTCGATAAAAAATACACGCCTATCGCTGCCGCGCGTCGTGCTACGCAATTGCAGGGATTATGCCCCACTGTGTCTTTTGACATGGATAACCCGAGTCACCGGCCTGATTTGAATGGCGTGGATGTTGTTGTTCATACGGCCGCGCGAGTGCATGTGATGAATGAAACTGCCGAGGATGCCCTCGCTGAGTTTCGCAAGGTCAATGTTGAAGGAACCTTGCGACTGGCGAAGCAGGCAGCGGAAGCAGGAGTGCGGCGCTTCATTTTCATCAGTTCGATCAAGGTCAATGGGGAAAGCACTCTTCCGGGGAAACCGTTCAGCGCGGATGATGTGCCTGCTCCCCAAGACCCCTATGGAGTCTCCAAATACGAGGCCGAGCAAGCACTGAAACAACTGGCACTGGAGACTTCAATGGAGCTTGTGATCATTCGTCCTCCACTGGTCTATGGGCCTGGTGTCAAAGCCAATTTTCTGAATATGTTGCGCTGGCTCGACAGAGGTGTCCCACTGCCTTTAGGTGGCATACGCAACCAGCGAAGTCTGGTTGCGCTGGGCAATCTGGTGGATTTTATCGTCACGTGTATCAATCATCCTGCGGCGGCTAATCAGACATTTCTGGTTAGCGATGGTCAGGATCTCTCCACTCCTCAGTTATTGAACAGCCTTGCGAACGCTCTGGATAAGCGATCCCGGCTGATTGCCTTGCCAGAGTGGCTGATACTGTCTGTGGCGGCGCTGCTGGGCAAGCAAGCGGTTGCAAGTCGGGTCTGCGGTTCGCTGCAGGTTGACATCTCCAAGAACTATGAGTTACTGGGGTGGGCTCCACCGATACATTCAGATCGAGCCATGCGTCAGACGGCCATTCACTATCAGGAAGCATTGGTAAAGCACCGTGCCTGAAACCATGAAGATTCTGGATTCTCATTCTTCGGTGCCGCTGGTCGAATGGCGCTCTATGGATGTAACGCTGCTTGCTGACGGGAATGTTTTAAATGTGAAGCTTTGATTGAGTCTTGCTGTACGCGGCGAGATACTTCGGATTAACGGGTTAGACTATTTTTACTTTTATAGGTTATGTATGTCATTCAGCAAAATAAATTTCTGGATTGAAGGTGATATTTCGACGACAAGAATTGTTTCGCGTCTGCTGAATGATGTGAGTGGTGAAGATAACTGCGATACCCGCCTTCTAAGCACTGTCGGCTGGTCGTCCCTCGTCAGCGGTGTCAACATATTTTGTCGGATTTGTGATCCAAGATACGACTGGTTGCCGGTGTACTTGCGCGAGCATGGTATTCCCTATGCATATTACATCGATGACAATTTCTGGAAAATCACCGGCTCCGGAGCGTTGGCGCGTTATTATCAATCGGCAGAAGTCGTCATGTCGCTCGACGCTTTTGTTGAGAATGCCAGTTTCGTAATTACGCACAACAAAACATTCGCCGAATTTATCAATCGAAGATTTCCTGATGTGAAATGTGAGTTGTTGCCAGTCCCTTTTGACACTTCACTGATTCGTAAGATTGCAAAAAAACTTACAGTAAAACCTGCAAGGGACGCGGTGGTCGGGTACGCCGGTGGCTATAAGGAAGAAGAGTTTGCGCTGCTTCAGGAAGTGGTTGAGAAATTAGGAAAGGAGCGGCCTGAAATTCGCTTTGAGTTCATTGGTGGTGTTTCCGATGAATTGCGCAACTTGAATAATGTGCAGTGGTTTCCGGGTTTTTCGGACTATTCCAAATTTCTTGAGTTCAAAATGGGCCGAAACTGGACTGTCGGATTGGCGCCGTTGATGGAAAGTCAGTTCAACTCTTCCAAAACGAACAATAAATTCAGAGAGTACGGTGGATGCGGGATATCCGCTATCTATAGCAATACGACTCCCTATGTCGAGTGTGTAGTGTCGGAGCGCTCCGGCCTGTTGGTTGATAACAACGTCGACGATTGGGTGGAAGCTATCAAGCGCCTCGTTGATAGTTCTCAATTGCGCGATACGATAAAGGAAGAGTCCTTCAAGTATGTCGAATTGAACCATTCGCATGAATCGATTATTCCAGCCTGGCGCGAGGCGCTCGATAGAGTTTCTCATGATTCTGAATGCTTGATGTCCTCCAGGATTCGGTTCAACTATGTAAAACATTTCCATCTGAGTGGCATGTCACGCGTTGCCAAGCGAATGGAGGCCGCTACGGCGACTTCTATATATGGATTTGTCTTGAAAGGAAAGCTGAAGTCGCTTTTGAGCAGGGCGCCTGTTAGAAAAGTGGTAAGAACCTTTGCTTTTTTTGCGTTGATTGCTACCGGCTTGTATATCTTGAAGGCGAGTATAATGTGAGGAAAAAAACTGTTTTGATCGTCTGTAATGATGTCGTCGGGCTCAAAATGGCTGGACCGGCAATCAGATGTGTGGAAATAGCAAAAGTTCTTTCACAAAGCTTCGATGTTAAAGTGTATGCGCCAAAGGCTCAGCCGTTGGTTGACGTGTTGTTCGAAACAAAAAAGTTCTCGGATGCGGATTTCAAGTCGACAGCAGAAAATGCGGATTTTCTGATAGTTCAAGGTGACGCTTTAAGATCTCATCCTTTTTTAAAGGATTTAAAAGGTTGTCTTGTGGTAGACCTTTATTGCCCGGTTCCACTTGAATATCATCAGGCATCGGAAGGTGTAAGCCTTAATGTAAGAGGGATGACCAGCAATTTTTTATGCGATGTGCTGCTTGAGCAACTCGTGTACGGAGATCATTTCCTTTGTGCAAGTGAAAAACAGAGGGAATTCTGGCTGGGTGCACTGACGTTGGCCGGACGAGTCAACGCAGATCGTTGGCCGCAAGCGAGTCACGCCGATGTTTCCGACCTGATATCGCTGCTGCCATTTGGATTGTCGTCCCAGCGGCCGGAGCCGACCAGGCGAGCGATACGCTCAACCTTTAATATCCCCGCAGATGATTTTGTTCTTGTATGGGGAGGTGGGTTGTATCAATGGTTTGATCCATTGACGCCCATCAAGGCTGTCCATCGCTTGATTTCGGAAGGTGCACGAGTGCATCTCGTGTTCATTGGGGTCAAGCATCCAAATGCCAGTATTGCTCAGCATGATATGTGTGCTCGAGCAGTCGAACTGGCCACCGAGCTCGGGTTGATCGATAAGTTTGTTCACTTTAATTTTGGCTGGGTGGACTATGACGATCGCCATAATTTTCTGCTTGATGCAGATGCCGGTATAAGTTCTCACTTTGACAATCCCGAGACGCGCTTCTCGTTTCGAACTCGCATGCTGGATTATCTCTGGTGTGACTTGCCGATCATCGCAACACAAGGCGATGTGTTTGGTGATTCTCTGATTCCCGAGGGGACGGGCATATCCGTCGGTTTTGAAGACCTTGAGGGCTGGGTTCAAGCTATAACGGTCTTGATGACTGATAATAGCGAGCATAAAAGATACCAGGAAAACGTCCGCAACTATTCAGAAAGGTTTCGCTGGGACTCTGTAGTACACCCTTTGCTCGAAAGGCTTGGGACAATGACTGTTGCACCTGACCGATCACTGGTCCGGTCGCACTACGTCAGCGCCAATCAATCAACAGGTTTTTTCTTTCGTTTGCGACGTCGTTATGCTTCCGGCGGAGTTCTATCGATTTTTGCTGCTGTATGGAGACGTTTGCGTTAAATGAGGAGTTCCAGGTTTGAGGTCGTGTAGTTTGACGTTCCGTAACTATATAAATGGGCATGAGCATTCGAGTTTTATATGAAAAAACAAGTCCCATCTGTATGCGCAGTGATCATTACCTTCTTTCCAGATCTGGGCAACTTGAGGAATTTGGTCGAGTCTTTAAACGAGCAGGTCGATAGCATTGTCATTGTGGACAATGGGTCGTCGGATTCGATGGAGCTTTTTGTCAGCAAGCTAGACATTGAAAGCAAACCTGCTGTTCTCAGTCTTGGTGAAAACCTGGGTATTGGTCATGCGCAGAACGTTGGTATTGAATATGCCAAGACTTCCGGCGCTACCTACGTCGTACTGTTTGATCAGGATAGCTGCCCTGAGAAGAATATGGTTGTGAAGCTGCTTTCCGCAGCGAGGGAGCTGGAGTCATCTGGTGTTCCTTTGGCAGCGGTTGCGCCAGGTTACAAAGACTTCGACGGCGGCAGGTTGTCCAGTTTTGTACGTATCGGGTATTTCGGTTTTTCTCGAATAGACTGTGCTCCTGACAGCGGAGTCGTCGAGGCAGACTTTCTAATTTCCTCTGGATCGCTGATTCCCCTTTCGGCTATCGCCAAGGTCGGGGGCGTGGATGCGAGCCTGTTTATCGATCACGTCGACACTGAATGGTGCTTGCGCGCGAAGTCTATGGGACTCAAGCTGTTTGGCGTAAACGACGCGATCATGTTGCATTCGTTGGGTGATCGTAGAGCCAGATTCTGGTTTCTTCGTTGGCGAACCGTTCCGTACCATTCACCTTTCCGTTATTACTATATGTTCCGCAATAGCATTCTGCTTCAGCAAAGATCCTACATGCCGCTACGTTGGAAAATAGCCGACCTTGCACGATGCCTGAGAGCACTGGTTTTTTTTGGTATTTTTTCTTCGGATCGAATGGCGTGCGTTAAGATGATGCTTCGTGGCGCGCGGGACGGTATAGCCGGTGTCACTGGCAAGATGAAATAAGCGTTGTCGGGGACGTCCGGTCATTCGGGTGTGTAAGGTAAGTGGCTTGCATCGTGATCTACGTGTATTGCGCTTAGAGTCATATCAAATATGAGTAGGTTTTATTTATGGTAGTTCTTGATATTGGCTGTGGAAGGAAGAAAATCACCGGGGCAATCGGCATTGACTTTTCTGCGATGAGCGATGCCGATATTACGCTCGATCTCAATAAGGAACGTCTGCCTTTTGAGGACAGCAGTGTCGATTTCATTTTTTCATCTCATACTCTAGAACATTTGACGATCGAAGGCTTTCTCCATGTTATGGAGGAGTGCTATCGGGTATTGAAGCCGGCTGGTCAACTCAAAATCGTTGTTCCTTATTTTACAACCACCGCTAACCTGGCCAATCCATTTCACAACAACAACATCTGTTTCAACGAACATACGTTTCGGTTCTTTTCCTCCGATTCGGAAACGGATGCAATGGCGAAGCACGAGTATGCTTCACCCAGTTGCCCGCATTGGGGGCTGAGATACTCTGCGAACAGTGAAATTGGTATTGAGTTCAAGACCTTGTCAGTATCCTATTTCTACTTTCCAGAATATGTGGATTCTTCCGACGAGGAGAAATTTTTGGCGCGTTCCTCGAAAATGAACGTGGTGGATCAGATCGCCTATTCCCTGGAAGCAGTCAAACCTTGTCCTGTGCGTCCTGAAACAGGTCCTGTCGGGACCAAGGATGATCCGTTTGCGTTTGTTGAGCAGCAGCTCCAGCACATAAACAATCAAATCGCCTATCTTGAAGCAAGAGAAGTGGGTGAGTCAGAACTCCGTACTGCGAAAAGTGTAGTGACCACTACGAGAAAAGACGGAAGTATTTTCAGTGTTGACGGGGTTCTGACGCCAGTCAACTTCCTGGTTTATGAGCTAGATGCCGTCATTCAGGATCTTCGTCGCAAGATTGATGCTCTGGGGTAGTCGAGCCAAGACGCTACGATCAGCTGTCTCGCACCTCTAAGTCCCGACAGAATGCTTACTGTTTTTAGTGAGCAAGATGCCGGGATTTTTTGATTCCGTTTGTATTAGACCGAATGAAACGCTCGCCGAGGATCTCGCCGGTGGGTAGGTGGCCGCCTGTCCGGATTCAGGATAGGGGCGTGGCGGTGTTGCTGCGCCCCCTCCCAACCACTCCTCCGTACAGGGCAAGCAGAGACAGAGCCTTGTCGGAAGGCGGATGGTTTTGTTCACCCGGCGCCCTGCACGACGGTACAATTCAGAAACTATTTAGCCAAGCCAGAGGATTGTCTGCAATGGGTTATATCAAGGAGCACTGGGGCTATTTGACCGGTGCAGGTGCGTATCCGGGCGTCGATTGCTTAAGGGCGCTGGCGGTTGCGCTTGTTGTTCTCTACCACTTCCATTTGTTTCCTGTCGGTTGGATAGGCGTAGATATATTTTTTGTACTGAGTGGTTTTTTGATCGGTGGAATTATTCTCGATAAAACAACATCGGGTCGTTTCGATTTTGTGGAGTTTTACAAGAAGAGAGCTTTACGAATACTTCCAATTTATTATTTTATAATGCTTTTGTGTTTTGTGTTGAAAGCGGGTGGGGTGTTCGATTTTATAGCTGTAAAAAGCATGCTTTCGGGGATGTTGTTTCTGCAGACTACGGGGCCTTACTTCTTTCCGGGCTATTTCAATATCAATGAGGCTTACATCCCAGGTGGCTCGTGGAGTCTGGTCATTGAGGAAATGTTCTACCTGATTGCTCCATTGGCGATTGTCTTGGTTTCTTACCTTTCGGGTAAAAAGCCATGGCCGATGCTGGTCGCGCTGGTGGTTGCTTATCTTTCAGGTATGGCAGTGCGGGCGGCAATGACATCGGGCTTTGCACCCGATGATTCCAGTTGGTACTTCGCAAGCTTTATTCAGTTCCATTCTCGATATGATGAGCTGACAGTCGGCGTTCTGGCGGCGGCTTACTTAAGGTTTGCACGTGATGTAAGATCGCAATCGGCGTGGTGGATTTCGGCGGCAATTATTCTGAGTTTTCTTTTTCTTGTGTATATCTATGGAAACCCTGAGTTTCTTGCGAGGCCGTTCCTGATAACGCGAGACACCCTCTGGCTGCCAACACTCCTGGGGGCGATAGGTGCTTGTTTTGTGCTCGGTGCTTACTGGATGCCTCTACAAGCAAAACCCATTGTGTTGCTTGCCAGGTTGTCGTACCCGCTTTACCTGGTTCATATATTGTTCCTTGAAATAACCAATAGGTACATCGGTGGCGGTTTGCTCAAGTGGTTGGCTGATACATTTACCGAGCACGGCCTGTCTATAATCCGGATAGTAATCTGTGTTTTTCTTTCTTATCTTGTTTCCTTGTTGGTGGAGTATCCATTTATCAGGATGTACAAGAGGAAAGATAGCAAGAGGGTAAGCAAGGAGGGGATGGAAGTGGCTCCCGTGTAAGCCGGTTTCTCGTCCTTAACATTCTGCTCATGGGGCAGTTCGTGGTCGGAGCGAATCGCGACGTGCATGGGAAACTTGGCCGGGAAGGGTGAACTTCCTCCTCGGCCAAGGTGCTAACTGTTTACGCGGTTCTTGACAGGATTTCGATCATGGCTTCTTGAATGCCTGCTTCTCGAAGTCTGTTTTTATAGGCATCGATATCATAATTTGCTCTGAAGAACTCTACAGTTCTTGAGTGCGCATCGATAGACGCGTAGCACGCACCGGGAATTCTGTCCCTGGCCTGGCCTACAGAACCCGGGTTGACGATGACTCCGCTTCCGGCTGGCCGTTGCATTGGATGGTGCGTGTGTCCGAGCACCAGGTAGTCCATTGCGTCGGGCCAGGCAAAGCCTATCTCCGTATCCTTATAGATGTACTCTTCAGCGTTATGTGGGCTTCCGTGCGCTACATACATGGCTGTATCGACAGGCGTGCTTTTTTCATCGGTCGAAAAGCGCAGTTCCAGAGCGTCCGGGAGTGATGAAAGCCATTCCAGATTCTCGTCGGTCAGCGATTCTCGTGTGCTCTGTATTCTGTACTTCGATTCTCGGCTATCGGAATAGCTGAGCTCGCCCAGTACGTATTTGTCATGATTGCCTTTGATGCAATGTACTTTGCGTTCTCGCAGTAACCGGCAAACCTCGTTCGGCTCGGTGTAGTAGCCCAGGAGGTCGCCAGCGCAAACGATATCCGCCGAGGGCGGTATTGAGTCCAATACCGCTTGCAGGGCGGGGAGGTTGGCGTGTACATCGGCAATGATGTACACGGGCTCTCCACGATAAGGTAACAGCAAGGGGAGGCTGCTCATTATTCGAAGTACAGCTCTTCGTAGTAGCGCAGGAATCGGCCAGACTGTGCAATCTTCCAGCCGTTGAAAGGTTCTTGTTTAACGATGTTGTATACAAAGGCTGCGCACGAGTTGTAGCCGTAGTATGCCTTGGAGGCCTCGGTTGAACTCAAACGACCATTGATTTCAAACAAAACGGGACCGGTTTCGGTCTGGATCAACTGAACGTTGAAGTGGCCAAAGTCCAAGCCTTCTTCAATCAGTGCCTTGCCGATATTATTCAGATAAGAGGAAATGCTTTCATCCAGAACGATTTCACCATAGGAGGTGGCGCCGTCCGGCGTCAGTGTTCTCTTGAAAATGATATGGTTGATTTCTTTGGTGTAACGGTCAACGTAGCAACCGCAAGTGTACTCGTTGCCTGTCAACAGTTCTTGAACCAGGAAGGAGTCAACTTTGATGTTTTCTTCCGCGATCAGCTTCTTGGCTTCAGCAAGCCCGGAAACCTTATAGATGCTGCGAGAAGAGGAGCTATGGTTCGGTTTGATTACAATCGGGCCGGAGATGTTGCCGGACTCCAGGTACTCACTCAGCGAACTGGTCTTTGGAACTCTGATGCCATGTCGCTCCAGCACGGCTGACGTGGAGACCTTGTCCATGCAGATGTCAGTGATGCTAGAGGAGAGCGTTGCGGCTCGCAGTGTTTCATCGCGATAGTTGGCTACCGCCGCCAGCTCGTGCTGGGTGCCGGAGAACACAATTTGAATGTCGTGTTCTTTTACATAGTTTCGCAGGTGGCTGTGATACTCAGGGGATGCCGCCAGAGGAAATATAGGCGTCTTGACTACAGGTGCTGAGGGCAGGGAAAAAAAGCGTCCGGCACCCAGCTCTTCACTGTTGGCGAAGTGGATGTTCAGAGGCTCGCCAAAGTCGTGAAATGCCAAGGCCTTGTAAATGCTCTGTCCCATTACAGAGCCCGCACCGGTAATCAGAATATTCATGTTCTATGTTAAACCTGTAAATTGATTTCTTCGACATAGCCAGCGAAAGCACTTTTGAAAGAGCTCCACTGAGGGGCATAGCCTGGCAGGATTGTCGGCTGCATGGTTCTGACATCAAAAGCCGACTGATCATTTTCTATGTGTTTGTTGATGACTTCCAACCCGGTCATTTCGGCTGCCAGCGCCACGATTTCAGCAATGCTGGCAGAGTCCGGGTAGCCAGTGTTCAGAACGCGTGTTGTCGATGCCAGATCAAATCCGTCTGTCGCAATCCATTTCAGTAATTGGACCAGTTCAGTGATGTGGACATACGTGCGTCTTTTGAGGCCTGCACCGTACTGAGCGAGACTACTCTTCTGACGGATGCCTTGCTCGATCGCCTTGAAGAAGTTTCCGTGTTTCTGGCCTACGCCAAAGACATCGGCAATTCTTACCGAGACAAAGGGGACTCTGATCAGATCTTCGAACAGTTTTTCGCCGAAGACCTTGGAGGCAGAGTAGTAATCGTTGCAGCGCAGCTTGTCGCCAGTGCGGCAGTTCAAGGCGTAGGGGTAGACGTTGTTGGTGGAAGCGTAGATCAAGCCACGATGTTTTTCGTTGACCTGTTCCAGTACCAGCGTGTCGATGAGGGTGTTTTCAGAAAGTGCGCTGCTTGTATTGTTCATGTTTGCTGCAAGATGAACAATCAATGAGCCAGCTGGAAGTTGAGTAAAGTCAGTCTCAACAAAATCTGGAGTCTCGAAAGACTCCAGAAATTTGCTTCCGACATATCCGGTTGATCCGGTTACCGCAATGCGGTAACCGGCTGAATATTTGCATCGGAGATTCATGGTCAGAGACCCGCTTGGACTACTTTCTTCAGCGTCTCTACGATGACCTCTACGTCATTCTTGGTAACGCCCATGTGCATCGGCAGAGAGATCAGCTCATTGCTGGCCTTGTGTGCGGCAGGGCATTTGCCGGCACCCGAGCTGTACATGCGGTATTCGGTGTTGTCGCGATAGTGCACGCCTGGGTAGATTTCGTGTTCGTTCAGAGCCATCAGGACTTCATCGCGTTTTGGTACGCGAACCTGGAACAGGTGACGAGACGATTCGCAGCCTGGCGAAACCAGAACAGGCTCGATCAGTGTTTCGCCTTCCAGGGCTTCCAGGTACCAGTCGGCCAGTTGGCGGCGATAGGCGTTGTCGCGGTCAAGGTACTTCAGCGAGACCAGGCCGATGGCGGCCATGATGGAGTTGCCGTGATATTTGAAGCCCAGCTCTTCCACGTCGTACTTCCATTTGTAGGCACCCTGGCTGGCGGTGCGTGCAAATGTGTCCTTGTTGATCCCGAGCCATGCCAGCTTGCGCGCACGTTCGTCGTCTTCCTTGTCGCGGAAGCAGATCATCCCGGAGTCGGCAGTCGCCAGGTTTTTTACGGCCTGGAAGCTGAATACGGTGACGTCTGCGTCGTGGCCAACGTGCTTGCCGTCAACGCGGGTGCCCGCCATGTGAGCGGCGTCCAGAACGACCTTGATGTCGCGATCCTTGCACAGCTTGAGCACTTTTTCGTACTGGCCGACGTTACCGCCCAGGCCTACGAAGATGATCGCCTTGGTCTTGTCGGTGATCTTGCGCTCTACATCGACCGGGTCAAGGCAGAGGTATTGGTCGACATCAGCGAAAACCGGGGTGAGTTCGGCTTGGATGATCGCGTGGTTGGTCGATACGAAGGTCAGCGCCGTAGTGATGACTTCGGCATCGTCGCCCCAGCCATACTTCGTCTTCATCATGTGGAATGCCAGGTGCAGACCAACCGTGTTGGAGCTCAGGAAATGCGCATGCGGCAGGCCTGTGTAGGTTTTCCAGGCCTCTTCCATTTCGACTGTCTTGAAGCCCAGACCGGTCCAGCCTTTTTCCAGGCATTCGCGGATGCCTTCAAGGCATTCGTCGACTCGGAAGTTTGGAACAAAAAGTTGCGTTGCCACAGTATCACCCCGCGTGATTATTCAAATATTTTTTAATAACGACATCTGGCTCACCATCTTCGACGATGCTGCCGTGATCGATCCAGATAACTCTATTGCACAGCTTGCGCAGCAAGTCGGGCTGATGGGATACGAATACCATGATGCTAGAGCTATCAATGAAATCATGCATGCGTGCCAGAGCCTTATCGATGAATTCTGCATCACCACCGGCAAAAAGTTCATCGAGAATAAGAATGTCTGGATGAACGGCAGTGGCGATAGCAAAAGCCAGGCGCATGTACATCCCTGTGGAGTAGTACTTCACAGGGGTGTCAATGAACTCGGCCAAACCCGTGAACTCAATGATCTCGGGTTCGATCTTTTTGAGCATGGACTTGCTGTAGCCGAGGATTGCGCCGTTGAGGTAGATGTTCTCACGGCCGCTCAGCTCAACGTTGAAGCCTGCTCCAATTTCCAGTAGAGGGGCAATTCGGCCATTGACCGTTACAGATCCCTCTGTTGCGCAGTAAATGCCGCAAATGGCTTTCAGCAGCGTACTTTTCCCTGCTCCGTTGTGGCCCACAATCCCGATCCGGTCGCCATGAACGACCTCGAGATTGAGGTTTTTCAGTGCGCGGAATTCCGTGTATTTGCTTTTGTTGTGGCGCTTCAGCAGCCCAGCAAAGAATTCCTTCAGCGACTGTCCTTTGTCATGGTACAGACGGAAGTTTAGATTTAGATCTTTTATCGAGATACTTGAGTTCATATCGATCACAACTTGAATACTATGTATCGATCATGCTTTTTGAATATGTATATACCCAAAAGCAAGCTGAGAATTGCCAGTGTCACAACCTTTGCATAAACATCGGGCCCGGCGAGGGAGCCTTCATAGATAGGCAGTCGGAAGATTTCGATGAACAGCGTCAGCGGGTTCAACGCAAAGATCCATCTGTAGGTGTCCGGGACGAAAGAGAGCGGGTAGATGATCGGCGTCAGGTAGTAAAGGGCTTGGAGTATCACACCCACGATGTTGGGCAGGTCACGGAACGAAACGGTCGCGATGCTCAATGCCAGTCCCAGGCCTACTGCAAAGGCAAATAGCAACAGGAAGTTGATTGGCAGGATAAAGAGCGAAGCGGTAAAAGGAGCGCCGATCGCAAGGGCGATGATGAACAGGCAGATCGTGCTGAAGATAGCGTCGACCAGCAGGCTTATCGAAGTGGAAATGACGAATATCTGTTTCGGTATGTGGATTTTCTTGATTAATGACTCGTTGGCCAGCAATGCCTGCATACCTTGGGCCAGGCAGTTCGAGAATAACGTGAAAGGTACGAGCCCCGAGAACAGGAAAATTGCAAATGTCTTAAGTGGCCATTTCATGATCATCGAAAATACGACAGAGGTCACGACCATGGTCAGTAGCGGGTTTAACAATGTCCAGAAAAAGCCGAGGGCGGTCCTTCTGTAACGCATTGTCAATTGTTGCCAAATCAACTGCTTGAGCACTAATTTGTATTGGAATAGTTCTTTAAAAAAAATGCTGAACACAATGTTTTATTCCGAGGCGAAAGGCCAGATTGCATGTTTCTCAAAAAGAGGTCGCCCTTGCATATGGACGGCCTGCCAAGTGCTTTGTTGATACCGTTGTGTTGAATGTTGCTCGGGTATCAAGAAAACATATCCATGTCCGCAAAAGAATCATGTCCCGAAAGCGTGGTGCATGATGCAGTTGAGTTTGATTGTTTCAGCCGCTTGCTGATAATCGCTTTTTCGGCTTTACACATGCTAGCACCTCCATTTCTTTCGGAATTCCGAATCAGCCTGCCTGGACCGCGCGACAGCATACCAGCATGTATCGATCGAATGAAGCCAGCCACCCATTTGCGCGGGGAGCGACGAGCGGTGAAAGCCACGCTGTGCCAGTGATTGGCCAGGTTTGGCTTGTGTACCGTCATTGGGCTGGCTGTGTGTATTCGGGCCGGTGGTCTGTGCACTTGTCCTGCGCAGCAGCCAGGCTCGATGTGCTTGATATGTGAAGGTGTGGAGGTTCTCTCGAGGGGGCATTATCCTTGGCTGTCGTTGAAGGAGCGGCTGACCGTTCACGAAGGGCAATCAGGTGCCGGTGGCACTGATCAATATCACCTGCGCTGTTGCGGGCACATGCCAAAGGAAGAGAGGGCTTCGGCGAGATCAGGTTGAAGCCTGACAGAGTATTCTCCCGGGGCTGTCTGAGCGCAGTGTTGTATCAAATTAGCCGACTTTTTCGGAGCCCGGTCGAGTATGAGTTTCTGGTGGTTTTTTATTGGCGCGGGTGTCGCATCGTTCGTGCTGACGGCCCTTTTGCGTCAATACGCACTCGCACGCAGTCTGATGGATATTCCCAATGCCCGCAGTTCGCACTCGGTTGCGACGCCGAGGGGCGGCGGCGTTTCGATTGTGATCGTGTTTCTTCTGGGGCTTTGCGTTCTGTACGGGCAATCGCTGACAAGTCTTGCCACCTTTCTCGGGATGGCGGCGGCGGGAGTCGTCATAGCAGTTATCGGGTTTATGGATGATCACGGCCACATTGCCGCTCGCTGGCGGCTTGCCGGGCATTTCTGTGCGGCAGCCTGGATGGTGTTCTGGCTCAACGGTTTCGAGACGATCAAGCTGTTCGGACTGACGATTCATCTGGGCTGGAGCGGTGCCGTCATTGCGGCGATCTATCTGGTGTGGATGCTCAACCTCTACAACTTCATGGACGGTATCGATGGCATCGCCAGTGTCGAGGCGATCAGTGCCTGCGCAGGGGCGTGTCTGCTTTACGCGCTTGATGGTCAGCCGGTGTTGATCTGGGTTCCGCTATTGTTGTCCCTGGCGGTCGCGGGTTTTCTGATCTGGAACTTTCCGCCCGCCAGAATTTTCATGGGCGATGCAGGCAGCGGTTTCCTGGGCATCATTTTAGGTGGTATTTCGCTGGCGGCTGCTAGTGTTGATTCCAGGTGGTTCTGGGTCTGGAACATTCTGCTGGGTGTTTTCATCGTTGATGCGACATTTACGCTGTTGCGCCGATTGGTGCGGGGGGACAAAGTTTATGAGGCTCATCGAAGTCATGCTTACCAGTACGCCTCTCGCCTCTACGGCAAGCATCTCCCGGTGACGCTTGGGGTCTTGTTGATCAATGTATTCTGGTTGCTGCCCGTGGCGTTTTCGGTCGTGTATTTTGATGTCGATGGCGCAGCGGCTCTGACAATTGCTTATGTGCCCCTGTTGTTGATTGCCATCAAGTATCGTGCGGGTGAGCTGGAGCGTCCCGTCCCTACAACGTAGCGCATAATACATTTGGGTCCGGCCGTCATGAATTCCCGTAAAATGCCAATATATCGTCGTCAGGGAAAGGGCCATCCGGTTGAGGTTTATGGATAAGATACGAGCGTTTTTGTTGGGGCTACCGAGGCGGCAGAAGCGCCTCATCCAGGTCGCTACGGACATTTTTCTGGTCTGGATGGCTCTGTGGCTGGCGTTCATCGTTCGTCTCGGGATTGACGACATGTACAACCCGCTGCGCATTCATTTCTGGCTTTTCGCTTGCGCTCCCGTCATCGCCGTTCCTCTTTTCATACGTTTCGGTATGTACCGTGCCGTGATGCGCTATTTCGGCAACGATGCGCTGATTGCGATCATCAAGGCTGTCAGCCTTTCTGCCCTGATCCTGGCGCTTGTGGTTTTCTGGTACAGCAATCATGAAGCTGTCGTCCCGCGCTCGATCATTTTCAACTACTGGTGGCTGAGCCTTGTGATCATCGGTGGGCTGCGCCTGTGCATGCGCCAGTACTTCATGGGTGACTGGTTCACCGCGGCGCAGCATGTACCGTTCGCCAGCCGGGATGATGGTCTGACCAAGGTGGCGATCTACGGGGCGGGTGTCGCAGGCAACCAGCTTGTCGCGGCATTGCGCATGGGGCGGGTCATGCGTCCTGTCGCGTTCATCGACGATGATTCCAGTATTGCCGACCGGTCTATCTCGGGTCTGCAGGTCTACAAGCCAAAACACATTCAACAGATGATCGATGTCACCGGGGCGCAGGAAATTCTCCTGGCGCTGCCTTCATCGACTCGGGCGCGTCGCAGGGAAATCCTCAATCTGCTGGAAGGCTTTCCGCTTCATGTGCGCAGCGTGCCTAACTTCACGGATCTGGCCAGTGGCCGGGTCAAGGTCGAGGATATCCAGGAGGTCGATATCGCCGACCTGCTGGGGCGTGATTCGGTGCCGGCTCAGCCGGACCTGCTCGAGCGCTGCATCCGGGGCAAGACCGTGATGGTCACCGGGGCGGGTGGATCGATCGGTTCGGAGTTGTGCCGGCAGATCTTTGTGTTGGGGCCGACGACCCTGTTGCTGTTCGAACACAGCGAATTCAATCTTTACAGCATTCTGTCCGAACTTGAGCAACGGGGATGCAGGGAGGCGGTGCGGGTGCGGTTGCTGCCGATCCTCGGATCGATCCGTCAGCCGGAAAAGTTGCTCGATGTGATGAAAACCTGGAAGGTCGACACCGTTTACCACGCGGCGGCCTACAAGCATGTACCGATGGTTGAACACAACATTGCCGAGGGTGTGTTGAACAACGTGATCGGCACGCTCAACACGGCGCAAGCGGCGTTGCAGTCTGGTGTTTCGAACTTTGTACTGATCTCGACCGACAAGGCAGTTCGCCCGACCAATGTGATGGGCAGTACCAAGCGTCTGGCAGAGCTGACCCTCCAGGCTCTGAGTCGGGAAGTGGCTCCGGTGCTGTTCGGCGACAAGGCTAATGTTTCCCGTGTCAACAAGACCCGCTTCACCATGGTGCGTTTTGGCAACGTGCTGGGTTCGTCCGGTTCCGTGATTCCGCTGTTTCACAGCCAGATCAAGTCCGGCGGGCCGCTGACCGTGACTCATCCGAAGATCACCCGCTACTTCATGACGATCCCGGAGGCGGCACAACTGGTGATCCAGGCAGGTTCCATGGGGCAGGGCGGTGATGTGTTCGTGCTGGATATGGGCGAGCCGGTCAGGATTGTCGAACTCGCCGAGAAAATGATTCACCTGTCGGGTTTGAGTATTCGTTCCGAGCGCAATCCTCAGGGCGACATTTCCATCGAGTTCACAGGTTTGCGCCCGGGTGAAAAGCTCTACGAAGAACTGTTGATCGGCGACAATGTTGCCGCCACGCCGCATCCTATGATCATGACGGCCAATGAGGATCACTTGCCCTGGGACGTTCTGAAGTCCCGGCTGAGAGAACTGCTCGCGGCTGTCGAAGCGGATGACTACTCCCGCGTCCGCCAGCTTCTGCGCGAAACGGTCAGCGGCTACACGCCGGACGGCGAGATAGTCGACTGGATCCACCAGCAGCGCCGCCTCGAGCCCTGATTGTTTCACATCCTGTAACGGACGTATTTTTGACTTGTCCTGATCATCGCCTAACTTTGAGGAGCAGCTTCGGAAAAGCTGCTTTCTCAATTGATGATGGAGCGTCACATATGCGTACCGGTTATTTCTACTCGCCTCGATTGCCGCCATCGCTGCGCCTGTGGCGCCGTCCGATGCGAACAAGGTCCCACTGGTGATGGATTCGTCAGCCACTTCCGACGTCCGGAAAGTTGATCTCAACGGGGCCGATGCAGCCACCCTTCAAAAGGAGCTGGCGGGTGTTGGAGAGGCCAAGGCCAAGGCAATTGTTGCATATCGTGAAACAAACGGGCCATTTGCATCCGTCGATGAGTTGCTCGAAGTGAAAGGCATCGGCAAAGCGATCCTGGATCGCAATCGCGACAAGCTGGAAGTCAACTAAGCTGATTGTTCAACGCCAAGGGGCCGGTCATTGACCGGCCCTTTTTGCATCCCGGTCCTGAAGGTCTGCGAGGGAGCAGGGTGCCTTTCCGTCGGAATATATAAAATTATGGCTATCATATTGCGCTGAGATTATGCCTATAATAATTTCGCTCGCCACGGAAGCTTTCCTGCTTTCAGAGGCTGCTCATTCCTCACGCATTCCAGGAGTATCGTCATGAATTCCCCGAAATCCCAAGGTACGGCGCTTGTCACTGGCGCTTCTTCCGGCATTGGTGCGGTGTATGCCGAGCGGTTGGCGGCACGTGGTTTTGATCTGTTGCTGGTGGCTCGCGATCAGGAACGCCTGGAGTCTGCGGCTGGCAAGCTGCGGGGGGATTACGGTGTCCAGGTCGAAGTGTTGAAGGCCGATCTGACGCAAAAGGAGGAAGTGCTCAAGCTTGAGCAGCGCCTGCGCAGCGATTCCAGCATCAGCCTGCTGGTGAACAATGCAGGGGTGGCGGTCAATGGATTGCTGGCCAATGCCGATCCCGAGGTGCTGGAACAACTGATTCAATTGAACGTCACCGCACTGACCCGATTGGCAGCCGCCGCAGCCGCTGCGTTTACCAAGGCCGGGCATGGCACGATCATCAATATCGCGTCAGTGGTCGCCTTGTTCCCCGAACGTTTCAATGCCACCTACAGTGCCAGCAAGGCCTACGTGTTGAGCCTTACTCAATCGCTCAATACGGAACTCGAAGGCACGGGCGTCAAGGTACAAGCGGTATTGCCGGGTGTGACCCGCACTGAAATCTGGGAGCGTTCCGGTTTTGATGCCAGCGGTATTCCGGCGGAGATGGTCATGGAGGCGGGCGAGATGGTGGATGCTGCGCTGTCGGGGCTGGATCAGGGTGAGCTCGTCACCATTCCTTCGCTGCCCGATGCCGCAGAGTGGCAAGCCTTCGTTGCCGCACGTCATGTGATGGCGCCCAACCTGTCCCACAGTTCGGCGGCCAGCCGTTACAAGTAAAAAACTTTAGAGTCGTGAGAGGTCAACCCGATATGGATCAGCGTCGAATAGTTGTCACGGGTATGGGCCTGGTATCGCCCTTGGGCAGTGGTGTCGACGTCGTCTGGCAGCGTCTGCTTGCCGGGCGCTCGGGCTTGCGCCAGTTGCCGGAAACGGTGGTTGCCGATCTGCCGGCCCGGGTCGGTGGTGTGGTGCCGACGATGGAAGAGGACGCCGAAGCCGGTTTCGATCCGGATCGGGCGACGCCGCCCAAAGAACAGAAGAAGATGGACCGTTTCATTCTGTTCGCCATGGAGGCTGCCCGTCAGGCGCTGGAGCAAGCTGGATGGCAACCTTCGGACGCCAATGCTCAGGAACGCACGGCCACCATCATCGGTTCGGGTGTCGGTGGCTTCGGTGCGATTGCCGATGCCGTGCGTACCACCGACAGCCGTGGGCCACGGCGTTTGTCACCGTTCACCATTCCGTCGTTTCTGGTCAACCTCGCGGCAGGCCATGTCTCGATTCAGCACGGGCTCAAAGGTCCGATTGGCGCACCGGTCACCGCGTGTGCCGCGGGTGTCCAGGCGATCGGTGACGCCGCTCGGCTGATTCGCGCCGGTGAGGCCGATATTGCGGTGTGCGGCGGTGCAGAAGCGTCTATCGATCGAGTCAGCCTTGCCGGTTTTGCAGCGGCGCGGGCGTTGTCCAGCGGCTACAACGAAACGCCCGAACGAGCCTCGCGGCCGTTCGACAGTGGCCGGGACGGTTTTGTGATGGGTGAAGGCGCAGGGCTGCTGGTGATCGAATCGCTGGATCACGCATTGGCACGCGGTGCCAGGCCACTGGCCGAACTGGTCGGCTACGGCACCAGCGCCGACGCCTATCATCTGACCGCCGGGCCGGAAGACGGCAGCGGAGCTCGACGAGCCATGACGTTGGCGCTGGCTCAGGCCGGTATCGCGCCGGACCAGGTGCAGCATCTGAATGCACATGCGACCTCGACGCCGGTTGGCGACCTGGGTGAACTGGCTGCAATCAAGTCGGTGTTTGGAACGCAGAACAAAATCGCCGTGACCTCGACCAAGTCCGCCACCGGGCATTTGCTGGGTGCTGCCGGCGGCCTTGAGGCGATCTTCACGCTGCTGGCTATCCGCGACCAGGTCGTTCCGCCGACCCTCAACCTGGACAATCCCGATCCGGCCAGCGAAGGCGTGGACATTGTCCACGGTCAGGCGCGGTCGATGCCGATCGAGTACGCGCTGTCCAACGGGTTCGGATTCGGTGGGGTCAATGCGAGCGTGTTGTTCAAGCGTTGGCGGGATTAGTCTTCGGAGCGCTTGAGGTGTTCGCGGGTGACGTCGAGGATCTGTTGCGCCAATCCGGCATCCGCGACGCTGCGTGAGAGCAGGAGCGCGCCCGCCAGTGTGGCCATGATGACGATGCTGCGTGCGGCCGCGTCCTCGCCTTCGAGGGTGTTCTGGATCTGATCCAGACGCGCTTTCAGCACGGCGTCGCTGGTCGGGCTCGGTTGGCCGCGCAATCCCAGTTCCGAAGAAATGGTCAGCAGCGGGCAGCCTTCATGAGGCGAGGTCTGGTGCCACTCGGACAGGTACGTATCGATGAAGGCTTCCAGCGGTTTTTCCTGGGCGAACAGTTCCTCGCACAAGCCTGCGACCTGATCGCCGGCGGCTTGCAGGGCTTTTTCGACCAGGTCGTCCTTGGATTTGAAATGCGAATAAAAGCCGCCGTGGGTCAGGCCCAGCGCTTTCATCAACGGTTGCAGTCCGGTCGCGCCGATGCCGTCCTTGCGAAACCGTTCGGACGCTTCCTTGATGATGCGCTGATGGGTCTGGGCTTTATGATCTTGCGAGTAACGCATTTAAACTCTCCGCAACAAGAGCACCATCTTAACCAATGAGAATTGAATGGTGACTGTACTTCTACTTCTAAAAAGCCTGCCGATGAATCCAACATGTTCGTAACAGCCATCAACGGTTGGCACGGATAGTGGTTGCAGCTCACAAAGTTGCCATCACCGAAGGAGCAGGAGAACCATGTACAAAGACTATCCGGCCGCCTATCAAGTCAGTAAAGGCTCGGCCTTGCAGGTCAATGCGCCGTTTTACGAGCGGATTCGCGACCAGAAGGGGGCGCGGACCCTGATCGAGCAATTCGAAGTGCCGATCCGCACCGGCCGCGCCTGGCATGTTCCGGCGGGGCATGTGTTTCGTGTCACCACACCGGTGGGGCCGCAGGTGGGCGACTTCAATGTGTGGAATGCCCACGATCCGCGCGAACGGATGTGGGCGGCCCGGACCCGGCAACTGCAGGGCGCGCATGTCAGCACCCACGATCGCCTCTGGTCGAACCTGCCTTTTCTGCGGCCAATGGTCACCATCACCGATGACAGCCTGGCCGGTTATGGCATCGACGAGCACGGCGGGCGCCTGCACGATTTGCTCGGTACGCGCTGCGATCCCTATGTGAACAAAATGCTCACCGGCGAAGACTTTCATCATCACTGCCACTCCAACCTGACCCGCGCCGTGCTACCGCACGGTCTGACCGAGTTCGACGTGCATGACGTGCTCAATATCTTCCAGTGCACGGGCCTTAACCACGATGACCTGT
Source organism: Pseudomonas sp. GW822-FHT03F04 (assembly GCF_058801405.1). Lineage (NCBI taxonomy): Bacteria > Pseudomonadati > Pseudomonadota > Gammaproteobacteria > Pseudomonadales > Pseudomonadaceae > Pseudomonas > Pseudomonas sp. GW822-FHT03F04. The sequence goes on from NZ_JBXANF010000010.1 coordinate 155,979, forward strand.
ACTTCATGAAAGCCTGTCCGGCGCAGAAGGGTGACTATCTGGAGTTCTTTGCGGAAATCGACTTGCTGTGTGCGTTATCGACCTGTCCTGGCGGTGATCTGTCGCTGGCGATGTGGGGGCCGGATGCGCAGGATCCGCTGAGTGTGTGCCGTCCGCTGGGTGTGGAAATCTATCGCCTGGAGGATTCGCTGCTCGAAGGCTGGAGCCAGCCAGAACGTGCGGCGTACAAAGGCCTGCATGGCTTGCGCATTGCCAAGGCTGACTGGGAAAAGTAACCGCAATAGAAAAACAAACCCCGCCGATTCAGGCGGGGTTTTTCGTTCAGCGGTCCTGCGCGTCCTTGACGTCCGCTTCGGCATTGCGCTCAGCAACGCGTTGACGTTGTTCTTCGGTCAGTTCGACCTTGTTGGCGGTGTCGCGCAGCATCATCAGACCCCCCACGATCGAGCCGATTGCAACGACCAGAATCAACCAGGCATACCAGGGCATAGCGGCTCTCCTTAATGGCAGGTCGCCGGGCGAGGATTTCGCCGGGCGATGCTGCTTACCACGTTTGAGCGATGGAAAATCGCAGTGGTTCCATTCTAGGCCGGTTATGCCCGGTACACCCGCACAGCTTCTATTGACCGGTCAGCATCGCATCGGCCGGCGCGTTCGCGCGCAACTGGCCAGTGAGCAGGAAATAGCCGAATCCGACCGCCATGAAACCGAGGAAGATCAGTCCGATCAGTGCGTTGAACCAGGCCATCGCCACCAGGCACACCACCGCCAGCACCAGCGCGATGAACGGGATCAGCGGGTAGCACGGCGCACGGAAAGTCCGCTCCAGATTCGGTTCGGTTTTGCGCAGCTTGAACAGACTGAGCATGCTCATGATGTACATCACGATGGCGCCGAACACGGCCATGGTGATCATTGCGGCAGTGAGGGTCATGCCGCCGAGGTTGATCAGGCCGTCGCTGTAAATGGCGGCAATGCCGATGATTCCGCCGGCGATGATCGCCCGGTGCGGCGTCTGGAAACGCGACAGCTTCGCCAGCGAGGCTGGCAGGTAACCGGCGCGGGCGAGGGCGAAAAACTGCCGCGAGTAACCAAGAATGATCCCGTGGAAACTTGCCACCAGACCGAACAGGCCGATCCACACCAGCATGTGCAACCAGCCGGAATTGTCGCCGACCACTGCTTTCATCGCCTGCGGCAACGGGTCGTTGATGTTCGACAGGGTGCGCCAGTCGCCGACGCCGCCAGCAAAGAACATCACGCCCATCGCCAGCAGCACCAGGGTCAGAATGCCGCTGATGTAGGCCTTGGGAATCGTGCGTTTCGGATCCTTGGCCTCTTCGGCCGCCATGGCCGCGCCTTCGATGGCGAGGAAGAACCAGATCGCAAACGGAATCGCCGCGAACATCCCGGCAATCGCCGGTGCTCCGAACATGTCCGAGCCGGCCCAGCCATTGAGCGCGAAGTTGCTGAAGCTGAAGGCCGGTGCAACCACGCCCATAAACACCAGCAACTCGGCGACGGCCAGCACGCAGACGATCAACTCGAAGGTCGCTGCCAGTTTCACACCGAGGATGTTCAGCCCCATGAAGACGATGTACGCGCCGACCGCCGCGTGTTTCGGATCGAGGGCCGGAAACTGCACGTTCAGATAGGCACCGATTGCCAACGCAATCGCGGGCGGGGCGAAGACGAATTCGATCAGCGTCGCCAGGCCTGCGATCAATCCACCTTTTTCACCGAACGCCCGGCGACTGTAGGCGAACGGCCCGCCCGCGTGAGGAATCGCCGTGGTCAGTTCGGTGAAGCTGAAAATGAAGCAGGTGTACATGGTCGCGACCATGAATGACGTCACCAGAAAACCCAGTGTCCCCGCGACGCCCCAGCCGTAACTCCAGCCGAAGTACTCCCCGGAAATCACCAGCCCCACCGCGATACCCCACAGATGCAACGTGCCCAGCGTGGGTTTGAGTTGTGTGTTCATGCCTTTGCTCCCTGAACGGTTTGGAAAGCTCGGGGGAGGGCGTGTGCAGTGGGCGTGCCATTTTGTATTGGCGGGTCGTAATGCGTTGAAAGCTGTCGTATCGGGGATGTTCGCCACTCGATAGCGCACATTTCTGTGCGCCAGTCAGGTGCACCGCCCACCGGATACCGTCGTAAAGAAGGCATAAACCCACTCTTTACGCTTTCTTTATGTCCCGCACGCACCCTCGGTCTCGTTCCTTTACAGCCTCCTTTCCGACAATGCCTCCACACGCGGCAATACGCCGTAACACGGAGATCTTCCATGAGCGTTCTGGACGGGGTGTCCCTGCTGCTGGCAGTGGGGCTGTTCATTTATCTGTTGGTTGCGCTGTTGCGCGCGGACCGGAACTAGGAGCGGCTATGCACAGTTATGACTATTGGCAGATCCTCGCGTTTTTCGCGTTGGTGTTGCTGCCGGCGCCGTTCCTCGGGCGCTTCTACTACAAGGTAATGGAAGGTCAGCGCACTTGGCTGACGCCGATTCTCGGCCCGGTCGAGCGCGGCTGTTATCGCGTGGCCGGGGTCAATCCGCAGGACGAACAGAGCTGGCAGAAGTACACGCTGGCGCTGCTGGCGTTCAACCTCGCGGGTTTCCTGCTGCTGTTCGCGATCCTGTTGTTCCAGGATCACTTGCCGCTGAACCCGCAAAACCTGCCGGGCCAGGAGTGGACGCAAGCGTTCAACACCGCCGTCAGTTTCATGACCAACACCAACTGGCAGTCCTACAGCGGTGAAGCGACCCTCAGCTACCTGAGCCAGATGGTCGGTCTCACCGTGCAGAACTTCGTCAGCGCCGCCACCGGCCTCGCGGTACTGGTTGCGCTGTGCCGTGGCATCGGTCGCAAATCCACCAAGACCCTGGGCAACTTCTGGGCCGACATGACCCGCGCCACCCTCTACGGCCTGCTGCCGCTGTGCCTGCTGCTGGCGCTGTACCTGGTGTGGCAGGGCGTGCCACAGACCTTCGCGCAATATGTGAATGCGGTGACGATGCAAGGCGTCGATCAAGTGATCCCGCTGGGCCCGGCGGCCAGCCAGATTGCAATCAAGCAACTGGGCACCAACGGCGGTGGTTTCTTCGGGGTCAACTCCGCGCATCCGTTCGAAAACCCGACCGCGTGGAGCAACCTGTTTGAAGTCACCTCGATCATCCTGATCCCGGTCGCGCTGGTGTTCACCTTCGGCCATTACGTGAAGGACCTGCGTCAGAGCCGCGCCATCATCGGTTGCATGCTCGCGCTGTTCCTGATCGGCGGCGCCACTTCGCTGTGGGCCGAGTATCAGCCGAACCCTGCGCTGAACAACGTGGCCGTCGAACAGACCGCGCCGCTGGAAGGCAAGGAATCGCGCTTCGGCACCACCGCCACCGTGCTGTGGTCGGTGACCACCACCGCGGCCTCGAACGGATCGGTCAACGGCATGCATGACAGCCTCAACCCGCTTAGCGGCATGGTCGCGCTGGTCAACATGATGGTCGGCGAGGTGATCTTCGGCGGTGTCGGTGCCGGGCTCTACGGCATGTTGCTGAACGTGCTGATCGCGGTATTCCTCGCCGGCCTGATGATCGGCCGCACCCCGGAATACCTCGGCAAGAAACTCCAGGCCCGCGAAGTGCAACTGCTGGTCGTGACCTTGCTGGTGATGCCGGTCGGCGTGCTGGTGCTGGGCGCGATTGCCGCTGCACTGCCTGGCCCGGCGGCGACCATCAGCAACCCTGGCCCCCATGGTTTCAGCCAGTTGCTGTACGCCTACACCTCGGCCAGCGCCAACAACGGTTCGGCGTTCGGTGGCCTGAGTGCCAACACACCGTTCCATAACCTGATGCTGGGTCTGGGCATGTTGATCGGTCGCTTCGGTTACATCCTCCCGGTACTGGCCCTGGCCGGCAGCCTGGCGATGAAGAAAACCGCACCGATCGGCCAGAACAGCTTCCCGACCCACGGCCCGCTGTTCGTGACCCTGTTGACCGTGACCATTTTGCTGGTGGGCGGCCTGACCTTCTTGCCGACCCTGGCGCTCGGCCCGATTGCCGAACACCTGAGCATGGGCTTCTAAGGAATCCATCATGAATATGCATGTTCCAGCTTCAAAACCTGCGGTAGCTGCCAAGTCGGCAGAAGCGCCCAAAACCGCGATCAGCGCCCTGTGGCGTCCGGCGCTGGTGCAAGCGTTCGTCAAGCTCGACCCGCGCCAACTGGTGCGCTCGCCAGTGATGCTGGTGGTCGAACTGACGGCGATCTTCACTACCGTGTTGTGCTTCATTCCGGACAACGTCGTGCCGACCTTCGTAGCGGCGCAAATTGCTCTGTGGCTGTGGTTCACCGTGCTGTTCGCCAACTTCGCCGAAGCGCTGGCCGAAGGTCGTGGCAAGGCCCGCGCCGATAGCCTCAAGGCTGGCAGCGAAGGCCTGAGCGCCCGTCGCAAACTGGCCAACGGCAGCTTCCAGGTAGTGCCGGCCGCCAGCCTGCGCAAGGGCGATGTGGTGCGCGTCGAGGCCGGGGAAATGATCCCCGGTGACGGCGAGGTCATCGAAGGCATCGCGGCGGTCAACGAAGCCGCGATTACCGGTGAATCGGCGCCAGTGATCCGCGAGTCCGGTGGCGACCGTTCCGCCGTCACCGGCAACACGCGTCTGGTGTCTGACTGGCTGATGGTGAAAATCACCGCTAACCCTGGTGAGTCGACTCTGGATCGCATGATCGCGCTGGTTGAAGGCGCCAAACGCCAGAAGACCCCGAACGAAGTGGCGCTGGACATCCTGCTGATCGGCCTGACCCTGATCTTCCTGCTGGTGGTCGTGACCCTGCAACCGTTCGCCCACTTCGCCAACGGCAGCCTGCCGCTGGTGTTCCTGGTGGCGCTGTTGGTCACGCTGATTCCGACCACCATCGGCGGTCTGCTGTCGGCGATCGGTATCGCCGGGATGGATCGTCTGGTGCGCCTGAACGTGATTGCCAAGTCCGGTCGTGCAGTGGAAGCGGCGGGTGACGTGCACGTGTTGCTGCTGGACAAGACCGGCACCATCACCTTCGGCAACCGTCGTTGCAGCGCGGTGTATGCGGCTCCCGGCGTAAGCGGCCGCGAGTTGGCCGAAGGCGCGCTGTTTGCTTCGCTCGCCGACGAAACCGCCGAAGGCAAGTCCATCGTCGAGTACCTGCGTGGCCTGCATCCGCAAGCGGAACCTGCGCTGGAGGTGTTGACTGCGGTGCCGTTCAGCGCAGAAACCCGCTTGTCCGGTGTCGACTATCAGGGCCGCGTATTCCGCAAAGGTGCAGTGGATTCGTTGCTGGGGTTCATCGGTCAACAACGTTCTGATCTGGCCCCGAGCCTGTCCCGTGAAATCGACAAGATCGCCCAGAGCGGTGGCACGCCGTTGCTGGTCTGCGCCGACGGCAAACTGCTCGGTGCGATTCATCTGAAAGACGTGGTCAAGCCAGGTATCCGCGAGCGTTTCGCCGAGCTGCGCAAACTGGGGATTCGCACGGTGATGGTCACCGGCGACAACCCTCTGACCGCTGCCGCGATTGCCGCTGAAGCAGGCGTCGACGACGTGCTGGCCGAAGCGACACCGGAGAAAAAACTGGCGCGCATCCGTCACGAGCAGAACGACGGTCGCCTGGTCGCGATGTGCGGCGACGGCGCCAACGATGCCCCGGCGCTGGCCCAGGCTGACGTCGGCATGGCGATGAACGACGGCACTCAGGCGGCGCGCGAAGCGGCCAACATGGTCGACCTCGACAGCGATCCGACCAAGCTGCTGGACGTGGTGCAGATCGGCAAGGAATTGCTGGTGACCCGTGGTGCGCTGACGACCTTTTCCATCGCCAACGACGTGGCCAAGTACTTCGCGATCCTTCCGGCGCTGTTCGCCGCGATCTACCCGCAACTGGGCGTGCTGAACATCATGCACTTGAGCAGTCCGCAGAGCGCGATCCTGTCGGCCATCGTCTTTAACGCCCTGATCATCGTCGTGCTGATTCCGCTGGCCCTGCGCGGCGTGCGGGTGCAGGCCGCGAGTGCGGCGGCGCTGTTGCGACGCAACCTGCTGATCTATGGCCTGGGCGGGATTCTGGTGCCGTTCGTGGGGATCAAGGCGATCGACATGCTGTTGACGGCGTTGCATCTGGTTTGAACCTGAACAGCGGTGTGCCGGGCACACCGCTTCAAGCACGAATTCGAGGAGTCTGAAATGTCCACAATGATCCGTCCGGCCCTGAGCCTGCTGGTGCTGATGACCCTGGTCACCGGCGTTGCCTATCCACTGGTGGTGACTGGCGTTGCGCAGGTCGCGTTCCCCGAGCAGGCCAACGGCAGTCTGGTGCACGACGCCGAAGGCAAGGTACGCGGCTCATCACTGATCGCTCAGGATTTTGTCGGCGATGCCTGGTTCCATCCACGTCCTTCGGCCGGTGCCTTTGCCACCGTTTCGAGCAGCGCGAGTAACCTGGCGCCGAGCAATCCGGCGTTGGCCACCCGGGTGAACGATGACGCCAACAAGTTGCAGGTGCCCGGTCAGGGCCCGGTGCCATTGGCGCTGTTGACCACGTCCGGCAGCGGTCTCGATCCGCACTTGCCACCGGCCGCGATTGCCTATCAACTGGCGCGTGTTGCGGCAGCGCGCAATGTGCCGGTGGCGACTCTGCAGCAGTTGCTGGACGCACACATCGAACAGCCGCTGGTGGGCCCGCCGGTGGTGAATGTGCTGGCGCTGAACATGGCGCTGGAAAAGCTGTAATGAATCAATCAGGAAGAGACCTTCAAGCATGAGTGACTCCGGCCGCGCCGATGCGCTGTTAGCAGACCTGCCCCGCGACGGCCGTGGCCGGCTCAAGGTTTTTCTCGGCGCCGCGCCGGGCGTGGGCAAGACCTACGCGATGTTGCAGGCGGCTCACAGCCAGTTGCGTCAGGGCGTGAAAGTCATCGCCGGCGTGGTCGAAACCCACGGCCGCGCCGAAACCGAAGCGCTGCTCGGCGGCTTGCCGCAACTGCCGCTTGTGCGTTCGGAATACCGTGGCGTGACGCTGGAGGAAATGGACCTCGACGGCCTGCTCGCAGCAAAACCGAAACTGGTGCTGGTCGATGAACTGGCCCACAGCAACGCCCCCGGCAGCCGTCACGCCAAACGCTGGCAGGACATTCAGGAATTGCTCGCCGCCGGCATCGACGTCTACACCACGGTCAACGTCCAGCACCTGGAAAGCCTCAACGATCAGGTGCGCGGCATCACCGGTGTGCAGGTGCGCGAAACCCTGCCGGACTGGGTGTTGCAGGAAGCCTACGAACTGCTGCTGATCGACCTGCCGCCTCGGGAGCTGCTCGAGCGCTTGCGCGAGGGCAAGGTCTATGTGCCGGAGCAGGCACGGGCCGCCATCGATGCGTTTTTCACCCAGACCAACCTCACCGCACTGCGTGAACTGGCGATGCAGACCGCCGCGGCGCAGGTCGATAACGATCTTGCCCAGGGCTATCGCCAGCTCGGCCAGGCTGCGCCGGCGGTGCGCGGACGTTTGCTGGTCGGGGTCGACGGCAATGCCGATGCCGAACGGCTGGTGCGTCATGCCAGTCGGGTCGCCCAGCGTCGGCATTTGCCGTGGAGTCTGGTGCACGTCGATAACGGCAGCGTGCGCGATGAACAAACACGCCTGCGCCTGCAAAGCGCCCAGCAACTGGCCGAGCGGCTTGGCGGCGAAGTGGTGTTGTTGCGGGCCGGCGAAGTGGCGAAGACCTTGATCCAGCACGCCACCGAGCGCCGGGCAAGTCTGGTGCTGGTCGGCCAGTCGCGGCCGAGTCTGCGTCGGCGTTTGTTTGGCGGTGGTCTGGCGGCGCGTTTGTTGCGTCAGTCCCACGGTCTGGAAATCAACGTGCTGGACAGCGATCACAAACAACATTCGGCACGCCTGCGGACGGCGCCGGCTCTGGTGTGGTTCGACTATGTGCTGGCGCTGGTGGCGACCATTCTGGCCAGTGCGCTGGCGTGGGCGGTGTCCAGCGTATTGCCGTTGCCGAACATCTCGCTGGTGTTCCTCGCCGCAGTATTGCTGGTGGCGGTGCGCAGCAGCCTTGGGCCGTCGCTGGCCTGTGCGGCACTGTCGTTTCTGACCTATGACTTTCTGTTCATCCCGCCGAATTTTTCCTTCGCTATCCAGCGCGAAGAAGACGTACTGACCTTGCTGTTCTTCCTGCTGATGGCGGCGCTCACCGGTAACCTGGCGGCGCGTCAGCGTCGGCAATTGCAGGCGTTGCGTGACACCCAGGAAGAGACCACCGAGCTGCTCGACCTGTCGCGCAAACTCACTGCCGCCACCGATCGTCAGGCCGTGGTCAGCGCCGCCGCCCAGCACCTCAATGGCTGGAGCGATCTGCAATTGTGCCTGCTCAATCGCGATGGCCAGGGCGGCTGGAAAGTCGAGACCGGCGGGCCGTTGCAATTCACCGAAGCGGAACGCGCCGCCGCCGACTGGGCCTGGCAACACGATCAACCGGCGGGCATGGGCACCGGCACGCTGCCATTCGGGCGTTGGTGGTGGTGGCCGCTGTCGGTGGAGGACGGGCCGCTGGCGCTGCTCGGTGTGTGTGCCAAAGAAGGCCAGACCTTGAGCGGGCAACGCCGCCGCTTGTTGACCGCGCTGAGCCAGCCGTTGGCCCAGGCATTGGCCCGGGCGCAACTGGCCGATGACCTGGAAGCCGCGCGTCTGCACGGCGAAACCGAACAATTGCGCAGTGCCTTGCTGGCCTCGGTGTCACACGATCTGCGCACGCCGCTGACGTCGATGCGCGGCAGTATCGACAGCCTGCTGGCCCTCGGCGAAGCGATCCCGCTGGAGGATCGCCGCGAGTTGCTCGAAGGCACTCGCGATGAAGCCGAGCGTCTCGACCGTTACATTCAGAACCTGCTGGACATGACTCGCCTCGGTCACGGTGCCCTGAAACTGGCGCGGGACTGGGTGTCGCCAGCGGATATCGTCGGCAGCGCGCTCAATCGTCTGCGGGCGGTGCTGTCATCGTTGCAAGTGAGCACGGATGTGCCGGCCGAGTTGCCGCTGCTGTTCGTCCATGCCGCGTTGATCGAACAGGCGCTGGTCAACGTGCTGGAAAACGCCGCGCGGTTTTCGCCGTCCCACGGCCGTCTGCAATTGCGTGCCGGGGCGGATGACAGCGAAGTGTTTTTCTCGGTCAGCGATGAAGGGCCGGGGATTCCGGTCGATGAACGAGCGAAGATTTTCGACATGTTCTACACCGCCGCCCGGGGGGATCGTGGCGGGCAGGGCACCGGCCTGGGGCTGGCGATCTGTCAGGGCATGGTCGGCGCCCATGGCGGGCGGATCAGTGTCGGCGACGGTATCGACGGACACGGCACCTGCATCACCCTGCACTTGCCTTTGCAGGCGCAACCGGGGATGGACGGTGAAGCCTGATCCGCGCTGCGCTACTCTCTTGCCACTCTTTTGTGTTGATGTGAACTCATGACTCAGACCGCGACCATTTTGGTCATCGATGATGAACCGCAGATCCGCAAGTTCCTGCGCATCAGCCTCGTATCCCAAGGCTACAAAGTGCTGGAGGCCGGCACCGGTGCCGAGGGCCTGGCCCAGGCGGCGCTGAACAAACCTGATCTGTTGGTACTCGACCTCGGCCTGCCGGACATGGACGGCCAACAAGTTTTGCGCGAGTTTCGCGAGTGGGCTACGGCGCCGGTGCTGGTGCTCTCGGTGCGCGCCAGTGAGGGGCAAAAGGTCCAGGCGCTGGATGGCGGCGCCAATGACTACGTGACCAAACCGTTCGGTATTCAGGAGTTTCTCGCTCGGGTCCGCGCGTTGTTGCGCCAGGCGCCGGCCGGAGAAGCGCAGCAAGCGGCGTTGGTGTTTGGCCCGCTGACGGTGGACCTGGCCTATCGCCGGGTGCTGCTCGACGGCGTCGAAGTCGCCCTGACCCGCAAGGAGTACGCCGTGCTGGCGCAACTGGCGCGGCACCCGGGACGGGTGATCACCCAGCAGCAATTGCTCAAGGACATCTGGGGCCCGACCCACACCGAGGACAGTCATTATCTGCGGATCGTGGTCGGGCATCTGCGGCAGAAACTCGCGGACGATCCCACCCGGCCCCGGTTTATCGTGACCGAGGCCGGCGTTGGTTATCGGTTGTTGAACGAGAACAGCCTTTAGTTCTGTTCACTCTCGTAGCGATCCAGCGTATCCCTGGCAATCTCGCGACCCAGCGCGATCAATTCCGGCGCCTTGTAGAACTCGAAGAACCGGCACACCCGCTTCGGCACGTTGATCAGGATGTCCGGCGGATACCCGGCGATCTTGTACTGCGCCAGCGAGGTCTGCATCACCTCGAAACTCTGGTTGATCAAGTCCAGCAATGACGCCGGCCCGACGTTATCGATGATGAACGAACCGGTGGCGGATTTCGGGGCGCCGTCGCGTTCGGGGGCGGCGGCCGGTTGCTGGGTTTCAGGCTCCGCGCCTTCGACCCACGGATTGATTTCCGCCGCTTCGGCGCGCAGTGCTTCCTGTTCCAGCAACAGCAATTGCTCGGCCTGTTTGCGGCGGAACGGCATCTTCGATCCCAGCGAACTGATCAGGCTGTCGAAGCGTGTGCGAAACGCCGCGGGACGCTGTATCACCGGTAATTTGTAATGACGCTGGTTGGTCGAGTTGAGATTGACCGCGATGATCAGATCGCAGTGGCTCGACACCACCGGCACGATCGGCAGCGGGTTGAGAATCCCGCCGTCCACCAGCATCCGGTTGCCTTGCATGACGGGCGTGAACAGGCTGGGAATCGCCGCCGAGGCACGCATCGCCTGATGCAGGCAACCTTCCTGAAACCAGATTTCCTGTTGATTGGTGAGGTCGGCGGCCACCGCCGTGTAGGGGATGCGCAGGTCTTCGATGTTGATCTCGCCGACGATCTTGCGGATCTGGCCGAAGACCTTTTCGCCACGGATCGCGCCGAGTCGGAAACTCACGTCCACCAGACGCAGCACATCGAGATAATCCAGGCTTTCGATCCAGTTGCGGTACTCGTCGAGTTTGCCGGCGGCATAGATCCCGCCGACCACGGCGCCCATCGAACAACCGGCAATACAGGCGATGTCGTAACCACGCCGTTCAATCTCTTCGATGACCCCGATATGGGCATAGCCCCGGGCGCCACCGGAGCCCAGCACCAGTGCGACACGCTTTTTCATCAGACTTCCTCCCGACAGGTTTTCACAATGCACCCATCGAGGGCCGGGCTACAATCGTCACGGTCGCTCGGGGTGGCAGTGGCGTCGTTATTTCGATACTTCATGACCCGCTGGCGTTATCTTTCGTCGTGCGGTGGATTCGCGGGGCACAAGGCACTTTTTCGCCGCCGAACCGTCTTAACTGCACGACTGTTGACCTATCTTTGAGGTGTAAGTGATGAAAGCCTGGATCTGTGTGCCCTTGATTGCCCTGGCATTGGCCGGTTGCGCCGGCAAGACCGCCTACCGCGACAGCTGCGGCAGCCAGCTCGACGCGGCGTGGCATGAACTGGATCTGGCCAAGGCCGAGGGTTTCGCCGGCACGGTCAGCTACTCCAAAGCCCTGTCGTTGCTGACAGCGGCCAAGACTCAGCAGCAATTCGAGGGATTCGAGGGTTGCAGCAGAAAAGCCGAGAAGGCGCGTTTCTACATTCGCGAATCCCGTGCCGGGCGCTAAGCTGCTGACGTAGCGCAAGTGCAGGTGCCTTGCGCAGGTGCACACTCATGCAGCGTCATTGAATTCAGGAGCAAGTAATGTCTGCGTTGGTTGACCGGTTGGTGGCTCATGTCCTGAGCCTGGAAGTCAGGCTGCTGGCCTGTCAGGCACGTTTGACCGCTCGAACCGACCCTGAGGCGCTGCATGATCTGCGAACCACCGTGCGCCGCTTGCGCAGCCTGTTGCGGCCGTTGCGCGGCTTGCCCGGTGTCGAGCAACTGGAAGTCGCGGCGGCTGGCGTCGGGCAACTGACCACGCCATGGCGCGACCGCGAGGTGCTGGCGGCGTACCTGCTCGAACATGGTCAACCTGAGGCCGCGCAGCGGCGCATGGCGCAGATGGCCGAGGCTTATCCGGCATTGGCGGCCAGTGCGGAAGTGGCTTCGCTGCTGATGATCCTCGACGCGTTTCCGCGTTTCCTGCGGGCGTCCCAGCGTCAGGGATTGCTCAATGACTTGGACAAACGCATCGAAAAACGCCTGGGCAAACAATGGAAGAACCTCGACGTGGCGCTGCACGATCCGGCCCACGACCGTCATCGCTTGCGCCTGCTGATCAAGCGTGTGCGTTACGGCATCGAAGCCTATCCCGAACTCGATCGCCTGCCGAAACCCGCGTTGGAGCGTCTGAAGTCCGCACAGGGCGCGCTGGGCGACTGGCACGATTGCTGGCAATGGCTGGCAAAGGCCGAACAGGAAGCGGATCTGCAACCCTGCGTCGCCACCTGGCAGGCAACCATGATCAAGGCCGAAAGCAAGGCGGACCGGGTGCTGGAAAAGCTCAGCGCCGCCTGCTTCAAGTCCTGAAACCCTCTTCAGCTCGGCGCGCTGTCTTATCTGTCAGTCTCTTTGACCGGAATGGACGCTGCGCCGCTCTGCCGCGCTGGTTAAGATCCGGTCATTCCCTTTTTCGTGTCCGAGGTTCCCATGCGCTTCTGCGATCTGATCGATGCTGTCCGCCGTCAACCGGAGGTCACCATTCCGGCCGAGTGGGGCCAGGGCCGGGCCAGTTTTGGCGGATTGGTTGCCGCGCTGCAATTTGAAGTGATGCGCACTCGGGTGCCAGCCGATCGGCCGGTGCGTTCGCTGGCCATCAGTTTTGTCGGCCCGGTCGAGCCCGAGGTGCCGGTGAGCTTCGAGGTCGAGGTGCTGCGCGAAGGCAAAGCGGTCATTCAAGTGCTGGGACGCGCCGTGCAGAACGGCCAGGTGGTGACGATGGTGCAAGGCAGCTTCGGTGCTTCGCGCCCGTCGGAAGTGGCGGTTGAAGCCTATCCGGCGCCCGAGATGAAGCATTGGGACGACTGCCAGGAGCTGCCGTACATCAAAGGTGTGACCCCGGAGTTCATGCGCCATCTGGCGATGCGCTGGAGTGTCGGCGGTATGCCGTTCACTGGTAATCAGTCGCGGCTGATGGGCGGTTGGGTGCGCTTGCGTGGGGATGTGAAGGAAGAACCGGTCAACGAAGCGCATCTGCTGGCGCTGGTCGATGCCTGGCCGCCCGCGCTGTTGCCGTACCTGAAGAAACCGGCACCGGGCAGCACGCTGACCTGGACCATCGAATTCGTTCAGCCATTACACGACTTGAGCACGCTGGACTGGTGCCAATATCTGGCGGACATCGAGTATGCCGCCGACGGCTACGGCCACGTTGCTGCCAAGCTGTGGAGCGCCCAGGGTGAGCTGATCGCCATGAGCCGGCAAACGGTGACGATCTTCGCCTGACTCAATGACGGCGGTGACGTTCGCGCCAGGCGCGATACCAGCCACCGCTGAGTAAGAACCGTGGGAAGGTCAGAAACTGCTCGACCAGCAGGCGCGATACCGCGTCCTTGCGATCACTGAAAGGCTCGGAGGCTTGCGCCTCCAGGCTGTGGCCGTGGCGCTGCAGACCCAGCGCCGCGACGATCCCGATCACGCCAATCGCCACGCTCGCCAGACTCAGGCTGAACACGCCCGAGACGATCAACAGAAACGCAACGATGAACAGCGGCACGGCGATCAGGTGCAACACCAGATTGGTCGGGTGCTGATGATTGGCCGGGTACGCGCGCCATTGCCACGCGGGAAGGTTGGGGTGACGTTTGCCCATGTTGTTGCTCCTCAATCCATGTTCGATTCATGGTTGAAGAATAGGCCCGGGCGGGCAGGGCGGCGAATCAAGGTTGGCTATTGCAGTGATAGGGACAATGGCCATTCTTGATGTTGTCCCTAGAGCTTCAACTGACCGATCGCCTTGTTCAGCTCACCGGCCAGCGTCGCCAGCTCGTTGCTGGTGGTCGCCGAATCCACGGTCTGCTGCACCGTGTTCTCGGTCACATCACGAATGCTCACCACCGCGCGGTTCATCTCTTCGGCTACCTGACTCTGCTGTTCTGCCGCTACCGCAATCTGCGTGTTGCTCTCGCGCATCTGCGCCACCGCCCCGGTGATCTCCGCCAGCGCTTCTCCTGCCTCTTGCGCTTGCTGCACGCAGTCGTCGGCCTTGTAGGAACTCTCCTGCATGAAGTCCACCGCATCGCGAGTGCCGGCCTGCAGCGCCGACACCATGGTGGTGATTTCATCGGTGGAGGTCTGCACGCGCTTGGCGAGGTTGCGCACCTCATCGGCCACCACCGCAAACCCGCGACCCATTTCCCCGGCACGGGCCGCTTCGATGGCGGCGTTGAGGGCCAGCAGATTGGTCTGTTCGGCGATGCTGTGGATCACGCTGACCACGCCGTTGATCTTCTGGCTGTCCTCGGCCAGACGCTGGATCATTTCGGCGGTCTGCTGCACGCCGCTGGACAGGCCGGCAATCGAATGCTGGACGCGGGTCACCACTTGCTGGCCGCTGCCAGCCAGCCCGTCGGCGGTCTGCGACAGGTCGCGAGTGGCGCCGGCGTGCTGGGCGATGTGGTAGACGGTGGCGGTCATTTCGTTGATGGCCGTGGCGGCCTGATCGGTTTCACTCTGCTGGCCGAGCATGCCATGACGCACCTCGTTCATGCTCGATGCCAGCCGCGCAGCACCGACGTCCAGTTGCCGCGCGGTGTTGGCCACGGTGGTGACCACCCGCTGGTAGCCGGCCTGCATCGCGTTGAAGGCATTGGCCATCTGACCGACTTCGTCCTTGCAGGCCAACGGCACCCGGGCCGAAAGATCGCCGGTTTTTTCAACGTGCAGCATCACGTCCTTGAGCGTGTTGAGCTGGCTGAGCAGGAAGCGGATCAGCAACTGTGAAGCGCCGAGCATCGCCAACATCAAAATGAACACTGCCACCGCATAGTTGGCGAAGCGCTCACTGAATACCTGGCTCAGGCTTGGTGCGAAAGCAATGACGGCGACCTGGCCATCGGCGCGGCTGAACACCTCGGCGCCGAGCAACGGGTTTTCGCCGAACAGCGGCAAGTGGCTGATGTCGACCCAGCCGTTGCTGTCGGTGATTTCCAGCAGCGGTTGATCGTTTAGGCGCGGCGCTTCACCGCGTTTGAAGGTCAGCACCTGATCGCTCTTGGGCAGTGCCTGACCTGCGGGCCAGGCCTTGAGCAATTGCGCTTGTGCCTGCGCCGAGGCCTGCGCGGCATGGCTGCGGGCCTGTTGTTCGAGCTGCACCGCGTACAAGACCAACAACAGGGTGGTGACGAAGGCGACCGCATTGACCGCCCAGAATTTGTATTTCAGCGAGATATTGCTAAGCCAGGCACCCATGGAGGTCTTCTCTGATAGCGGAAACAGTTTTGGCAAGGTGCCATTATTGTGCCGCTACGCAGGTGTCCGGATCTTGATGTGCATCAACAAGTGATGCATTCGCCGCGCTTGTAGAAGTGTTTCAGGGCAGGGCAGGCAAACCGTAGAACGCCCGGGCGCAGGCGGTGGTGTGGGCCGCGAGGTCTTCCTCGCTTTCACCTCGATGCAGCGCCACTTCACGCAACACTTCGGTCAGATACGCCGGCTCGTTTCGTCCGTTCTTCGGTTTTGGCCGTAGTGTGCGCGGCAACAGGTAAGGCGCATCGCTTTCCAGCATCAACCGACCCCGCTTGATCTCTTTCACCAACGGGTGCAAATGGGTGCCGCGACGCTCGTCACAGATCCAGCCAGTGATACCGATGTGCAGGTCGAGGTCGAGGTAACTGAACAGCGCTTTCTGCTCGCCGGTGAAGCAATGCACCACGGCGGCAGGCAACTGATCACGAAAATCACGGAGGATTTCCAGCAGGCGCTGGCTCGCATCGCGCTCATGGAGGAACACCGGCAATTGCAGTTCCACGGCCAGGGCCAGATGTTCTTCGAGGACTTTTTCCTGCTGCGGGCGCGGCGAGAAATCACGGTTGAAATCCAGCCCGCATTCACCCACCGCCACCACGTTCGATTCCTTCAGCAGACTGCGCAGACGCCGTGCGCTGTCGGCGTTCCAGTCACTGGCCGAATGCGGGTGAATACCGGCGGTGGCGAACAGTCGCTGCCCGTCCGGATCCAGTTGCTGGCACAGTTCCAGCGCCTGTTCGCTGCCCTCGACGCTGGTGCCGGTGAGCACCAGTTGGCAGACCCCGGCAGCGTAGGCGCGGTCGAGCACGGCCTGATGTTTGTCGGCGAAACTGGGGTTGGTCAGGTTGACGCCGATATCGATGAGTTGCATGGTGCTACCTCGGGCCGAAGGCCGGAAAGCATATCAGAGCGGTAGATTTAAAAGAAAAGCCAAGAACTACAACGGCTTATGGCTGTCTGTTGAGGCCGCGAGACAGGATGGGGTGACAGAGTTGCCATCACTGTGCCAGTCTCTCGCACTTTATCAGCGCTTCAGGCGCTCTGTTTTCGTCGGTGTTTTGCGACCGCTCAGCGGTGAAAACACCCCGTATTCTTTCCGGAGAGTGGATGATTCGTCCCTCGGTTTTGCTACTGCTGTGTGGATCGTTGCTGCTGCCGATGACGGCGGTCGCGCGCCTGCCCGGGCCGCTGCAAGCCGTGCCGGCCGCCAAGGTCCGCGACCTGACCGAAATCCGCAACAGCCGCGTGCTGCGGGTGCTGGTCAACCAGAGCCGCAACAGCTCCGGCGAAGTTCAGGGCCAGACCATCGGCGTCGAATATCACCGTTTGCGTGCCTTCGAGCAGTACCTCAATGGCCACGCCCGCGACGGCCAGGAAATCACCCTCAAGATCATTCCCAAAGCCAAGGATCAATTGCTCGGCGCGTTGCAGCGTGGCGAAGGCGATCTGGTAGCGCCGGGCGAGCTGCTCGATCTGCAACCGGGTCACGCGGTCGCCAGCAGCGAGCCGATCGCCAGCAACGTGCCGCTGGTGCTGGTCGGCATCAAGGGTGAGAAGCGCTACACCAAGGTCGAGCAACTCGCCGGCAAAACCCTGGCGCTGCCCACCGGCAGTGCGGCGGGGGAGGCGGTCAGCCAGCTCAACCAGAAACTGGCGCTGCACAAACTGGCGCCGATCAAGATCGAATGGGTCGATCCTACGTTGGCCGTCGAGGACGTGCTGGAAATGGTCCAGGGCGGGATCTTCCACCTGACCATCGTCGAGCAACCGATTGCCGAGCGCTGGGGCAAGATCCTGCCCAAACTGCGCTTCGACCGGCAGTTGATGATCAGCGAGCCGGGCGAAGAGTACTGGTTCGTGCGGCGCGATGCCGCGATGCTGCGAGCGAGCATCGACCGCTTCCTGACCGGCTACAAGACGCCGTCGAACGAAGATGCAGCGTTTCTGCGGATCTACCGCCGCCTCTATCAAGTGCACTATCCATTGGCCAAGGCTGACCGCCAGCGCCTGGAAAAACTGCGTCCGACCCTGCAAAAACATGCCGAAGCGCAGAACATGGACTGGCTGAACCTGGCAGCGCTGGCGTTCAAGGAGTCGGCACTGCAACCCAGTGCACGCGGCGGCGGAGGCCCGACCGGGCTGATGCAGATCACCCCGTCCGCCGCACAGCGGGTCGGCGTCAACAACATCCAGAATCTCGATGCGAATGTGCAGGCCGGAGCCAAGTACCTGGCGATGATCCGTCGCAAGTTCTTCAACAGTCCCAAGCTCAACGAGCGCGAGCGCATGGCGTTCACCCTGGCCGCCTACAACATCGGCCCGGAGCGTGTGCAGGGCATGCGCGCCGAGGCCCGACGCCGTGGGCTGAACCCGAACCAGTGGTTCTTCCAGGTCGAGCGCATCGCGATGGAGCAGGTGGGCATGGGCGCCGTCAGCTATGTTAATAGCGTGAACAAGTATTACTTGGCGTTCGACCGGGAGCGGGAGTCGTTGGAGCCCCGGGGACAGAAAGTTGTCTCACGCAAATGATCTAATAAGTTGATTGTTATGGCGGAATATTTGCGCTTTTAACATAAATTTAACTGATTAATATGGCGGCCAACCAACAAGCACTTCTCACAACAAGGAATCGAAACATGAGCTCTCTGATCAACAAGGTCCTGTTCACCCGCGCTGGCTACGGTCTGACCATTCTGCGCATTGCCGTCGGTGTGATCTTCGCCGCCCACGGTTCGCAGAAACTCTTCGGCCTGTTTGGTGGCTACGGCCTGGCCGGCACTGCGCAATACATGGAAAGCATCGGTCTGACCCCGGGTTACCTGATGGCGACTCTGGCGGGCGGTACTGAGTTCTTCGCCGGTCTGGCATTGATCATCGGTCTGCTGGTTCGCCCGGCGGCACTGGGGCTGACCTTCCTGTCGCTGGTCGCGATCTTCTCGGTGCACATCCACAACGGTCTGTTCATGGCCAACAACGGTTACGAGTTCGCCCTGGCCCTGCTCGGTGGCAGCCTCGCGGTGCTGATCGAAGGCGCCGGCAAACTCTCGGTGGATCGCGCCATCGCCGGTTGACCGCTCTGGTTCAAGCAAAAAGGCCCGCATTGTGCGGGCCTTTTTTGTTGCGGCTGATTCTTGACACTGGCTGGTCACGTTCTCTAGGATGCCGCTCATGCGCCGATTTAAACAGCTACTTGCGGGGCGCCAGGTGACTATTCTTCAGTTGCCGTCAGAAGCCGGAACAGGGCTTCGAAATACCGCTAAAGCGCTGGTTCGGTGTTGCCTCTCACCTGCCATGCAGACTTTTGAGGCAGAGACACGACACGATGAATGCACTTCGCCCTCCAGCACGTCCCGCGCCGATCACGGCACATATCACCCAGCGCAATCCAAAAATCCTGCTTGGCGGCAAACACCAGCCGACGCTGTTGCGTTATCTCGATGGCTGGCCACGTCGCAGCGGCGGTCCTGCCGCCTTCCTGATCCAGTTTGTCGAAGATGGCGAGTCGCTCGCGCGTTTTGCCGATGACAGTTTCGACCTGGCGGTGATCCAGTCGCCCAACGCTGAAGACGCCCCGGAAATGATCCGTCAACTGACCCGCGTTGCCCGCCAGGGGCTGATTGCCCGACGCTGAGCGTCAGGGATAGTCGATCGCCACGATGTAGACGAATTGCTCGCCGGTTGGCGTCTGTACCCGAACTTCGGCGTCCAGCGCCTTGCCGATCAGGGCGCGGGCCAGCGGCGAGTCGATGCTGATCAGGCCCAGTTTCAGATCCAGCTCATCCGGGCCGACGATACGGTAGCGCGACTGTTTGCCGTCTTCGTCTTCGATGGTCACCCAGGCGCCGAAGTAGACCTTGTTCGGGTCGCTCGGTTTTTCACTGACGACCTTCAGGGCTTCAAGGCGTTTGGTGAGAAAGCGCACGCGGCTGTCGATCTCGCGCAGCATCTTCTTGCCGTAGGTGTACTCGGCATTCTCCGAACGATCACCCTGAGCCGCCGCTTCGCTGACCGACTGCGTCACCTGCGGGCGGCGCACATGCCACAGCTCATGGAATTCGGCGCGCATCCGCGCTTCACCTTCGGGGGTGATCAGCGCGGTGCCGGCGGTGCGGGGAGGGCGATAACGGCTCATGGCAACTTCTTGTGGTATTGAGGGCTGGAGTCTATCAATCCTCGCGCAACACTGTCAGCGGGCTCGCATTCAGTGCCCGACGGGTGCCGAACACACCGGCGCCACCGATCAGGGCCGCACCGATCAACGGCAGCACCAGCAACCATGGATGCGGGTGCCAGGGCAGGTCGAACGCGAAGCGATACAACACCAGACTCACCACTTCCGAACCGATGGCCGCCAGCAACCCGCTGACCGCGCCGAGCAAGCCGAACTCGATCCGCCGTGCCTTGACCAGCAACTGCCGTTCCGCCCCCAGCGCACGCAACAATGCGCCCTGGCGAATGCGTTCATCGAGGGTTGCCTGCAACCCGGAAAACAGCACCGCCATCCCGGCCGCCAATACAAACAACAACACGTACTCTACCGCCAGGGTGACCTGAGCGAGGATGCTGCGCAGCTGTTCGAGCAAGGCTTCGACTTGCAGGATGGTCACCGCCGGGAATGCTCGTGACAACTCGACAATCTGCTGGTCGTGACCGGGCGCCAGATAGAAGCTGGTCAAGTAGGTCGCCGGCAGATCTTTCAAAGTGCCGGGCTGGAAGATCATGAAGAAGTTCGGCTGGAAGTTGTCCCAGTTGATCTCCCGCAGGCTGGTGACCTTCGCTTCGCGATTCACTCCGCCAACGGTGAACACCAGGTGGTCGCCGAGTTTGAGTTTGAGGCTTTCGGCGACTTTGCCTTCCACCGACACGCCGGGCGCATCGTCCTGTGACTGATCTTTCCACCACTCACCGGCAGTGAGCTTGTTGCCTGCCGGCAGGTCAGCGGCCCAGGTCAGGCTCAGGTCGCGCTGGATCGCCCGGTCACCGGCCGAGTCCTTGCTGACGATCTGCTGCACCGCTTCGCCGTTGATGCTGATCAGTCGTCCCGGCACCACCGGATACAACGGCGCAGCCTGAGCCGAGACATTGATCAGGTGGTCGGTGAAGGCCTGCTTGTCCGCCGGCAGGATGTTCAGGGCGAAATAGTTGGGGGCGTTTTTCGGTAGCTGGTTTTGCCAGGTGTCGAGTAATTCACCGCGCAGCAAAGCGATCAGCGCCATCGATAGCAAGATCAGACCAAATGCCAGGGACTGTCCGGCCGCCGCCAGCGGGTGACGCAGTAACTGGCCCAAGCCGAGACGCCACGGCAGCGATGCACGAGCCAGCAGACGACGCAGGCTGTTGAGCAGCAGCAACAGCAAACCACCCAGCACCAGTGCGGCGACCACGCCACCGCCAAGCAAGGCAAAGGTCAGCAACAGATCCAGGCTCAGGCGCCACATGATCAACCCGAGCGCACCGAGCGCTGCGCCGTAGACCATCCATGTGCTCGACGGAATCGGCAGCATGTCCCGGCGCAAAACCCGCAGCGGTGGAACGCGGCCCAATGCGGCCAGTGGCGGCAAGGCAAAACCGGCCAGCGCAACGAGCCCGGTGCCGATCCCCGCCAGCGCCGGCAGCAAGCCACCCGGCGGTACGTCGGTCGGCAGCAGATCATGCAGCAGCGCAAACAATCCCAACTGGGCAAGCCAGCCAAGCAGGGCGCCGCTGAGGCTGGCGAACAGGCCAAGCACCGCCAGTTGCAGGCTGAACAGGACCATGGTTTCCCGGCGAGACAAACCCAGGCAACGCAACAGCGCACTGGCATCGAAACGGCGGCTGGCGAAGCGATTCGCCGACAACGCCACCGCCACGCCGGCCAACAGTACAGCGACCAGACTGGCCATGTTCAGATAACGCTCGGCCTTGCCCAATGCACCGCCGATCTGCCGGTTGCCGTCGCGGGCATCCTGAATCCGCTGGTTGGCGGCAAGGCCCGGCTTGATCAGTTGGCGATAGGTTTCCAGCGCGTTGGGTTCACCGCGCCACAATTCGCGGTAGCTCACCCGGCTGCCAGGCTGGACTACGCCGGTCGCGGCGAGGTCGTCGAGGTTGATCAGCACCCGTGGCGTCAGACTGTAGAAGTTGCCGGCGCGATCCGGCTCGTAGGTCAACACCCTTGTGAGCTTCAAGGTCTTCATGCCGACGTCGATGCTGTCGCCAATCTTAAGGTCCAGCGCCGTGAGCAGGCGCGATTCGACCCAGGCTTCTCCCGGCTGTGGTTCGCCGCCTGATTCTTCGGCAGCAAACGGCGCTGGTGCACTTTTCAGCTCACCACGCAGCGGATAGGCGCGGTCGACGGCCTTGATGCTCGACAACTGAATGCCGTTATCGGTGGCGATGACGCTGGAGAATTCAACGATCTGCGCATGGTCGAGGCGCAGCTCGGTGCCGCTCTTGATCTGTTCCGTTCGGGCGGGAGAACTGCCTTCGAGCACCAGGTCCGCGCCAAGAAATTCGGTGGCGCGCAAGGTCATGGCACCATTCAGACGAGCGCCGAAGTAGCCGATGGCGGTACTCGCCGCCACGGCCACCAGCAAGGCAAAGAACAGCACCCGCAACTCCCCGGCGCGGGCATCGCGCATAAGTTGGCGCAGGGCAAGGCTGAACAGACGCAACAGCGGCAGACGTGCCATCAAGGCTCCAGGGGGGCGACCAGCAGGCCGGCTTCAAGTCGGATCAGGCGCCGGCAGCGATGGGCCAGGCGTTCATCGTGGGTCACCAGCACCAGGGTGGTGCCGCGTTCCTTGTTCAGTTCGAACAGCAAATCGCTGATGCGCTCGCCGGTGTGGCTGTCGAGGTTGCCGGTGGGTTCGTCGGCGAACAGCACATCCGGCTCGGCAGCGAAGGCTCGGGCAATGGCGACACGCTGCTGCTCGCCACCGGAGAGCTGGCGCGGCGAGTGCGTCAGGCGCTGACCGAGGCCGACCCGCTGCAGCAATTCGGTGGCGCGACCGCGGGCGTCTTTGCGGCCGTCGAGTTCCAGCGGCAGCATGACGTTTTCCAGGGCGTTGAGACTGTCGAGCAACTGGAATGATTGAAAGACGAAACCCACGTGTTCGGCACGAATGCGTGCGCGCTGGTCTTCGTCGAGGTTGCTCAGGGACTGGCCGGCGAGAACGACTTCGCCGCTGCTTGGCAGGTCGAGGCCGGCGAGCAGGCCGAGCAGGGTGGATTTACCGGAGCCGGACGCGCCGACGATGGCCAGGCTGTCGCCCTTGTTCAGTTCCAGGCTGAGTTCGTGCAGGATGGTCAGTTCACCTTCCGCGCTGGGAACCACTTTGCTAAGGTTCTTCGCGGTGAGAATGCTTGCGCCCATGGAGAATCCGATGCGTGTGTGGTTTTTGAGTGCTGGCCTGGCCTTGATGTGCATGGCCCAGAACGCAGCGGCGGGTACAGTCCTGATCGTTGGCGATAGTATCAGCGCCGGTTTCGGACTGGATACCCGGTTGGGGTGGGTGTCGCTGCTCGAGCAGCGGCTCAAGGCCGAAGGTTTTGACGATAAAGTGGTCAATGCCTCCATCAGCGGCGACACCAGTGCCGGAGGCCAGGCGCGCCTGCCGGCGCTGCTTGCAGAGCATAAGCCGGAGCTGGTGATCCTCGAGTTGGGCGGCAATGATGGCCTGCGCGGAATGCCGCCGACGCAATTGCAACAAAACCTTGCGGCGATGATCGACAGCTCCCGTCAAAGCGGTGCCAGGGTGCTGTTGCTCGGCATGCAATTGCCGCCCAATTACGGCAAGCGCTACACCGATGCGTTCGCGCAGGTGTACGGCCAACTGGCCGAGGAGAAAAAGATCCCGCTGGTGCCGTTTTTCCTCGACGGGATCGGTGGACATCCCGACTTGATGCAGGCCGATGGTCTGCACCCGGCGGTCGGGGCCCAGGGCAAGTTGCTGGAAAATGTCTGGCCTACGCTAAAACCGCTGCTATGAGGCTTTTCTAGCGGCAGGCTTTCGGCTAATGTGGCGCCCCCCTAAATGGAGCCCCCGATGCCGCGTTCTGCCTGGTCCCTGTTTGCCTACCAACTGATCGAGCCTGACGAACAGCTGGATCTGTTCGCCTGCCAGGAAGTGCGGGTGCATTTGGTGACCCGTCAACTGGAGCTCGGTGGCTCGGCTGACCGAACCCTGTGCGGCAGTCTGCTGCCGGCGCAACCGCGCTGGTCGAGCGTGGATCGCCGGGTGTTCCAGGATCAGCGCCTGTGCTCGCTGTGCCGGGCGATTCTCGAATCGCAGAAGCGTGGAACCTCGCCGATCTGGCCTGAGCTGCGTTTCGAGCTTTAAGCGCAAGCATCTTTCGAACACAGCCCGAGCTGGCGGTGGCTTCAATTATGAAGAGTTCTGCCTGCCCATCGGCGCATCTCCCCGAATTCCCTGGGTGCGGTGTACAATCGCGTTCTTATACCCTTGTCGATCTTGCGAAGGATTCTCCGGATGTTGCCGCGTTTCCCTGCCGTCACCCGCTGCCTGTCTCTTGCCGCCCTGTGTGTGGCCGGCCCCGTTGCCGCATTGGAGTTTCCCCTGCCACCACCTGGTGAGGACATCATCGGCCAGGTGCAGGTGATCAAGGCCAAGTACGAAGACACCTTTGCCGATCTGGGCACCACCTACGATCTGGGCTATTCGGAAATGGTTGCGGCCAACCCGGGCGTCGATGCCTGGTTGCCGGGTGCGGGCACCGAAGTGGTCCTGCCGACCCGTTTCATTCTGCCGCCGGGTCCACGTGAAGGCATCGTGATCAACCTGGCCGAGTACCGCCTCTACTACTACCCGAAAGGCCGGAACGTGGTGTACACCTTCCCGCTGGGTATCGGTCGCGAAGGCTGGGGCTCGCCGATTGCCCACACCACGATCACTGCCAAGACGCCGAATCCAACCTGGACACCGCCAGCCTCGATCAAGGCTGAACACGCCGCCGATGGCGATCCGCTGCCGAACGTGGTGCCGGCCGGTCCGGACAACCCGCTGGGTCCGTTCAAGTTCACCCTGGGCACACCGGGCTACCTGATCCACGGTTCGAACAAGAAGTTCGGCATCGGCATGCGCACCAGCCACGGCTGCTTCCGCATGTTCAACAACAACGTGCTGGAAATGGCCGGCATGGTGCCGGTGGGCACGTCGGTGCGAATCCTCAACGATGCGTACAAGTTCGGTCGCAGTGGTGGCAAGGTCTACCTGGAAGCGCACACACCGATCGACGACAAGGGCAACCCGTCAGTGGTCGACAAGCACACCGCCGTGATCAACGCGATGCTCAAGCGCGAAGACATCACCAACAACCTGCGCATGAACTGGGATGTCGTCCGTGATGTAGTCGCGGCCGAAGATGGCCTGCCAACCGAAATCGGCACGCCGAACACCTCGGCGCCGATCGTCTCCAGCGCACCGATCGACTTGCAGCAGTAAGCCGATAAAAAGAACCCGCCGATGCTTGCGCGTCGGCGGGTTTTTTATTGCATGAAGAAAATTTCAGGCAAAAAAAAGCCGACCCGAAAAACGGGTCGGCTTGATAACAATCCCGAAGGACTATTACTTGCGGCTAGCTTTTTCCAGCATGCGCAGAGCACGCTCGTTAGCTTCGTCAGCAGTCTGTTGTGCTTTTTGAGCAGCAGCCAGAGCTTCATCAGCTTTACGGTAAGCTTCGTCTGCACGAGCCTGGGAGCGAGCAGCTGCGTCTTCAGTAGCGGTCAGACGTGCTTCGGTTTCTTTCGATGCGCTGCTGCAACCGGTAGCCAGAACTGCGGCCAGAGCCAGAGCAGAGAATTTCAGAACGTTGTTCATCGTGTTCCCCTTCAAGGACTTTCAATTAAGTGGCTGTCTCCTCCGATTGAGGAAATAGCCGGCGTACATACTACCCATTACTTGTAGTAAGTAAACTGACGTAAGGCAAGAAGCAAAAAAAATTGTAGGCGTTGATTCTTTTTCGAGCAACTTTTAACTGGGTTGTATAAAAAATATTCAGCTGCAAGGCCCGAGATGAGCGAGTTAATGAGAAAAAGTTCCCGTGGTGAGGTGCTGTTTTGCGGGTAGTGGCTAGAGTCTGTCTATATGGATTCGTCCACACTTTTGTTGCGTTTTTGTGCAGCGTCTCACCTATCTTTGTCCATGTTCAGGTGACTTTAAAAAACCAGGCACGTCTTAAGTCTCAACATCCGGCGATGTTCAGCCTTTCGGCTCGGGACGAGCTTCTCCCGAACCGGCCCTGAGTCCACCGGAGCTGCCCCGTCAATCAGCACGATGACGAGTGCGCCTTGAGCATTTTCGCCATTGGTGCCTACTATTTGATACGTGCTCGGGTTGCGCGAGATCGGTGCAGTTCTTCTCGGTGTCCATCAGGCACGGGGTGGCGTAGATGTTCCTTCGCCGGGAAAACATCGGTAAGGTAGGGGTCAGAATTCGAGACCCGCGAGGAGTAGTGATGAGCGAGGCGTTGTCCATCCACCATGACCAGGCTGGTCATCAGTTCGAGACCAATGTGGACGGTCATCGTGCCTACCTGACCTATATGGATCTGGGGAAACAGACCCTGGATATCTACCGCACCTTCGTGCCCAACGCATTGCGTGGCCGAGGCATCGCGGCAGCCCTGACCGAACGGGCGCTGCAGTACGCCGATGAAATGGGCTACACGGTCATTCCGTCGTGCTCCTACGTGGAGCGCTACATGGAGCGTCATCAGCGGCGCACCGCCAAGATCTGACTGACCTCACACCGCACACACAAAAACGCCGGGCAATGCCCGGCGTTTTTTTATGCCTGCGAAACGGCTATCAGTTGCGCTGACGTTTCGGCAGCACATCCTTGAGCTTGGCGTGCATGCTGCGCAAGGTGTTTTCGGTGGCCGACCAGTCGATGCAGGCATCGGTGATCGAGACGCCGTATTGCAGGTCGGCGAGGTCTTTCGGAATCGCCTGGCAACCCCAGTTCAGGTGACTCTCGACCATCAGACCGATGATCGACTGGTTGCCTTCGAGGATCTGGTTGGCGACGTTCTCCATCACCAGCGGTTGCAGGGCCGGATCCTTGTTGGAGTTGGCGTGGCTGCAATCGACCATGATGTTCGGCTTGATCTTCGCCTTGTTCAGCGCCTGTTCGCACAGGGCGACGCTGACCGAGTCGTAGTTCGGCTTGCCGTTGCCGCCGCGCAATACCACGTGACCGTAGGCGTTGCCCTTGGTGGTGACGATCGAGACACCACCTTCCTGATTGATGCCCAGGAAACGGTGCGGGCTGGAAACCGACTGCAAGGCGTTGATCGCCACGGTCAGGCCGCCGTCGGTGCCGTTCTTGAAACCGACTGCCGAGGACAGGCCGGACGCCATCTCGCGGTGGGTCTGGGATTCGGTGGTGCGAGCGCCGATGGCCGACCAGCTGATCAGGTCCTGCAGGTATTGCGGGGAGATCGGGTCGAGGGCTTCGGTCGCGGTCGGCAGGCCTTTCTCGGCCAGGTCCAGCAGCAACTGGCGACCGATGTGCAGACCATCCTGGATCTTGAACGAGTCATCCAGGTACGGGTCGTTGATCAGGCCTTTCCAGCCGACGGTGGTCCGCGGTTTTTCGAAGTACACGCGCATGACCAGATACAAGGTGTCCGATACTTCCGCCGCCAGCACCTTCAGGCGCTCGGCGTACTCGTGGGCAGCCTTGATGTCGTGGATCGAGCAAGGCCCGATGACCACGAACAGACGGTGGTCGGTGCCATCGAGAATGTTGCGGATGACTTCGCGACCCTTGGTGACGGTGCGCAGGGCAGCGTCGCTCAGAGGGATATCACGCTTGAGCTGATCGGGAGTGATCAGTGTCTCGTTGGAGGCGACGTTTAGGTCGTTGATCGGTAAATCAGCCATCGTTTACTCGTCAGGTCACGGGTGCCGGCCGCCAGCGATCCCCGCGCGGCGGAGCACAGCAGATTTAAGCGCGTCGGGGAGCCGAACCTTATCGCGTTAGACGCCTGCTAGACAATGGGCAAGTCACTGTTCAGTCCAGCTCTGGTTACGCAAAAGCCTTGCGAACGCTGTCGTGGGAGAATTCTTCGGCGTGCTGCTCGACCCATTGCAGCGCTCGCGCCTGGATATCCTGCAGGTCATCGTGGGCATCGTTGATTCGGCAATAACGCTCGATCTGACACACCTGCTCACCCATTCGCGCACTGAACAGCGTCTGCTCATCGGTGAACGCAATGCCCACCAGATAACCTTTTTTACGGCGCAAGCACCAGGCCACATAGCCCGGATAGGCGAAGTCGGCATTGAGTGTGGGCATGCGCACTTGCAGCGCGGTGCCATGACGCCAGGCGCGGTGGTAATTGCAAGCGATGCCGCCGAGGCTGATAGTGTGCAGCTGTTGCCGCGAAATGCACTCAGGTTTGAGCAACGTTAATTCGACGGGCACATCATCCGGATGAGGAATAAACCGTCCCATGAGCACAGACTCCCTGTGTCGGCCATTTGACATTGTCTCCCCCAGTATAGTGTTCGAATCGGAACTGACCGATTTCGACGCCGACCAACGGCTGCTGGCGATGAACGGCATTTCGCTGGTGATTTTCACCAGCGTCGGCTGCGCGAGTTGCCGCTATGCCCGCGAGGTGTTGCCAGGGCTCGATCTGGCGGTCGATCGCGTGTGCTGGATCGACGCTGGCAACAACGGCGGGCTGGTCGAGCGTTATCAGGTCTTTCATTTGCCGGCGCTGTTCGTGGTGCGCGACGGCGAGTTCTTTGGGGCAGTACACACGCGCTTGAACGCCACGGAGCTGAACGCAGCCGTGGCCCAGGCGCTGGGTCGAATTGCAGAGGAGTTGCCGTGATGGGAGCAGTGAACAGACCGGTCGTGGGGATTATCGGTACCGGCGCAATTGGAGGGTTTTACGGCTTGATGCTGGCCCGGGCCGGGTTCGATGTGCACTTTTTACTGCGCAGCGAGTTTTCCGCCGTCGCCGAACGTGGTTTGCAGGTGGACAGTGCGGTTCACGGCACGCTGACGCTGAATCCGGTGCAGGCCTATTCCTCGGCTGAAGACATGCCGCTCTGTGACTGGTTGCTGGTCGGCGCCAAGACCACCAGCAATGCCGGGCTGGCGCCGTCGATCATTCAGGCGGCCAAACCCGATGCCAAAGTGCTGGTGCTGCAGAACGGCCTGGACGTCGAGGACAGTCTTCGCGCGTTGCTGCCCGATTCACTCCACTTGCTGGGCGGTTTGTGCCTGATCTGTGTTCACCGGGAAGGCCCGGGCCACATCACCCATCAGGCGCTGGGGGCGGTGAACGTGGGTTATCACAGCGGTCCGGCAGCCGATGATGCGGCGCGCATGGCGATCGTCGAGGAGGGCGTCGGACTGTTCCGCACTGCGGGCATCGACTCCCAGGCCATGCCGAACCTGCATCAGGCGCGCTGGCAGAAACTGGTCTGGAACATTCCCTACAATGGTCTTTCGGTGCTGCTCGGTGCGAGCACCACACCGCTGATGGCCGATGCCGACAGCCGCATACTGATTCAGGCGTTGATGGCCGAAGTGGTGCAGGGCGCCAAGGCCTGTGGTCATGACATGCCGCCCGGTTACGCCGAATATCTGTTCATGATGACCGAGAAAATGCCCGACTATTGGCCGAGCATGTACCACGATTTTCTGCACAAACGACCGCTGGAACTGGACGCCATCTACGCTCGACCCTTGGCAGCGGCAAAAGCGGCAGGTTGCGAGCTGCCGCGCATCGAAGCGCTGTATCGCAATTTGCGTTTCATCGACCGGCGTAACACCTGAGTCGGTTTCTTGAGGGGATTTGGGGGAAGGCATGGCCAAGAACATCGATGACAAACTGGTGCTGGCGATTTCGTCCCGTGCCCTGTTCGACCTGAGCGAGAGTCACAAGGTGTATCTGTCGAGCGGCGTCGAAGCCTACCGGCAATATCAGATCGAGCACGAAGACGAAATCCTCGCGCCGGGCGATGCCTTTCCGCTGGTGGAAAAACTGCTCAACCTCAACAGTCGCCTCGGCCGTGCCCGGGTCGAGGTGATTCTGGTGTCGCGCAACAGTGCCGACACCGGCCTGCGGGTGTTCAACTCGATCGATCATTATGGTCTGGCGATTTCCCGCGCGGCATTTGTCGGCGGGCGCAGTCCTTATCCTTATCTCAAAGCGTTCGGTTGCGACCTGTTTCTTTCCACCCACGCCGAAGACGTGCGCTCGGCGCTGGATAACGGCTTTGCGGCGGCGACCATTCTTTCCGGCGGCGCCAGCCGTGCGGCCAGCGATGAATTGCGCATCGCCTTCGACGGCGATGCGGTGCTGTTTTCCGACGAATCGGAGCGGGTCTATCAATCCGGCGGCCTCGAAGCCTTCCAGGCCAAGGAGCGTGAATCCGCTCGTGAGCCGTTGCGTGGCGGGCCGTTCAAAGGCTTCCTCGCGGCGCTCAATCTGTTGCAGCGCGAGTTCCCGGACGACGCTTGTCCGATCCGCACCGCGCTGGTCACGGCGCGTTCGGCACCGGCTCACGAGCGGGTGATCCGCACTTTGCGCGAGTGGGACATCCGTCTGGACGAGTCGCTGTTCCTTGGCGGCCTGACCAAGTCGGCGTTCCTCGAAGCCTTTGCCGCCGACGTGTTTTTCGACGATCAGGCCGGTCACTGCGAGCTGGCCCGGGAGGTGGTTGCCACCGGCCATGTCCCGCACGGCATCAGCAACGAACCGGCGGTCTAAAGCCCACGTGGTTCAAGACGTTGCGTCGCACGTCGTACTCGCCAAGGCACTGCTAAGCTGAATCAAATCTCCGCCATGTTGGCTAGCGAGGAGGTCATATGATTCGTTCGATGCTGTATGCCACTGACCTCGGTCTGTACGCACCGTTAGTGATGCAGCATGCCTTGGCGATGGCTCGAATATTCAATGCCGACTTGTATGTGGTGCACGCGGTGGAACCCATGGGGCTGTTTGCCGAATCGGTGTTGCAGAGCTATCTCGACGAGCAGGCGTTGAACGAATTTCACAGTCAGGGTCTGAAAACCGTCATCGCCAATATCGAGCAGCGGGTGCTGGACAGTTTTCGCGAGGAACTGGGGGACGAAGGCGAGCAGGATCTGCTGCGGATTCGTGCGGTGCGGGTGCTGCAGGGTGATCCGTCGCAGGTGATTCTCGACCAGGTACAGAAACTCTCCGTCGATTTGCTGATCGTAGGAAGTCACAGCCACGGGGTTGGGGCGGAAACACCGTTGGGGCGCACGGCGACTCGCTTGCTGCAATTGTCCAAGGTGCCGGTTTACATGGTGCCGCTGGTGGAGCGTCGGCGTCGGGAGGATCGCTGAGGCGGGAATAATGGCGTTTTGATAAAAAAGTTCTAGATTTATTCTTCAAACCATTAATATAGTTATATACCGTCGCTGATGCCCGTGGCGTCTACCTGCTTTGAGGGATTCATATGAAGCTTCAACAATTGCGCTACATCTGGGAAGTGGCGCACCACGACCTCAACGTTTCCGCTACAGCCCAAAGTCTCTACACCTCGCAACCGGGCATCAGTAAGCAAATCCGTCTGCTGGAAGACGAACTGGGCGTCGAAGTGTTCGCCCGCAGTGGCAAGCACTTGACCCGCGTCACCCCGGCCGGCGAGCGCATCATCACCACTGCCGGTGAGATTCTGCGCAAGGTCGAGAGCATCAAGCAGATCGCCCAGGAATTCTCCAACGAGAAAAAAGGCACCCTGTCGATCGCCACTACTCACACCCAGGCACGTTACGCACTGCCGCCGGTGATCAGCAATTTCATCAAGCAATACCCGGACGTGGCGCTGCACATGCACCAGGGTTCGCCGATGCAGATCGCCGAAATGGCCGCTGACGGCACCGTCGATTTCGCCATCGCCACCGAAGCGTTGGAGCTGTTCGGCGATCTGGTGATGATGCCGTGCTACCGCTGGAACCGCTGCGTGGTTGTACCTCAGGGCCACCCGCTGACCAAGCTGCCGAAGCTGACCCTCGAAGCGCTGGCCGAATACCCGATCGTGACTTACGTGTTCGGCTTCACCGGCCGTTCGAAACTCGACGAGGCTTTCAGCCATCGTGGTCTGACGCCGAAAGTAGTGTTCACCGCTGCCGACGCCGACGTGATCAAAACCTACGTGCGTCTGGGGCTGGGTGTCGGCATCGTGGCGAAAATGGCCGTCGATACCAAACTCGACAACGACCTGGTGGTACTCGATGCCAGCGAACTGTTCGAGTCCAGCGTGACCAAGATCGGTTTCCGTCGCGGCACCTTCCTGCGTGGCTTCATGTGCGATTTCATCGAGAAATTCGCGCCGCACCTGACTCGCGAAGTCATGGCCAAGGCCATTCAGTGCCACAACAAGCAGGAACTCGAAGAGCTGTTCGAAGGCGTCGAACTGCCGGTTCACTAAGCCCCTGTCTACAGCACCTCGGTGACAGCAAACTGTTGCCGGGTGCCCGCCACCAGAATCTCCACCTCATCACCTTCGAACTTGCCCAGCAGGCTTTTGCCCAGCGGCGAGCGCGGGGTGATGACGGTAATCGGCTGACCGACCACGTCGACTTTCAGTCCCGCCGCATCCGGCGCCAGAAACAGCCATTGCTCGCGACCCTTTTCGTCTTCCAGACCGAGCAGGGCGCCGATTTCAATTCCGCGTTGATCGTCATAGGCCCGAAGCGTCAGGTTCTGGCAGACCGCCAGTGACTGGCGGATCTCCTCGACCCGTTTCGCTTGCCCGGCTGCCAGGTACGACGCCTCAAGTCCCAGGGTGTCGTACTTGTTTTCGGCGATGTTCTCTTCGTGGGTCGCGGTTTCGTAAGCGGTTTGCGCGGCGCGTTCGGCGATATCGAGGTCGACGCGCAGTTTGTCGAGAATCAGTTGATGGACGGCGTGCTTGTTCATGATCAATCGCAGAATTGCAGGACGTTGGCGCGGCTTTTTTCGCTCGGGGCCGTCTGATCCTGCTGGAGCCAGAACTGGCATTTAGGATTCGACTGGTTGCGCGTGCT
The DNA here is from genome assembly GCF_058801405.1 of Pseudomonas sp. GW822-FHT03F04. Classification (NCBI taxonomy): domain Bacteria; kingdom Pseudomonadati; phylum Pseudomonadota; class Gammaproteobacteria; order Pseudomonadales; family Pseudomonadaceae; genus Pseudomonas; species Pseudomonas sp. GW822-FHT03F04. The sequence goes on from NZ_JBXANF010000010.1 coordinate 188,499, forward strand.
GCTGCGGGCCTGATCGAGACGGTTTTGTTGTTCGTTCTTGCGCAGGTTTTCTTCGTACTGCTCGAACAACGGGCTTTGTGGAGGAATATCCGGCACCGCTCGTACCGCCGGTGGATTGGCCAGTTGTTGTACGGCCTGGGCAACTGGCGCCAGTTGTTCATTGAAGACAAAGCGTGAAATGAGCCAGCAGGTCAGCGCAATGGCCAGGAAACCCAGCCACAGGCCCAGGGCAATGCTGCCGGTCAATTGCAGCGCGCTAAGCTGAACAGGCAAGGGGCGGCGCGGGTTTGGGCGGTAGGGCATGGCTGCCTCCTGGCGGATGATTGCGGGCAAGTGGCGATTGTCGCACGAAGATTAATCGTCGTCGGCTCTTCTGCACGCAGACATTTATGCGGACAATCGTCGCTTTTGCCAACGGGAGTCTTGAATGCCGCAACCGAAAACCCGCTGGGACATCTTTTGCACCGTGGTCGACAACTACGGCGACATCGGGGTGACCTGGCGTCTGGCCCGGCAACTGGTGGCCGAGCATGCATTGGCAGTGCGGCTGTGGGTCGATGATCTGCGCGCGTTCGAACGGATTTGCCCGGAACTCGACATCAATCTCGACGCGCAATGGCAGCAGGGTGTCGAGGTCCGGCACTGGCCGGCAGAATGGCCGGAAACGGACGCCGCCGATGTAGTGATCGCCGCGTTCGCCTGCCAGTTGCCGGGTGCCTACATGGACGCCATGGCCGAGCGGGAAAAGCCGCCATTGTGGATGAACCTCGACTATCTCAGCGCTGAAGACTGGGTGGCCGGCTGCCACGGCCTGCCTTCGGTGAAGTACAAGTCCGTGCAGAAGATCTTTTTCTTCCCGGGATTCCAGGCGGGCACTGGCGGGTTATTGCGTGAAAGCGGATTGCTTGAGCGACGTCAGCGGTTTCAGCAGGATCCCGAGGCGCAGCGACAATTCCTGCAGGCGTTGGGGGTCGATCCTGCACCCGGTACGCAACTGATTTCGCTGTTCGCCTACGAGAATGCCGGGCTCGCCAGTTGGCTGGATGTACTCGCGGCCGATTCGACGCCCACTCATCTGCTGGTGCCGGAAGGGCGGATTCTCGGTGATGTCGCGCGCTGGCTTGGCGTCGAGTCGCTGTCTGCCGGCGCTGTGCATGTCGATCGATCGCTGACCGTGCAGGTGCTGCCGTTCGTCCGTCAGGATCAATACGATCAACTGCTGTGGTGCTGCGATTTCAACGCGGTGCGCGGCGAAGACTCGTTCATCCGGGCGCAGTGGGCAGGGCGGCCGATGTTGTGGCACATCTATCAGCAGGACGAAGATATCCATCTGGACAAGCTCGATGCCTTCCTCGCGCTCTATGGAAAAGGCCTTTCGACGGAAGCTGCCGAGGCGATGAACGGTCTCTGGCGAGCCTGGAGTGCCGGGCAGCCTATCGGCGAGCACTGGCTTGAGGCCCGTAAATACTGGCCCGAACTGCAGAAAAATGCCGAAGCATGGTGTCTGGAACAGGCCTTGCAGGCCGATCTTGCGACGGCGCTGGTACAGTTTTACCGAAATTGGATATGATACGCGGCCTAGATTTTTGTAAATCCCATCCAAATTCGGATATTCGCAATGAAAACTGGTAAAGAACTCAAACCCGGTACCGTGATCCGTATCGACAACGATCCTTGGCTGGTTCAGAAAGCTGAATTCACCAAATCGGGCCGTAACAGCGCGATCATGAAGACCAAGCTGAAGAACCTGCTGACCGGTTACAAGACCGAAACCGTTTACGGTGCGGACGACAAGCTGGACGACGTGATCCTGGACCGCAAAGAAGCGACCCTGTCCTTCATCAGCGGTGACACCTACACGTTCATGGACACCAGCGACTACACCATGTACGAGCTGAACGCCGAAGACATCGAAAGCGTTCTGCCTTTCGTTGAAGAAGGCATGACCGACGTTTGCGAAGCCGTGTTCTTCGAAGAGCGTCTGGTTTCCGTAGAACTGCCGACCACCATCGTGCGCGTAGTTGACTACACCGAAGGTTCGGCTCGTGGCGACACTTCCGGCAAAGTCATGAAGCCAGCCAAGCTGAGCAACGGTACTGAGCTGCAGGTTGCCGACTTCATCGAAATCGGTGACAAGATCGAAATCGATACCCGCGAAGGCGGTTCCTACAAAGGCCGTGCCAAATAAGCACTGGTTTTTGCGGAAAGAAAAAGCCCGACCATTGAGTCGGGCTTTTTTGTGCCTGATGAAAATTACTGCTTCAGGTGTTGTTTCAGTTCTTCCGAGGCCTGCAACATCGCCGAGCGCACCGCCGGCACCTGGCTGACCACGTTGAGCAAACCGTAGTCGTGGATCATGCCGTTGTAGCGCACCGAGGTCACCGGCACGCCGGCTTCGTCGAGTTTGCGGGCGTAGGCTTCACCTTCGTCACGCAACACGTCGGCCCCCGCAGTCTGGACCAGTGCGGGCGGCAGACCTTTCAATTGCGCGGTCGTGGCCCGCAGCGGCGAGGCGTAGATCTCGTTGCGCTGGTTGGCGTCGGTGGTGTAGTTGTCCCAGAACCACTTCATCATGTTGCGGGTGAGGAAGTGCCCCTCGGCATACTGGTTATACGAACCGGTGTCGAAACCGGCATCAGTCACCGGCCACAACAGCACCTGGAACTTGATCGCCGGGGTGCCTTTGTCCTTGGCCATCAAGGCGACGACTGCCGCCATGTTGCCGCCGACACTGTTGCCCGCCACCGCCAGACGCTTGCCGTCGACGTTGATCTCTTTGCCGTGTTCGGCCACCCATTTGGTTGCCGCGTAAGCCTGGTTGATCGCCACCGGGTAATGCGCTTCCGGCGAAGGGGTGTAGTTGACGAACACCGCCGCGGCCCCCGAGCCGACCACCAGATCCCGCACCAGACGTTCGTGGGTCGGGAAATCTCCCAGCACCCAGCCGCCGCCGTGGAAGAACATGAACACCGGCAACTCGCCCTTGACCCCGGCCGGCCGGACGATGGTCAGGCTCAACGGTTGGCCATCGACCTGGATGGTCTTCTCGCTGACGTCTGCCTTGGGCAGCGTCAGTTTGACCCCCGACTGAGCGCCCGTCAGTACGGCGCGGGCATCCTTGGGCGTCAGTTGTTCCATCGGTTTGCCGGTGCCGGCGTTCAGCACATCGAGGAACGCCTGAGTGTTGTGCTCGACGTCACCGGCGAATGCGCTGTGAACGGACAGGGCGAGAAGGGTACCGGTCAAGACTTTGCTGAAAGTGTTCATGTTCATTTCCTGTTCGGGCCTGGGTGTCAGTGATTACACGGTGACGTGCAGGCGCACATCGACATTGCCACGGGTGGCGTTGGAGTACGGGCAGACCTGGTGGGCGGCGTCGACCAGGCTTTGTGCGTCAGCCTGTTCCAGGCCCGGCAGGCTGATGTGCAGGTCGATGTCCAGACCGAAACCACCAGGAATCTGACCGATGCCGACGTGAGCGGTGATCGAGGCGTCGTCCGGGATTTTGCGTTTGGTCTGGCTGGCAACGAATTTCAGCGCGCCGATGAAGCAGGCCGAGTAGCCGGCAGCGAACAGCTGCTCAGGGTTGGTGGCTGCGCCGCCGGCACCGCCGAGTTCTTTCGGAGTGGCCAGTTTGACGTCGAGAATGTTGTCGCTGGAGATCGCACGACCGTCACGGCCGCCAGTGGAGGTTGCGATTGCGGTGTAGAGAGTTTGCATGGTGTGAGCCTCATTGAGTGTGATTTATTGCGCTAATTGTTTGCGCGCTAACTAGGTGCGAAGTAAATGTACTGCGCGAATATTTAGCGCGCAAGATAAATTTTTGAAAAATGATGAAGCCGAGACTTGGATCAGGCTGAGAAGAGATCTCAACTCTTTGATATGAAAGGTTTTTACGAAGGGAAAACGAGAGAGAAAAAATTTTGCGGGAGAGGGGGAAAGCAGAGAAAGGCGTGATTTCCCTGTAGGTTCGAGGTCGCTCCTACAGGGAAAGGGGGAGGCTTAAGTGAGGCTGTCCTGCAAATGACCGCGCAAGGCCTGCAACTCGGCTTGCAGGTTTTGCAGGCGCTCCAGCGTGAAGCCACTGGCCCCCAGAATGCATTGCGGAACGGTTCGGGCCTTGTCTTTCAAGGCGCGGCCCTGTGCGGTCAATTCGACGATCACCACCCGTTCATCCTCGCGGCTTCGAGTTCGGCTCAGCAAACCTTCACCTTCCAGGCGCTTGAGCAGCGGGGTCAGCGAACCCGGATCGGTCAGCAGGCGCGTGCTGATTTCTCCGACGGTCAAACCATCCTTCTCCCACAGCACCATCATCGCCAGATACTGCGGATAGGTCAGGCCAAGCGCTTGCAACAGCGGTTTGTAGACCTTGGTCATCATCAGCGAAGTGGAATGCAGGGCGAAGCAGGCCTGATTGTCGAGCAGCAGTTCTTCGCAGTGGTCGGTGGTGTCGCGGGTGGTGGTCATGTCGGTGCCTTGAACGGTGATGCAGATGAATCTAGCGCTCGAATCTTTAATGCGCCAGACAATTGTGCCCGGTGGCGAATCGGTCAGTGCCGGCCCAGTTCCCGTTGCAGTGCCAGATCCCACGGTGGCACGGGGCTGAAGCGGGTCTTGAGGTATTCCAGCAGCAGGCGGCTGCGGGAGCTGGCCTGCTGTTCCAGTCGCAGCGCATAGATACCGGTGCTCTCCGGTTTTGGCAGGCCGTTGTCACAGAACAGCGGCAGCAGTTCGCCGCGCAACAGGTATTCGCTCGCCAGCCAGGTCGGCAGATGCGCGATCCCGAGGCCCGCAAGTGCACCGCACACCAGAGCCTCGGCGTTGTTGGCGCTCATGCGGACCCGCGCCGGGCGGTGCAACTGCATCTGCCCGTCCTGTTCGAATCGCCAGGCGAAGGGCGGGGCGAGGCCGTCCCAATCGAGGCCGTCATGTTCACCCAGTTGTGCCGGCTCGCTCGGCACACCCCGACGCTTGAGATAGTCGGGGCTGGCGCAAGCGATGCGCACCATGCTCGCCAGCGGTGTGGCGACCAGTCGGGTATCGGCCATTTGCCCGGCGCGCAACACCAGATCGACCTTGCCCAGGTTCGAGCCGTCCATGTCGACGAAGCTGTCGATCAGATGCAGTTGCACGTCCAGCCCTGGATACAGCACCAGAAAATCGGCAATCACCGGCGCCAGATGCCGACGCCCGAACGCTGCCGGCGCATCCACCCGAATCAAGCCTTCCGGCGCGCTGCTCAGGGAAACGGCTTCAGCGCGGGCCAGTTGCAACTCGGCAACGATCCGCCGCGCCCGTTCGGCAAACGCCAGACCGGCCGGTGTGGCGCGCACCGCATGAGTGCTGCGGATGAACAACTGGCTGCCGACAGCGCTTTCCAGGCTGTCGATACGCCGGGCGACGGCCGATGGCGTCAGCGGATGCCGGCGCGAGGCGGCGGAAAAACTGCCACTCTCCAGCACATCGAGAAACAGCCCGAGTTGTTCGGTCAATTGATTGGGATTCATGAATCAGCTCAGTGCCTATGCGAATTTGGCACAGCCATTGTGCGTTGCTGTGCGTTTCCGTGCCAGCGCCGACTGCGTAGGATGAATCCCCTGACGTATGAGGAATTCTGCTGTGATCGAGTTTTTGCTGTACCTGTTGTTTGGCGCCGCCCTCGGCACCCTGGGTGGGATATTCGGAATCGGCGGCGGCTTGATCGCCATTCCGCTGTTGGGCGTGTGGTTCGGGCTCGATCAGCAGATCGCCCAAGGCACGGCGCTGGTGATGGTGGTGCCGAACGTGATGCTGGCGCTGTGGCGTTATCACCAGCGCAATCGCATCGAACTCAGGCACGCGTTGCCGCTGGCAGTGATGGGGTTCTGCTTTGCATGGATCGGCTCGATCTGGGCCGTGGGCATCGACGCGCAAACCATGCGCATCGGTTTTGTCGCGTTCCTTGTGGCATTGTCAGCGTACAACCTCGTGCGCATGTTCGGCGCGCGTCCGGCGGCGACTTCCGAGATGCGTTATTCATGGCCGTGGCTGGGCGTGCTCGGCGCGGCGTCGGGCACTATGGGCGGCCTGTTCGGTGTCGGTGGGGCAGTGGTGGCGACGCCGGTGCTGACCAGCCTGTTCGGCACCACTCAGGTGGTCGCTCAAGGCCTGTCGCTGGCGCTGGCATTGCCGAGCACCGGTGTCACGCTGGTGACGTACGCGGTGCACCACGAAGTGGACTGGATGATCGGCCTGCCGTTGGCCATCGGCGGTTTGGCCAGTATCAGTTGGGGCGTGAAGGTGGCCCACGCGATGCCGGAAAAACTCCTGCGTGGGCTGTTCTGCGGGTTCCTGGTGCTGTGTGCGGTGATGCTCGCCTTTAAAGTTTGAAGCCTTCGACGATGTGCTCGGCCAGGCATTCGGTGATCGGCGACGGATTGTTCAGATTGCGGATCAGCATGATGCTGGCCTCGGGCAACAGCGGCAGATCTTCGGCGGCACCGAGAATTCGCAAGTCCGGGGTGATCAGGCTTTCCAGTTGCGCGGTGATCGCCAGACCCGCGCTCACCACCGCCATCAGCGCCGACAGGCTGGTGCTGTTGTAGGCAATCCGGTATTCACGGCCCATGGCGTCCAGCGCATTGCAGGCCCACAGGCGGCAGAAGCAATCACTGTTGAACATCGCCAGTGGCAAAGGCGTCTGCTCGTGGGCGCTGAAGTTCTGCGCCTCGGCCCAGACGAAACGCTCCTTGCGCAGCAACTGGCCAATCTCGTTGCCCGGCTCGCGGGTGACGATCGACAGATCCAGGTCCGTGCGTTGCAGCAACTGTTTGGTCGACTCGCAGTGCACTTCGATCTGGATCAGCGGATAGAACTGGGCAAAGCGCGACAGGATCCCCGGCAGAAACCGCATCACGTAATCATCCGGCGTGCCGATCCGCACCGTGCCGACCATGTGCGGCTCGCGCAGGGTGTTGAAGACTTCGCTGTGCAATTTCAGGATGCGCCGCGCGTAGCCGAGCAACACCTGGCCTTCGGCGGTGAGGCGCACCTGACGCCCGTCGCGCTCGAACAACTGGCGCTGCAACACGTCCTCTTCCAGACGCTTCATTTGCATGCTCACCGCCGACTGAGTGCGGTTGACCATTTCGCCGGCGCGGGTAAAACCGCCCTGATCGGCAATTGCGACAAAGGTACGCAGGACATCGGTATCGATACTGGGGTACGCCGACAATTGATGAATCTCCGTGATGCTTGCCATCAGAAACATTCGTTGGATTGATCGTAGCCCCGGCGCGAGACTTGAGCCATCCCTAAAGGAGGGCAACACGATGAAAGGTCAAAAACTGTATGTGAGCGATGAAAGAGTGCCGGTCCATCTGATTTCCGATCTGCTGCACAAGTTTAGCCGCTGGTACGAACTTCACCGCGAACGCGAGCTGCTCGCCAGTCTGAGCGACGAAGCGTTGAAGGACATCGGGGTCAGCCGTGCCGATGTCGAACACGAAGCGATTCGGCCGTTCTGGGACGATCCGATGCATAAATGATGAGGCCATCGCTACACAAACCCTCTTGTGGTGAGGTAGGTTGCGAGCAGACATGGAGGTACACATGCCCGCGACATTGTCCTTTTCCCTTAAACAGGCTCGACGTCTGGCACTGGCTGCCCAAGGGTTTCACGGGCGCCAGCCGCCGGCTGTCAAGGCGATGCACGTCAACCGGCTGATCGAACGTCTCGGCCTGTTGCAGATCGACTCCGTCAACGCCGTGGTGCGCTCGCACTACCTGCCGCTGTTTTCCCGTCTCGGTTCCTATTCTGCTGACTTGCTCGACCAGGCTGCCTGGAGTTCGGGGCGACGTCGTTCGCTGTTCGAATACTGGGGCCATGAAGCGTCATTGCTGCCGCTGTCGATGTACCCGCTGATGGGCTGGCGCATGCAGCGAGCCAAGCGGGGCGAAGATATCTATCAGCAACTGGCGCGTTTCGGCCGTGAGCAACAAGACACCATTCGCCGGGTGCTGGCGTCGGTCGAAGAGCAGGGCGCGCTGGGCGCCGGCAGCCTGTCGACCCGCGAGGAAAAGGCCGGCCCCTGGTGGGACTGGAGCGCGGAAAAACATGCGCTGGAATGGTTGTTTGCCGCCGGCGAAGTCACCGTGGCCGGGCGGCGCGGCTTCGAAAGGCTGTATGACCTGCCGGAACGAGTGATCCCGGCGTCCGTGCTGCAACAGCCATTGCCCGATGAGGCCGAGGCGCAGCGCGGTTTGCTGCTGCACGCGGCTGAGGCGTTGGGCGTAGGCACGGAAAAAGACCTGCGCGATTACTTCCGCCTGAACCCTGCCGATGCCCGACCGCGCCTGGCGGAGCTGGTCGAGGCCGGGCAACTGCTGACCTGCGAAGTTGCTGGCTGGCGCCAGATTGTCTACTGCCTGCCCGAACCGAAAGTCCCGCGCAAAGTCGAGGCCAGCGCATTGCTGTCGCCGTTCGATTCGCTTATCTGGGAACGCAGTCGCACCGAGCGGTTATTCGACTTCCGCTATCGGCTGGAGATTTACACGCCGCAGGACAAACGTGTCTACGGCTATTACGTGCTGCCGTTCCTGCACAACGAACGGATTGCTGCGCGGGTTGATCTGCGCGCCGAGCGGGCGGCGGGGCGATTGGCGGTGCACGCGGTGCACGAGGAAGAGCCGGGGCTGGATGAGGCGGGGATGCTGGCGTTGGCGCTGAACTTGCGGCAGATGGCGGATTGGTTGGGGCTGGAGCAGGTGCTGCTCAATTGCCAGCGCGAAAGTGCCGGGCGGTTGCGGGTGGCGTTGGCTCAAGTCGAAAACGACCGAGCCAACGTCATCGCGGTTTAGCGTTTGACCTGTTTCAGCGTCTCGGCAATCAGAAACGCCAGTTCCAGCGACTGATCGGCGTTCATCCGTGGGTCGCAATGGGTGTGATAGCGATCCGACAAACCATCTTCAGTGATCGGCCGCGCGCCACCGATGCATTCGGTGACGTTCTGCCCGGTCATTTCGATGTGGATGCCGCCGGCGTAGCTGCCTTCCGCTTCGTGAACCTGGAAGAACTGCTTCACCTCGCCAAGGATCTGCGCGAAGTCGCGAGTCTTGTAGCCACTGCTGGCCTTGATGGTGTTGCCGTGCATCGGGTCGGAACTCCATAGCACCTGCTTGCCTTCACGCTGCACCGCGCGGATCAGCGCCGGCAGGTGATCGCCAACCTTGTTCGCGCCCATCCGTGCGATCAGGTTGAGGCGGCCCGGATCGTTGTCCGGGTTGAGCACATCGATCAAGCGGATCAGGTCGTCGGGGTTCATGCTCGGGCCGACTTTGACACCGATCGGGTTGTTCACGCCGCGCAGGAATTCGACGTGGGCGCCGTCGAGCTGACGGGTGCGGTCGCCGATCCACAGCATGTGCGCCGAGCAATCGTAGTAATCGTTGGTCAGGCTGTCGCGGCGCACGAAGGCTTCTTCGTAGTTCAGCAGCAGCGCTTCGTGGGCCGTGAAGAAACTGGTCTCGCGCAGTTGCGGCGAGCTGTCCATGCCGCAGGCACGCATGAAGGCCAGGGTCTCATCGATGCGGTCGGCGAGGTGGCTGTACTTCTCCGCCAGCGCCGAGTTGGCGATGAAATCGAGGTTCCACTTGTGCACTTGATGCAGGTCGGCAAAACCGCCCTGGGCGAAGGCGCGCAACAGGTTGAGGGTGGCGGTGGACTGGTGATAGGACTGCAGCAGACGCTCCGGATCCGGCACGCGGCTGGCCGAGTCGAAGCCGATGCCGTTGACGATGTCGCCACGGTAAGCCGGCAGGGTCACGCCGTCGATGGTCTCGTCGTTGGCCGAGCGCGGCTTGGCGAACTGGCCGGCCATGCGCCCGACTTTCACCACCGGGCAACCGGCGGCGAAGGTCATGACGATCGCCATTTGCAGCAGCACTTTGAAGGTGTCACGAATCTTCGCGGCGGAGAACTCGGCGAAGCTTTCCGCGCAGTCGCCGCCTTGTAGCAGGAACGCCCGGCCCTGGGTGACTTCGGCAAACTGACGACGCAGCTCCCGCGCTTCGCCGGCAAACACCAGCGGCGGATAGCTGGCCAGCGTCTGCTCGACCTGGTGCAGGTGCGCGGCGTCGGGGTATTGGGGTTGTTGCTGGATCGGCAAGGCGCGCCAGCTGTCAGGGCTCCAGGGTTGGCTCATCACGGTCTCTATGGTTCTACGCACGGACGGCCATGTTAGCAGCAATTAGTGCGTGACCTGCTCCCGCCGCTTCGCCGACAATCGCCGCTTTGCCACGGCGCCACAGCGGTGCCATCGCGTCACCGCGCCCGGTGACCACCAGGAGACGAAATGACTGAGGAGCGCGTCGAGCTGTTGCTCGCCGAGGTACAGGATGAGTTCGGCGTGATTCGCGTGCTGGAAGTGGCCGACTACCGCTTTCTGGAGTTCGGCGACGCCATCGAGCAAAGCTGCGTGTTTACCGCCGACCCGAGCTGGCTGGAGTACGACTACACCCGGGCGATGCTGATTGGCGCGTTGTGCCATGAGCAACCGGAGAGCGCACTGTTTCTCGGCCTTGGCGCCGGCACGCTGACCCAGGCCTGCCTCAAGTTCCTGCCGCTGGAAGATGTCGAAGCCATCGAGTTGCGCCCGGATGTGCCGCGTCTGGCCATCGAATACCTCGGTCTCGATGACGATCCGCGGCTGTATATCCGCGTTGGCGATGCAATCGAACTGCTGCCGACGGCCGAACCGGCGGATCTGATCTTCGTCGACCTCTACACCGATGTCGGCCCCGGTGCCGCTCACCTTGCGTGGAATTTCCTCGGTGACTGTCAGAAACGTCTGAATCCCGGCGGCTGGCTGGTGATCAACCAATGGGCCACCGATGACGGCAAGCCTCTGGGGGCGGCGCTGTTGCGCGGGCTCTATCACCGGCATTACTGGGAACTGCCGGTGAAGGAGGGCAACGTGATTCTGATCGTGCCGGCGGATCTCGATCAGGTGCTGGACATGCAGGCGCTCACCGCCCGGGCTGAAGCGCTCGCGCCGAAGCTGGGGTACTCGTTGCAATCGTTGATCAAGGCTATTCGCCCGGCAACCTGAGCCTCAAATGCCTTTGAAGACCCCCGGTCTGCGCTCCACCAGCGAGCGCACGCCCTCCTTGGCATCCTCACTGGCCAGCAACTTCTTCACCAGCGGCGGCAAGCTCTGCGCCGCTGCGGTCTCGCCTTCATAGCGCGCCTGACGTGCCGACATCAGCGTCGCCTGCACGCCCAGTGGCGCCTGTCGGGCGATCCGTTCGGCCAGTTCGATGGCGCGTGGCAGCAAGTCTTCGCTGGCCATGACTTCCTGCACCAGGCCCAGGCGCAACGCATCATGGGCATCAAACTCGTCGCCGGTCAGCAGCCAGCGCATGGCATTGCCCCAGCCGGCTATCAGATGAAAGCGCAACGTCGCACCGCCGAACGGAAAGATCCCGCGCTGCACTTCCATCTGGGCGAAGCGGGTGTTGCTGGCGCACAGGTTGATGTCGGCGGCGAGCATCAGCTCGATACCGATGGTCAGGCAATAGCCTTGCGCGGCGACAATCACCGGTTTGCTGACTCGCGGTCCGACAAATACGCCCCACGGATCGCAACCGCCGGGCGGCACCTGCCAGCCCTGGGCGAGGGCGGAACTGGCGTTGACCAGATCGAGCCCGGCGGTGAAATGCTCACCATGCCCGAACACCACGGCCACCCGCGCGTCGCTGTCGGCCTCGAATTCACCGTAGGCCAGGGCCAGGTCATTGAGCAGATCCAGATCGAAAGCATTGCGCTTGGCTGCACGGTCCAGGCCAATCAAATGGACGTGACCGTGGCGCGCACGGCTGACGCGGCCGGGGCAGGGCTGATTCATGGGTGTTTCCTCGGACGGGAAGAAAGGGTGCAGCGACCAGATGCCGCACGTCGGTGAATCGTTTAAGCGCCATCGCCCGCAGGGCCGGGGTCTTTGAAAAATAGACCTTTGCCCGATTATCCGCAAAACCCCGTTACACAGCGGTGACAACTGTATTTCACCGATAAAAAAAGCTCCCTTTTTTGGCAAATTCCGGTATAGTGCGCGCCGGCCTTTAACCGGGCCGCGTTTAGGTAGCGCAATTCCCCGAAGTCAGCTTCGGCTGCACGTCCGCACTGCGGGCTCTTCCTTGACGATTCTTTTTCATTCATTCGTTTTCGCAAATCCCCGCCGACAAAGCTGCCAGGGCGACTCTTGAGTCTCAACACGGCATGTGCAGCTTTGGAGCATGGGTCTTTGCGGATGCACTTAGAGGCAGACCCATGACCCAGGAAATCGGCGGCTTCGCCGCTCTTGAACTTCATCCCAATATTGTCGCTGCAGTAGTCGCTACCGGCTATGAAGAGCCTTCGGCCATTCAGCAGCAGTCGATCCCGATCATCCTCGCCGGTCACGATATGATTGGTCAGGCGCAAACCGGTACCGGTAAAACCGCTGCCTTTGCCCTGCCTATCCTGCACCGCATTGATCCGTCCAAGCGCGAGCCGCAAGCTCTGATCCTGGCCCCAACTCGTGAGTTGGCGCTACAAGTTGCAACCGCTTTCGAAACCTACGCCAAGCAAATGCCGGGCGTAACTGTTGTGGCTGTCTACGGCGGCGCGCCGATGGGCCCACAATTGAAAGCAATCCGTAATGGCGCACAGATCGTTGTCGCCACTCCGGGCCGTCTGTGCGACCACCTGCGTCGCGACGAAAAAGTGCTGCAGACTGTGAACCACCTGGTTCTCGACGAAGCAGACGAAATGCTCAAACTGGGCTTCATGGACGACCTCGAAGTCATCTTCAAGGCCATGCCGGAAACCCGTCAGACCGTATTGTTCTCGGCTACCCTGCCGCAATCGATCCGTGCCATCGCCGAGCGTCATCTGCGCGATCCAAAGCACGTGAAGATCCAGAGCAAGACCCAGACCGTTACCGCGATCGAACAGGCTCACCTGTTGGTTCACGCTGACCAGAAGACCTCTGCCGTTCTCAGCTTGCTGGAAGTGGAAGATTTCGACGCTCTGATCATGTTCGTGCGCACCAAGCAAGCGACCCTGGATCTGGCCAGCGCCCTCGACGCCAAAGGCTACAAAGCCGCAGCGTTGAACGGCGACATCGCCCAGAACCAGCGTGAGCGCGTCATCGACTCGCTGAAAGATGGCCGTCTGGACATCGTTGTGGCGACCGACGTAGCCGCCCGTGGTCTGGACGTACCGCGCATCACCCACGTATTCAACGTGGACATGCCGTACGATCCGGAGTCCTACGTGCACCGTATCGGCCGTACCGGCCGTGCCGGTCGCGAAGGCCGCGCGCTGCTGCTGGTGACTCCACGTGAGCGCCGCATGCTGCAAGTGATTGAGCGTGTAACCGGTCAGAAAGTTGCCGAAGTGCGTCTGCCGGACGCTCAGGCCGTTCTCGATGCCCGCATCAAGAAACTGACCAACAGCCTGTCGCCGCTGGTGGCTGACGCCGAATCGACTCACGGTGATCTGCTGGATCGCCTGACCGCCGACATCGGTTGCACCCCACGTGCCCTGGCTGCCGCTCTGCTGCGCAAGGCCACCAATGGTCAGGCGCTGAACCTGGCAGCGATCGAGAAGGAACGTCCACTGGTGCCGAACAGCGCTCCACGTGGCGACCGTCCTGAGCGTTCCGGTGATCGTCCGGACCGTGGTGATCGCGAGCGTCGTGCTCCGATGCCACTGGGCGAAGGCCGTGCCCGTTGCCGTACCGCGCTGGGCGCGCGTGACGGTATCGCGGCGAAAAACCTGCTGGGCGCCATCCTCAACGAAGGTGGTCTGGCACGTGAAGCCATCGGTCGCATCCAGGTGCGTGACAGCTTCAGCCTCGTCGAGCTGCCGGAAGATGGTCTGGACAAACTCCTGACCAAGCTGAAGGACACTCGCGTTGCCGGTAAGCAGTTGAAGCTGCGTCGCTACCGCGAAGATTGATCCGCCCTTGGGCTGATTGATCGAACATAAAAAATCCCCGACTGGTTCGGGGATTTTTTTTGCCTGCGATTTGAGGTGGGAACGAACTCGTCAGCCGAAGCGGTAGATGTCCATGCCCAGCGCGCCCATGGTGAACCCTTGGTGCGCAATGCTGAACTCACCGCCGGCGCCGCGAGCGAAGTACAGCGGCAACAGATGCTCGTCGCTCGGATGGCTGCGCACGGCGTTTGGCGCTTGCTGGCGGTAATCGTGCAGGGCGGCTTCATCATTGGCCGCGAGCTTGTCGATTATCCAGTCACGGAAGTCCCGGGCCCACGGCTCGACGCTTTCCGGGCCGGCATGCCAGTCCAGTTCACGCAGGTTATGGGTGATGCTGCCGGAGCCGATCAACAGAATGCCCTGGCCGCGCAGGCTGGCCAGCGCCTGGCCGACGCGGGTCTGCAACGCCGGGCCGCCACGGCTGGGCAGGGAAACCTGAACCACCGGGATGTCGGCTTGCGGATACATCAGCGACAGCGGCACCCACACGCCATGGTCGAACGGTCGTTGCGGGTCGAGACGCGCGGGCAGGTTGTTGGCGGTCAGCAGTTCGGCGACCTCTTGCGCCAATTGCGGATTGCCCGGTGCGGGGTACTGCACTTCAAACAATGCACGGGGGAAGCCGCCGAAATCGTGCCAGGTTTCCGGTTGCGGATGGCTGCTGACCAGCAGCTCATGGCTTTCCCAGTGGGCGGAAACGATGACGATGGCTTTCGGACGCGGCAGTTCGGCGGCCAGACGCGCCAGGGCCGGGCCGCTGGCGCCGGGTTCCAGCGCGAGCATGGGCGAGCCGTGAGAGATAAACAGGCTGGGAAACATGGAAGGGTTCCTGAGCGTTAAGATGGTTCATCTTCAGTCAGTTCATTGATCTAATTCCAATATAAGTTTTAACGCTTTTTGATCGAATTCTTAGGAGGAACCATGCAGCCGGAGTTTTGGCACAAGAAGTGGGAATCGAACCAGATCGGCTTTCACCAACCCGAGGTGAACCCGTATTTGCAACGGCATTGGCCCGATCTGGCCATCCCGGCGCAGGCGCGTGTGCTGGTGCCGTTGTGCGGGAAAAGCCTGGATCTGTTGTGGCTGGCAGGTCGTGGGCATCGGGTTCTCGGCGTCGAGCTGTCGCAGAGGGCTGTCGAAGACTTCTTCCGTGAACAGCAATTGCAGCCGCAGATCAGCGAAGAGGGCGGCTTCAAGGTTTATCGGGCCGGGGCGATAGAGTTGTGGTGCGGGGATTTCTTCGCCTTGTCCGCGAGCGATGTGGCCGAATGCACGGCACTGTATGACCGCGCGGCGCTGATCGCCTTGCCGGCGCCGATGCGTGAGCGCTACGCGTCGCACTTGCAGAATATCTTGCCGGCGGGCGTACGCGGTTTGCTGATCACGCTGGATTATGATCAGGCGCAAATGCCCGGGCCGCCGTTTGCAGTGGAAGATGCCGAGGTGCAGCGTCTGTTCGGTGGCGGCTGGCAGGTGCAGGCGCTGGAAGAACAGGACGTGTTGAGCGAAAGCGAGAAGTTCCTGCAGGCGGGAGTGACGCGCCTGGAAGAGCGGGTGTACCGGCTGACGGGCCAGTAACAGGCACAAAAAAGGCCCGCATCACTGCGGGCCTTTTTTTAGCCGGGCTGATCAGCCGCGACGACGCAGGGCGTCGATACGCTCTTCCAGCGGCGGGTGGCTCATGAACATGCGGGCGAACCCTTGTTTGATGCCACCGTTGATGCCAAAGGCGTTCAGGGTGTCGGGCATGTGCACCGGCAGACCTTGTTCGGCACGCAGGCGTTGCAGAGCGCCGATCATCGCGCTGGTACCGGCCAGACGGGCGCCGGCTTCGTCGGCACGGAACTCCCGTTTGCGCGAGAACCACATCACGATCGCGCTGGCCAGGATGCCCAGAACCAGTTCGGCAAAGATGGTCGCGATGTAGTACGCGATGCCCTGGCCTTCCTCGTTCTTGAAGATCACCTTGTCAACGAAGTTGCCGATGATCCGCGCGAAGAACATCACGAAGGTGTTCACCACGCCCTGGACCAGTGCCAGGGTGACCATGTCACCATTGGCCACGTGGCCGATCTCGTGGGCCAGAACGGCTTTCACTTCATCCGGAGAGAAACGCTCCAGCAAGCCCTGGCTGACCGCGACCAGCGCGTCGTTCTTGTTCCAGCCGGTGGCGAAGGCGTTCGCTTCGTAGGCCGGGAAAATCCCGACTTCGGGCATCTTGATCCCGGCTTCGCGAGACAGTTGCTCGACGGTTTGCATCAGCCATTGCTCGTGGCGGGTGCGCGGCTGGGTGATGACCTGGGTGCTCGTGCTCATCTTCGCCATCCACTTGGAGATGAACAGCGAGAACAGCGAACCGGCGAAACCAAAGACGGCACAGAAGACCAGCAGCTGACTGAGGTTGAGGTCAACCCCGTTGGCCGCCATGAACCCGTTGAAGCCGAACAGGCTCAGGGTGATGCTGGCTATCAGCACGACCGCCAGGTTAGTGGCCAAAAACAGCAGGATGCGCATCATGGTTGTAGAAATCTCCTCAAGCTAAAGATGTAGCGTACTGCGGGGTATATAAGGTGCGGCACCGGGCGATTCAACCGAGTGACTATTTCAAACTGTGTCCTACATCGGATTCTCCGGTGTGCGGGACAATTCCCACCCCTGAAGACGACAAGGATGACAGCCGCGCGCCACCCACCGGCATTGCATCAGGCGCATGTGATCGGTACGAATCGACAGTGTAGAAGGCGTACGGAAGGGGGCGGGGCAGAAGTGTTGCTGAATCAGACAGTGCGCAACGAAAGGCTCGTTGCGCACGGATCGCCGGTTACTGGCGGTAGGACTTGAGGAAGTTGCCGATGCGCCCGATGGCCATGTCCAGGTCATCGACACGCGGCAGGGTCACGACACGGAAGTGAT
This sequence comes from Pseudomonas sp. GW822-FHT03F04, assembly GCF_058801405.1. Lineage (NCBI taxonomy): Bacteria > Pseudomonadati > Pseudomonadota > Gammaproteobacteria > Pseudomonadales > Pseudomonadaceae > Pseudomonas > Pseudomonas sp. GW822-FHT03F04. The sequence continues at coordinate 205,429 of NZ_JBXANF010000010.1, forward strand.
CCGGCCACGGCCAGTTGAAGGCCGTGCCCTGAACCACCAGCAGCTTCTCGGACAGCAGCAGGTCGAGGACGAATTTCTCGTCGTTGTGGATCGGGCAGATCTTCGGGTCGATCTTCGGGAAGGCATACAGGGCGCCCATCGGCTTCACGCAGCTCACGCCGGGAATGTCGTTGAGCAATTCCCAGGTGCGGTTGCGCTGTTCCAACAGGCGACCTTGCGGCAAGACTAGGTCGTTGATGCTCTGATAGCCGCCGAGGGCGGTCTGGATCGCGTGCTGGCTCGGCACGTTGGCACACAGGCGCATGTTGGCCAGCATGTCGATGCCTTCGATGTAGCTGTGGGCGTTGTGTTTCGGCCCGGAAATGGCGATCCAGCCGGAACGGAAACCCGCCACGCGATACGACTTCGACAGACCGTTGAAGGTCAGGCACAGCAGGTCCGGCGCCAGCGAAGCGGTGCAGATGTGCACGGCGTCGTCGTAAAGAATCTTGTCGTAGATTTCGTCGGAGAACACCACCAGGTTGTGCTGGCGGGCCAGTTCCAGCATGCCCAGCAACACTTCCTTCGAATACACCGCGCCGGTCGGGTTGTTCGGGTTGATGATCACCATGGCCTTGGTGTTCGGGGTGATCTTGGCCTTCATGTCGGCCAGGTCCGGGAACCAGTCGGCGCCTTCGTCGCACAGGTAGTGCACCGCGTTACCGCCGGCCAGGCTTACGGCAGCGGTCCACAGCGGATAGTCCGGCGCCGGCACCAGCACTTCGTCGCCGTTGTTGAGCAGGGCCTGCAACGACATCACGATCAGCTCGGATACGCCGTTGCCCAGGTAGATGTCTTCGATGCCGACACCTTCGACCTGCTTCTGCTGGTAGTACTGCATCACGGCCTTGCGCGCGCTGAACAGGCCTTTGGAGTCGCTGTAGCCCTGGGCGGTCGGCAGGTTGCGGATCACATCCTGGAGAATTTCGTCCGGCGCTTCGAAACCAAAGGGCGCCGGGTTGCCGATGTTCAGCTTGAGGATGCGATGGCCTTCCTCTTCCAGACGTTTGGCGTGCTTGAGCACTGGGCCGCGAATGTCGTAGCAGACGTTGGCGAGCTTGTTCGATTTGCTGAACTGCATGGCGATGTGATCCCGAAAATGAACGATCCAGGCGGCGAATGGACAACCGTGCTGGGAATCCTGCGTCTTCACACAGGCAAGCGTCTTGAGCGGCGGTTTCCAACAATCCGTTTGAATGCGCAGGATCCCGCTGCCAGACTGGCGTGTGACGAGGCGCAATCATACGTGCCACCCGATCCGTGGAAAAGGTACAGATCGGGCTTTTTCAGCCGTTGAGGTGTGATGATGGAAAAGATAGAAAAGACCCTGGAAGAATGGCGCGCGATGCTCGACCCGGAGCAATACAACGTGTGTCGTCTCAGTGCCACCGAGCGACCGTTCTCGGGCAAATACAACGCCACCAAGACCGACGGTGTCTATCACTGCATCTGCTGCAATGAGCCGTTGTTCGATTCCAAGACCAAATTCGACTCCGGTTGCGGCTGGCCGAGCTTCTACGCACCGATCGGCGAGAGCGCCATGACTGAAATCCGTGACACCAGCCACGGCATGATCCGCACCGAAGTGAAATGCGCCCGATGCGATGCGCATCTGGGTCACGTGTTCCCCGATGGCCCGCCGCCGACCGGTCTGCGTTACTGCATCAACTCGGTGTGCCTGGACCTGGTGCCACGCGAATAACCGATGCGGGCGATCCCTGGATCGCCTTTCGGATAATTAAATTGCACACAATTCAATTGCTCGCTATTTTTACAGCTTCTCAACTTTCCAGAGTGCGCACCATGAGCGATAACCTGCTGACCATCCCGTGCACCACCATCAAGGGTGAGCAAAAGACCCTGGCCGATTTCGCCGGCAAAGCGGTGCTGGTGGTCAACACTGCCAGCAAGTGCGGCTTCACCCCGCAATATAAGGGCCTTGAAGAGCTGTGGCAGACCTACAAGGATCAGGGGCTGGTGGTGCTGGGCTTTCCGTGCAACCAGTTCGGCAAGCAGGAACCCGGCAACGAGGGTGCGATCAGCGAGTTCTGCGAGCTCAATTACGGCGTCAGCTTCCCGCTGTTCAAGAAGATCGAAGTCAACGGCAGCGGTGCGCATCCACTGTTCGTGCAGTTGAAGAAGCGTGCGCCGGGTGTACTGGGTTCCCAGGGCATCAAGTGGAACTTCACCAAATTCCTGATCGGCAAGGACGGCCAGTTGGTCAAGCGCTTCGCCCCGGCCACCAAGCCGCAGGACCTGAGCCGCGAGATCGAAGCCCTGCTCAAATGAACGATCTGTCAGCCGATGCGCTGAAGCTCGACAGTCAGTTGTGCTTCAAGCTCTACGCCGCGTCCCGGGCCGTGATTCGTGCCTACAAGCCGATGCTCGATCAGCTCGGCCTGACCTACCCGCAATACCTGGCGATGCTGGTGCTGTGGGAATGGCAGGGCGCGGCGCCGGAACAACCGACCGTCAAGGCACTGGGCGAGCGTCTGGCGCTGGATTCCGGGACGCTGACGCCGCTGCTCAAGCGTCTGGAGCAACTGCAACTGGTGCAGCGTCAACGTTCGGCGCGGGACGAGCGTGAGGTTCACCTGAGCCTCACGCTTCAGGGCCAGGCGCTGCGCGAGCAGGTCGGGCCTTTGAAGGACCGGTTGCTGTGCGACAGTGGCGTGGACCTGGATCGTCTCAACGAACTGCGTACCGGGCTCGATCATCTGCTGGGGCAAATCAAAGCGCTGTCGTAGTCGGTATCCACTGATCCAGCAGCGCTGCCAGTTCTTCGCGACGGAACGGTTTGGCCAGGTAGTCACTCATGCCCGCCGCCCGGCAGCGCTCCCGTTCCTCGGACATGGCGTTGGCCGTCAACGCCACGATCGGCAAGTGTGGCCAGCGACCGCTCTGACGGATCTGCCGGCTCGCTTCGTAACCGTCCATCACCGGCATGTTGCAGTCCATCAGCACCAGATCGAACTCATGGTGTTCCAGCTGATCCAGCGCTTCTGCGCCATGGGCCGCCACCACTACCTCGCAACCGAGTTTGCCGAGCATGCCCTTGGCCACCAGTTGGTTGACCGGGTTGTCCTCCACCAGCAACACCCGCCCGCGACGCTGCGACGGCACGCTTTCAAGACGCGCACGGTCGATGGTGGTGATGTCCGGTTGCAGGGTTCTGCGCAGATTCTGATACAGCGCGTTGCGTGCCAGGGGACGCGCCTGCTGCTGTAGCGGGGCAAGGGCCGCAGCTTCTTCGCCCGGCATGAAACTGCCGTAGGCCGTCACCAGCAGAATCGGTGCGGTCATGGTCGGGCGCAGGCCAAACAGGCATTCGGGGCAATCGGTGATGATGATGTCCGGTGACGGGCCGAGGAGTGACGCTTCAATCGTGCGCTGTTCGTACGACAGACCCCAGACCGGCAACAGACTGCCCAGCAGCTCTGACAGGCCGCTGGCCGCAGTGGTGATGGCGAGCACGCTGCCATGCAGCGGGGCCGGGATGACTGCGCGGGTGTGGCAGGGCAACGGCAGTTCGGCACAGAACTGACTGCCGAAACCGACTTCGGAACTGATCGTCAGGCGCCCCTGCATGGCCTCGCAAAGGTTGTAGGTCAAGGCCAGGCCCAGCCCGGTGCCGCCGTACTGGCGGGTGATACCGGCCCCGGCCTGGGTGAAGGGCTGGAAAATCTTCACCTGGGCTTCCTGGGCGATACCGATGCCGGTATCGCAGACCTCGATGCGCACGCCATCCTTCCAGGTCGACAAACGCACATCGACCCGACCAAAACGGGTGAATTTCAGGGCGTTGGACAGCAGGTTGCTGACGATCTGCCTGACCCGGGTCGGGTCCCCGAGCACCAGCGCCGGAAAGTGCGGATCGATCAGACACGTCAGCTCCACGCTTGGCGCGGCGTTCTGCGACAGCAGGTTGGCGGTGTCTTCGATCAACGAGCCGAGGTCGAACGGGATGTGTTCGAGTTCCAGTTGCCCGGCATCGAATTTCGACAGGTCGAGAATATCGTTGAGCAACTCCACCAGCACTTTGCCCGAGTCGTGGGCAATGGACAGTTGTTGCTGCTGTTCGCCGTTGAGCGGGCCGTCGAGGGACAGCGCGATCATGCCCAGCAGGCCATTGAGCGGGGTGCGAATCTCGTGGCTCATGTTGGCAAGGAACGCCGAGCGGGCCTCTGCCATGTCCAGTGCGGTGCTGCGGGCGACCTCCAGTTCCTCGTTGGACTGGCTGAGGCGGGCGTTGATTGCCTTCAGCTCGGCGGTGCGTGCCGACACGATGTCTTCGAGTTGAGCGAGGTAGTCGGTGAGGCGGTTTTCCGCGGTGCGCCGTTGCTGGATTTCCGTGGCGATGTTCTCGAACTGCTGGTTGGCGACCTTCACCAGCACGCCGATCTCATCGTTGGCGTGTCCACTCGGACATTCAAGCGTGGTCGGTTCGGCACTGCGCGGATCGCGCCCGCTGAGTTCACGGATCACCCGCACCAGGGGCTTGGTCAGCATCACGTAGAACAGCGCCAGCAGGATGCCGGTCAGGATCAGGCTGCGGGCAAAACCGTTGAGCAGCGTGACTTCGGCTCGACGCAGGAAGCGGCTGCCGAAGGCATAGGTGTCGACTTCCAGGCTCAGGGTGCCGAGGGATTCGTTGGGCAAGTGGTCGAGATAGAGCCGATCTTCGAACTCGCGTTTGGCACCGAACAGAAAGTCGCTGATCAACCGATAGCCGTTTTGCAGCTCCGGGCGCTTCACGCTGGCCAGAACCGTCTGATTGTTGTCGGTCAGTTGTGCGGAAATGATGGCCGGCGAGCGCAGCAGGCCCAGCGTGAGTTCCTGAGCCAGCTCGGCATCGATGTTATAGGCGATACGCGAGGCCGGGTTATGGCTGATTTCCAGCAAAGACAGGATTTCACGGTTGATGGAGGCGTCTTCACTGGCATAATCGATGCCGATTTGCAGCAGGCTGAGCAGCGTGCCCAGAATGAACCCGACCAGCACGGTAAGCCGGGCCTGTTTGTATGACAGCCGGTGGGTGAATTTGATATCCATGGGGTGTTGAACCACTTCCGTTTCCCTTCGCTGCTCAAGCATAGTCGATCATGTATGGATACCGTGGTTCCCGAATCGCCTTGTAACAAGGGCCGGGGCGGGTGTCGAACGCTATCGGTCGTCGCTGTATCGCCATCATTACTGTGAACCAGCCCGAGGAGAAGACGTGGATTCCCGATTGAATGCTTTTCTTGAGCGCGCCGAGTCGGTTCTGGCGCGGATCGAACCGCTGCTGCCAGCACCACGCCCGGTCATCGACTGGGGCACTTGCCTGGCCGCACGCTGGCAGCGTGACGGTCGCAGCGGCTATCTGCTGCCGCTGGAAGTCAGCCTCGACATGCGTCTGTCGGACTTGATCGGTGTCGATCGGCAACTGGAGCAACTGGGCCGAAATACCCAGCAGTTCCTCGACGGCATGCCGGCCAACCATGCGTTGCTCTGGGGTTCGCGCGGTACCGGTAAATCCTCGCTGGTACGGGCGCTGCTGGCCGAGCACGCCAAGGCCGGTCTGCGCCTGATCGAGATCGAACGCGATCACCTGGCCGACCTGCCACGGGTGGTGGAGCAGATCGGCAAACTGCCGCAACGTTTCGTGCTGTTTTGCGATGATCTGTCGTTCGAGTCCGGCGAAGGTGATTACCGGGTGCTGAAAAGCGTGCTGGATGGCTCGCTGGAGCAGGCGCCGGACAATGTGTTGCTGTACGCCACCTCCAACCGTCGCCATCTGGTGCCGGAAAAGGAAAGCGACAACGAAAACTGGAAGCGCGTCGATGGCGAACTGCACCCGAGCGAAGCGGTGGAAGACAAGATCGCTCTGTCGGATCGCTTCGGCCTGTGGCTGTCGTTCTATCCGTTCACCCAGGAACATTTCCTCAACGTCGTCGAACACTGGATCGGCCAGTTGGCCGCCAAGGCCGGCCTGAGCTGGCAGCGCGACGAACAACTGGACATTCTCGCCGTGCGCTGGGCGACCGGCCGTGGCAACCGCAACGGACGTTGCGCGTACCAATTCGCCCGTTACTGGGTGGGACTGAAATTGCTGGAGCACAAGGCATGATTGATTTGCAACAGAGCGGCCAGGGTCTCGAAGGCTATGGCATGTTGGCCGCGCAACTGGAGTCGCTGCTGGCGGACGAGCGCGATTTCATCGCCAACGCCGCGCAGTTTTCGGCGTTCCTGTTCAACCAGCTCGATGATCTGAACTGGGCTGGTTTCTACCTCAATCGCAACGAAGAGCTGGTGCTCGGCCCGTTCCAGGGCCAGATCGCTTGCGTACGCATTCCGTTCGGTCGCGGTGTGTGTGGCGCGGCGGCGGCCAGTCTGCAGACACAACGGGTCGAAGATGTTCACGCGTTCCCCGGCCACATCGCCTGTGACAGCGCGTCGAACAGCGAACTGGTGGTGCCGTTGGTCAAGGATGGTCGCCTGATTGGCGTACTCGACCTCGACAGCCCGAAGCTTTCGCGTTTCGGCGCAGACGATCAGGCTGGTATCGAACGACTGGCGGCGATCTTCCTGCGCCTGACCGACTGCTGATCACGCCGCAAGACCGGCCTTGCGCAGCACGCCGGCAGGGTCGACAGCATCGATCTGTTGCGGGTCGAGGAAACGGCTGGCGTATTGCAGATACAGGCCTTCGCGGATGAACAGGCCGAACAGCTCGGCATCGATATGTGCCTCGCGGCACATGGTGGCCATGATTCCCAGCGCTTCGCTGAGGGTCTTGGCCTTTTTGTACGGGCGGTCGGCGGCGGTCAGCGCTTCGAAGATGTCGGCAATCGCCATCATCCGTGCCGGCAGGCTCATCTCCTCGCGTTTCAAACGTTTCGGATAACCGGTGCCGTCCATTTTTTCGTGATGGCCGCCGGCAATCTCCGCCACGTTGTTCAGATGCCCGGGGAAGGGCAGATGGCTGAGCATCAGGATCGTCTGCACCATGTGGTGGTTGATGATGTAACGCTCCTCTCGGGTCAGCGTGCCACGAGGAATGCTCAGGTTGTACAGCTCGCCACGGTTGTATTTGTAGCGCGGGACGTCGAGTTTGAACCCCCATGGGTTGTCTTCCGGAATCAGTTCGCTGTCGGCACGTTCGAGCAGATGCTCGGGCTTGTCCGCCAGTAACCTTTCGCTGACCGGAAGGGGGGGCGCCGATGTGCGTGCCTGGCGCCGGTTTTCCTCCCAGGACACGCCCAGGCGATCATCCAGCGTACGTGTCCAGGTGCGCTGCGCAATGCCCTCAAGACGCTGAAGGTCGGCGTCCGCCATGGCCTCACTGCCCAGATTGCAGCGGGCGACAAAACTGAAGTCATCATCCAGCGCTGTCAGCGTCGCGTCGCGCAGGCTGGCCAGTTGTCGTTCGTCGCCACCCGACGCCAGGGCTTTCCAGTAGCTGATCCACGCATCGCGCTTGAGCACTTCGAACCGGGTGCGGACTTCATGGATGCGATCGTTCAGGGTTTCCAGTTTGGTGGCTTTGTCGACGACGTATTCCGGCGTCGTGACTTTGCCGCAGTCGTGCAGCCACGCGGCGATGTGCAAGGCTTCCCATTCGTCCTCACTGGGCTGGTAGTCGCTGAAGGCGGGGGCCTCGCTGGCCGCGGCGGCGTGGGCGAGCATCAGGGTCAGTTCCGGCACGCGTTGGCAATGCCCGCCGGTATAAGGGCTCTTGGCATCGATGGCGCCGGCGAGCAGTTGAATGAACGCATCCAGCAGTTGTTTCTGCCGGGCTTGCAGACGTTGGCTCTCGATACTCACCGCCGCCGCACCGGACACCGCTTGCAGGAACGCGATGCGGTCGGGTCGCAGCTTCTCCAGGTCGGCCGGGGTGCCGCTGTCATTGATCAGCAACACCAGCAGGCCGATTGTTTCGTTGTGCTGGTTGTGCAGGCGGATCCCGATCAGGTGGACCCGCGGCGTGTCCATGGCCAGCAGGACCTTTTGCAGATCGGCGGCCTGTTCGAAGCCAAGGTTGCTGACCACGTTGTCGGCATGCGCCAGTTGCTCGAACCATTCGGGACCCTGCGCGGTATCAAGGTTGTGGCCTTGAATATCGAACGCTGCCAGCGGCCGGGAAGTGCCGTCGACCACCAGCCCGTAAGGTTCCATGCGGTTGCCATCACTTTCGCGCAGGTAGATCAGACCAGCCTGGGCCTGGGCAATCTGCACCGTTTCGAACAACACCCGTTGCAGCAGCGGGGCGAACCGGGTTTCGGCGGTCAGGCTGTCGGTGATGCGAAAGAAGCTGGCCAGGGTGTCCTTCATCCGCGCCATCGACAGGCTCAACTGGTCGACCTCCAGCACTGGTGAGCGACGGGTCACGGGAAAGTTGAAATCGAAGCTGCGGATGGCATCGGCTTCCTTGACCAGTGCATGCAGCGGCTTGACCAGAATCCGCGAGATCAGCCAGCCCAGCGGCAGGCACAACAACAGGGTGGCAAGGGTGATCAGCGCACCTTGCCAGCGCATGCGATAGGCATCGACCAGTAACTCGTCCTCCGGCACCAGCAAGGCCATCTGCAAACCTTTCGGGCCGCCTTCCTGCAGGCTGCTGCGGGCAACGATCCAGCGTCGCCCCTCAGCTTTCAGGCGTTTGCCCTGATGATCGGCCGACAGCAGGGCATGCAGGCTCGGGCTCAGGTCAGCCGCCTTGGCCAGGCGCGCGGTACGGTCATCGACGATCAGCCGGCTGCTGTCGGGATAGGCCACGGCGTTGCCTTCGGCATCGAACAGGACGATTTCTGTCGCCGGCGTCACTACGTGTTTGGTCAGGGTTGCCGACAGTGCGTCGAGGGTCAGGTCGGCAGCGATCACCGCGTGCACGCTGCTGCGCCGGGCGAGGGTGGTGCCGACATTGTGGGTGGAAAAAAACACATAGGGTTCGGTGGTGATTTGTTCGTTCTGTTGCTGCGCGCGGGTGTACCAGGTGCGGCTGCGCGGGTCGTAGGCATCGTCCGGATTGTCGTGACGACCCACCGCTGACAACGCCTGATTGAAGAACAGCGATTGCGATCTGGCGCCGCCATCGGCGTCATGTTCGATGCTCCAGACCTGATACGCCGCCGCATCCGGAGCTTTCAGCAAGGTTTTCAGTGACGCGGTGCGCAAGGGGCGCACCATGAAGAAATCACCGTTGTCGTAACCCAGATACAACGAGGCCAGGTCCGGGTTGTCCGCCAGTGACTGGCTGAACGGCTTGAGCAGCGTCAGGCGTTGTTCAAGCGTTGAGGCCTGAGTCCCGGGGTTGTCCGCGAGCAGGCTCAGCAGGTGCCGGATTGGCGCGTAGGTCGATTGCAGGTCGACACGTACATCCTGTTCGATGCGTTCGAACAGTTTTTCGCTGCTCGACAGAATGATCTGCGTGGTCTGCCGGTAGTTGAACAGCCCCAGCACGACCCCAGTGAGCAACAGCAGAAAGGTGAACATGACGCTGATGTGCACGTGCAAAGGAAACCGGCGTTGATCCGGGCGCAGTGGGCTGGGCATTGCGGACTCTCCGTGTTGGTAAACACACTGCTCAGCGCCCAAGCATAGTTAAGGCCCGGTCATTCTGCTCTGGTCGGTCAGCGTCAGTTGTTGCTCCAGTGCCTTCTCCAGTTCAAGGATGGCGAAGCTGCTCGCCTTGCAGCGGCGTTTGATCTCGTCCACCGGCAACGCTTGCAGGCAGGCCTGTTCCAGAGCGTCGCAACTGTCGATCAGGCGTGACGCCTGGGCAATGCGCGCGGCGCCTTTGATCTTGTGCGCCATCTCGGCCAGAGCCTGGTGATCCCGCCCCGGGGACAACGCCAGCAGATCCTGACGGTCAAGCCGACTGCTGTTGAGCAGTTCGGTCAGCAGTCGGCGGGTCTGAGCGGGGTTTCCTCCTGTCAGGGCGTGCAACCCTTGCAGATTGAACGCAGGCGAAATGAGCGCTGGCCGGACACTGTCGACCCATTGGCTCAAGGCACTCAGGCTCAGTGGTTTGAACAGGCACTCGTTCATGCCGGCCTGCTTGCAGCGAAGCACCTCTTCCGGTTGGGCATTGGCGGTAAACCCCAGCACGGTGCAGGTGGGGCGCTGCGTGAGTTTTTCGTGGCGCCGGATCGCTCGGGTCAGTTCATAGCCATTCATGACGGGCATGTTGCAATCGGCGATGACCAGATCGAATGCACCGTTTTTCCATTGTTCCAATGCGCTCTGGCCTTCTTCGGCGATGCTGAAGTGGTGCCCCAGGAACTCGAGTTGCTGACACATCAGCAGGCGATTGGCCGGATGATCGTCGACCACCAGAACGTTCAGCGGGGCAAGGGCGGTCTGGATCTGCGGTTCGTGTTTTCGGCCTGTCACTTCCGCGGGCAGGATAGCCAGCGGCAGCGACACACTTACCTGTGTACCGATCCCGGGCTGGCTACTCAATTGCAACTGACCTCCCATCATCTCGCACAGGCTGCGGCTGATGACCAGTCCCAGCCCGGCGCCACTGATTGCCCGATCCCTGCCTTGGCAGGCCTGGGCGAAAGGTTCGAACAGCCGTTGCTGATCCTCGGCAGAGATGCCGATGCCGCTGTCCTGAACCGTCAGTTGTACCTGCGAGACATCGGGAACATCGCTGGCCAGCAGTTCCAGCGTGATCCTGATCTGGCCTTTTTCGGTGAACTTGATGGCATTGCTGATCAGGTTCGACAGCACCTGTTTGAAGCGCAAGGGATCCAGGTGTACGTCGACGTTGAGTTCGGGAGGGGAGACGTTCACCACCAGCGTCAGCCGTTTCTGCCGGGCCAGGCCTTCGAAGATCCTGACGACCGAGGTGATGGTTTCGATAAGGTTGACCCGCTCGGGGCTCAGGCTCAGGCGCCCGGACTCGATCCGGGCGATATCCAGAATGTCGCCGATCAGCCCCAGCAGATCCTTGGCCGAACTGTAGGCGGTTTCGATGCTGGAGCGGTCCGGATGCACTTTGTCCATGCGCTTGAGGGTCAGTTCGAGCATGCCGATGACCGCGTTCATCGGTGTACGTATTTCGTGGCTCATGGTCGCCAGGAAAGTACTCTTGGCCCGGTTGGCATCATCCGCGCGTTCCTTGGCAGCACGAAGTTCGTCGAGCAGCTCGTGACGTTCACTGATGTCGATCCAGCCGCCGATGATCCCCTGGACATCGCCGCCGGAGTCGCGGTAAGGCAGGATCCAGTGATAAATCGTCAGGCGCCGGTTGCCGATATGCAACGGCCGGTCGAGCACCAGCGGCCTGCCCTCGGTGACCACCCGTTGATAGTCGGCCTGATAGGCGCGGGCTTCGAAGGCATTGCTCAGGGCGCCTTCCATTACATTCTTGCCGATGACGTCTTCGCGCCGGGCATTGAAGGCTTCGAGATAGCTGTCGTTGCAGCTTTGCAGCAGGCCCTGTCGATCTCGCACATAGATCGGGTGGGGCGTGCCATTGACCAGCGAACGCATGAACTCCAGTTGATCATTCAAGGCGCGTTCGGCCGATTGGCGCTGTTTGATCTGGCGACGCATGTAGGCATTCCAGAGCATCGACAGCAGCAAGAGCAGGCTGGCGCCCCCGATCACCTGATAGAACAGGCGTCGATACTGATGCCAGGTGCCTTGCGAAAGGCTGGAGTAGCCCCGCCAGCGACCGTTGATGATGCCCAGTTCTTCGGGCGTTATGCTCATCAGCGTCTTGTCGATGATCGAGCCCAGTTCCGTGTTGTCCCGGGCGGTTGCCAGGGAAAAGGCTGCCTGCCGTGTGCCGATGGTGGTGGTGATCTGCAAGGGCTGCTCGAAGATGTGTGAGGCGATGAAATAGTTGGCGATCACCAGCGAGTTCACCGCGCCCTCGACCTGACCTTCGTCGAGCAATGCCACCGCACTGAAGGTGTCCGGGGTTTCGATCAACTGGATGTAAGGAAACTCGCGGCGCAGGTACTCGATCATCGGGTTGCCCTGGGCGATGGCCAGACGCTTGCGCTTGAGCTGGCCCAGGTGCGTCGGACTGTCGGCAGCCTTTCGAGTCAGCAGGACGTAGGAGTTTTCAAGGTAGGGGCGGCTGAACTTGAGCGTTTCCTCGCGCAGGGCGGTTGGCAGCAGGGCGGCGATCAAGTCGGCCTGATGGTTTTCTATCTGCTTGATCATCTCGGCATCGCTGCGGCTGCGGCGGACTTCGAAGCGCAGGCCGGTGCGCAAGCGGATGAGTTCGAGCAGGTCGGCGCTGATGCCGCGAAAGTTGCCATCGGTATCAAAGAAGCTCAGGGGCGCAAAGGCCTCGTTGACGACCACGCTCACCACCGGGTGTTTTTTCAGCCATTGTTCTTCACGATGGGTCAGTTGCAGTTTCTGATCGGTCAGCAAGGTATCGCTGCCGGCACTCCAGCGTTTGGCGATGTTTTCCCGCTCGCTGCCCGGGACAGCCTTGAGCACGCTATCGATGATACCCAGCAGTTGAGGATTGTCGCGGCGAACGGCAAAGCTGAAACCGTGGGCCTCGTGCTTGCCGAAATTGGCCATGCGGATGTTGTTCAGATAACCCTTGCTGATCATGTAGTGGGTGGAAATGGTGTCGCCGAGAAACACGTCCGCCTGATCGAAAGCGACCGCGTTGATTGCGTTCTGGTACGACGGATAGGACGTGATGAGGGCCTTGGGATACAGGGCCTTGACCTCGTCCAGCGGCAGATAGTGATACAGCATGCTCAGCCGCAGGCCGGCCAGGCCATCGGTCAGTGAGCGGGTTTCACCGACGCGGGTGACCAGTACCGGTTGATCGATGGCGTAAGGGCTGGACAGCACGATGTCGGCGTTTTCCGCCTCCAGTCCGTTGGACGTACCGAGCATGTCGATGCTGCCATCGATCAATGCCCGTATCGCGGCGTCCCGTGTGGCAAAGCGCTTGACCTTGACCGGCAGACGGGTTGTCTGGCCAATGAGCCCGGCATAATCGGCCGTGAAACCTTCGTAGTCGCGGCCACTGGCGGTCATGTCAAAAGGCGGATAGTCGGGAGCGGACGTGCCCAGAATCAACTCATTGCGATTGTGCAACCAGTCCCGTTGCGAATGTTCAAGCAGGACCGGCAGCAACTTGTCGGACGAACGACTGAGCAGGGCCAGGTCTTGTGAAGTGACGGGCGTGGCTGTTGCATGAGCACTTAAACCAAGGCATGCACTCAATACAATCAGGCAGGTTTTCAAGCGACTGGGCATGTTGGCTCTCACACGAGTGCGTTACGTTTGGCCATTTCGATAAGTTCTACAAGGGACTTGGCTTTGAGTTTCTGCATCAGGCGTTTTTTATAAGTGCTGACGCTCTTGTTGCTGAGGAACATGCCTTTGGCAATTTCCTTGTTTGTGCGACCTTGGGCAAATAGTTGCAATACCATTAATTCCCGGTCGTTGACGGCTTTGAATAGTTCCAGTTCCGTGTAACGGACATCATCGCTGCGAACCGGGTTCAGCGCCTGACTGGGAAAGTAGTTGTAACCGGATAGAACAGCCTTGATGGCACTGACCAGTTCACTGAGGTCTTCCTGTTTGCAGACATAACCCGACGCGCCGGACTGCATGCAACGAATGCCGAACAGTGTCGGGCACTGTGCGGTCAGGACCAGTGTTTTGAACGGCGAACTCATGGCATTGAAGCGGGCAAGGACTTCCAGGCCGTCCAGCTTCGGAATACTGATGTCGAGGATGATCAGGTCAGGCGCGCATTCGCGGACCATTTGCATGGCATCGACCCCGTTATCGGTTTCACCGACGACTTTGTAGCCTTCATGTTCCAATAGCATTCGAACGGCAAGACGGATAACCGGATGATCATCGACGATAAAAACGGAGTTCATAATAAAGTCCCATGCGAGCGCGAATAAAGGGCGCACCTTAGCTCAGATGGATGAGCGGTCGCATGAACCGACAGTGCCTCAGTGGCAATCTAGGATTATTCCTACATATAAAGAAGAATGAGACTACGCGTGAACTAGTTTTGGCGTAGGTAGAGGGAGTGGGGCGTTAATTGAGTCTCGTCAATGGAGCGCCGTGCGTTATTGAAAGGTCTGGCTGTTTAATATTTATCGGATATTAAGGGGCTTCGGTTTTTTGTTTCAGTGATTCTTTTCGATATTTGGACGATGCATATAAAGAAAAATCGGAACCTGCAACAGACCCTGTCCTGAATTCTGTCTTGTGTGATGCGTGCGCCCGACCGATCAGCGCCTGACCGGTCGGAGCACGAGGCATCATTGGCTGGAGCGGCCTGTCATTTCCTGGGCCATGTCGCTGGCGTAACTGTCAGTCATGCCCGCGATGAAGTCGATCATGCGCAGGAACGATGCGTGCAACGGGCCGTGCGGATCCGGTGCATTGTTGCCCAGCAAGTCGAGGATTCTGCGGCTCTTGAACGACGGCGTACGGCCGTTGTGCTGTTCCAGGGCCGCGCCGCAGAACGCGTTGAGCAGAATTTCCAGTGTCGTGTAGGCACCAATCTCGTGCAGCGTCTTGCGCTTGTCCTGGAAGATCTTTCGGCGGGCGATGTCCTTGGCGTTCAAGACGCAACGTTTGGCCGGGCCATGCATGTGCTCCACGAGGTCCCCGTGCAGCGTACCCGCCAGCAGTGCGTCCTGTTGCTCGACGAAGGCCCGGGCGGCGGCGTTGGTCAGGTGCTCGATGGCCTTGCCCCGCAGGATCGCCAGTTTGCGCCGGCGCGAATCCTGAGGGCCCAGCAGGCGATAGGTTTCCGGCAGATCGTCGCCGACCAGACCCAGCAGCAGCGACTCGACCTCGGCGTAGTCCAGCAGCTCCATCTCCAGGCCATCTTCCAGATCGATCAGCGCATAGCAGATGTCATCTGCGGCCTCCATCAGATACACCAGCGGATGACGTGCCCAGCGCTGCTCTTCGAGTTGCGGCAGGCCCAGTTTGTGGGCGATCTGTTCCAGCAGTGGCAACT
The DNA here is from genome assembly GCF_058801405.1 of Pseudomonas sp. GW822-FHT03F04. Taxonomy (NCBI): domain Bacteria; kingdom Pseudomonadati; phylum Pseudomonadota; class Gammaproteobacteria; order Pseudomonadales; family Pseudomonadaceae; genus Pseudomonas; species Pseudomonas sp. GW822-FHT03F04. The sequence goes on from NZ_JBXANF010000010.1 coordinate 220,433, forward strand.
CGCTCTGATAACAACCGAACTTGTGTTTCTTGTAGCCGAGGGAGTCGGCGTGACGCGCGGTCCACGGGTACTTCAGATAGGTGCCGAGGGTTGCATAGGTCAACCGGGTGCCGCCGTCGAACTGGTGATATTCCAGTTGCGTGAGGACCCGGAAGCCTTGGGCATTGCCCTCGAAATTCAGGAAGTCACCGCGCTCGGCGTCACTCATCGCATCCAGCCAGCCGCGCCCGGCAGCCTGCTGGAACCAGTGACGAATGGCGTCTTCGCCGGAATGGCCAAACGGCGGGTTACCGATGTCGTGGGCCAGGCAGGCGGACTGAACGACCATGCCCAGATCGCTCGGCTCGCACCACTCGGGCAGATCGCGGCGCAGGGTTTCACCGACGCGCATGCCCAGCGAACGACCGACGCAACTGACTTCCAGCGAATGGGTCAGACGCGTGTGGATGTGGTCGTTGCTCGACACAGGGTGCACTTGGGTCTTGCGGCCGAGGCGGCGAAAGGCGCCAGAAAAAATGATGCGGTCATGGTCTTTGTGGAACGGGCTGCGGCCGAGTTCCTGCGGACTGTGCAGCGGCTTGCCGAGACGTTCGCGGTTGAGCAGGGTTTGCCAATCCAAGGCTGATTCTCTCCGTCGGGTGACTGGTGCCCTAGCTTCCCGGTTCGAGCGAGTGTCTGCAAGCGCAACTACAGTCCGGCAGCGTCAATGTCGATCAACAGCAGGCGTTCGCCATTGTCGAAGAATTGCCCGGCGGTCAGGCAATACTGGTTGCTGGTGGCATCGCGGTAGGTGTTGGAAAGCGTCAGCCGCCGTTCTTCCCAGCCTTCGGCCAGCAGGTGGTAGAAGTAGGGGCGCCACGACCAGTTGTGGCCCAGGTAGCGGTTGTCGGCGACCCAGCCGCTTTGGCGCCATTCCAGATTCGGGGTCAGTTGCGTGCCCTGGCGGTCGCACTGATAAAACCGCAGCAACCACGGAAAGGCATCGAGTTGCGGCAAGGCACTGAGCGGCGCGTGAGCCTGAGCCCAGGTCTGCAGGATTGTCATCAACTCGCCGAGCTGTTGGCGCATCGACATCAACTTGCCGCGCTCAGTGAGCTTCTGCTTCACATAGGCCTGGCGCAGTTCAGCGAAGCGCTGGACGAACGCATCCGTCGCAAAGAAAGCCTCCTGCGCCCGGGCGAACAGAAAACCCTGCACGTAACGCGAGCCGCACTCCAGCGCGAAATTCAGCTGCGCTTCGGTCTCCACGCCTTCAGCGATGATCCAGCAGCCGGTTTTTTCGGCCATCTGTGCCAGCGCCTTGACCACATCACTGCTGGGCCCACCGAGTGCGGCGGCCTGGAACAGGCGCATGTCGAGCTTGAGGATGTCCGGTTGCAATGCGAGCACACGATCAAGTTGTGAGTATCCAGCGCCGAAATCGTCGATGGCGATTCGCGCCCCGGCATCGCGATAGCGCGCGACCACTTCAGACAGGCGCTGACTGTTGCCGCCGAGCTCGGTGATCTCGAAGACAATCCGCTGCGGGTCGACGCCATGCCGGGCGAGTTGTTTGAGGCTCGGCAGCGCCTGGTCGGCGCGCAGACGGCTGATCCAGCGCGGCGACATGTTCAGGCTGAGAAACCAGTCCGGTGGCGCTTCGTGCAATCGGCTCAGCGCATTGTCGCGAACCTGCCGGTCGAGGCGGCGCAACGCGGTGGCTGGCGTTCGTGGATCGGCGAACAGCGGCCCGACCGATGTCAGTTGCCCTTGCGCCTGGCGCAGACGGCCCAGCGCTTCGACGCCTGCAATGCGTCCGGTGGCGGTATCGATGAAAGGCTGAAAGCAGGCGAGCGGTTGCCCGTCGATCACGGGGCCTCCTTGGTCGTTGTTGTTCGGGTGGGATCCTGCCGGCCGGATAGACGAGCGGGATTGAATCTCCGGATGAAGAGATTCAATCCCGCCAGCACTGCAAGAATGCAGCCAGATGTGCAGCTCAGCGCTTGCTGGTGTTCTGCATGACCAGTTTGATCAGCGGAGCAAGGCTGGTGCCGAGACGGATCAACCGACTCAGACCGCCGACGCCTCCACTCTTGGCACCTTTGCCGGTGAGGAAGCCCAGCAGCGTCACGGCCGCCACGCCCCACAACGGCGCGTGCTTGATGCCGAAACCGTCCTGCAGGTTTTGCGTCATGCCACGCATGCGTTGCAAGGGTTGCAGGACCTGGCCGGCTTCGTGACGGATTTCCTGACGATGCATTTCCATGCGCAGACGGATCAGGGCCTTGCGCATTTCCTGGCGCGAGCTGTTTTGCGGAAGTTCAGGCAGGCTCATGGCAGCAGGCGCTCCCGGTCGTTGGCCAGTTCTTCCAGGGTGCCGTGGAAGGGCGAGGATTCATCGAAGATCGCAGCCTTGAGACGCAGCGCGCAGAAGATCGCCGCCAGGGTGTAGAACACGCACAGGCCGATGATCGCGGCGAGACGATACGTGTCCCAGAACACGATCAGGACGAGGGTCGACAGGCCGACCAGCAACAGCAATGCAAACACCAGCGCCAGGCCTGCAAACAGCAACAGGCTGACGGTGCGTGCCTTCTGCTCCTGCAGTTCGATGCCGAACAGTTCGACATGACTGTGCAACAGACCAAGGACGGCTGCGCCCAGGCGCCGCGTGGAGGAAGTGGTGCCCGAAGTCGGGCCGGATTCACCGATCGACATGATCAGCGCCGCGTGGCCAGCAGGCCAATCAGAAAGCCTACGCCCGCCGCGATACCCACCGATTGCCACGGGTTGGCCGACACATAATCTTCGGTGGCGGTGACCGCTGCCTGACCGCGCTCGCGCAGGGTGTCTTCGGTCAGTTTCAGGGTTTCCCGTGCGCGCAGCAGACTTTCGTGGATCTGTTCGCGCAACTCATCCGCCTGATCACCGGCCAGCGTGGCGGTGTGTTCCAGCAACCGTTCGGTGTCGCTGACCAGGGTCTGGAAGTCGTTCATCAGGATTTCTTGAGCAGTCTTTGCCTTGGTGCTGGCCATGGGGAATCTCCGTAAGTGGCTGTCTGAAACGGCTTCTGAAACTTTCGAGTATGAGCCTTGTGTGAAGGTTCAGTACAAATGACTGGTACATCTTTTGCTGTGTCGTGGTGCGTCACCGGACAGCAGTGCGCTGTTGCCGGGCGCGAAGCCGGGAAATCATAGCCCGGATGACACGGGTTCATATCAGGACATCGACCTTGTGCGCCAAAGCGGTTCGCCGGACCAGTGGATCGGTGACTGCGCGGTCGCAACTTGGTGCATGAAATGTCTGCATGAACCGCTTTGGTGCCTTTTTCAGCCTTGGGTCTGCCTCTTCATGGAAAATCTGCAAAGCGCTGTGGATACGCTCGTTCATAGTTCCAACACGTTGTTCATTCTGATCGGTGCGGTCATGGTGTTGGCCATGCACGCCGGTTTCGCCTTTCTGGAGGTCGGAACGGTTCGCCAAAAGAATCAGGTCAACGCCTTGTCGAAGATCCTCAGCGACTTCGCGGTGTCGACGCTGGCCTATTTCTTTATAGGCTATTGGATTTCGTACGGGGTGACGTTCCTGCAACCGGCGGCGGTGCTCAGCGCCGATCATGGTTACGGGCTGGTGAAGTTTTTCTTCCTGCTGACCTTTGCGGCAGCGATTCCGGCGATCATTTCCGGAGGCATCGCCGAGCGGGCACGGTTCGTTCCGCAATTGTGCGCGACGGCGCTGATCGTGGCGTTCATCTATCCGTTTTTCGAGGGCATGATCTGGAACGGCAACTTCGGTCTGCAAGCCTGGCTGGCGGCGCGGTTTGGTGCATCCTTCCATGACTTCGCCGGTTCCGTGGTGGTTCACGCCATGGGAGGCTGGCTGGCGCTGGCGGCGGTGCTGTTGCTCGGCCCGCGTAATGGCCGCTATCGCGATGGCCGGCTGGTGGCATTCGCACCGTCGAGCATTCCGTTTCTGGCGCTGGGATCGTGGATCCTGATCGTCGGCTGGTTCGGCTTCAACGTGATGAGCGCGCAAACCTTGCAGGGTGTCAGTGGTCTGGTGGCGGTCAATTCGTTGATGGCGATGGTGGGCGGTACCGTGGCGGCGTTGATCGTCGGGCGCAATGACCCGGGCTTTCTGCACAACGGCCCGTTGGCCGGTCTGGTGGCGGTGTGTGCCGGCTCCGACCTGATGCACCCGGTGGGCGCGCTGGTGACCGGTGCGATTGCGGGCGCCCTGTTTGTCTGGTGCTTCACGGCGGCGCAGGTCAAATGGCGGATCGACGACGTGCTGGGTGTCTGGCCGCTGCACGGCTTGTGTGGCGTGTGGGGTGGCATCGCCTGCGGGATCTTCGGCTCGACCGCGTTGGGCGGGCTCGGTGGCGTCAGCCTGATCAGCCAGTTGATCGGCACGGCGTTGGGCGTGTTGGTGGCGCTGGTCGGTGGCTTCGCCGTCTACGGTTCGATCAAGGCGCTGCATGGTCTGCGCCTGAGTCAGGAACAGGAGTATTACGGCGCTGATCTGTCGCTGCACAAGATTGGCGCGGTAAGTCAGGACTAAGTCTCTTCATCTTCGGCACCCGGGTAGAAGCCATGCAGCAGGCGATAGCGGTCGATGCGCACCCGATCGACTTTCTCCTGCACCTGGTGTGCCGGCAGACCGAGCAGAATCAAGGCATGGGACGCGAGCATCAGGCTTGATTCCAACAGCTCCGGCACCACTTCGCTGGCGCCGGCGGCTTTCAGTTCGGCCCACTGACTGTCATCGCGGGTGCGCACCAGAATCGGCACCTTCGAGTTGAGTCGCCGGGCTTCCTTGAGCACCCGCAACGCCACATCGCTTTTATCCACGGCAATCACCAGCAGCCTGGCGCGCAGCAAACCGACGGCAGTCAGCAGGTCGCCGCGTGCCGAGTCGCCGTAATGCACGTCGCGTTCGACGGTGGCGGCCTCCTGTATACGTACGGGGTCGTTATCCAGGGCGATGTAAGGTTGCCCGGCATTGCGCATGAAGCGTCCGATCGACTGACCGACACGACCGTAACCGCAGATCACCACATGCTGATCGAGGCCGGCATTGAGGGCGCTGATGTGTTCGATCTGTGCTTCCTGATTGGGTTTGCGGTGCAGGGCGGCGGCGATACGCGGTGCTGCACGCAACATCAGCGGCGTCAGCAGCATCGAGCAGAATGTAGCAGCGAGGAGCAGCGCGCCGAGTTCGGCGGGCATCAGCTGGTTTTGCTGCATCTGCGCCATCAGGGCGAAACAGAACTCGCCGCCCTGAGCCAGTGCCAGGCCGCTGCGCCACGCGGTTTCATTGTCGTTGCCGCGCCATTTCACCAGCAGCGCCACCACTGAACCCTTGATCACCAGCAAACCCAGGGTCATGGCGAGTATCAGCAGGCTGTGGCTGGCGAACAGTTGCAGGTCGATCAGCATGCCGATGCTGACGAAGAACAGGCCGAGCAGGATGTCGCGGAACGGCCGGATATCGGCTTCGATCTGATGCCGATAATGACTTTCCCCCAGCAGCATGCCGGCCAGGAAGGCGCCGAGGGCAGGGGACAGGCCGAGCAGGTGAGTCAGCCATGCCGTGAGCAACACGATCACCAGCGCCAGCAGCACGAACAGCTCGGCCGAACGCGAGGCCGCCACCTCCTGAAACAGACGTGGCAACAGCCAGCGACTGGCCAGCAGCAAGCCGATGAACAGCACAACCGTCTTGAGCAGTGTCAGCGGCAACGCCCAATACCAGGCCTGATCGCTGCTACCGGCGAAGACGGGTACCAGCGTCAGCAACAACACGGCCACCACATCCTGAAACAACAGGACCCCCACGGCGTTCTGGCCGTGGCTGCTGAAGATTTCGCCGAGGCTGCCCAGTTCCTTGGTGACGATCGCCGTGGATGAAAGCGAAAGCCCCGCGCCGAGCAGCAGCGCCGGGGTGAGGGGCATGCCCAGCAGCATCAGCATACTTCCCAGCAGCGCTGTGCTGATCAGCACCTGTTGGCTGCCCAGACGGAAAACCACCTGGCGCAGCGCAATCATTTTCGACAGGGAGAATTCCAGCCCCAGCGAAAACAGCAGAAACACCACACCCAGCTCGGCAAGGTCCGGCAAGTGTTCACTCTCGTTGATCCAGTCGAACGCCTTCGGTCCGACCATCAGTCCGACGCACAGGTAGCCCAGCACTGGCGGCAGGCGCAGGCGGCGGAACAGGGCAATCATCACCAGGGACGAGGCAAGAATGATCAACAGGTTGGCAAACACAAAACACTCCGGCGGCAGGGTCAGGCTCTTCAAGCGTAGAGGCAAAAAACACTGGAGCATGCTGGAAAACGCATTTGTGCGGGCTGATTTGAGTCAGGGTTTTGCGAGGATAAACCTGCTCGAGGGCTTGAAGCCTTTGATGGGTCGACGGGTTCACAGGTGAGGCCTAAAATGGCCAATCAAATTTTGGGATTGAACGCGCATGCTTCCTGAATGCCAGTTGTTCGGCACCCTGGGGTGCCATCTGTGTGAAGTCGCTGAAGCCGAACTGATGCCGTTTGTCGAGCATGGCCTGCTGGTGGAACTGGTGGACATTGCTGACGATGAGTCCTGGTTCGAGGCCTACAGTCTGCGGATTCCTGTGCTGCGCCGGGTCGATACCGGGGCGGAGCTGGGGTGGCCGTTCAGCGCCGATCAGGTTGTGGCATTCCTGCGTTAGCCTTTTCCCTCGACGTTGTTCCGACCTGGCCATTCATCGCGACGGTCATCGATCCTTGGCACTCTCGGGTTTATTCGGTTACTGTATGTTCATACAGTAATTGAGTGGGCTCGTCGTGCTGTGTCCTTTTGGGGCATCAGGCAGGGCAGCCAGGACGTCAGAGGGATGAACCGTGGTCAATGTCGAACAGTTGAAAAGCAGCGTGAACCGGATGTCGGTTGACGTGGTGCGCGAAGCCGTCCACGAATTGCGCCTGGACGGTCTGGTCACGGAAGGCAAGACGCCGTTCAACAAGCTGCATTTCAATACCTGTTTTGCCGAGATCGAGGCGTTGTTCCAGCGCGCCGGATATCACAAGCAACTGGATGTGGTGGGTTATCAGGGCTTGTTGTACGCCTTGTACGATCCGGGCCGCTGGGAGGCCGTCGATGTATTGCGCTGGCTGAAGGAATTCACTGAGGCGGCGGCCCTCAAATCGATTCCCGCCTGATTCTGCGCTAGGTCTGCTGCGTCCCGTGTTGGATAATGCCGCTCTGCCTTGAGGGTTCGAGTTCTCCGTATGTCCAGCACATCTACATTTTCCGCCGCACAGAATCAGGCCAGCACGCTTTATCTGCCTCCCGGCGACTGGCGGACAGTGTTCGACTGTCTGTGTGATCACTTCAGTGCCATCGGACGCGATCAATGGCTGGACCGGATTGCCCGAGGCCGGGTGCTGGATGGTGAAGGCCAGCCGATTGCGCTGGACTTGCCGTATAAGGAAGGCCTGCGCATCCATTACTTTCGCGAAGTGCCGGATGAAAAGCCGATTCCGGTGTTCGAGTCGATTCTCTATGCGGACGAGCACCTGGTTGTCGCGGACAAACCCCATTTCCTGCCGGTGACGCCAGCGGGGGAGTACGTGGAGCAAACGCTGCTGCGCCGGTTGATTCGCCGACTGGACAACCCGCACCTGGTGCCGCTGCACCGGATTGACCGGCACACCGCCGGGTTGGTGATTTTTTCGGCCAATCCGCAGACGCGCTCGGCGTATCAGTCATTGTTCCCGACACGGCAAATCGAAAAACGCTACGAAGCCATCGCTGCTGCATTGCCGGGGCTGGATTTCCCATTGGTGCACAAGAGCCGCATGGTCGATGGCGAGCCGTTTTTCCGTATGCAGGAAGGCCCAGGTGTCAGCAACACCGAAACGGCAGTGGAAGTGCGGGAAAAGAACGGTGACCTCTGGCGCTACGGCCTGTATCCGGTGACCGGCAAGAAACACCAGTTGCGGGTGCATATGACGTCGCTGGGCGCCAGCATCTGCAACGATCCGTTCTATCCCGAGGTGCTGAAGGACGTTGAGGATGATTACGCCAAACCGCTCAAGCTTCTGGCGCAGGGTTTGCGGTTCATCGATCCGGTCACGGGTCAGGCGCGTGAATTTGAAAGCCGGATCACGCTGGACTGGTGATCCATAGCGCAATCCACTTTCTACCGCCCACGAAAAAGCCCGCATCATGCGGGCTTTTTTGTATCTGGCGTCGCTTACAGCTCTTTAACGGTGCGAACCTGATCTTTGTTGATGCGAGTCTGCTTGCCGTCCAGTTGTTCGAATTCGTAGAAGCCCGAATCCTTGTCGTATTTAGGCGAGTCGACGGCCTGGATTTCGCGACCGTCATTCAAGGTGATCACAGTTGGCGAAGCGCAACCGGCGAGGGTGGCCAGGCCCAGTGCGAGCATGAAAGTGGCGAGAGTCCGTTGAGTCATGTGTTTGTCTCCGAAGGGAATTCTTTTGGTTACTGAGCTTGTAGACGTATACAAGGCGTGAGAGTTCCTTGAACGCGGTCAGTCTGACACAGTGTTATGAGAGCTTAACAGTTCCGGGGTATTGAGATTGGCCAGCCGTGGGTCGTTGTCCGGGCAAATCAGGGCCTGGGCGCCAAGGCTGCGCATGAGCCGGCCAGGGCTGCGCTCCCCCTCGTGCCAAGCCTCTTCGAATGCGGGCAGAAGCGCCACGGGAATCACGCAAAGCAGCGGTTCCCAGTGCTCGTCGTGACGCAGCATCAGAGGATTTTCAGGGTGCAGGCTGGCGGCCTCGCGCATGCTCTGCAACAAGGGAAGGTCGATTCGCGGTACGTCGCATGGCAACACCAGCAGATGCGTATGGCGGGCAGCTCGCAAACCTGCACGAATACCGGCCAATGGTCCGGGAAAATCTTCCTCGTCATCCGAGACCAATTGATCGGCAAAGGGTGCATAGCGTTCGCGATTGCGGTTGCAGGAAATGATCAGGTCGTCGGTCAGTGGACGAACCTTGCGCTGCAAATGAGCGATCAGTGGTTCCCCGTGCCATTCGATCAGCCCCTTGTCCTGACCGCCCATGCGCTGGCCTCGTCCACCGGCCAGCAACAGGACGGAACAGGGCGGCAATCGGGTATTGGAAGTCATGGCAACTCTCCGCAGGTTCGGCGAAAAAATGAGGCGCTGTGATATAACACCGGGCTGTTTCTCCTACAACTGGATGAGCCTATGAAAGCCAAGGCTGATGTACCTTTCGCACCGCTCAATATCGCGGTACTGACGGTCAGCGACACCCGCACTCTGGAAACCGATACCTCCGGCCAGGTCTTCGTCGACCGTTTGACCGCAGCCGGTCACAACCTGGCGGAGCGGGTATTGCTCAAAGATGACCTGTACAAAATCCGTGCGCAAGTCGCCCACTGGATTGCCGAAGACGTCGTGCAAGTGGTGCTGATCACCGGGGGCACTGGCTTCACCGGGCGCGACAGCACGCCGGAAGCCGTTGGGTGCCTGCTGGACAAACAAGTCGATGGTTTTGGTGAGCTGTTCCGCCAGATTTCGGTTGCCGACATCGGCACCTCCACTGTGCAGTCCCGTGCCCTGGCAGGGTTGGCCAACGGTACGCTGGTCTGCTGTCTGCCGGGTTCGACCAACGCGGTACGTACCGGTTGGGATGGCATCCTGGCTGAACAACTGGATTCGCGGCACCGCCCGTGCAATTTCGTCCCTCATCTGAAACAGGCGGCTCCCTGTGAATCCCGCGGGTAAGCCTGGCAAGACCGGCAGCCTGATGCCGGTCGAGGTGGCCCTGGCGCGTCTGCTGGAAATGGCTGACGCCTCGCGGATTGTCGAATCCGAATATCTGTCACTGGCGCAGGTCGAGGGGCGCGTGTTGGCGCAGGATCTGGTTTCGACACTGGATCTGCCGCCATGGCCCAACAGTGCCATGGACGGTTATGCCTTGAACCTGGCCGACTGGACAGGTGAGCCAATGCCGGTCAGCCAGAAGATTTTTGCCGGCCAGTCGCCTGAACCGCTGGAGCCGGGCACCTGCGCCCGCATCTTTACGGGCGCACCCGTTCCGCCGGGCGCCGATTGCGTCGAGATGCAGGAAAACGCGGTGATCGAGGCCGACGAACGAGTGCGGTTCATCGAGACCATGGTGTCCGGACAGAACATCCGCCCGCAGGGGCAGGAAACCACCGTGGGCGAGTTGATCCTGTCCGCGGGAACCCGGCTCGGTCCGATCGAGCAAGGGCTGGCCGCGTCTTTGGGCTGTGCCGGCCTTGACGTGGTCCGCAAGATCCGCGTGGCAGTGCTGTCCACTGGCGATGAGTTGGTCGAACCGGGAACGGCACTGGGCCCGGGACAGATTTACAACAGCAACCGGGTGGTGCTGTGCAGCTGGCTGCAGCGTTTGGGCTGTGAAGTGCTAGATGCCGGGATTCTTCCGGATGACTTGCCCACCACCCGCGCACGTCTTGGGGAGCTCAAAGAGGCCGATCTGATACTGTCGACCGGTGGCGTATCGGTTGGTGAAGCGGATTTCCTCGGTGTTGCGCTGAGGGAAGAGGGTGAGCTGACACTGTGGAAGCTGGCGATCAAACCCGGGAAGCCTTTGACTGTTGGTCATTTCCGTGGTGTTCCGGTCATCGGCCTGCCCGGCAACCCGGCGTCGACCCTGGTGACGTTTGCCTTGTTGACCAAGCCCTATCTGCTGCGTCGTCAGGGTGTGCAGGATGTCGAGCCACTCAAGTTTCCAGTCCCGGCTGGCTTCGTCTGGCCCCAGGCCGGCAATCGGCGTGAATTCCTGCGGGGGCGCCTGGAACAGGGACAGGCAACGATCTACCGAAACCAGAGCTCGGGCGTTCTGCGTAGCGCCGCCTGGGCTGATGGATTGGTGGAGGTGCAGGAGGGGCGCACCCTGACCCAGGGAGATATGGTGCCTTTCATTCCCCTGAGTGAACTTCTCGGCTGATCATTGAAATGCAGGCTCGTGTGGGCCTGCATTTCAGTCCGTCAGCGGCTGATCAGTGCAACGAGCTGATCGAAGCGACTATTGGCAACCCAGCCCAACAATCCAAGAATCACCGCTGTGGCACCTGCGGAGTAGGCGAGACGGTGCTTGATGGCTTTGACGTCTCCTCTTACTTCGTCCATGTCACGGCGGATGTATTTGAGGTGGGTTTCCAGCTCGGTGACACGAGGTTCCATAACGGTTTCTCCAGTGTTTTTGGCACAGCTGTTGAGTTCGGCCCTTTGACTGGCACGACTGTCGGAGAGGGGAGCAACCGGGCTCGATGGCATTCTTGCTTCATGGCTGTGCATGCAGATTCCCGCCTGCTGCCATGAGTTTCTGCCGGCAGAAACGGCTACTCGAATGATCGAAAGTCCTGATGATGTATTGACTCATTACCTGCACATCCTTGTGTGATCGGGTTGAAGATTGTTGCCACCGACACACGGTGTACCAATGGCCAGGACGGGTCAATTGAGCCGATTCCTTACATTCCGTACGAAAAAATACCGCCTTGTAGGACGCGTGAAAGGGGGGCGCTGGAAATACTTGGGATTGCGGCGGCTCTTTTGCGTGCCGTGAGGGTCAAGATGTCCCGAACCGATTCAATTCCGGGAGTGACCAAAATGAGTGAACGCAGGGCATTGTTGATTCTGCATGGCAAGCAGGCACTCAACGAAGCGGTTCGCGCCGCGGTTGAACGCAAACGCGGACAGGGCTGGGAATTGGCTGTGCGCCTGACCTGGGAAGCCGGCGATGCCCAGCGTCTGGTCGAAGAAGCGCTGGCTGCCGGATTCGGGCAAATCATTGCTGGCGGTGGCGATGGTACCTTGCGCGATATCGCCGAGGCCCTGGCGGCTCACCCGGGCAAGGCCAGTCTGGTGTTGTTGCCACTGGGAACCGCCAACGACTTTTCTCGCGCGGCCGGTGTTCCTCTGGAACCGGATGAGGCACTCGAATTGCTTGATGCGCCTGCCTGTGACATCGATCTGGGGGAGGTGGGCGGGCAGATATTCCTGAACATGGCCACGGGCGGCTTTGGCAGTCAGGTCACCGCCAATACCTCGGAAGATCTGAAAAAGGTGCTGGGGGGCGCGGCCTATCTGTTTACGGGCCTGTCGCGATTCAGTGAGTTGCACGCCGCCTATGGCGAATTGCAGGGGCCGGATTTCCATTGGCGCGGTGAGCTGCTCGCGCTGGGTATCGGCAATGGCCGCCAGGCGGGTGGAGGGCATGTATTGTGCCCAGAGGCACTGGCCGATGACGGCCTGCTGGATATCAGTATCCTGCCGGCGCCTCAGGAGCTGGTCGGCACGCTGAAAACCCTGCTCAGCGACGGGTTCGGCATCGACAACATGTTTGTGCGCACGCGTTTGCCGTGGGTCGAAATCAAGGTGGCCGAAGGGCTCTGCATCAATCTTGATGGCGAGCCCCTGGAGGGAGACAGTCTGCGGTTTGCGGCGCGTCCGGCGGCACTGCGTGTGCATTTGCCGGAGAACTCGCCGCTGTTGGGCAGGACGCGGTGCTTCAGTCGTCCAGACTGATGATCTGTTCCCGCACGGCAAACAGCACCAGCCCGGCCACATCGTAGATCTGCAGGCGTTTCATGATCTGCGAGCGGTGGGTTTCCACGGTCTTGATGCTCAGGCCCAGACCATTGGCGATCTCGCGGGTGGACTTGCCGCGCACGATCAGGCGCAGGATTTCCAGCTGGCGCGCTGTCAGGTTATGTGAGTCGGCGACTTCCGGTTGCAGCTTCTGATTGCGGGTCAGTGCCTGATTGATCACCGTGTGGGCGATGGCCGGGCTCAGGTAGCGCTCGTTGTTGCGCAGGGCTTCCAGCGCGTGTTCGAGCTCGGTCGCCGTGGTGTCCTTGAGCAAGTAACCGTGAGCGCCGGATTCCAGTGCCTGCATGATCAGTGCAGGATCGGTGTGCATCGAGAGGATCAGCACTTTGCTGTGCGGACGAACCCGTCTGAGCCGTTGCAACGCTTCGAGGCCGCCGGTTTCTTTCATGGAAATATCCAGCAAGACGATATCGGGGTTCAGTTGCTCGACCATCTCAAGCAACTGCGAGCCGTCATTGGCCTCGCCGATTACCGCATAACCGGGAATATCCAGCACCAGAGCGCGCACGCCGGCTCTGATCAGCGAGTGGTCATCCACCAGAAGTAAGTTACAAGTCAACGCATAACCTTATTCGTACTGGCCCGCTCGAGTGCACGGGGCGCCCAGGGGAATAGTGCTTCGATTTGAGTGCCTTTGCCCGGTTCGCTCGTCACGCTCAGGGTGCCGCCCAGTTGCTCGATCCGTTCGGCCATCCCGGCCATGCCTCGTTGTCCTTCACGACCGGGATTGGCGGCCGGGGCAAAGCCCAGACCGTCATCGCTGATCAGCAGGGTCAAGCCTTGGGGAAGACGTTGCACGCGGATCAGCAGGTTCTTGGCCTGCGCATGACGCAGGATGTTGGTCACGGCTTCCTGGGTGATGCGGAAGGCGGCGACTGCCATTTCCTCAGGGATGCCGTTCAAACGCTGCTGACAGTCCAGGCTCCAGTGCACCGAGGTGTTGGTCAGTGTCTTGAGCAGATGAGCGCGCAAACTGGCTTCCAGCCCCAGGCTGGTCAGTTGCCGTGGATTGAGAATGGCCGAAACATCGCGAACTTTGTTGAGGGTTTCCTCAAGGGTGTCGCAGAGTGCCGAACACTGTTCCTGCAAGTCGTCCGGCAGGCGTCGCTTGAGCCATTCGCTTTGCAGTTTGGCGGCGGTCAGCAACTGACCGATATCATCGTGCAGTTCACGACTGAGACGGTGACGTTCGTTTTCCTGGACTTCGAGTAATCGGTCGGCCAGTTCCTGAGGCTGGAACTTGATCGATTTGCGCGACAGGCGATGCTGGGTAAAGACGCAAGCGGCGGCTGCCAGATTGATCAGCAGCAGGCCAAACGACAGCGGCGCGGACAAACCATAAGTCAGCAGACTGCCCACTGCCGCGCCAATGCAAAGCGTAAGCGTGAACCTGCGCGCGTTTTCTCGGGAGGGTGGCCATGTGGCGATTGACTTGAGGCTGGCGTACATAGCGGATGGAGCCAATGGATGTTCGCTGCGGGCAGACCGGTCAGAGTGGCTGGCGGTCTCTGTCTGAAAATCTGTGGTTCAGGTTGTTGGTTTCAATACGGTTCAGTGATCGATAATTGACTGTCAACTTCGGAGCAGACCGATCATTGAAGTCACTGTGCCATTAAGTGAAAGCAACTAACGCGCGGCATAATACCACTTAACATACCGTTGGTCGCGTTCGCCCTATATGTCCAAAGAGTCAGGAAATACACCATGTTGGACGCGAGTTCCATAATGGAAAAAGTTGAATTATTGGAATCGATAATTATCGATGAAACCTGAAGTTTTCATTTTTCATACACAGGTAAACCCTGACTTCAGCGCTGGGCAGTCTGCATGTTGACGCGTAATTATTTATTTGAGGATGTCGCTGGCAGGCATGAGTTATTCAATTGCGACATTCGATGGCTCGAACTAACGGGCTGCAATGGGCCCGGCGTGCACTCGATTACGCTTGCCGCTCCGAATAAGACACGAGAGACAAGGGTTTGGCACTGAGCGGCGGTTGAAACTGGCTCTGACCCACCTGGAAGGCGAACGCTTCGATGAGGGACGTCTGCTCGCTTTCGTCCAGGCTCAACTGGCCGGTGCTCTGGTCGACCAGTTCAAGTTGCCAGGCCATCAAGGTGAAGCAATCTTTCAGGGCGTCGAGCGCCTGGGCATGCAGGTCGACATGATCCTGCGTCTGAGTGAGCAGGCCATGCAGGTGCAGACAGAACTCGGACACGGCCACCAATGCAAGGGCATCGGCCTTGTTCGCCAGTTTGAGCAGGGTGCTGAGCATGCAGTCGATGGCGTCCTTGTCATTGCTGATCAGTTGCAAATGACTCAGGCACTCTTCGGACTTGGCCAGGAGCGTTTCAGCCTCGACAAGAAATTCGGGGAAGCGCTGCGCCCACTCTTTACGGTCGTTCGGCATGCTTATCTCCACAACGTCATGTCTGATGAGCGAATGTCGTGTGTGTCGACGATCATGAACCGTCGTGAGATCGCGCCCTGCAGTGCCGAGGAGGCTTGTGCCGGGGGTTTCGAGAGGATGGGGTTCCACTGACCTGCGATCGCACACAAAAGCCTGACTCCGTTCATGCAATGAGAATGGCGTCACATTAATGGCTATTGGATATTGCGAACATCAGGTTGGGCCTGATTGTTACTAGGGGAATCCCTTAGACACGGGAACCTACCGCGCAAACCGAGGTCGCGCCGCAGAGAATGTAGCAGATGAAATCACGGGGCCAGTAAAGCATGATGTTAATGTGACATCAATGCCTTCTCATGGCATTTTGTAGGTGATTTGTATGGGGATCAAGATTGGCCGGAATCAGCCGATAACCCCCTTTAGTGAATTCACCAGAACAAGCCCAGGAGTCATTGATGGCCGGCATTCTCGATACGGTAGACCAACGCACGCAACTGGTGGGTGAGAATCGCCTGGAAATTCTCATGTTCCGGCTGGCCGGGCGCCAATTGTTCGCGATCAACGTGTTCAAGGTTCAGGAAGTCCTGCAACTGCCGAAGCTGACCCTGATGCCTCAGCGTCACCCGTTTGTCTGCGGTGTGGTCAACCTGCGCGGCCAGACCCTGCCGGTAATCGACCTGTCCCAGGCGATCGGCATGCGTCCGCTGGTGCCGGGCCCCAACAGCACGATCATCGTCACCGAGTACAACCGCTCGGTGCAGGCTTTCCTCGTCGGCGGTGTGGATCGCATCGTCAACATGAACTGGGAAGCCATCCTGCCACCGCCGACCAGCGCCGGCCGCCAGCATTACCTGACCGCCATCAGCAAGGTCGACGATCAATTGGTGGAAATCATCGACGTCGAGAAAGTCCTCGCCGAAATCGTCCCGTACAACGCCAAGGTCTCCCGCGACAAACTCGACGATCCGGTCCTGGAGCGCGCCCGTGGCCGCGAAGTGCTGCTGGTGGACGACTCCAATGTTGCACTGTCGCAGTTGCGCGACACCCTCGGCCAGTTGGGCGTGAAGATGCACATCGCCAGCGACGGTCTGAAAGCCCTGAACATGCTCAAGGCTTGGGCCGACACTGGGGTCAACATGACCGACAAGTTGCTGATGATCTTCACCGACGCGGAAATGCCGGAAATGGACGGCTATCGCCTGACCACCGAAATCCGCAACGACCCGCGTCTGCGTGGCCTGTACGTGGTGCTGCACACCTCGCTGTCCGGCAGCTTCAACGACTCGATGGTGAAGAAGGTCGGCTGCGACAACTTCCTCTCCAAGTTCCAGCCGGACAAACTGGTCGATGTGGTGCGCCAGCGTCTGATGCTCGACGAAGTCCCGGCCTGATCACGACGCGGTTGCAGCGGAAGCGAGCAAGTTCGCTTCCTCATTCTCTGGCCTTTGATTCGGCGACCCAGCTCGTATAGGGTGGCGTTTTTGACCCATCAGGGAGCTGGCCATGCTGCGTCTGAGCGCGCTTTATCGTTACCCGTTGAAATCCGGCAAGGGCGAGGTTCTGCAAGGGATCGGCCTGGACAAACTGGGGCTTGAGGGCGATCGACGCTGGATGCTGGTGGACGAGGCCAGCGGGCGTTTCCTGACTCAGCGTGCCGAAGCGAAGATGAGCCAGTTGTCGGCGCTGTGGAATGCCGACGGTGGCCTGACCCTCGATGCGCCGGGGCATTCGGCAATTGATATCGCGTTGCCCGGCAACGAAGCCGAACTGCGCGGCGTGACCATCTGGCGCGACACCCTGCGCGTGCCGGATGCCGGCGAAGAAGCGGCCCGCTGGGTCAGCGAATTCATCGGCAAGCCGACCCGCCTGGTGCAAGTGCCGCTGGATCGCGCCCGCACGACTGCGGCCGGGTACGGCAACGATGACGACCAGGTGGCGTTCGCCGACGGTTTCCCGCTGCTGCTGATTGGCGAGGCGTCGCTGCAACATCTGTCGCAGGAAGTCGGGCGTCCGTTGGAAATGCTGCGGTTCCGGCCGAATCTGGTGATCGAAGGCAGCGAGGCCTATGCCGAGGATGGCTGGAAGCGCATCCGCATCGGTGATGTCGAGTTCCGCGTGGTCAAGTCGTGTTCACGCTGCATTCTCACTACGATCGATCCGAAAACCGGTGAACGCAGCGCGGATCGCGAGCCGCTGGCGACTCTGCAGAAGACCCGCGCCCAGGCCGACGGTGCGATGTTCGGTCAGAACCTGGTCAATGACAGCAACGGTCGACTCGAAGTCGGCATGCCGGTGGAAATCCTCGAGTAATCTGCCCCGAAACGAAAAATGCCCGTGTCCAAGGACACGGGCATTTTTTATTGCCGCAGGAAACCGGGGTTTCAGCCGCGGTATTCGCACAGGTAAGCGGTGTCGACGGCCACTTTCAGCTGGAACTTGCTGTTGGCTGGCACGTTGAACTGGCTGCCTGCAGCGAAAGTTTCCCAGTCACTGCTGTCCGGCAGTTTGACGGTCAGTGCGCCGGACACCACGTGCATGATTTCACGCTGGCTGGTGCCGAATTCGTATTCGCCCGGGGCCATGACGCCGATGGTCGCAGGACCTTCAGCTGTGCCAAAGGCGATCGACTTGACGGTGCCGTCGAAGTACTCGTTGACTTTAAACATGGGCGATTCCTCTCGAAAAGGGCTTAAAAGGGTCAAAAAGGTCGGCCAGTATGCACAAGGCTCAGGGCGCCGTCACCTGCGCTAGAGCGGCAGCACCAGCGGTAATAATCGGGCGGTATTACGCGCATCTTCCAGCGCGCGATGCTGCTGACCGGTGAACTGCATGCCCGCCAGTTGCAGGGCGCCATTGAGTCCCAGAGGCCGTTCGAGGCGTCGGGCCTTGGCAAAGCGTTGTTTGAGGTTCATGTGCGGCACGCGGCTAAGGGCGCTGTCGAGTTGCAGGCGCTGCCATTCCTGAAGCAATTGCTTGCGGTCGTAATCGCCCCAGCTGGCCCAGCCTTCAAGGCGTGTCTGGTGCTGACCGAGCCAGCGCTCGAACGCCGGCCAGACGTCGGTCAGCGGTTGCGCCGCGTCGATGTTGGCCTGAGTGATATGAGTGAGCTCACGACAGAACGGCGTCAGCAGTGGCCGACGCGTCGGTTTGACGAAGCGTTGAAAGTGATCCTGCTCGCGACCGGCACGATCCACCAGGGTGGCGCCAATCTCGATGATCTCCATTTCCGTAACCGGCCAGCCACCTTCATCGGTGGTGGCTTCCAGATCAATGACCAGCCAATGGGGCATCGCAGGGTTCCTGATTTCCGCGTCCTGATTATTCAGAGCGTAGTCAAACCTTGCGGATGCGCGCGGCGACTACTCGACCTGCAACAGAACCTGACGATTTTTGACCTGATCGCCGACCTTGACCTGCACCCGCTTGAGCACGCCATCGATGCCGGCCTTGAGCGGGTGCTCCATTTTCATCGCTTCCAGCACCACCAGCAGTTGGCCTTTGCTGACCGGACTGCCTTCGCTGACAAGCACGTCGATGATTGCGCCATCCATCGGGGCTTTCAAGGTGCCGGTGCTGACGCTGGTCTGACTGTCGATCACGGCATGAGTTCGATCCACCAGGCGCAGGCTGCCGGGACGGGTGAACAGCCAGAGATGGTCGTCGTGCAGGCGATAGGCGTGGCGCCGGCGCAGGCCTTCGATTTCGAGGGATATCGAGCGTTCGTTGTATTCGATGAGCTTCAGTTCGAAGGCACGTTCAGCCACCTGAACCCGAACGATGCCGTCCGGGGCAGCGAGCAACTGCACGCTCCACGTCTGGTCGTCGAGACCGAGTTGATAGTGCAACGGCGCCCCGGCATTGTTGCGCCAACCGGCCAAGGGTGAACGATGCGCCCCGGCACAGGATTGATAAAACAGCAACGCTGCGACTGCGAGTTCTTCGGCACTCGGTGTATGCGGGTGCAGACAAGGATGGTCGGCGAAGTGTTGCGGGATAAACCCGGTACTGAATTCACCGCTGATGAACTGCGGATGCTGCAACAGACTGGCGAGCAGTCGCTGATTGCTCTGCACGCCGAGCAACACGCTGTCCTGCACCGCGCACAACAGTTTGCGCCGGGCCTCTTCGCGGGTCGCGCCGTGGGCGATCAGTTTGCCGAGCATCGGGTCGTAGAACGGTGAGATCGACTGACCTTCGATCAGCCCATGATCAATCCGCGCACCCCGATTCAGTGCCGGTTCCCAGGCTTCGACACGGCCGGTCTGCGGCAGAAATCCCTGGGCCGGATCCTCGGCGTAGAGGCGCACCTCCATGGCGTGGCCATCGAGTTTGACTTGTGCTTGCGTCAGCGGCAGCGGCTGGCCCTCGGCAACCAAGAGCTGCCACGCCACCAGGTCCAACCCGGTAATCAATTCGGTCACCGGATGCTCGACCTGCAGCCGGGTGTTCATTTCCAGAAAGTAGAACTGGCCTCGGGCGTCGAGGAGAAACTCCACGGTGCCGGCGCCCACGTAGTTCACCGCGCGTCCGGCCTTGAGCGCCGCTTCTCCCATCGCCTGACGCAATTCTTCGGTCATTACCGGGCACGGTGCTTCTTCGATGACTTTCTGATGGCGACGTTGGATCGAACAATCGCGCTCGCCCAGGTAGATCAGGTTGCCGTGGTGATCGCCGAACAACTGCACTTCGACGTGGCGCGGTTCGATCAACGCCTGTTCGAGGATCAGTTCGTCGCTGCCGAAACCGTTCAAGGCTTCGGAGCGGGCGGTGCGCAATTGCGCCGCCAGCTCCTCGACGTGATGCACCAGGCGCATGCCGCGTCCGCCACCGCCGGCGCTGGCCTTGATCATCAGCGGATAACCGATGCGTTCGGCTTCGTGTGTCAGGGTCGCGTCGTCCTGCTCGGCGCCTTGATAGCCGGCGATGCACGGCACCCCGGCAGCGAGCATGGCAATTTTCGACTGGCGTTTGCTGCCCATCAGTTCGATGGCTTCGACGCTGGGACCAATGAAGGTCAGGCCGGCCTGTTCGCAGGCTCGGGCGAACCCTGCGTTTTCCGAAAGGAAGCCATAACCAGGATGGATCGCGTCGGCACCGCTGCGCCGGGCGGCGTCGAGGATGGCCGGGATGTTCAGGTAGGACTGTTGCACCGGCGCCGGGCCGATGTTCACGGCCTCGTCCGCCATTTGGACATGCAGCGCATCGGCGTCGGCGTCGCTGAACACCGCGACGGTGCGATAGCCGAGGGCCTGGGCAGTGCGCTGGATGCGGCAGGCGATTTCACCGCGGTTGGCGATCAGGATTTTGTGGAGGGCGGGCATGGTGGTTTTTCCTGAATGTTGGCGGTGGATTGGAGGGCCTTATCGCGAGCTCGCTCCCACAAGGTCAGGTGCTCCATCCGGGTTTGCGCTTTTGCACGAACGCCATCGTGCCTTCGATACCTTCGGCACCGGTCACGGCTTCGCTGAACCACTGCGCCGCTTCATCCAGCAATGCGCTCGACGGCTGGCCGGCGCTGGCCAGCAGTAATTTCTTGGTAGCGGCATTCGCTTCGGGGGCGCAGCACAGGACATGTTGCAGCACTTCATCCAGCCGCTCGGCCAGTGCCTGGGGATCCTGCTCGACAAAATGCACCAGCCCCAGGCGCCGCGCCTGATGGCCGTCAAAACGCGCGGCGGTCAGGGCCAGGCGGCGGGCTTCAGTGAGGCCGATGCGCTGCACCACAAACGGCGCGATCTGCGCCGGCAACAGGCCGAGGCTGGTTTCCGGCAGACCGAATTGCGCCTGATGATCGGCCATCGCGATATCGCTTACGCACGCCAGTCCGAAACCGCCCCCGAGCACCGCGCCCTGCAACACGGTGATCAGCACTTGCGGCGCGTGCTGCGCTTCTTCCAGCAACGACCCGAAAGTGCGGTTCAACTCGCGATAGGCATCGCTGCCCTGAGCGCGGGCGTTGGTCATGTCCTTGATGTCGCCACCGGCACAGAAATGCCCGCCGGCACCGCTGAGCACCAGCGCGCGAACGCTGCGGTCATCGCGCACGGCGGCCAGCACTGCGCGCAGTTCGGCGACCATTTGCAGGCTCATGGCGTTGCGGCTTTCCGGGCGATTGAGGGTGATGTGCAGCACGCCGTTATGCGGCTCCAGCAACAGCGTCTGGCAATCGGGCAGGGTGCTCATTTCTTTTTCCCCGGCAGGATGCCCATCAGTTTGCAGATGATCCCCAGCATGATTTCGTCGGCGCCGCCGCCAATCGACACCAGTCGCACGTCGCGGTAGGCGCGGGCCACCGGGTTGTCCCACATGAAGCCCATGCCGCCCCAATATTGCAGGCAGCTGTCGCTGACTTCGCGACCGAGACGCCCGGCCTTGAGCTTGGCCATCGAAGCCAGTCGGGTGACGTCCTGGCCTTTCACGTATTGCTCGGTGGCCTGATAGACCAGCGCCCGCAGGCATTCGATTTCGGTCTGCAATTCGGCGAGACGGAAGTGGATCACCTGATTGTCGATCAGCGCATTGCCGAAGGTCTTGCGCTCCTTGCAGTACTCGATGGTGCTGTCGATGCAGTATTCCAGGCCCTTGATCATGTTGGCCGCACCGAACAGGCGTTCCTCCTGGAATTGCAGCATCTGCATCATGAACCCGGCGCCTTCATGGCCGATGCGATTGCGCTGGGGCACCCGCACGTTGTCGAAAAACACCTGGGCGGTTTCCGAGCTGCGCATGCCGAGCTTGTCCAGGTGCGAACTGAGGCTGATGCCCAGTGTGTTCATCGGGACCATGATCAGCGACTTGTTGACGTGCGGCTTGTCGTCCGAGGTGTTGGCCAGCAGGCAGATGAAGTCGGCGCTCGGCGAGTTGGTGATCCACATCTTGCTGCCGTTGATCACGTAGTCGTCGCCATCCTTGCGCGCGGTGGTCTTGAGCCCGGCGACGTCGGAGCCGGCACCGACTTCCGAGACGCCGATGCAGCCGACCTGCTCGCCGGTGATCGCCGGGCGCAGGAATTCGTCGCGCAATTCATCGGAGCCGAAGCGGGCGAGGGCCGGGGTGCACATGTCGGTCTGCACGCCGATCGACATCGGAATGCCGCCGCAATGGATGGTGCCGAACTCTTCGGCGGCGACGATCGAATAGCTGTAATCCAGGCCCATGCCGCCGAATTTTTCCGGCTTGGAAATCCCCAGCAGGCCGAGGTCGCCGGCCTTGCGGAAAATCTCGTGGATCGGAAAGCGCCCGGCCTTTTCCCATTCATCGACGTGCGGGTTGATCTCGTGCTCGACGAATTGGCGGACGGTGCGGCGCAGGGCTTCGTGTTCCGGGGTGAAGATCATTTTTATTGTTCTCCTTGAGTCCGTGGCAATCAGAACCGGCTGACGCCGAAGCTGTTGGGGCCCAGCGTGCGGATGTCGGCTTCGTGGCAGATATCCAGCAGGTAGCCGAGCAGGGTGCGGGTGTCGCGTGGATCGATCAGCCCGTCGTCCCACAGGTTGGCGCTGCCGTAGAGGGCGGTGGACTGGCTGTCGAGTTTCTGCGCGGTGACCTGTTCCAGCATGTCGAGCATCTTCGGGTCGGGCACCAGACCGTCCTTCAGCTGCTTGGCTTCGGTGACGATCCGCAGCACCTTGCCGGCCTGGGCGCCACCCATCACTGCGGTGCGACTGTTGGGCCAGGCGAAGATGAAGCGCGGATCGAGCCCGCGTCCGCACATCGCATAGTTGCCCGCGCCATAGGAGCCGCCGACCACGATGGTCAGTTTCGGTACCCGCGCATTGGCCACGGCCTGGATCAATTTGGAGCCGTGCTTGATCACGCCGTGCTGTTCCGATTCGGTGCCGACCATGAACCCGGTGGTGTTGTGGAAAAACAGCAGGGGTGTCTGACTCTGGTCGCACAGCTGAATGAACTGCGCCGCCTTGCTCGCACCGTTGGGCGTGATCGGGCCGTTGTTGCCGATGAACCCACAGGCGCGGCCCTGAATTTTCAGGTGGCCGCAAACGGTCTGCTGATCGAACTCGCCCTTGAACTCCATGAAACGCGATTCATCGGCGATCCGCGCAATGATTTCACGCACGTCGTAGGGCTTTTTCGGGTCGTCCGGGATCAGGCCCAGCAGTTCGTCGATGGGATACAGCGGATCTTTGAATTGCGGTTCGGGCAGCCACGGAAGCTGCTCGTTCCAGTTCAACAAGCTGATGATTTCCCGCACCTGACGCACGCCGTCGGCATCGTTCTCGGCCAAATATTCGGCGGTTCCGGCGACTTGCGCGTGCATCTCGGCGCCGCCCAGTTCTTCGTCGGTGGCCACTTCACCGGTCGCCGCCTTGAGCAATGGGGGACCTGCGAGAAACAGCTTGGCCTTGCCGCGCACCACCACCACGTAATCCGACAGCCCTGGCTGATATGCACCGCCGGCCGTGGCCGAGCCGTGCACCACGGTGATCTGCGGCAGCCCCATGGCCGACATGCGCGCCTGATTGGCAAAACTGCGCGCGCCTTCGACGAAAATCTCCGCCGCATAATTGAGGTTGGCGCCGCCGCTTTCGGCAAGGGTGATCACCGGCAGTTTGTTTTCCTGGGCGATCTGTTGCAGGCGCAGGGATTTTTTCAGACCCGACGGGGAAATCGTCCCGCCCTTGATCGCGCTGTTGTTCGCCACCACCAGCGCCCGCACGCCGGAAACGTAGCCAATGCCCGCAATCAAACCGCCACCGGCCGAGCTGCCGTCCTTGTCGTCGTGCAGTTTGTAGCCGGCCAGGCTCGCCAGTTCGAGGAATGGCGCGCCAGGGTCGAGCAGCAGGTTCAGGCGTTCGCGGGGCAGCAGTTGCCCGCGCTTGTCGAATTTCGGTTTGGCTTCGGCGGCCTTGTTCAGCAGGTTCTGTTCGAGCTGCTGGACTTGCTCGATGGCCGCGAGCATGGCGGTGCGGTTGCGCGCAAAGGCTTCGCTGTGCGGGTCAAGCTGGGACTGGATCTGCGGCATGGCTTACTCCTTGTCCTTCAAGACGTCCGGCATATAGGCCCGGTGGAAGCCGTTGAAGGATTCGCTGTGGGTCGCCTTGTGCAACGGCCATGCGCGGCTGCCCAGGCTGGCCGCGCCATCGATGCGCAACGTGCTGCCGCTGATAAACGAGGCTGCAGGGCTGAGCAGAAATACAATCGCCGCGCTGACCTCTGATTCGGTGCCGATGCGTTTGAGCGGTACATGTTCGCGCAAGGTCGGGATCACCGCCTTGAACGCGCCTTCGTAAGTGTCCATGCCGCTGGAGGCGATCCAGCCCGGCGCCACTGCGTTAACCCGAACCCCGGCATAACCCCATTCGAATGCCGCGGTCTTGGTGAAGTTGTCCATACCCGAACGGGCGGCGCCGGAGTGGCCCATGCCAGGCATGCCGCCCCACATGTCGGCGAGCATGTTGACGATGCTGCCGCCGTGTTTGCTCATCGATTGATTGAACACTTCCCGAGCCATCAGGAAACCGCCGACCAGATTGGTGCGCAGCACGGTTTCGAAGCCTTTCTGATTGATCGAGGCCAAGGGCGACGGGTACTGGCCGCCGGCATTGTTGACCAGTCCGTGGATCGGCCCGTGTTCGCGGATCAATTCGCCGACCAGCGTCTTCACGGCTTCTTCGTCACGAATGTCGCAAGCCCTCCAGTGCGCCCGGCCACCGTCCTCGGCGATTTCGGCAGCAACGGCTTGCAGCTTTTCCGGTTTGCGTCCGACCAGCACCACGGTGGCCCCGAGCGCGGCCAGTTCATGGGCGGTGCAACGCCCGATGCCGCTGCCGCCACCGGTGACGATCACGGTCTGGCCGCTGAACAGGTCAGCCCGGAAAATCGATTCGTATGCCATGGACAATCCTCTAGTCGAACTGCTCGGCGATGCTCTGTGGCACCGGGATCTGGATTTCCAGCAATTGTTGGGCGAAGGCTTTGCCCTGCGGGTCGATGCGCAGGCTCGCCACGCCACCGCCGCCGAGGGCGTTTTCCAGCAGGAAATTCAGGCTGTGGGTGCCCGGCAGATACCAGCGTTCGACCCGGCCGTGAATCGGGTCGAGGACATGGCTCATCCAGTCGACGACCACGGCCGGGGTCAGCGCTTCGGCGATCCACGGCAGGTACTCCGGGCGACGTGGCATGACGCCGATGTTGCTGTGATTGCCCTTGTCGCCGGAGCGCGCCACCGCCAGTTTCACCAGCGGCACGCTGGCGTCGGCGCGGCCATGGGGTTTGGGCGTTTCGTGGGGCAGGGGCAAATCCTCGCTGTCGAGGGTGGCCGAGGCGGGCAGGGCAAACGGGTGGCGCTCTCCGGCGATATCGATCTGCAAGCTGCAGGCGCTTTTGTCGATCAGGAACGAGAACAGCCGGATCAGCGGATACACCGTCGGCCGCCCGCCGACGATGCCGGTCAGCCCCGGCGCCATGCCGGTGGCGGCCTGGGCGATTTCCCGGGAGAACAGGATCAAGGCCTGTTTGTTCGGGTGGCGCACGGCGAGTTTGATCACCACTTCGCGGCTGTCCCGGCGCTGGCCGTGAGGGCCGTAGGTGGCTTCGCTGCCGAGCAGCTCGATATGGGTTTCGCTGTAGGGGCCCCAGCCGCGTTGCTCGAGCATTTCAGAAGTCTTGTCGATGATCGCCTGACTGACGCGCCGGGCTTTTTCCACCGCATCGATGCCGGCGATCAGACAACTGGCGGTGCAGCGGAAACCGTCCGGGTACGTCGCACTGACCTTGTATTTGTCGCTGGGCGGCAAGCCTCTGGCGCCGTGGACGCGAACCGCGTTTTTGCCTTGTTGCTGAAGTTTGACCTGACTGAAGTCGCAGACCACATCGGGCAACAGATAGGCCTGTGGATCGCCGATTTCGTAAAGCATCTGTTCGCCGACGGTCAGCGGCGTGACCAGTCCGCCGGAGCCTTCGGGTTTGCTGACGATGAACTGGCCGTCGGCGCCGACCTCGGCGATCGGAAAACCGATGTGTTCGTAATCGGGTACGTCGCGCCAATCGGTGAAGTTGCCGCCGGTGCACTGTGCGCCACATTCGATGATGTGCCCGGCCAAGGCTGCTTGCGCGAGTTTGTCGTAGTCGTGCCACGACCAGCCGAATTCATGCACCAGTGCGGCGCTGACCACTGCGCTGTCGACCACGCGGCCGGTGATGACGATGTCGGCGCCCAGACGCAGGGCTTCGACGATGCCCGGTGCGCCGAGGTAGGCGTTGGTCGAAACGCACATCGGTGGCAGCGGGGCGCCGCTGAACATTTCCGTGATGCCCTGGGTGGCGAGCTGTTTGAAGTGTGGTTGCAGGTCATCGCCCGACAACACGGCGATTTTCAGCGCCACGCCGGCCTTGTCGCAGGCCGCTTGCAGGGCGGCGGCACAGGCCTGGGGATTGACCCCACCGGCATTGCTGATGACGCGAATCTTCTGTTTGGCCAGTTGCGGCAGCAGGGGCGCCAGGACTTCGATGAAATCGCCGGCAAACCCTGCCTGCGGGTCCTTCATGCGGGCGCCGGCCATGATCGACATGGTGATCTCGGCCAGGTAGTCGAACACCAGATAATCCAGCTCTCCTGCGGCCACGAGCTGCGCGGCGGCGGTCGAGGTATCTCCCCAGAATGCGCTGGCGCATCCGATGCGGACGGTGGTGGGCATTTTCATCTCCGACTCAGCAACCTGTGACAGAAGTGCATCGAGGCTACCAAGCAAGCGCTTGGTTTGTAAACAGGCTGGATTATCTTCTGCCCAAGCGCTTGCTTGGTCGCGGCCGGCGGCTTAAATTGCCCGCGCAACCCTGCGGTTTCAGGGCGGCAGACGACTGAACGACTGTAGGAGAGAACGGGTGGACGAGCAAAAAGCCCTGAAGGTCATGCGCGAACTGGTCGATGAAGGCCGGTTGACCGACCCGGACAGCGCTCGCGGCAAACTGCTGCAAGTGGCGGCCCACCTGTTTCGCAACAAAGGCTACGAACGCACCACCGTGCGCGACCTGGCCGGCGCTGTGGGCATTCAGTCAGGCAGCATCTTTCATCACTTCAAGAGCAAGGACGAAATCCTGCGCGCGGTGATGGAAGAAACCATCCGCTACAACACGGCGCTGATGCGTGCAGCCCTGGCCGAAGCGGCCGATGTACGCGAGCGGGTTCTGGCGCTGATCCGCTGCGAATTGCAGTCGATCATGGGCGGCAGTGGCGAAGCGATGGCGGTGCTGGTGTATGAATGGCGCTCGCTGTCCGAAGACGGTCAGGCCAAGGTGCTGGCGCTGCGTGACATCTACGAGGACATCTGGCTGCAAGTGCTGGGCGAGGCCAAGGAGGCAGGGTTCATCCGCGGCGATGTGTTCATTACCCGACGTTTTCTCACGGGCGCATTGTCCTGGACCACCACCTGGTTCCGCGCCGGCGGCAGTTTGAGCCTCGATCAACTGGCCGAAGAAGCGCTGATCCTGGTGCTTGAAGAACGCTGATTACTTTCTATCGGCCCGGGAAACTGGCTAACTGGGCGAAACCGCCTAGCTTGAATGCATGGAACGGTACTTTTTCGGGGAGTGGGGTGTTTTGAAGTCTTCGTCAAATCGGACGGCCGCCGGGCTGATGCTCGCAGCGCTGGCTGCATCCTGGGTTTTGCCTGCTGAGGCGGTGCAAGTGGTTCGGGTGGGTGCGGCGCATTTCCCGCCTTACACCATTCGCCCGGAAAACGGTGCCGACACCGGACTGCTGCCGGAGCTCGTCGCTGCATTGAACAGCTCGCAGAGCGACTACCGTTTCGAGCTTGTCCCCACCTCGATTCCGCGACGGTTCGGCGATTTCAAGGAGGGCCGCACGGACATGGCGATCTTCGAGAACCCGGACTGGGGCTGGAAAGACATTCCCCATACCACGGTCGACATGGGACTGGAGGACGCGGAGATTTTCGTCGCGGAAAACGAACCCGGCCGCCAGCAGAATTACTTCGCTGATCTCAAGGGCAAACGCCTGGCGTTGTACAGCGGCTATCACTACGAGTTCGCCAACTTCAATGCCGACCCCAAATACCTCGCGGAAACCTACAACGCCACGCTGACCTATTCCCACGACAGCAACCTGTTGATGGTGCTGCGCGGTCGGGCGGACATTGCCCTGGTCACTCGCTCGTATCTGTTCGATTACCTGCTGCGCAACGACAAGGTGCGTGACGAATTGCTGGTGTCGCAACGCATCGACCAGATCTATCACCATTACGCCATTCTCAGCCCGAAAGCGCCGATTACCGGCGAGGCGTTCGGCAAGTTGCTGCAAGGGCTGCGCGACAGCGGGCAGATGCTGAAGATCTTCGATCCGTACAAGATTGCCGTGGTGCCGGTGCCTCACCCATGACGGGCGGTTTTTCGCGTCCGGCCTAAATTTCCCGCCCCGGCTCACGTCCCATCGTTGAACTGTCGACGATTATCGTGAGCCCGACCCATGTCCAATCTGAATGACTTGACTGCCCTGGCCTTGCCTTCGGGCAGTCAACTGATAGCCGATGCCACTGAAAGCCGTCTGAGCCTCAGCCTGGACGGGCAACCGCTGATTCGCCTGCGCCTCGATCGTGAAGGTCAGGGGCCGATCCAGATCGATGAACGCTATGCGCTGCCGCCAGGCCAGGCGCTGTGGGCGGCCTGCTATTGGCTGTTTGCCCGGGATCCGGCGCGTCAGCAATTGATCTGGCAACTGGATCAGCCGCCGACCGAAGCCTTGCTCAGCGGTTTGCTGGTGAGCACTGAAGTGGCGGGCGAATATCGCTGCGAGCGCACGCTGTTCTGGCAACTGCCGCAACCGTGGCTGGGGGCTTCGCTGACCGGCAGTTATCCGCAGCAGATGGTCATCAGCAACGGCAAGCGTCATCCGCTGCGGCCGGTGAAACCGCGTGGTGAGGTTTATCGGCGTTTCGATGCACGTCTCGGTGCGTGGATTTCCCTGCGAACGGTAGAAATCGAGCAGGATCTTGCGCGTTTCAACCGTTGGCAGAACAGCCCGCGAGTCGCCAGTTTCTGGCAGGAAGAGGGCAGCCTCGAACAGCATCGCGAGTACCTGAGCAAACTCGACGCCGATCCGCACACCCTGACCCTGATCGGTTGTTTCGACGACCAGCCGTTTGCCTATTTCGAAGCCTACTGGGCCAAGGAAGATCGCATCGCGCCGTTCTACGATGCCGATAACTACGATCGCGGGATTCACATGCTGGTCGGGGAAGAAAACCATCGCGGTCCGCACAAGGTGGCGAGTTGGCTGTCGGCGCTGGTGCACTACCTGTTTCTGGATGATCCGCGTACCCAGAGCGTCGTCGCCGAGCCGCGTGCTGACAATGCAAAGATGATCGGCCACATGCAAAACCAGTGCTTCCACTGCGAAAAGGAATTCGACTTCCCGCACAAGCGCGCGGCGTTGATGATCCTGGGGCGTGAGCGGTTTTTTGATCGCTGCAAACTGGCGTGACGCCTCGCTGAAACAAAAAAAGATCGCAGCCCTTCAGCGAAGGCTGCGATCTTTTTTTTGGCGGTGTGCTGTCAGCGACGGTTCGCAGTCACGGCATCTGCACGACTGCCCGACACCTTGCGGCAGTGCACCAGCGCATCACGAATCATGAAGTTGACCAGGGTCGGCGAAACGCCGAGTTCCTTGGCAATGTCCTTTTGCGGCACGCCATGCAGACGGTACATCTCGAAGGCGTAGCGGGTGCGGACCGGCAGCTCGGTCAGCGCATCGGCAATGTGTTCCAGGGTCGAGAAGTTGATGTGTGAGGTTTCCGGCGAAGCGCCCTGAATGACCACGTTCAACCCTTCCTCCTCGGGGCCGGCGTACTTCTGCTCCAGCGCCTGTTTGCGGTAGTGATCGATGGCCAGATTGCGCACGATCTGGAACAGATAACTCAGCTGGGCCTTGATCGACGACGTGATCGGCGGCGCCGATTGCAGTCGGAAGAACGCATCCTGCACCACATCTTCGGCGCGTGAACGGCAGCCGGTAATGCGGGCTGCAATCTTGACCAGAATCAGTCGATTGTCGACGAATGCCTGAAGTAGCGGTGAATCGCACCTGCTTGTGGATACTTGTTCCGTCATGGAAATCACCTTGCTGCCAATAGGTTAGTGGGACGCCTGGGGGACGGGGCCGTCCTACACATCGAGCGACAAATTATGTTGAATGATAATGATTGTCAATTGAGAAAGAGAACTAATGATCCATAACGGTGCGATCCGTGAACTGCGACA
This sequence comes from Pseudomonas sp. GW822-FHT03F04, assembly GCF_058801405.1. Taxonomy (NCBI): domain Bacteria; kingdom Pseudomonadati; phylum Pseudomonadota; class Gammaproteobacteria; order Pseudomonadales; family Pseudomonadaceae; genus Pseudomonas; species Pseudomonas sp. GW822-FHT03F04. The sequence goes on from NZ_JBXANF010000010.1 coordinate 250,692, forward strand.
CGCCGCCGCACTCGTCCAAGCGCCCAGCCCCATTGGCGATCCAGCCTGCCGACTAATTATTTCAAGACGTCATCCGTTCTCATTGGTGAATGGTTCCGGGTACACAGCCCCGGCCATACCGCATTCCAATGCCTTGCACGGTCGGCGAAGACCGTGTCCCGCATGCCTTGCACGGGCATGCCGCAGCCAACCCGATTCCACCAGCAAGCCGAATTCAGGCAGGAAACCTCATGACCGACGCGTTCGAACTCCCCAGCACCCTGGTCCAAGCCCTCCAGCGCCGCGCGGCTCTGACGCCGGATCGGCTGGCCTTGCGTTTTCTCGCTGAAACCGAGGAGCAGGCTGTGGTGCTCAGTTATCGCGAACTCGATCAGCGTGCGCGCACCATCGCGGCAGCGTTGCAGGCCGAGGCCGGATTCGGTGATCGCGCGGTGCTGCTGTTTCCGAGCGGCCCGGATTACGTCGCGGCGTTTTTCGGTTGCCTGTACGCGGGCGTGATCGCGGTGCCGGCTTATCCGCCGGAATCGGCCAAGCGTCACCATCAGGAACGCCTGCTGTCGATCATTGCCGACGCCGAACCGCGTCTGCTGCTGACCAGCGCCGACCTGCGCGACGCCTTGCAGCAAATCGAAGGTGCGCCGCCGCTGTTATGCGTCGACACCCTCGACGCCTCGCTGGCCGAGCGTTGGGTCGAACCGACCTTGCCGCAAGACCACATCGCCTTCCTGCAATACACCTCCGGTTCGACCGCGCTGCCCAAGGGTGTACAGGTCAGCCACGGCAACCTGGTGGCCAACGAACTGTTGATCCGTCACGGTTTCGGTATCGACGTGAACCCGGACGACGTGATCGTCAGCTGGCTGCCGCTGTACCACGACATGGGCCTGATCGGCGGTCTGCTGCAGCCGATCTTCAGCGGCGTGCCGTGCATCCTGATGTCGCCGGCGTACTTCCTCGGCCGGCCGTTGCGCTGGCTCGAAGCGATCAGCCAATACGGCGGCACCATCAGCGGCGGGCCGGACTTTGCCTATCGACTGTGCAGCGAGCGGGTCAGCGAATCGGCGCTGGAGCGTCTCGATCTGAGCCGCTGGCGCGTCGCCTATTCCGGCTCCGAACCGATCCGTCTCGACACCCTCGAGCGTTTCGCCGAGAAGTTCACTGCGTGTGGTTTCAGCGAAAACAGTTTCATGGCGTCCTATGGTCTGGCGGAAGCGACCCTGTTCGTCGCCGGCACACCTCGCGGCACGGGCATTCCGGCCCTGCGCGTCGACGATCAAGCCCTGGCACAGAACCGTGCCGAAGCGGGCGAGGGCAGCCCGATCATGAGTTGCGGCATCAGCCAGCCTGATCATGCGGTGCTGATCGTCGAGCCGACCACGCTGGCAGAGTTGGCCGACAACGCCGTCGGTGAAGTCTGGGCCACCGGCCCGAGCATCGCCCACGGCTACTGGCGCAACCCCGAGGCCAGCGCCAAGACTTTCGTCCGGCACGCCGGCCAGACCTGGCTGCGCACTGGTGACCTGGGCTTCATTCGCGACGGCGAACTGTTCATCACCGGTCGCCTGAAGGACATGCTGATCGTGCGCGGTCACAACCTCTATCCGCAGGACATCGAGAAGACGGTCGAGAGCGAAGTGGAGGTGGTGCGCAAGGGCCGCGTCGCCGCGTTCGCGGTCAATCAGAACGGCGAAGAAGGCATCGGCATCGCGGCGGAAATCAGCCGCAGCGTGCAGAAAATCCTCCCGCCCGAAGCGCTGATCAAAGCCATCCGTCAGGCGGTGGCCGAGACTTATCAGGAAGCACCGAGCGTGGTGGTGCTGCTCAATCCGGGGGCGTTGCCGAAGACCTCCAGCGGCAAGCTGCAACGTTCGGCCTGCCGCAATCGTCTGGCTGACGGCAGCCTCGACAGCTACGCGGTCTTCCCGTCGGCCACCGCTGAAACCAGCGAATCGACCGCGTCCGCCTCCGAACTGGAAGCCCTGATCGGCAAGGTCTGGGCCGAGCAACTCAACGTCAAGCAAGTCAACGCCGACGATCACTTCTTCCTGCTCGGCGGCAACTCGATCGCCGCAACTCAAGTGATCGCCAAGGTACGCGAAGAACTGAGCCTGGAGCTCAATCTGCGTCTGCTGTTCGAAGCCCCAACCCTGTCCGCGTTCGCCGCTGCCGTGGCGCAACAACAACAGGACGGCGGCAGCGCCCAGGGCGAAATCACCGCGTTGTCGCGCCACGAAGCACTGCCGCAATCCCTGGCGCAAAACCGTCTGTGGATCACCTGGCAACTCGATCCGCACAGCAGCGCCTACAACATTCCCGGCGCCCTGCGCCTGCGCGGCGAGCTGGACGAAGACGCACTGCGCGCCAGTTTCCAGCAACTGATCGAGCGCCACGAATCCCTGCGCACACGTTTCTTCGAGCGCGACGGCGTGGCGCTGCAACAGGTCGAAGTGGCGGGCGAGTTCAACCTGCAACTGATCGACATCAGCGACCTGCCGGCCGCCGAGCGTGAGGCACGCGCACAACAGATTCGCGAAGACGAAGCCCGCAGCCAGTTCGACCTGGAGAAAGGCCCGCTGCTGTGGGTGACGCTGGTTCGCCTCGATGACGAAGATCACCAGTTGCTGGTGACGATGCACCACATCATCGCCGACGGCTGGTCGCTGAACGTATTGATCGACGAGTTCTCGCGCCTGTACGCCGCCGCTTCCCAAGGTCAGCGTGCCGAACTCGCGCCGCTGCCCACCCAATACGCCGATTACGGCGGCTGGCAGCGCCAGTGGCTGGCGCAAGGCGAGGGCGAGCGGCAGCTGGCGTACTGGAAATCGCAGTTGGGTGATGAGCATCCGACCCTGGAACTGGCGACCGACCATCCACGTTCTGCCAAACAAATTCACAGCGCCGCACGCCACAGCGTTCGTCTGGGAATCAGCCTCAGCGACGCCATTCGCCAAACCGCCCAGGCCTATCAATCCACGCCGTTCATGCTGTTGCTCTCGGCGCTCCAGAGCCTGTTGCATCGCTACAGCGGTCAACGCGACATTCGCATCGGCGTGCCCAACGCCAACCGTCCGCGCCTGGAAACCCAGGGCCTGATCGGCTTCTTCATCAATACTCAGGTACTGCGTGCTGACGTCGAATCGCGTCTGCCGTTCACCGAACTGCTGACGCAAACCCGTCAGGCTGCGCTCGGTGCTCAGGCGAATCAGGACCTGCCGTTCGAACAACTGCTCGAAGCCTTCCCGCAGGCTCGCGAACAAGGTCTGTTCCAGGTCATGTTCAACCACCAGCAACGCGACCTGAGTGCGCTCAAGCGTCTGCCGGGCGTGCTCGCCGAGGAACTGCCGTGGCACAGTCGCGAGGCCAAGTTCGACCTGCAACTGCACAGCGAAGAAGACCGAAATGGTCGTCTGACGCTGTCCTTCGACTATGCCGATGAGCTGTTCGACGCCGCGACTATCGAGCGTCTCGCCGAGCATTTCAGCAACCTGCTGCGCGCTGTCTGCGAGCGCCCGGATCAGGCAATTGGTGACCTGCCACTGCTGACCGCCGACGAATACACTCAGCAAAACGCGTGGAGCGTCGCCCCATGCACGCCGGCTCAGCAATGGCTGCCGGAACTGCTGAATGAACAGGCCCGTCAGACCCCTGATCGCACCGCCCTGATATGGGACGGCGGCAGCCTCGACTTCGCCGAACTGCACGCCCAGGCCAACCGTCTCGCCCATTACCTGCGCGACAAAGGCGTCGGCCCGGACGTGTGCGTGGCCATCGCCGCCGAGCGTTCGCCGCAACTGCTGATCGGCTTGCTGGCAATCATCAAGGCCGGCGGCGCCTACGTGCCGTTGGACCCGGATTACCCGGCCGATCGTCTGGCCTACATGCTCAGCGACAGCGGCGTCGAACTGCTGCTGACCCAGACTGCATTGCTCGACCGCTTGCCGGCCAGCGAAGGCGTCAGCGTGATCGCCATGGACACCCTGCACCTGGAGAACTGGCCGAGCCAGGCACCGGGTTTGCACCTGCATGGCGAAAACCTCGCCTACGTGATTTACACCTCCGGTTCCACCGGCCAGCCGAAAGGCGTGGGCAACACTCACGCGGCGCTGGCCGAACGTCTGCAATGGATGCAGAACACGTATCGCCTGAACGACACCGACGTGCTGATGCAAAAGGCGCCGATCAGTTTCGACGTGTCGGTGTGGGAATGCTTCTGGCCGCTGATCACCGGCGCGCGCCTGCTGATCGCCGGCCCCGGTGAACACCGCGATCCGCATCGCATCGCGCAGTTGGTTCAGCAGTACGGCGTGACCACGCTGCACTTCGTACCGCCGCTGCTTTCACTGTTCATCGACGAACCGTTGAGCGCCGAATGCACCAGCCTGCGCCGCGTGTTCTCCGGCGGTGAAGCGCTGCCGGCGGAACTGCGCAACCGCGTGCTGGCGCAACTGCCGGCGGTGCAACTGCACAACCGCTACGGCCCGACCGAAACCGCGATCAACGTCACTCACTGGCATTGCAGCGTGGCCGACGGCGAGCGTTCGCCGATTGGCCGTCCGCTGGGCAACGTGGTCTGCCGCGTGCTCGACAACGATCTCAATCCAGTGCCGGCCGGTGTGCCGGGCGAACTGTGCATCAGCGGTATCGGCCTGGCCCGTGGTTACCTCGGCCGCCCGGCGCTGACCGCCGAACGTTTCGTGGTCGATCCGCTGGGCGAGCAGGGCGCGCGTCTGTACCGCACCGGTGACCGCGCATGCTGGACCCACGATGGCGTGATCGAATACCTCGGCCGTCTCGATCAGCAGGTCAAACTGCGCGGCTTCCGCGTCGAGCCGGAAGAAATCGAAGCGCGTCTGCTCGCTCAGGATGGCGTCGCCCAGGCCGCCGTGCTGGTGCGTGAAACCGTCGCCGGCCCGCAACTGATCGGCTACTTCACCGCCACTGATGCCAGTGAAGATCAGGACGCGCAGATCGCTCGCCTGAAAGCCGCACTGGCTGCGGAGCTGCCGGAATACATGGTCCCGGCGCAACTGATGCGTCTGGACGCGATGCCCCTGAGCCCGAGCGGCAAACTCGACCGCCGCGCCTTGCCCGAGCCGCAATGGCAAGTGCGCGAACACGTCGAGCCGGTCACCGAGCTGGAGCAGCAGATCGCTGCGATCTGGCGTGAAGTGCTGGGCCTGAAGCAAGTCGGTCTGCGCGACGACTTCTTCGCCCTCGGCGGTCACTCGCTGCTGGCCACGCAAATCATTTCTCGCACCCGTCAGGCCTGCGACGTCGAGCTGCCGTTGCGTGCCTTGTTCGAACACAGCGAACTGGGTGATTTCGCCGAGCAGATCCGCCAGATCCAGGCCAGCGGCCGTACCAACAAACAGCCGCCGATCGACAAGGTTGATCGCAGCAAACCGGTGCCGCTGTCCTATTCCCAGCAGCGCATGTGGTTCCTCTGGCAGATGGAGCCGGACAGCCCGGCGTACAACGTCGGCGGCATGGCGCGCCTGCGTGGCGTGCTGGATGTCGGGCGTTTCGAGGCGGCGCTGCAAGCGCTGATCCTGCGTCACGAAACCCTGCGCACCACGTTCCCGAGCGTCGACGGTGTGGCCCGTCAGCACGTGCATGCCGAGACCGGCATGCGCATGGACTGGAAGGATTTCTCGAAATTCGCCGCTGATGTGCGCGAGCAGAAGGTCCAGCAACTGGCCGACGATGAAGCGCATTTGCCGTTCGATCTGGAGACCGGCCCGCTGCTGCGCGCCTGTCTGGTCAAGACCGCCGAGCAAGAGCATTACTTCGTCCTGACCCTGCACCACATTGTCACCGAAGGCTGGGCGATGGACATCTTCGCCCGGGAACTCAGCGCGCTGTACGAAGCGTTCGTCGATGACCGCGACTCGCCGCTGGAGCCGCTGCCGGTACAGTACCTCGACTACAGCGTGTGGCAACGCAACTGGCTGGAGTCCGGCGAGCGTCAGCGTCAGCTCGACTACTGGACCGCACAACTGGGTCGCGAACACCCACTGCTGGAATTGCCGGGCGACCGTCCGCGTCCACCGGTGCAAAGTCACCAGGGTGAACTGTTCCGTTTCGACCTCAGCGATGACCTTGCCGCTCGCGTTCGGGCGTTCAACGCGCAGAACGGTCTGACCCTGTTCATGACCATGACCGCAGCACTTGCAACGTTGCTCTATCGCTACAGCGGCCAGACCGATCTGCGCATCGGCGCGCCCGTGGCCAACCGTATCCGTCCGGAAAGCGAAGGGCTGATCGGTGCATTCCTCAATACCCAGGTGCTGCGTTGCCAGCTCGACGGCCAGATGTCGGTCGGCGAATTGTTCGAGCAGGTGCGTCACACCGTGATCGAAGGCCAGTCCCATCAGGACCTGCCGTTCGATCATCTTGTTGAAGCTTTGCAGCCACCGCGCAGCGCGGCGTACAACCCGCTGTTCCAGGTGATGTGCAACGTGCAGCGCTGGGAATTCCAGCAGAGCCGCATGCTCGCCGGGATGACTGTCGAATACCTGGCCAACGATGCGCGGGCGACCAAGTTCGACCTCAACCTGGAAGTCACCGACCTCGACCATCGCCTCGGTTGCTGCCTGACTTACAGCACCGACTTGTTCGATGAGCCGACCATCGCGCGCATGGCCAGACATTGGCGCAACCTGCTGGAAGCGTTGATCGCCAACCCGCAACAACGTCTCAGCGAACTGCCATTGCTCGACGCCCCGGAGCAACAACACTTGCTCGACAGCCTTGGCGTCGAACCGGGCGAGCGTCGTCTCGATCAATGCATCCATCACCTGTTCGCCGAGCAGGCACTGGCGCGCAAAGATGCGCCGGCCCTGACCTTTGCCGGGCAGACCCTGAGCTACGCCGAACTCGACGCCCGCGCCAATCGTCTGGCCTGGGCCCTGCGCGAACGCGGTGTCGGCCCGCAAGTGCGGGTCGGTCTGGCGCTGGAGCGTTCGCTGGAAATGGTCGTCGGCCTGCTGGCGATCCTCAAGGCCGGCGGCGCCTACGTGCCGCTGGACCCGGAGTACCCGCTCGACCGCCTGCATTACATGATCGAAGACAGCCGCGTCGGCCTGCTGCTCAGCGACCGGGCGATGTTCAAAGCCCTCGGCGAACTGCCGCCGAATGTGGCGCGCTGGTGTCTGGAAGACGACAGCGCCGCGCTGGCCGATTACCCGGCCACCGAGCTGCCATTTATCAGCCTGCCGCAGCATCAGGCGTACCTGATTTACACCTCGGGCTCCACCGGCAAGCCGAAAGGCGTGGTGGTGTCCCACGGTGAAATCGCCATGCACTGTCAGGCCGTGATCGAACGCTTCGGCATGCGTGCGGACGATTGTGAACTGCACTTCTATTCGATCAACTTCGACGCCGCCACCGAGCGTCTGCTGGTGCCGCTGCTCAGCGGTGCGCAGGTGGTACTGCGTGCGCAAGGACAGTGGCACGCGGAAGAAATCTGCGGCCTGATTCGCGAACATCGGATCAATATTCTCGGCTTCACCCCGAGCTACGGCAGCCAGTTGGCGCAGTTCCTCGCGACGCAAAACGACATCCTGCCGGTGCGCATGATCATCACCGGCGGCGAAGCGCTGACCGGTGAACACCTGCAACGGATTCGCGCGGCGTTCAAGCCAAGCCTGTTCTTCAACGCTTATGGTCCGACCGAAACCGTGGTCATGCCGTTGGCCGGTCTGGCGCCGGAAGTCTTGGAAGAGGGCGCCGGCAGCGTGCCGATCGGCAGCGTGATCGGAGATCGCGTGGCCTACATACTCGACGCCGATCTGGCACTGGTGCCGCAAGGCGCGACCGGTGAGTTGTTCGTCGGCGGCGCCGGCCTGGCCCAGGGTTATCACGACCGCGCCGGCATCACTGCCGAACGTTTCGTCGCCGACCCGTTTGCCGCCAATGGCGGGCGCATGTACCGCACCGGCGACCTGGTGCGCCAGCGCGCCGATGGTCTGGTGGAATACCTCGGGCGGATCGACCATCAAGTGAAGATCCGTGGTTTCCGGATCGAACTGGGCGAGATCGAAACCCGCCTGCTCGATCACGCTTCGATCCGCGAAGCGGTGGTGCTGGCGCTGGATGCACCGAGCGGCAAGCAACTGGTCGGCTATCTCGTGACCGAGGTCGCTTCGCGAAGCGAAGCCGAGCAAGCAGAACTGCGCGAAGCCCTCAAGGCGCACCTGAAGACGCAATTGCCGGACTACATGGTGCCGACGCATTTGATTCTGCTGGCCAGCATGCCGCTGACCGCCAACGGCAAGCTCGACCGTCGCGCCTTGCCGGCGCCGGACCCGGAGCTGAACCGTCAGGATTACGTGGCACCAAGCAACGAGCTGGAGCAGACCCTCGCGCAGATCTGGTGCGAAGTGCTCAACGTCGAGCAGGTCGGTCTCAACGACAATTTCTTCGAACTGGGCGGCGACTCGATCCTGTCGATTCAAGTGGTCAGCCGCGCGCGTCAGCAGGGCATTCACTTCAGCCCTCGCGATCTGTTCCAGCACCAGACTGTACAGACGCTGGCCGCTGTCGCCAGTCGCAGTGAAACCGTGACGGCCGAACAAGGTCTGGTCTCCGGCGAATCGCGTCTGACGCCGATCCAGCACTGGTTCTTCGACACCGAGATTCCCGAGCGTCAGCACTGGAACCAGGCGTTGTTGCTGGAGCCGACTGTGGCGCTTGAACCGCATCGTCTGGAACAGGCGTTGCTGGCCGTGATCGAGCAGCATGACGCTTTGCGTCTGCGCTTCAGCGAGATCAACAGCGCATGGCAAGCAACCCATCAACCGGTGACCGATGCCGCGGTGTTGTGGCAAATGCGCGTGCCATCGATGGACAAGTGTGCCGCACTGTTCGCCGACGCCCAGCGCAGTCTCGACCTGGAGCGGGGCCCGCTGGTGCGCGCCTTGTTGATTGACGGACCGGAAGGTCAGCAACGACTGTTCATCGCGATCCATCACCTGGTGGTCGACGGTGTGTCGTGGCGCGTTCTGCTCGACGATCTGCAAACCGTGTATCGCCAGCTCGACGCCGATCAGTCGGTGAAACTGCCGGCGAAAACCAGCGCCTTCAAGGACTGGGCGGCACGCTTGCAGGCCTACGCCGGCAGTGAATCCCTGCGTGAAGAACTGAGCTGGTGGCAGGCGCAACTGGCCGGTCCGGCTGCCGATTTGCCGTGCGAACGTCCTGAGGGTGGCCGCGAGAATCGCCATGCGCAAACCGTCAGCGTGCGTCTGGATGCAGAAAAAACCAAACAACTGCTGCAACAGGCACCGAGCGCCTATCGCACGCAGGTCAACGATCTGTTGCTGACCGCGCTGGCCCGCGTGCTGTGCCGCTGGAGCGGTCAAGCGTCGGCGCTGATTCAACTGGAAGGCCACGGCCGCGAAACCCTGTTCGACGAGATCGACCTGACCCGCACCGTCGGCTGGTTCACCAGTGCTTATCCGTTGCGCCTGACTCCGCACAACATCGAAGAAGCTGCCGGGCAGGGCGCTTCGATCAAGGCGATCAAGGAACAACTGCGCGCTGTGCCACACAAAGGCCTGGGTTATGGTGTGCTGCGTTATCTGGCCGATGACGCCAGCCGCCAGAGCATGGCAGCGTTGCCGAACGCGCCGATCACCTTCAACTACCTCGGCCAGTTCGACCAGAGTTTCGGCAGCGATGCGCTGTTCCGTCCGCTGGATGAATCGGTCGGTGCCGCCCACGATCCGCACGCACCACTGCCGAACGAGTTGAGCGTCGACAGTCAGGTGTACGGCGGGGAACTGCTGCTGCGCTGGACCTTCAGCGCCGAACGTTACGACGCCCAGACCATCAACGACTTGGCCGATGCCTACGTCGGTGAGTTGCAGAGCCTGATCGAACATTGCCTGCAGGACGAGGCCGGTGGTCTGACGCCATCGGACTTCCCGCTGGCGAAACTGACCCAGGCGCAACTCGACGCACTGCCGGTGCCGGCGGCGCACATTGAAGATGTGTACCCGCTGACCCCGATGCAGGAAGGCATGCTGCTGCACACCTTGCTGGAGCCGGGCACCGGTCTGTACTACATGCAGGATCGCTATCGCATCAACAGCGAACTCGACCCCGAGCGTTTCGCCCAGTCGTGGCAAGCGGTGATCGCCCGTCATGAAGCGCTGCGTGCGTCGTTCTGCTGGAACGTCGGCGAAGACATGTTGCAAGTGATCCACACACCGGGTCGCACGCCGATCGAGTACCTGGACTGGAGCGCCATCGCTGACGCCGAGCAGGAGCCGAAACTGCAAGCGCTGCTCAAGGCCGAGCGCGAAGCCGGCTTCGATCTGCTCAATCAGGCACCGTTCCACCTGCGCCTGATCAAGGTTGGCGCGGCGCGGTACTGGTTCATGATGAGCAACCACCACATCCTGATCGATGCCTGGTGCCGCTCGCTGCTGATGAACGATTTCTTCGAGATCTACACCGCTCTGGGCGAAGGTCGCGAAGCGCAATTGGCGGTGCCGCCGCGCTACCGCGATTACATCGGCTGGCTGCAACGCCAGAGCCTGGCCGAGGCGCGTCAGTGGTGGCAGCAGAACCTGCAAGGGTTCGAGCGCACCACGCCGATCCCGAGCGACCGTCCGTTCCTGCGTGAACACGCTGGCGAAAGCGGCGGCATGATCGTCGGCGACCGCTACACCCGACTGAATGTCGAGGATGGCGCCCGTCTGCGCGAGTTGGCCCAGGCCCATCAACTGACCATCAACACCTTCGCCCAAGCGGCGTGGGCACTGGTGCTGCGACGCATGAGCGGTGATCGCGACGTGCTGTTCGGCGTGACCGTGGCCGGGCGTCCGGTGGAAATGCCTGAGATGCAACGCACCGTCGGCCTGTTCATCAACAGTATCGCGCTGCGGGTGCAGATCCCGGCGGACGATCAGCGGGCCAGTGTGCGTCAGTGGCTGAGCGGTCTGCTCGACAGCAACATGCAACTGCGCGAGTACGAATACCTGCCGCTGGTGAACATCCAGGAGCAGAGCGAATTGCCGAAGGGCCAGCCGCTGTTCGACAGCCTGTTCGTGTTCGAAAACGCCCCGGTGGAAGTCTCGGTGCTGGACCGGGCGCAGAGCCTCAACGCGACGTCGGATTCGGGCCGTACTCACACCAACTTTCCGTTGACGGCGGTGTGCTACCCGGGTGATGACCTCGGTCTGCACCTGTCTTACGACCAGCGTTACTTCGACGAGTCGACCATCGAGCGCATGCTCGGCGAGTTCAAGCGTCTGTTGCTGGCGCTGGTCGACGGCTTCCATGGCGACATGGCAGACCTGCCGCTGCTGGGCTTTGATGAACAGGATTTCCTGCTCCACGGCTGCAACCAGAGTGAGCACGACTATCCGCTGGAGCAGAGCTACGTCGAACTGTTCGAAGCACAGGTCGCGCAACATCCGCAACGCATTGCCGCCAGTTGCCTCGATCAGCAATTGAGCTACGAGCAACTGAATCACAACGCCAACCGTCTCGGCCACGCGTTGGTCGCGGCCGGGGTGCAGATCGATCAACCGGTGGCGTTGCTGGGTGAGCGCAATCTGGATCTGCTGGGCATGATCATCGGCAGCTTCAAGGCCGGTGCCGGTTACCTGCCGCTGGACCCGGGGCTGCCGAGTCAGCGTCTGCAACGCATCATTGAGCTCAGTCGCACGCCGGTGCTGGTGTGCACCGAGGCTTGCCGTGAACAGGCGACGACCTTGCTGGATGAATTCAGCTGCGCCAACCGTCCACGCCTGCTGGTGTGGGAAGAGGTTCAGGCGGGCGCGGTGTCGTCGGCGAATCCGGGCCTCTTCAGCGGCCCGGACAACCTGGCCTACGTGATCTACACCTCGGGCTCCACCGGTTTGCCGAAGGGCGTGATGGTCGAGCAGCGCGGCATGCTCAACAACCAGTTGAGCAAGGTGCCGTACCTGAATCTGAGCGACGCCGATGTGATCGCCCAGACCGCGTCGCAAAGCTTCGACATTTCGGTCTGGCAGTTCCTCGCCGCGCCGCTGTTCGGGGCGCGGGTGGACATCGTGCCGAACACCATCGCCCACGATCCGCAAGGTTTGCTGGTGCATGTGCAGCAGCAGGGCATCACCGTGCTGGAAAGCGTGCCGTCGCTGATCCAGGGCATGCTCGCCTCGGATCGTTTGAGCCTGGATGGCCTGCGCTGGATGCTGCCGACGGGTGAAGCAATGCCGCCGGAACTGGCGCACCAATGGCTGCTGCGTTATCCGGACATCGGTCTGGTCAACGCTTACGGCCCGGCGGAGTGCTCGGACGACGTGGCGTTCTTCCGTGTCGATCTGGCTTCGACTCGCGGCAGTTACCTGCCGATCGGTACGCCGACCGACAACAACTTGCTGTACCTGCTCGATGGCGCGCTGGATCTGGTGCCGCTGGGTGCGGTGGGCGAATTGTGCGTGGCCGGCACCGGTGTCGGTCGTGGTTATGTCAGCGATCCGCTGCGCACCGCGCCGGTGTTCGTGCCGAATCCGTTCGGCGGGCCGGGCGAGCGTCTGTATCGCACCGGTGACCTAGCGCGCCGTCGCAGCGACGGGGTGCTGGAATACGTCGGCCGGGTAGACCATCAGGTGAAGATCCGTGGCTACCGGATCGAGCTGGGTGAAATCGAAGCGCGACTGCACGAACAACCGGAAGTCCGCGATGGTGCGGTGGGTGTGCAGGAAGGTGTCAACGGCAAGCATCTGGTCGGCTACCTTGTGGCCGCAGATTCCGCACTGAATCAGAGCGAACGGCTGGAGCGGATCAAGCAGCGCCTGCGCGCCGAACTGCCGGAATACATGGTGCCGCTGCACTGGTTGTGGCTCGATCGGTTGCCGCTCAACGCCAACGGCAAACTCGACCGCAAGGCCTTGCCGGCGCTGGAGATCGGCCAGTTGCAGAGTCAGGATTACCTGGCACCGCGCAGCGAACTGGAGCAGACCCTGGCCGATATCTGGGCCGAGGTGCTGAAGGTCGAGAAGGTCGGGGTCCGCGACAACTTCTTCGAACTCGGTGGCCACTCGCTGCTCGCCACACAAATCGCCTCGCGAGTGCAGAAAACCCTGCAACGGGATGTGCCGCTGCGAGCGATGTTCGAGTGCAGCACGGTGGAGGAACTGGCCGAGTACATCGAAGGGCTGGCGGCCAGTGACATTACCGAAGAGAAGGTGGATCGGTTGAATGATCTGATGGCGGCGCTGGAAGGTTTGTAGTCTTCAGCGCCTGTGCGTTCAACACATTTCAACCGGTACATTCACGTACATTTCCAAGGTTGACGATCGAGAACCGGCAGCTCAGGCTGCCGGTTCTCTTTTTTTTGTCGCGGGGGTAGTCGATGCCTTTCTTCACGGTGGACGGACAAGCGCTTCATTACATTGATCAAGGCACAGGCCCGGCGGTGCTGCTGGCTGGCAGCTACCTGTGGGATCAGGCCATGTGGGCACCGCAGATCGCTGCGTTGTCGCCTCACTATCGGGTGATTGCTCTGGATCTGTGGGGCCATGGTGAATCGGGGCGTTTGCCTGAAGGCACCACATCACTGGATGACATCGCACGCCAGGCGCTGGCCTTGCTCGATCATCTGGACATCGACCGGGTGACGCTGGTCGGGTTGTCGGTCGGCGGCATGTGGGGTGTGCGCCTTGCTCTGTCGGCACCGCAGCGGCTCAACGGTCTGGTACTGATGGACACCTACGTCGGCGTCGAGCCGGAACCGACCCGTCAGTATTACTTTTCCCTGTTCAAGCAGATCGAAGAAAGCGGCGAGATCTCCGAGCAGTTGCTCGATATTGTGGTGCCGATCTTCTTCCGTCCGGGCATCGATCCGCAGTCGGCGTTGTATCAGGATTTCCGCGCAAAACTCGCGGGTTATTCCGCTGATCGCCTGCGTCAAAGCATCGTGCCGATGGGGCGCATCACCTTTGGCCGTGATGACCTGTTGCCGCGTCTGGGCGAGCTGAATGCGGCGACCACACTGGTGGTCTGTGGCGATCAGGACAAACCCCGTCCACCGTCGGAAGCCAAGGAGATGGCCGAGCTGATCGGCTGCCCGAGTGTGCTGGTGCCCGAGGCCGGGCATATCTCCAATCTGGAGAATCCGGAGTTTGTGACGGAGGTGTTGTTCAGCTTCCTGGCGGAGCGCCATTAACAAGATCGCCGCGCGTCGCAGCTTCTACAGGTGTGTGTTTCCTGTAGGCGCTGCGACGCGCGGCGATCTTTTGGTCCTGCTTATTTCGGCCCGAGAATCTTCGCCAGCTTGTCCGGCGTCGGCGCGCCTTGCTGTTGTTGCAGCTCACCCTTGTCGTCCATATAGAAGATCGCCGGGGTGGCCTGTAATTCCAGGTCCTCCATCAACTGCATGTTCGCTGCGAGTTTGGTCTGCACGGCGGCCGGAATGTTCTTCAAGGCCTTGAGCGTGCTGGCTGTGCCGGCCTTTTCGTGTTCTTCCAGGGCCTTGGCCGGGTCTTTGGCGGCCAGCAGCGCGGCGGATTTGGCCGGGCTGTCTTCGCGGATGATGCCGACCATGATGTGGCGCAACTGCACCTTGCCGGCCTTGACCCATGGGCGGGCCTGTTCCCAGAACATGTTGCAGTACGGGCAGTTCGGGTCGCTGAACAGGTACACCGTGCGCGGTGCATCCTTGTTGCCGTCCTGAATCCAGTTGCTGGCTTCGAACTTGGCCCAGACTTCCTTGGCCATCGGCGCGTAGACCAGTTTTTGCAGCGGTGCGCTGCTCAGGTCGTTGCCGTCGGCGTCGTACAGGTTGCCCAACAACACGTGCTTGCCGTCCGGCGTCAGGTACAGCGCCATGCCCCGGTTCTGGTATTGCGCGGCGTAGCCACGCAGGCCGTCGGGCGCGTCGAACTGGCCGACGATTTTTGCGCCCTTGGCTTCGATCTTCTTGATCGCGTCAGGCAATTCTTCAGCGGCCTGCACCGACGGCAAGTGCAGCAGGGCAGCGCCCAGAGTCAGCGTCAGCAGGTGGCGGAGGCGGGGCATGGCAGTTTCCTTGCAGAGGTGGCCGGTGCGGCGTTCGTATTCGGATTGGGGATGTCGAAGTTTTCCAAGGCTCGAGCCAGACTGGCGTTCGACAACTCGCCCAGATGACTGGCCAGCAATTGACCTTCGGGGCTGTAGAACAGCGTAGTCGGCAATGCCATGGAACCCACGGCCTGGCCCAGATGACCGCTGCGGTCGAACAGCACGTTGTTCAGGCTCAGACCCTGGGTTTCGAGGAAGGTCGCGACGCTTTGCATGCTTTCGGCCTGATTGACGAACAGGAACGTCAGGTCCGGGCGTTGCTGCTGGGCGTTTTCCAGCACCGGCATTTCGCGTCGGCATGGCGGGCACCAGGTGGCCCACAGGTTGATCACCAGCGGGCCGCCCTGATAGTCGGCGAGTTTCACGGTTTCCCCGGCGGCGTTGCGCAGGGTGATGTCCGGCAGACGTGTGCCTTGCTCGTAGAGGCTCAGCGACAGGGTGGCCAGCAACCAGAATGCCACGCCACTGACCACGCCGAACCCCAACGGTCGACGCAAACCCGGCCGCCGCCAGCCGCGATACAGCGCTGCCAGCAGCAATACGATCACCCCCGGCCAGGCGAGAAAACCACCGTCACGCAGGTCGATGATCTGCCACGGATCGTTGCGGTAATGTCCCCAGTACACGGCAACAAACGCGACGCGCGCTGCGAGCATCCCGAGCAGGAACAGACTGAACAGCGCCGACTCGGGGTTATCGCCACCGCGCTTGGCCACCCGCCAGCCGACGAAGGTCGCCAGCGCCAGGGCGCTGATCAGCAACAGGTGGTTAAGCGCAATGGCAAAGGTGCCGAGGGTGAAAGTCAGCATTAACGGGCGTCTCGGGTGGTGGTCCAGTGTTGCAGGAAGGTGTCGGCATCGACCTCGCCAGTGATGCGCTGGCTGCGACGCTCTTCACCGTCGCCGCCGATCCACACAAAAGTGGGTGGTCCCGGCACTTTGTAGCGGCCAAGCAGTTCGCTGCTGGCGGCGTTGTCATCGGTGACGTCGACGCGCAGCAAGCGCACATCGCTCAGGGCCTGCATCACCCGTGCCTGGCCGAATACCTTCTTTTCCATGATCTTGCACGACTTGCACCAGTCGGCGTAGTAATCGAGCAGTACCCACTGGCCCTGAGCCTTGGCCGCGTCGAGTTCGCGTTGCAGGGCTGCGGGAGTGTTGATCGTAGTGAACGCTTCATGGCCGTTTGTTGCCGCCGCCCCGGTGCGCCCGGCGCTGTACACCTGCAACGGTTGAAACGGATCATCGCTGCCGCCCGCTGCACCCACCACCAACAATCCGCCCCACAGTCCCAGCAACAGCGAGCTGGCACCGAACAACTGGGCGACCCGGCCGAAGCCTTCGGACTGTTTCCAGGCGCTGTAGGCCGCGATCAGCAGCAATGCACCGCACAGCGCAAGCCACAGCGACGAGTCCAGTACCGGACGCAGCATCAGCACCGCCGTGCCGAGGAACAGGAAACCGAATATGCCTTTGAGCAGGTTCATCCACGCGCCGGGTTTCGGCAGGAAACGATTGCCGACCGTCACCAGCACCAACAGCGGGATGCCGATGCCGATACCGAGGGCAAACAGGATCAAGCCACCGTGCAGCGCATTGCCGCTTTGCGCGATGTAGAGCAGAGCACCGGCCAGCGGCGCGGTCATGCACGGCCCGACCAGCAGGCCGGACAGCGCACCGAGTACACCGGCGCCAACCAGGCTGCCGCCGCTGCGACTGCGCGAGGCGTGCTCCAGTCGATCACGCAGTGCGACCGGCAATTGCAGTTCAAAGAAGCCGAACATCGGCAGTGCCAGAATCACAAACACCACTGCGAACGTCCCGAGCAGCCACGGGTTTTGCAACCACGCCTGAAGGTTCGCTCCCAACAGGGACGCGATGACGCCCATTGCCGCATACACCAGCGCCATGCAAACCACATAGCTGCTGGCCAGCGCAAAACCACGACGTGGCGTGGCACCGCTGCCAACCACCATACCGGCCAGAATCGGCAACATCGGTAACGAGCACGGCGCAAAGGCCAGCAACAGGCCGAGACCGAAGAACACCAGCAGGCTCCAGCCCAGCGAGTGCTGTTGCAGGCCGCTGGCCAGCGCTTGATCCTGTGCCTCATCCGTCGCCGCAGCGGCCGCTTTGCCACCGAGGTCGATCACGCGAGTCTGTGGTGGATAGCACAGGCCGGCATCGGCGCAGCCCTGATAACTGACCTTGATCTGGCCTTTGGCTGCTGCAGGAATTTTCAGTTCGAGGCCCTGGCGATAGACCGGTTGCTCGCCGAAATACTCGTCACTGTGGGATTCGCCTTCGGGCAGCGCTGGGGCGTTTTCCGCCGCCAGCCCATCGAATTTCAGGCGTTTCTGATACAGGTAGTAACCGTCGGCGATTTGCCAGAACAGTTGGGTTTCGCCGGAATCCAGACGTTCGGACGTCAGCACGAAGGCCTTGTCGACCGGGAGAAATTCCGGTTTTGTCGCAAAAGGATCGTTCCCTGCCTGGGCCAGACCCGAAATCAACAGTGCAAACAATAAAAAAATATGACGCATGGAGGAGCCTTGTCCCTGTGCAAGTGATGAGCACAATGGGCGGCGGCGATTAACCGATGATTAACCGCGGCGCCCTTGTCGCTGTGGCGTTCGGGGCATAATGTCAGCTTAATCGGCCAACCGCCTAATCGGCATTTTTCTACGGGACTCACCATGCACGTACTGGTTTGCGAAGACGATGAGTTGATCGCCAGTGGCATCGTCGCCGGGCTGACGGCCCAGGGCTTGACGGTCGAACACGTCAACACCGCCTCCAAGGCGCGGGCGATCCTCAAGGTTGCCGAATTCGACGTGATGGTGCTCGACCTCGGTTTGCCGGACGAAGATGGCCTCAAACTGCTGCAGCAACTGCGCCAGCAGGGCCTGGAGATTCCGGTGCTGATCCTCACTGCGCGGGATTCGGTCACCGACCGGGTCGACGGTTTGCAGTCCGGCGCCGACGATTACCTGCTCAAGCCGTTCGATTTGCGCGAACTGTTCGCTCGTCTGCAAACCCTGCTGCGCCGCGTGGCCGGGCGTAGCGTCAACCTGATCGAGCACGGCGCGCTGACTTACGACCCGAGCAGCCGCGAAACCACCCTGGCGGGCCGTTCGGTGGACCTGTCCCGTCGCGAACAATCCCTGCTGCAAGCCTTGCTGCATAACCGTGGCCGGGTGCTGTCCACCGAGCAATTGAAGGACAGCGTCTACGGTTTCAACGATGAACTGGAGAGCAACGCACTGAACGTGCACATCCACCACCTGCGCAGCAAACTCGGCAAGGGCATCGTCGAAACCGTACGTGGTCTGGGCTATCGCCTGGGCCCGGCCGATGGTGGAGAACCTGACAAGTGATGAGTCTGCGCCTGCGCCTGAGCCTGACCCTCGGCGCCGCATTCGCGCTGATCTGGGCCTTGGCGGCGGCCTGGATGCTCAGCGACCTGCGCAACCAGATGATGTTTTCCCTCGACCAGCGGCTGGTGGCTTCGGCGCGGATGGTCGCTGGGTTGCTGGAGCAATTGCCGGCGATACCGAGCAAAGGCGAGGGCACTCACTTCAGCGCCGAACAACTGAATATTCCCGGCGGCATGGCCTGTCAGGTCAGCTCGTTGCGCGGCGAAATCCTCGCCCGCAGCCACAACAATCCGGAACAGGCACTGGAAGCCCAGAAAATGGGCTTCCATGACCAGATGATCGACGGCGCACCCTGGCGCACCTTCACCCTGGCCCGGGGCGATGTGCGCATCACCACCGCTGACCGGGTGATCGAGCGTGAAGCCTTGAACATGTCGATCCTGCTGGCGGCTTCGGTGCCGGTGGGTGTGGCGCTGCTTGGCTGCCTGTGCCTGCTGTGGCTGGGGATCGGTCAGGGGCTGGCGCCGCTCAATCGCTTGCGCGAAGCCTTGATGCGCCGCAATGCCGACTCGCTCGAACCGTTGCAGTTGCAATCATTCCCCAGCGAACTGAAACCCCTGCTCGAGACCCAGAATCAGCTGTTCCAGCGCATCGGCAAGACCATCGAGCGCGAACGTCGCCTGACCGGTGACGCCGCCCATGAACTGCGCAGCCCGCTGACGGCGATCAAGACCCACCTGCAAGTGGCGCGCATGACCGAAGGCAGTGCCCGCGATCAGTCCCTGGCCCGGGCCGAGGAGGGCGCCGATCGCTTGCATCGAACCCTGGAGCAATTGCTGTTGCTGGCCCGGGTCGAGGGCAGTCTGTCGTTCGACGACGGCGTGCAGTGCAGCGCCGAGCAAGTGGCGAAACTGGCGATTCAGGACTCCGCCAGCGGCGAGCGTCAACGGATCAAACTGCATCTGCCCGAAAAGTTGTCCGGCGCGCCTCTGCAAATGCCGGCAGTGTTGTCGATCGCGGCCTTGCGCAATCTGCTCGATAACGCCCTGCGCCATACCCCGACGGAAGGCGCCGTGGAGCTGAGCCTGGAAACCACCGGCAACCGCGTGCGCTTCGTGGTTCGCGATCATGGGCCGGGGATTGCGCCGGACGATCTGCAACACCTGACCCAACGGTTCTGGCGTAACGGCCAGAGCACCGGCTGCGGGCTCGGGCTGGCGATTGTCCAGGCAATTGTCCAACGCTGTGCCTGCACCCTGCATTTCGACAGTCGCCCGGATGGCTTGCGGGTCGAGCTGACCATGCCGCTGCAACCGGCCTGAGCCCGGCACATCAAATGTAACCTCTCTCCATTGGTCATCGGCCGGCCACGACGCTATTGTCGCCCCAGCCTTTGACTCAATGGATTGAGGGAAACAGCGCCATGGATGCATCCATCTACATTTGCCCGGCCACCCCGGCCGATGCCGGCATCATCAGCCGCATCATCGAGCGTTCGATCCGCGTCGGTTGTGCGCTCGACCATCGTAACGACCCCCACCTTGTCGATGCCTGGATCCGCCAGCAATCGCCGGAACACATCAGTGCCTGGCTCACCGATCCACAGCGTTATCTGAACATCGCCCTGATGCAGGGCCGACCGGTGGGCGTCGGCATGGCGCTGGCCGACGGCGATGTCACTCTTTGTCATGTGCAGCCGGAATGGTTTCGCCGGGGCGTCGGCCGGGCCCTGATGGCTGACCTTGAAGGCTGGTTGCTGACTCGCGGCAGCGCCCGTTCCGTGCTCACCAGCACCCGCACCGGTGAAGCCTTTTATCGGCGTCTGGGGTATCGCGAATCGGCGCCGCCGCTCATTCGCCACGGCATGCGCAGCCTGCCGATGCACAAGTCGCTGCCGCTGTCGGCATGACAACTCGCTCAAGGGTGTAAATCCTTGAGGGGCTGGTGCGTTTCCAGAACAGGAAAACCTGCATGTGCGCCCCGCGACCGGAACGCGCACCTGTGCGGTGTGCAGTTTTGGTCACTATCCATAGCGAATTGAGGGGTCGAGAGATGTCAGTCGCCACCAGCCTTATCGAAGAGTCGTCGGCCCGGATCGCCTCCGCGCCGGCGGAAACGCTGTATCAGTTCAATGAATCGCCGCTGCTGGCCCGCCAGAGCCAGCAGGAATCCAATGCCCGCAGCTACCCGCGGCGCATTCCCCTGGCGCTGAAGCGTGCCAAGGGCCTGTATGTCGAAGACGTTGAAGGCCGCACGTTCATCGATTGCCTGGCCGGTGCCGGCACCCTGGCGCTGGGGCACAACCACCCGGTGGTAATCGAGGCCATCCAGCAGGTGCTGGCCGATGAGCTGCCGCTGCACACCCTCGACCTGACCACGCCGGTGAAGGATCAATTCGTTCAGGACCTGTTCGGGTTGCTGCCTCCAGCATTGGCCAAGGAAGCGAAAATCCAGTTCTGCGGCCCGACCGGCACCGACGCCGTGGAAGCCGCGCTGAAACTGGTACGTACCGCCACCGGACGCAGCACCGTGCTGTCGTTCTCCGGCGGTTACCACGGCATGAGTCAGGGCGCGTTGAGCCTGATGGGCAGCCTGGGGCCGAAAAAGCCGCTGGGCGCGCTGCTCAGCAATGGCGTGCAATTCATGCCGTTCCCGTATGACTACCGTTGCCCGTTCGGCCTCGGTGGCGCGGCGGGTGTGAAGGCCAACCTGAGTTACCTGGAAAACCTGCTCAACGACCCGGAGGCCGGTGTGCAATTGCCGGCGGCGGTGATCGTCGAGGCGGTGCAGGGCGAGGGCGGTGTGATTCCGGCGGACATCGAGTGGCTGCGCGGTCTGCGTCGCATCACCGAAAAGGCGGGTGTTGCACTGATCGTCGACGAGATCCAGAGCGGTTTCGCCCGCACCGGCAAGATGTTCGCCTTCGAGCACGCCGGCATCACCCCGGACGTGGTCGTGCTGTCCAAAGCCATCGGCGGCAGCCTGCCGCTGGCGGTGGTGGTTTACCGCGACTGGCTCGACACCTGGCAGCCGGGCGCCCACGCCGGCACCTTCCGTGGCAACCAGATGGCGATGGCCGCCGGTTCCGCGGTGATGCGTTACCTGGTCGAGCACAAGGTCTGCGAACACGCCGCCGCCATGGGCGAACGCTTGAGCGAGCACCTGCACATCCTGCAGCGTGACTTCCCGCAACTGGGCGACATTCGTGGTCGTGGCCTGATGCTCGGCGTCGAGCTGGTCGATCCGAACGGTGCGCCGGACGCGCTGGGCCATCCACCGGCCTTCGCCCGTCTGGCGCCGCTGGTGCAGCGCGAGTGCCTCAAGCGTGGCCTGATTCTGGAATTGGGCGGGCGGCATGGCGCGGTGGTGCGGTTCCTGCCGCCGCTGGTGATCACCGCCGCTGAAATCGACCGCGTCGCCGAGATCTTCGGTCGTGCACTGAGCGCCGCGACCGCTGCCCTGTAAATTTTTCGCCGCGCCGAACGTTCCTTCTACATACCCGGCTGCACCCACCGTGCAGCCCACCCCTACAACGATGGAGACACAGCATGACGTCAGTATTCGACCGCGAGGACATCCTCTTTCAGGTCGTGGTCAACCACGAAGAGCAGTACTCGATCTGGCCGGATTACAAGGCCATTCCGGAAGGCTGGCGCACCGTGGGCAAGAGCGGCCTGAAAAAGGAATGCCTGGCCTACATCGAAGAAACCTGGACCGACATGCGTCCGCTGAGCCTGCGCCAGAAGATGGACGCGCAAGCGGCTGCACAGTAAGTCACCGGCCAAAAAGAAACCCGCTGGACTGGAAACAGTCAGCGGGTTTTTTCATGTCCGGAGGAGCGGTTTTACGCGCCGCTCAAACCCTTGAGCAGTGCATCCACATTCCCTTCCAGTTCTGCCACAGGATCCGCCGCATCGGTGCTCAGCACCAGCAAATGACTGCCCGACTCGGCAATTGCCGCTTTCACGGCGTCCGACGGTTGCCGATGGTGCAGCACCACCGCCACGTCGTTGTCCTTGAGCGTGGCGGTCAACTTCTTCAGATCTTCCGGTGTCCATTCGGCGTCCGGTCGCGGGTCCTGTCCGATCAACTCCAGGTTCAGGCTGCCGATCAGATAGCCGAAGTGATCGCTCAGGCTCATCACGCTCAGATTGTCGGCACTGGCCAGACGCGCCTCGCTATCGGCACTGAGTTTCAGCAGGCGCTGTTTCAATGCGGCCAGATTGGCCTCGATCTTCGGTTTGTCCTTCGGCGCCAGACGCACCAGGTCTGCCGCCATCACGTCAGCCATGCGTCCCATATTGTTGCTGGCCAGCCACGGTTGGCTGTTCAGGCCATCGACTTTCAGTCCCGGCTGCACGGCGATGCCGGGCAGGGCGCCGTCCACCGGGCGGGCGGCATCGACTTCGACGATGCGGATGTTGCTGCGTCGGGCAATCGGGTACAGCGGATCATCGGCCCACAGCGAGCGCACGCCGATCAC
Source organism: Pseudomonas sp. GW822-FHT03F04 (assembly GCF_058801405.1). NCBI lineage: Bacteria > Pseudomonadati > Pseudomonadota > Gammaproteobacteria > Pseudomonadales > Pseudomonadaceae > Pseudomonas > Pseudomonas sp. GW822-FHT03F04. The sequence continues at coordinate 273,608 of NZ_JBXANF010000010.1, forward strand.
CGCATCGGCGCCGGTGGCCAGTTTGCTCAGCTCTGGAGCACCGCGTCCGGTGAAGTACGCGGTCTGGCGGCTGCCCGGCAGATTCGCCGGCGCTGCGCGTTCGAGGCTGATGTCGGTGCCCTTGAGCAGCACTTCACCCAGACCGTAGGTGATTGGCAACGAGGCCAGCACGCGCAAGGTTTTTTCGGCGGCCAGCAAAGGGCTGGAGACAGCGCCGCTCAGGGCGATGGCCAGGGCAAGTTGTCGCAGTGAGAAAGACATTTATCCAAGGTTCCCTTTCAGACTGGGGACGACGCCCCGGGCAATGGCGGCGAGGGCGAAGCCGATACCGGCGACCAAGATGATCGCGGCGCCGGACGGAATCGGCAGGTCGAACACGATGGGCGCGAGAATCCCGCACAGCGTACTGACCGTGGCGATCAGCACCGAGCACCAGAAAAAGCCCTTGAGCGACTGGCTGAGCAAACGAGCCGCCGCTGCCGGAATCACCAGCAGCGCGCCGACCAGAATCGCGCCAATGACTTTTACCGCCGCGACGGTGATCAGGGTCACCAGAATCACGAACAGGTAATCCAGAGTCTTCACGGCAACACCGCGCACCGCTGCCAGTTGTGGGTTGAAACTGGCGAGCATGATGCGGTTGTACAGCGGCAAGGCCAGGGCCATCACCAGCGAACCGACGATGGCCAGCACCGCCAGATCATTGCCGTTGACCGTCAGCACCGAGCCGAACAGCACGTTTTCCAGAATGTGCACGTTGATCTTGCCCGCCAGGATCAGCAGCAGGCTGGCACCCAGCGCCAGGGACACCGACAGGAACACGCCGATCAGCGTGTCCGGGGCCAGGCCGGTACGGTTGCGCAGGTAGTTGAGCAGAATGCCGAACAACAGGCAGTAGCCGAACAGGCTGCCGTACGGCCCGGTGTAGGGCTCGCCGAGCAGGATGCCGATGGCCACGCCGGTCAGTGCCGCGTGGCCGACTGCCTCGGAGAAAAACGCGAAGCGCTTGACCACCACCAGTGTGCCGAGGCCGCCGAGCACCGGGCCGATCAACAGGCCGGCGAGCAGCGCGTTGACCACAAAACCGTAGGCCAGGGCTTCCGGCAGGTAACCGGAGGTGGCCCAGCCCTGCACCATCAAACGAAAGGCTTCGTAACTCATCAGGCAGCGCTCCGTGGATGGGTTGAAAACAGGGTCAGCAGACGTTCCGGGGTCAGGGCCTGTTGCGGGGTGGCGTCGAACAGCACCCGGCGGTTGAGGCCGGTGACGCGATTGGCCAGACGCCCGACGGCTTCCAGATCGTGTTCGATCCACAGCACGGTGATGCCCGCCGCGCGCCAGTCGCCAAGCAGGCGTTCGAACACCTGGATCCCGGCTTCGTCCAGGGCCGACATCGGTTCATCGAGCACCAGCAATTGCGGGGCGGGGATCAGGCCTTGAGCGAGCAGCACTCGCTGGCGCTCACCGCCGGACAACGCGCCCATCCGGCGCTTGCGTTTGTCCTGCATGCCGACCCGCTCCAGCGCCTCACCGATGGCGCCGGCGTAGCGTTTGCTCAGGCCGAGAAACGCCGGGCGACGCTGACACATGGCGGCCATGAAATCATCGACGGTCATCGGCAGACCTCGATCGAATTCCAGCGCCTGCGGCACGTAGCCGATAGTGCCGGGCTCGCCGGGCCATTGCAGGCTGAGCCGACCCTGATGCGGCATCTGCCCGAGCAGGGTCTTGATCAGCGAACTCTTGCCGCCGCCGTTGGGGCCCACCAGTGCGTGCACGCTGCCGGGCTGCACCTGGAAGGTCACCTTGTCCAGAATCGTCGTGCGACCCAGCGTCAGGCTGACTTCCGAAAAATCCAGAGTCGGGCCACTGCTGATGATTGAGAGGTTTTCCTGAGCCGTCATGCGCCGGACTCCTGAATTGCCCGAACGACGGTGTTGAGGTTGCCGGTCATTTCCTTTTCGTACTTGTCGGCGGTGTATTCGCCGTAGGAAATGTGCGACAGCGGGTACAGCTTCACACCGGATTCGCGTTGAATGGTCTCGACGTAAGTGGACGGGAAATCCATCTCGGAGAAGATCACCTTCACATCCAGTTCGCGCAGTTGATCGATGGTTTTCTTCAACTGGCTCGGGCTTGGTTCGATGCCGTGGGCCGGCTCGACCACCGCCGTCACTTCCAGGCCGAACTCGCGCAGCAGGTAGTCGTAAGCGGCGTGCACCGTGGCGACCCGCAGTTCGGCGTTTGGCGCCTGGGTCAGTTTGGCCAAGGCATCGGCGCGCATCTGCCGCAGGCGTTTGCCGTAGGCGCGGGCGTTCTGGGTGTAGGTTTTGGCGTTATCCGGGTCGAGCTTGCCGAGTTCCCGGGCGATGTTGTTGACCTGGGCAATCGAGGCGCTGATCGACAGGAACGTGTGCGGGTTCACCACTTTGCCGGCACCGCGCGCTGCGACTCCGGTGGCGGCCAGCAGCGGCACGTTCTCGTTGGCTTCGATGGTCTTGATGTTCGGTGTTTCGCTGGCGGCGATCATGCGGTCGGCGAAGTCGTCATGGCCGACGCCGTTGAGCACGATCACGTCCAGCCCGCTGATGCGCTTGATGTCTTCGGCACGGGGTTCGTAGGCGTGCGGGTTGAAGCCGGCGGGAATCAGCGGCACGACGTCGGCCTTGTCGCCGACGATGTTCGCCACATAGCTGTAATAAGGGTGCAGGGTGATGCCGATGCGCAGGCGTTTGGCCGGATCGGCGCTGGCCAGCGGGCTCAGCAGGCAGGCGCACAGGCCGATCAGCAGCAGGCGCAGGAAAGGACGGCGTTGAGATGAACTAGGCATGGGCAAGCGGTCTTCTCTCGAATGAAGGCGAGGGTTCAATGACGATGTTCGCGGGTCACCCCGGCATCGAATTGCGCGACGATCTGTTTCCATCCGGCAGCGGTCAGTGCTGCGTCGGACAGGTCTGTCGGCGCTTGCAGATCGGCGGCGCGGTTGAGCCAGATGTCCGGCGCAGCGTCGTTCAGGCGCATCAGAAACGAGCCGGCCACGGCCGGTGCCTGGCTGTGGCCGAAGTAGGCGGCGTCGGCCAGCAATTGCCAGGCATGGCCGCCACGGCTCATGGAGCTGGCGTCCTGGGCGAACGGCGCGAAACCTTCATCCGCCAGATTCTGCGGGGTCGGCAGCGCTTGCTGTTCTTCACGCAACAGGTGGATCTCGTCGAGGGTTACTCGCAGGTCGGCGTAGATGCCTTGCTCGCTGGCGCCGAGGTCGCGGCGGGCGTCGAGCTGATGGCTGGAAACCGGTTCGGGTTCATGGGACACCCCGCGCCACGCCACCACGGAGCCGGCGACCGCGAGGATCAGCAGGCACATCAGCAGCACATTGAGGGTTTCATGGCCGGCACCGGCGGGGCGAACAACTTGAGTGGTCGGCGTGGTCATGGGGCTTCGATATCCGCTTGGTCGATTTCGACGACATGGCCGGGGCCAGCGTCGAACAGCACGTAGAACTCGGCGCCGGGTTTCTTGAAGGTCAGGGTCGAATCGGCGCCGAGCTTGCCCGGCACCAGAATGGTTTCGTCGTAGCCGATCACGTCGAGGGTCACCCCCGGCGCGCCGCTGCCGTCGGAGAAACCGCCGGTGCATTTGATCTGCTCGGCATCGATGGCCTTGCACTCGCACATCGGGTTGTGGGCCAGGGCACTGGCGCTGAAACCGGCACACAGCACCAGCAATGCGGTGCTCATGCTCAGACGGGAGGGGCGGCTCATGGTTTGGCTCCTTGTTTGTTCAGCCAGGCAATAGTGGCGGGGGAGGCCTGGCTCAGCGGAATCGAGGCTTGGTGCATGCTGCCGTCCCAGCCTTCCATGGTGATCCACAGTTCGGCGTCGGCTCTGGTTTTGTCCGGGACGGGCATCTGCGTGCCCATGCTGTAAGGCGTGCCGAAGAAGATCGAACCGGCGGCGCGCAGGCTGCGTGGCTTGCCGATGCGCAGGTAGGTGGCCTTGACCTGTTCGACACAGGCCTCGCACAGCGCGGCGCTAAAACCCTTCAGATAGCCGGCTGCGCCATCGGGAAGCGGCGCTTCGTTGCGAAACTCGGCCAGACGCAGGCTCCACGGACCCACCTGGACTTCGCCGATCTCGCGCTCACCCAGCCCGCTGTCACCGCGAAACAACGCCTGATCGGCGAAGTACCTGGGCATGAATCCCAGCGGAATCAGCAACAGCAGCACGTTGATGTGGAAGCGCCATTTATGCCAGATCGCGCTCAGCCGCGAAGGCTGAACCATGGGGGTGGACTTGCTCACAGGTTGGCCTCCGACGGTTCACGGTGCAGGGCCGGTTGTGCCTGAACGCGCTGTTTCTTGTTCTCGCGCTTGAGGGCGTTGGCGGTCGCCAGCGCGGTGCGCTTGGTCCAGATCAACAGCCCGCTGAGGACCATCATGCTCAGCACCAGCCCGAAGAAGAACCAGATCAGCTTGATCCACAGTCCGCCGAAGTCGCCGGTGTGCAGCGGACGCATGGATTCAGTGACGAACTCCAGGGAGGTCCGATCGGAGAGCAGGCGCGAGGCGGCCACTTCACCGCTGTAGGGATTGAGCGTGGCTGACTGGAACATCAGCGGATACCAGCCGCGTCCACGGATATCGAGGTGGCTGTAGGCGTTGCCGGGCAGATTGATGGTGCTGGCTTCGAACCCGGGAATCCGTTGCTGGGCGATTTCGACGGCGTGGTCCAGGCTGACCCGTGGCGGAGGCGAACCATCGGCGGACAACGGCACGCCTTCACGGGACATGGCCGCGATGATTGGCTCGCTGGAGATGGAAATATGGTTGTCGGAAAGAATGGCTTCGATCAGGAACCACACGGCGGTGACGGAGATCACCGCGATGAACCAGATCGACCAGATGCCACTGAGGCGGTGGAAATCGCCCCAGAAAATCCGCGCACCGTGACGCAGGCGCAGGGTCGGGCTGAAAAAGCCCTTCCAGAAACGCTTGTAGACCACCAGCCCGGTTACCAGCGAAGCCAGCATCGGCAGTGCCAGAAACGACACCAGATACCAGCCCCAGCTGTAACCGTTGGTGAACGGCACCAGCCACCAGCCGTGCAAGGCTCGGGTGAAGGCACGGAAATTGAAGTCTGGTGCGGTGCCCTGAATCACACCGGTGTAAGGGTTGACGTAGACGGTCACCGAGCGCCCGTCAGGCTGACTGACGTTCACCTCCAGCGCGAAATGCGATTCGTCGGGGCGACTGATGCGTTCGACCAGCAACTGCGGCTCGGCAGTCTTGATCGCGGCGATGACCTGATCGTAGCCCAGCAGCGGGGCATCGTCAGAGGGTTGGGTGGCGCGCATTTGCGGGTTCACCAGCCAGACGATTTCCTGGCTGACCACCGCCAGGGTGCCGGTGACGCAGACAATCAGGACAAAAAACCAGATCGGCAACGCTAGCCAGCTGTGTACCAGGAACCACAGTTTCGAGCGGGATTTCTTCGACATGATGACGGGTCTTGATTCGGTGAGAGGACTCGGCCACTACGGGCTTCGCAGCGCGGGAGTCCCTGATGGGCCGGTCGTGGCTTTTGCCTACGCGACTGGCCCGCATCTCTATAAGACGGATGACCGAAGCAAATCCCGATGAAGGATGTGAAAGTAAATGTTTCGCGACCGCAATCTCACCACGACGCCGGTCGGCGTTGTGGTGAGCGGGAGGAAAGGATGGCTCAGCGCAGGAACGTCAGTGCTTCGGCGAGCAACAGTTCCGGCACTTCTTCAGCGAGGTAATGACCAGCGGGCAGAGACTTGCCGCGCACATCGGTGGCCACTTGTTGCCATTCCCTGAGCGGGTCGAAGCAACGACCGACCGTGCCTTCGGCGCCCCACAGCACCAGCAGCGGCAAGCTCAGATGATGGCCGGCCTCGAGGTCGGCGCGGTCATGTTCCAGATCGATGTCGGCACTGGCCCGGTAGTCCTCGCAGATCCCACGGGCGCTGCCGGGCAGGCTCAGGCAACGCAGGTATTCAGCGAACGCTTCGTCAGTGAACGGCTTGAGCCCGGCACTGCGGCTGCCCATGACGCTGCGCAGATAGGCTTCGGGATCGGCTTCGATCAGGGTTTCCGGCAGCGGCGCCGGGCGGATCAGGAAAAACCAGTGCCAGTAGGCCCGGGCGAAGGCTTCGTTGGTCTGGCTGTACATCGCCAGGGTCGGCGCAATGTCCAGCAACACCATGCGTTGCACGGTGGCGGGATGATCGAGGGCCAGGCGATGGGCGACTCGGGCCCCACGGTCGTGGGCGAGGATCGAGAACTGCTTAAAGCCCAGCGCTTGCATCAGTTCCACGCCGTCGCGGGCCATTTCGCGTTTGGAATAGCTGGTGTGCCGCTCATCGGCTGGCGGTCGGCTGCTGTCGCCGTAACCGCGCAGGTCGGCGGCAACCACGGTGAAGTGCTCCGCCAGTTGCTCGGCGACCTTGTGCCAGATGACGTGGGTCTGCGGGTGCCCGTGCAACAACAGCAGGCCCGGCCCGCTGCCTCCGAGGCGGTAGGTGATGTCCACGCCGTTGACGTGGCGCTGGTCTTTGACGAATCCGGCAAACATCGGGGGTGATCCTTTATTCAGGCGGTTGGCCTGCATCCTGAAATCGCCGGGCGTTCATGACAAGGCGTGAAGCGTGGTTCGACGGTTCATGAATCGTGTTCGCCCATCCCCGCGCGTTGCGCGGGAATGGACATTCGTTGTTGCTAACCCTGCTGGAACAGCTCTTTCGCCCGCTGCTCGATCTGCTCCTGGGTCAGGTCCTCCTTGCGCGTTGCCAGAAACCACAGATGCCCGTACGGATCTTTCAATGTACCGCTGCGGTCGCCGTAGAACTGATCCTTGACCTCGGACACGGCTGTCGCCCCGGCATCCAGTGCGCGCTGGAACGACTTGTCGACATCGGTCACGTACAGATGCAAGCCGACGGACACGGCTTTGTCCGGATTGCTCAACGGACCTTGATCGCACGGCGAGCCGAGCATGATCGCGCTGTCACCGATGCGCAGTTCGGCGTGGCCGATACCGCCGTCGGGCATGGCCAGGCGCATGACTTCGGTGGCACCGAACGCCTTTTTATAGAAATCGATGGCCTCGGCGGCCTTATGGATGCCGAGATACGGGGTAATGCTGTGATACCCCTCGGGAATAGGTTGAACGCTCATGGCGTACTCCTTGTTTTTGTCGCCCTGATTTTATGGGGGGTTGAAGGTGTGCCTTCGCCGGGGTTACCGGTCGCTCAACTATAGGCGTGTGTCGCCGGCCCGACCGAGTACCCGACGAGCAGTGTTCAGCCATCGACAGTGAAGCAACAGAATGCGCGGGTTTTCATCGTTCTTTCCTGCGAAAGTCCGCTGAAAGCCCCGAAAAACAAGGCCTGTCAGTCAGGCACAGAAGCTGCAATGACCCGGTACAACACCGATACCGAGAGTCATCCATGTCTGAATCTGCCGTTTATCCGATCAACCCGCCGGCCGCCCACCGTATCGCCGACGCCGCCGAAGCCTTGCGCGTGGCCGAACAGGTCGCCGCCGTTTTGCAGGAGCACGCCGCCGAGCGCGACCGCAGCCGTGAAGTGCCTGCCGAGATCGTCGACCTGTATTCCAACAGTGGTCTGTGGGGCATCAGCGTGCCGAAGGAGTACGGCGGCGCCCAGGTGTCCTACGCGGTGCTGGCCCAAGTGATCGCGATCATTTCCGCCGCCGATCCGTCCCTCGGACAGATCCCGCAAAACCATTACTGCCTGCTCGAAGACATCCGCCTGCAAGGCACGCCGGCGCAGCAGGCGCATTTCTTCGAACTGGCGCTGCAAGGTCATCGTTTCGCCAATGCGCTGTCGGAAACCGGCGGCAAGAACGTGCAGGACATTCAGGCAACCATCCGCCGTTATGGCGACGGATTCGTGATCAACGGCCGCAAGGGTTACTGCACCGGTTCTCTCTACGCCCACTGGCTGGCGGTGCTGGCGCTGGATGAAGAACAGAAGGGCCAGTTGGCCTTTGTCGAGCGCGGCACGAAAGGGCTGGTGATCGTTGATGATTGGGACAGCATCGGCCAGCGCACCACGTCCAGCGGTACGGTGCTGGCAGAAGATCTGCAGGTGGCGCCGTTCAATCTGTTCCCGACTTATCGCTCCTACGAAAACCCGACCCTGGCCGGGCCGTTCGCCCAGTTGACCACCGCTGCCATCGACGCCGGCATCGCCCGGGCGGCGCTGCGCGACACCGTTGACTTCGTTCGTCAGTTTGCCCGGCCATGGATCGACGCGGGGGTGGACAAGGCCAGCGAAGATCCGCTGACGATCATTCAGATCGGTGCACTGGAAATCCGTCTGGAAGCCGCCGAAGCCCTGCTCGAACGCGCCGGTTGGGCGCTCGACGCCGCACGCCCGGCGCCCGATGAAGACAACGTCGCGCTGGCCTCCCTGGCCGTGGCCAAGGCCAAAGTGCTGACCACCGAAATCGCCATCGAGGCCAGCAACAAGTTGTTCGAACTCGGTGGCACCCGCTCGACCCTGAAGAAGCACAACTTCGACCGTCACTGGCGCAACGCCCGGGTCCACACCCTGCATGACCCGGTGCGCTGGAAATACCACGTGGTCGGCAACTGGTTGCTCAATGGCATCAAACCTCCGCGCCACGACTGGTCCTGATCATGGCCGAGTGGTTCAAACACCTTTACTGGGCCGACATTGCCCAGGCCTGTCTCGACACCCTGAGCATGCTCGGCGCGGCGCTGCTGTTCACGGTGTTGCTGGGCCTGCCGCTGGGGCTGCTGCTGTTTCTCACCGGCAAGCGCCAGTTGCATGAAACGGTCGGCGTGTATCGGGTGCTGTCAGTGATCGTGAACATGCTGCGTTCGCTGCCGTTCATCATTTTGCTGATCGTGCTGATTCCGCTGACCACGCTGCTGGTGGGCACTTCGCTGGGCGTGCCGGGCACCATTCCGCCATTGGTGGTCGGCTGCACACCGTTCTTTGCGCGACTGGTGGAAACCGCGTTGCGCGAAGTCGATCGCGGCGTGGTCGAGGCGACCCAGGCCATGGGTGCCAACACCTGGCAGATCATTCGCCACACGCTGTTGCCGGAAGCCCGGGGCGGGTTGCTGGCGGCGGTGACGGTCACCGCCATCGTGCTGGTGGATTACACGGCGATGGCCGGCGTGATCGGTGGCGGCGGGCTCGGCGATCTGGCGATCCGCTACGGCTATCAGCGCTTTCAGACCGACGTGATGGTGGTCACCGTGGTGTTGCTGCTGATTCTGGTGCAGGCCCTGCAAATGACCGGCGACCGTCTGGTGGCGCACTTCAGCCGACGCTGACAAAAACAAGTTCAACCCATAAAAGGCCCCACGTTCACCCCACGACGGCCACTCAAATCTGCCTTGGAGCACAACATGAAAAAGACCCTGGCCGTTCTGGCTGCCGTGCTGTCGTTCGGCGCCCACGCCAACGAAAAACTGATCGTCGGTGCCACCCCGGTGCCGCACGCGGAAATTCTCGAGTTCGTCAAACCGACCCTGGCCAAGGAAGGCGTGGATCTGGACATCAAGGTCTTCACCGACTTCATCCAGCCCAACCAGCAACTGGCGCTGAAAAACCTCGATGCCAACTACTATCAGTACCGGCCGTTTCTCGATGATTTCAACAAGACCCGCCATACCAATCTGGTGCCGGTCGTCGGCGTGCACATCGAACCGTTCGGCGCCTACTCGACCAAGATCAAGAACATTTCGGAGCTGAAGGACGGCGCGAGCGTGTCGATCCCCAACGACCCGGTGAACACCGGCCGCGCCCTGGTGCTGTTGCACGAGGCGGGGCTGATCAAGCTCAAGGATCCGAGCAACACCCTGGCCACCCAACGCGACATCGTCGAAAACCCCAAGCACCTGAAAATCCGTGAACTGGAAGGTGCGTTGCTGGCCCGTTCCGTGAGTCAGGTGGACCTGGCCTTCGTGTTCGCCAACTACGCGCTGGAAGCCGGGATCGACACCAACAGCGCGCTAATCGTCGAGAAGGGCAAAAGCCTGTACATCGAGTTTCTGGTCGCACGTCCCGACAACATCAACGATCCGGGCCTGCAGAAACTGGCCAAGGCGTTGAATTCCGATGAAGTGCGTCAGTTCATTCTGACCCGCTACAAAGGGCAGATTGCGCCGGGCTTCTGATGGAGTGATCTGAGGGTTCCCACGAAAAGGGGGCCCTCAGGTGGGGATATCGAGAAAGTGCGCTCCTGGCCCCTGTTCGCCCAGCACATCCCCCTGATTGCGCAGCGGACACGCCTCCATCGACAGGCATCCGCAACCGATGCAGCCGGTCAGTCGATCCCGCAGCAGCATCAACTGATTGATCCGCTCGTCCAGCTCCCGCCGCCACTGCTCCGACAACTCTTTCCAGTCCGCCGCCGTCGGTGCGCGGTTGTCCGGCAACTGTTTCAACGCCTCGCCGATTTCCGCCAGTGGAATGCCCAGCCGTTGCGCCACCTTGATCAACGCCACCCGCCGCAACACTTCCCGTGGGTAACGCCGCTGGTTGCCGGCATTGCGCTGGCTTTTGATCAAGCCTTTGGATTCATAAAAATGCAGGGCAGTGACGGCCACGCCACTGCGGGCCGCGACTTCGCCGACGGTGAGTTGCCTGTGCACATTTTCCGCTGCGACCATTTGAACATTGCCCCTTGATCTCTAGTTAACTCGAGGTTTTACCCTGCAGGCCTTCGAACCGCAAGATTCACCTGACAGAGTGGGGATGTCATGCAAGCACCAGCGAAAAACCGCAGCTTCACCCAATTGATCGAATTTGAAATCGAACCCGGCCAACAACCGGCGCTGGTCTCGGCGCTGACCGTGCAGACCGAGCGTCTGGCCCAGCGTTATGCCGGATTTGTCAGCGCCAGCGTTCAGGCCAGCGACGATGGCCGGCGAGTGTTGGGTTTCCTGCAATGGCAATCCCGCGAGGCGGGGGAGGCGGCGTTCCAGAGTTTCGAAACCGGCGAGCAGGACTTCTGGCAGTTGATCCGCACCCATCAGGCGCGCACCGTGACCTTCGGTTCATTCCAGGTGCTGAGCAGCATCGCCCGCAGTCATGACGATGGCTTGCACTGCCAATTGGTGGGCTAGATCGACAGCTGGATCAAACGCTCGCCTTGCAGGTTTTCCGTGGGTCGTCGCTTGTTGACTGCCAGTTCACCGATCTTGATCAGCCGCGTGCGGGTCACGTTACGGCTCAGGCCGAGCAGCGCGGCGGTGTGCACCTGGTTGTAGTGGCAGAAGCGATAGGCCGAACGCAGCAACGCGTCCTCGACCTTTTCATGCAGCGCGCCGGCCTGTTGTTCGAAGAGCTTCTGGAAAGCGCGTTCGAGTAGCGCTTCCGGTGAGTCGTCGACATTGGAATGCTGGTCGTCCGGGCGATCGATACGCAAGTTCGACAGGCGCAGATCATCGCGCTCGATCACGCCGTTGCGGCAGATCAGCAGCGTGTGATGGATGACGTTTTCCAGTTCGCGGATGTTGCCCGGCCAACTGTAGCCGCGCAGCTTGTGCTCGGCGCCGGGGCTGATGGTGATGCGTCCGTAACCCAGACGCTGACTGTAAGCCTCGATAAAGTGCCGGGTCAGCGGCAGGATGTCGCCGGGTCGGTCGCGCAACGGGCTCAGCTCCAGATTGACCACGTTCAACCGGTAATACAGATCCTCACGGAAATGCCCGGCGTTGATGGCTTTCTCCAGTTGCACGTTGGTCGCCGCCAGCACCCGTACATCAATGGGAATGCTCTTGCGCGAACCCAGTCGCACCACTTCACGCTCCTGCAATACCCGCAGCAATTTGACCTGGATCGCCATCGGCAAATCGCCGATCTCATCGAGGAACAAGGTGCCGCCATCCGCCTCTTCGAACCACCCGGCCTTGGCGCTGAGGGCGCCGGTGAAGGCGCCTTTTTCATGGCCGAACAGTTCGGCTTCCACCAGTGATTCGGAGAACGCCCCGCAGTTCACCGCAATGAACGGCCGGTTGCGCCGGTTGCTCAGGTTATGAATGTGCCGCGCCACCAACTCCTTGCCGGTGCCGGTTTCGCCGATGATCAGCACACTGGCTTCGCTCGGCGCGACTTGTTGCAGATGCGCGAGCAGGGCCTGGGACTTCGGGTCTTCGAAGACCTGGGCGGTGGCGCGGATCGACGTGGCCAGGGCGGGTGAGGGCGGTAGGGTCAGCAGTTGCATGGGTCTCGCTCCACGAAAGGAAATCAGGAATAGAACGTCGGCACCGGCAGGGACTGGTTCAGCGCCCAGTCGCCCAGCTCGTGGAGTTTGTAATCCAGCGGGTCGTGCAGGGTTTGCGTGCGCAGGTTGCGCCAGTGGCGGTCCAGGCGCAGCGACGCGTGGGTCGAACGGGCGCCGGTGACTTCGAACAGTCGGCTGCAAATCTCCAGGCCCTGACGACTGGCGGCGACCTTGGCGGTGGCAATCGCCGTGGCCAGGTGGCCGCGTTCTTCGGCGCTGAGGTTCGGGCCTTTGGCCCACGCCTCGTCGAGCAACGTGGCGGCGCGTTCCACCAGCAGACGGATGCCTTCGAGGGCGACCCAGAAATCGCCGTAATGGGCCAGCACATAAGGATCTTCGCGCACCTCGCGCACCGAGGATTTGTGCCAGACGCGGGTTTCGCTGAGGGTGTATTGCCGCGCTTCTTCAAAGGCACCTTCGGCGATACCGAGAAACATATGCGTGAACGTCAGTTGTGCGATCAACGGGCGCAAGCAGGCGAACGGGGTACTCAACGGGCCCGGATCCAGCAGCAGTTCCGATTCCTCGACCCGTACCCGTTCGAACGTGGCGCTGCCGCTGTCGGTCTGGCGCTGGCCGATGTTGTTCCAGTCGTTGTGCAAGGTGATGCCGCTGCGCCCGCTGGGAATTGCCGCGATCAGCAGTTTGCCGCCGTTGCTTTCGTCCACCGCCGAGGCGATCAGCATTTGTGAATCGCTGGCGCCGGAGCAGAAGCTCTTCTTGCCGGAAAACTCGCGCCAGCCGCCCAGGTCCTTGACCACGGTGCGGGTGTCCAGCGGATTGAGCGCGTTGCCCCAGAACCAGTTCTGGCGCGCGGTCTGTTCGAACCACGGCTGCCATTGTTCGGGACGGGAAAACAGGCGCACGGTGGCGAGCATCAAATGATGAAAACCGAAGACGTGGGCGATCGAGCTGTCGACCTTTGCGAACTCGCGCACGACTTCCAGGGTTTCGCTCCAGCGCGCGCCGAGGCCGCCGTAACGGGTGGGAATGCTCAGGGCCAGCAGCCCGCTGTCGCGCAGGGCATCGCGTTCGGCTTTTGGTGTGCCGCCGCGTTCGTCGCGCTCGACAGCGGTCAGGGCGAATTCGGCGGCCAGTTGTCGGGCGGTCTGCAAGGGCGAGAGCAGGGTGCTTTGCGGTTTGGCAGTCACTCGGTCTTCCTCAGGCGTTGGCTTTGGCGGGCAGTACATCGTTGGCGATCATTTCGCCGAACGGCCCGGTGAGGTTGGTCACGCCGCGTCCGGCCAGGCTCGCATACGGCTCGGGCAACAGCGGGAACACCAACTCGGCAAAGCGGTAGGCCTCTTCGAGATGCGGGTAGCCGGAGAAGATGAAACTCTCGATGCCCAGGTCTGCGTATTCCTTGATCCGCGCCGCCACTTGCTGCGGATCGCCGACCAATGCAGTGCCGGCCCCGCCGCGCACCAGGCCGACGCCGGCCCACAGGTTGGGGGCGATTTCCAGGTTGTCGCGGCGCCCGTCGTGCAGGGCGGCCATGCGTCGCTGGCCTTCGGAATCGAAACGCGAAAAGGATTTCTGCGCGGCCTTGATGGTTTCATCGCTGATGTGTTCGATCAGTTTGTCGGCGGCTTTCCAGGCTTCTTCGGCGGTCTCGCGCACGATCACGTGCAGGCGAATGCCGAACTTCACCTTGCGTCCGTGACGGGCTGCGCGCTCACGTACATCGGCGAGTTTTTCGGCGACGGCGGCCGGTGGTTCGCCCCAGGTCAGGTACACGTCGACCTGCTCGGCGGCCAGATCGTGGGCCGCGTCGGAGGAACCTCCGAAGTACAGCGGCGGATAGGGTTTCTGCACCGGTGGATACAAGGCTTTGGCGTTCTGCACCTTCAGGTGTTTGCCTTCGAAATCCACCGCCTCGCCTTGCAACACGCGACGCCAGATCTTGAGGAATTCGTCGGTGACTTCGTAGCGTTCGCTGTGGCTGAGGAAACTGCCGTCGCCACGGTTTTCGTCGGGGTCACCGCCGGTCACGACGTTGATCAGCAAGCGACCGTTGGACAGTCGATCCAGCGTCGCGGCCATGCGCGCCGAGACCGTCGGTGAAATGATCCCCGGACGGATCGCCACCAGATAACGCAGGCGTTCGGTCAGCGGCACCAGCGCCGAAGCGATCACCCACGAATCTTCGCAGGAACGCCCGGTGGGAATCAGCACGCCGTGGTAGCCAAGGCTGTCGGCGGCCTGCGCCACCTGTTTCAGGTAATTGAGTGTGACCGGACGCGCGCCTTGGGTGGTGCCCAGATAGTGACCGTCGCCGTGGGTCGGCAGGAACCAGAAAACATCCATGAACAGCTCCTTAAGCGATTTTCAGCAACGGTTTGAGGTGAGCACCGAACAGCGGCGCGGCGCGTTCGGCGGCCAGACGGATGCGCGCTTTTAGTTGCTCGCTGGTGATCTGGTAGTCGGCGAAATCGGCTTCGGTGGCGTACACGCCGATCGGCAGGGTCACGGCCTGGAAGAAACTGAACAGCGGGCGCAACTGGTGATCGAGGACCAGCGCATGGCGTTCGCTGCCACCGGTGGCGGCGAGCAGCACAGGCGTGTCGATCAGCGCATTGAGATCAATCAGGTCGAACAAGTGCTTGAGCAGCCCCGGATAGGAGCCTCGATACACCGGCGCCGCGACGATCAACAGGTCAGCCTGTTCGATGGCTTGCAGTTCAGCTTCGATCTCGGCCGGCAATTCCTGACGGGACAGCGCGGCGCCAAGCGGGCGGGCGATGTCGCCGAGTTCGATCAGGTGACTCTCGACCGGCAGGTGCCCGGACAATTCGGTCAGCAGGGCCTGGGTCAGCACCAAGGTGCGGGAGGGACGCCAGGTTCCGCCGGACAGGGCGACGACTTTCAGTGGACGCGACATGGTCAGTTCCTTTTTCAACAGTTGCTCGACGAGCAGTGAGTAGTCACTGGAGCAGAGCAAGCGCTGTACCAATTCCTGTGAGGCCCGTATTCCGGGGCTTTGAGCGTTATCGGTGGCTGCGCTCATGTGACTTTCAGGCCGGTTTGTTGAACCGCTGTTGCCTGGGAAACAGTTGCTGGAACAACAGTGCCGAACGTGTTGAAGGTTTTATAAAGGCTGATTGTTATTCCGCAAAAGACTGTTAATTGATATTGATAGATCGTTTGTGAATATTCGGGACTGACCTGCTCGAATCCTGATAGCCACTATTGAAAGCGTTGATTTCTGCCGGAGCGTGCCCGGGCGTAGCCTTTCTCCATCGACCCACACTGCTCGCCAGGACGCTCCCATGAATCGTTTACTGACTGCTTCCCTGATGCTCGCTGTCTCCGTTCTCGCCGGTTGCGCGAGCCACGTTTCCCCGGAATTGCGTCCTTACACGGCGGAAGAAACCCGCGAGCTGGCGCTGGAAACCCTGAACCGCAGCGGCTTGTCGTTCGAGGAATACCACGCGAAGAAAGCTCAACTGCTTGGCCAGCCACAGAAGACTTTCGGGTTTGATAACAAGGGTGAAATGAGTGTGGAGCGGACCATACAGCTGCACGGTCGTCCTAGCTGATTCGCAACTGTACTGCTCGAAGTTTTACCCAACTGTCCGTGGGTTTGCGCGGCGCCGTGGGATAGGGTCAACACCTGAATGACCCTGACGGACTGCCTGCCATGACCCTCTCGCTCGACCTGCTGCTGGGCTTTGCCCTGTTTGCCCTTGTCACCTCGATCACGCCGGGGCCGAACAACACCATGTTGCTGGCATCGGGCGTGAATTTCGGCTTTAACCGCACTATTCCCCATATGCTCGGCATTACTTGCGGCTTTTTTGTGCTGGTGGTGGCGGTGGGTTTTGGTTTGGGCGCGGTGTTCCAGACTTATCCTCTTCTTTATACGGTCCTGCGTTACGTCGGCGCGGCGTACTTGCTGTACCTGGCATGGAAAATTGCTCACTCCGGCCCGGTCGGGGAAAGTGAGTCGGGCGAGGCGAAACCGATCAGCTACCTCGGCGCGGCAGCCTTCCAGTGGGTCAATCCCAAGGCGTGGATCATGGCCATTGGCGCCATCAGCACCTACACGCCGATGCAGGGTTATTTCACCAACGTGATCGTGATTGCTGCGGTGTTCGCCATCATCAACCTGCCGAGCGTCGGCGTCTGGGCGGCGTGCGGGACCTTGCTGCGCAATGTGCTCAAGGATCGCCGCTGGTTGCGGGTGTTCAACTGGGGCATGGCGGCGCTGCTGGTGATTTCGCTGTATCCGTTACTCCTTGAAAGCTTTAGCTGACGCAGTGCTACAACCGCCGGCCCGATGCCTGTTAAAGTCGCGTTCAGGAGCGTTCCTACGCACTTTTAATGAAGCCCTACTTCTTTAACGGCATCCGATCAGGTATTGATGACGCTCTCGAACCCGGGCGCAGCTCACAAGGCTGCGCCGTGCCGTTTGTAGACACGAGCTTCCTGATCCCGGAACACGCTCTGCGAGTCTTTTTATGAACGAACGTCCGCTGTATTTCGATTACGCCGCCACCACTCCGGTGGACGAGCGGGTCATCCAGGTGATGATCGAGTGTCTGGGTTTCAACGGTAACTTCGGCAACCCGGCCTCCAGTTCCCACGCCTTCGGCCAACAGGCTCGAAAAACCGTCGAGAACGCCCGTCAGCAAGTCGCCGAACTGGTCGGCGCCCAGGCGCAACAGATCGTCTGGACCTCCGGCGCCACCGAATCCAACAACCTTGCTCTCAAAGGCGTGGCCCAGGCCCGTGGCGTGTCCGGCGGCCACATCATCACCAGTCAGATCGAACACAAGGCCATCCTCGACACTGCCCGGCAATTGCAGGACGCCGGTGTCGCCGTGACCTATCTGGTGCCGGACGCCGACGGCCTGATTACTGCGCAAGCGGTCAGCGAAGCGATGAGCGACGACACCTTTCTGGTGTCGTTGATGCTGGTCAACAACGAACTCGGCACCGTCAACGACATCCCGGCCATCGGCGAAGTGGTGCGTGGACGCGGGGCGTTGTTCCACGTCGATGCGGCCCAGGGCGCCGGCAAGGTCGCGATCGATCTGGCGCAATGGCCGGTGGACCTGATGTCGTTCTCGGCACACAAGCTCTACGGCCCCAAAGGCATCGGCGCGCTGTACGTCGGCCCGCGTGCGCAACAGCGCTTGCAGGCGCAGATTCACGGTGGCGGCCACGAGGGCGGATTGCGTTCCGGTACGCTGGCGACTCACCAGATTGCTGCCATGGGCTCGGCATTTGCCTTGGCCGCCGAAGCTTTCGATGACGAGAAGAAAACCATCGTCGCGCTGCGCGAGCGCCTGCTCGAACAACTGTTGAGCCTGCCCGGCGTACGCCTCAACGGCAGCGCCAGCCAACGTATCCCGCATACCCTGAGCCTGACCTTCAGCGAAGGCGAGTTCAACCCGGCGGCGCTGAGCCATTCGATCGCGTTCTCTGCGACTTCGGCCTGCAACTCCGCCAGCAACACACCGTCCCACGTGCTGCTGGCATTGGGGCACGATGCGCATTTGGCCGGCCGTACCATTCGTCTGAGCCTCGGTCGTTTCACCACCGCCGAGGACATCGACAAGGCTGTAGATCTGATCAAGACCGCCTGCGCCAGTGCTCCGGCATTCTGGGCGACAGGGCTTTAACGAGCCGACTTCGAACGGCACCGAACAATAACGATGAAGTGATTGGCAGGAGACACGATGAGTACCCAGACTTTGACCGAAGGAACGGTTCCCCAGCGCCTGGCGCACACCCGCGAACTGATGCGTCGCGAAGGCATCCACGCACTGTTGGTGCCGTCCGCCGACCCGCACCTGTCGGAATACCTGCCGGGCTACTGGCAGGGGCGGCAATGGTTGTCGGGTTTCCATGGCTCGGTGGGGACATTGATTGTCACCACTGATTTCGCCGGGGTCTGGGCCGACAGTCGTTACTGGGAACAGGCGACCAAGGAACTTAAAGGCAGCGGCATCGAGCTGGTCAAGTTGCAGCCGGGCCAGCCAAGCCCGCTGGACTGGCTGGCCGAGCAGACGCCGGAAGGTGGCGTGGTTGCGGTCGATGGCGCGGTAATGGCCGTGGCGTCGGCGCGGACCCTGGGCAGCAAGCTCGAAGCGCGCGGCGCCAGCCTGCGGACCGACCTCGACCTGTTGAACGAAGTCTGGAGCGACCGTCCGGGCCTGCCGAACGCGCCGATCTATCAACACTTGCCGCCGCAGGCGACCGTCAGCCGTGGCGAGAAACTCGCCCAACTGCGTGAAACCCTGCAGGAACGCGGCGCCGATTGGCACTTCATCGCCACCCTCGACGACATCGCCTGGCTGTTCAACCTGCGCGGCGGCGATGTGTCGTTCAACCCGGTGTTCGTTTCCTTTGCGCTGATCGGCCAGCAACAGGCCACGCTGTTTGTAGCGTTGAGCAAGGTCGACGCGGAACTGCGTGCCGTGCTGGAAAAGGATGGCGTGACCCTGCGCGACTACAGCGAAATTGCTGACGCCTTGCGCGCGATCCCGAACGGCGCGAGCCTGCTGGTGGACCCGGCACGGGTGACCAGCGGTCTGCTGGGCAACCTCGACAGTGGCGTGAAACTGGTCGAAGGTCTGAACCCGACCACCCTCGCCAAGTCACAAAAAAGCCCGGCGGATGCCGAGCACATCCGTCAGGCGATGGAACAGGACGGCGCGGCGCTGTGCGAATTCTTCACCTGGCTGGAATCGGCCTGGGGTCGCGAGCGCATTACCGAGCTGACCATTGACGAGAAACTCACGGCGGCCCGTGAGCGTCGTCCGGATTATGTGTCGCTGAGTTTCAATACCATCGCTGCGTACAACGCCAACGGCGCGATGCCGCACTACCACGCCACCCCGGAAGAACACGCGGTGATCGAGGGTGATGGCTTGCTGTTGATCGACTCCGGTGGCCAATACCTGGGCGGTACCACTGACATCACGCGCATGGTGGCGGTCGGCACGCCGAGCGCAGAACAGAAACGCGATTGCACCCGAGTGTTGAAGGGTGTGATCGCCTTGTCCCGTGCGCATTTCCCGAAAGGCATTCTGTCGCCGCTGCTGGATGCTATTGCCCGTGCGCCGATCTGGGCCGAAAACGTTGATTACGGCCATGGCACCGGTCACGGCGTGGGTTATTTCCTCAATGTGCACGAAGGTCCGCAGGTGATCGCCTATCAGGCTGCGCCAGCGCCGCAAACCGCCATGCAACCTGGAATGATCACCTCCATCGAGCCGGGCACCTACCGTCCGGGCCGCTGGGGTGTGCGCATCGAGAATCTGGCGATGAACGTTCTGGCTGGAAGCAGCGAGTTCGGCGAGTTCCTCAAGTTCGAAACCCTGACCCTGTGCCCGATCGATACCCGTTGCCTGGAACCGTCGTTGCTGACGCAGGAAGAGAAGCAGTGGTTCAACGCCTATCACGCTGAAGTGCGCGAGCGTTTGAGCCCGTTGCTCAGTGGTGAGTCGCTGGCGTGGTTGAACACGCGCACGGCTGCTATCTAAGAGGTTGAAGCTCAGGTGCTGCTGCCAGCGCCTGGGTCATGTAATCGACAAACGCGTTGACCCTGGCGGACTGGCGACGGTTCGCCGGGGACACCGCGTGTATCGGCAGTGATCGGGTCTGGTAGTCCTGCAACAGGGCGACCACTCGACCGGCCTTCAAATCCTCGCTGAACAGCCAGATCGGCGACAGCGAAATCCCCAACCCTCCCAAGACCATTTCACGGATCGCCTCGGAGTTGTTGCTCTGTGCATTGCCTTTGATGCGCACCTCGTAGCGTTGTCCGTCCTTTTCGTAAGTCCACAGATTCTGCGATTCGAGCAGGTTGAATTGCAGACAGTTGTGCTGCGCAAGATCCCGCGGCGATTGCGGATGTTCATGGCGTTGCAGATAAGCAGGTGCCGCGACGGTGACGCGATGGGTGGTGCCGATTCGACGGGCGATCATGCCGCTGTCGTTCAACTCGCCGATGCGCAGGCTGACGTCCAGGCCTTCGCTGACCAGATCCAGGTTCTGGTCGTTCAGATGCAGGTCAATCTGCACTTGCGGGTAGCGCTCAAGAAAACCGGGCAGGCGCGAGGCGATCTGTAGCCGACCGAAGCTGACCGAGGAGCCGATCCGCAGCGACCCGGCCACCGTTTCCCTGCCGGACTGGAAGCTGAGCTCGGCAGCATCCACGGCCGCGAGGATAATTCGGCATTCTTTGTAGTACCGCTGGCCTTCATCGGTCAGCGACAACTTGCGTGTACTGCGGGCAATCAGCTTGCCGCCCAACTGGATTTCAAGGGCGCGCAGAACCTTGCTGATGGTGGGTTGGGTGGTCTGCAGCTCCCGGGCCACGGCGGAAAAACTGCCGCGCTCGACCACCCGGACGAAGATTGCCATTGCGTTGAGCTTGTCCACGGAGCACCTCATTCATGCTGGTTTGGCATGATCACTATAGTCATTCGGCGTCTTATCGGCATGAGTAGGTTGGGAGAACATGGCTTCACTTTCTCCCACAGGAATGACCGAAATGACTGACTCACTGCACATGCGCGCGCTGATGGTGGACACCGCTAACGGTCCGCTACGCTTGGTTTCCCTTGAACGCCCCGTGGCCGGGGTCGGGCAGGTGTTGGTGCGGATCAAGGCCAGCGGTGTGAATCCGCTGGACCTGAAAATCCGTGCGGGGCAGGCCGCTCATGCCCGACAGTCGTTGCCGGCGGTGCTGGGGCTGGATCTGGCGGGGGTGATTGAGATGGTGGGTGAGGGCGTGCAGGGCTGGGTGCCGGGCGATGAGGTTTATGCGTTGGCAACCGGCATTGGAGGCGTGCAGGGTTCGCTGGCCGAATTTGCGGTGGTTGATGCGCGGCTTCTGGCGCGTAAACCGGCCAACCTGAGCATGTGCGAGGCCGCAGGTTTACCGCTGGTGCTGATTACTGCCTGGGAAGGCCTGGTGGATCGGGCTCGGGTGAATGCCGGGCAAAAAGTATTGATTCACGGCGGTGCGGGTGGCGTTGGGCATGTGGCGGTGCAAATTGCCCGCGCGTTCGGTGCCGAGGTTTTTGCGACGGGGTCTGCGGGGAAGCGCGGAATTATTGAGGGTTATGGTGCGACGTTCATTGATTACCGTGAAATGTCGGTCGAGGACTATGTCAGCCAATACACGGCGGGGGAGGGGTTCGATATCGTTTATGACACGGTTGGCGGTGAAACGCTGGATGCGTCCTTCAAGGCTGCGCGGATCTACCACGGCCATGTCCTGAGTTGCCTGGGCTGGGGGCAGCATAGTCTGGCGCCGCTGTCCTTTCGGGGGGCGACCTACTCTGGCGTGTTTACCTTGTTGCCGCTGCTGACTGGAAAGGGTGGCGAGCATCATGGCGAGATCCTGCGCCAGGTTGCCTTGTTGATCGAAGCTGGAGAGGTGAAGCCACTGCTCGATGCGCGTCGGTTCACGCTTGAGTCAGCTGGCGAGGCCCATGAGCTGCTTTCATCGAAAGCAGCCCGGGGACGTCTTGTAGTAGAGATCTAACGCAGGGCTTCTTCAACGAAGTCGAGCCGATCCTGACCGAAGAACAACTGGTTGCCGATGAACATGCTCGGCGCGCCGAAGACGCCACGCTTCACGGCCGTCTCGGTGTTGTCCTTGAGGGCGGCCTTGACCGCTTCATCATTGGTCAGTGCCAGTACCTGTTCAGGATTGAAGCCATGTTCGGTCAGCACGGCTGCCACCGTTGCCGGTTCATCGAGGCTGCGACCCTCAACCCACAGCGCTTTGAACAGGCAGTCGATGAACGCCAGGAAGCGTTCTGGATGACGCAGTTGAATACCTGTGACAGCGCGCATCAACATCAGGGTATTGATCGGGAAGTGCGGATTGAATTTAAGGGGCACGCCGTAGCGTTTGGCGTAGCGGTCCAGATCCTGAAACATGTAGCGGCCCTTGGCCGGGATCATCGCCGGTGAAGCATTGCCGGTGGCTTTGAATACGCCGCCCAGCAACATCGGGATATAGATCAGCTGGCTGCCGGTCTCGGCGCAGATTCCTGGCAGTTGGGTGTAGGCCAGATAGGTGGCGGGGCTGCCGAGGTCGAAGTAGAACTCCACGGTTTTGCTCATGGTCGCTGCACTCGTTGTTGTTATTGGAAGGGATTACCAGCGTTCGTTCCAGGGGCGCAGATCCAGCTCGAAGGTCCAGGCGTCCCTTGGCTGGCTGTGCAGGTACCAATAGTTCTCGGCGATATGCTCGGGATTGAGAATACCGTCCTGATCCTTGGTTGCGTATTTGTCGGGGAAGTTGCTGCGGATGAAGTCGGTGTCGATGGCGCCGTCGACCACGATGTGGGCAACGTGAATGTTCATCGGGCCGAGTTCCCTGGCCATGCTTTGCGCCAGTGCGCGGATGCCGTGCTTGGCCCCGGCGAATGCGGCGAAACCGGAGGCGCCGCGCAGCCCGGCGGTAGCGCCGGTGAACAGAATGGTGCCACGTTGGCGGGGCACCATGCGCTTGGCCACTTCGCGGGCATTGAGAAACCCTGAGAAACAGGCCATTTCCCAGATCTTGAAATACTTGCGCGCCGTTTCTTCGAGAATGCTGCAAGGCACGTTGGCGCCGATGTTGAAAACGAACGCTTCGATTGGCCCGAGACGGGTTTCGATATCTTCGATCAGCGCAATGACGTCTTCTTCCTTGCGCGCATCGCAGGCAAAACCGTGGGCTTCGCCGCCGTCTGCCTGGATGGCTTCCACCAACGGTTGCAATTTGTCGGCGCTGCGCCGTGTGACGCAAGCGATGAAACCTTCCTTGGCGAACCGCCTGGCGATGGCGCCGCCTGTGGCATCACCTGCACCGACAACCAATACGACCTTCTTGTTATTCATGGGTGGATCCCTTTAGTAAACGATCGTTAAGTGAACGAACGTTATGCTAGGATTTGCTCAGCGTCAAGGCAGTCAATTGCGAGGATGAATGCATGCGGTACTCCGCCGGTCACAAGCTTGAAACCAAAGAAAAGCTGCTGCAAAGCAGCTCGCTGTCTGCGAAAAAAAGCGGATTTTCAACGATGGGTGTCGATGGCCTGATGAAGACGATCGGCCTGAGTGGCGCGGCGTTCTACAGTCATTTCTCGTCCAAGGATGCCCTGTTCGCCGCTATCGTCGAGCGCGAGTTGTGCCAGAGCCTGGAGCGGCTGGGCGGGCGGGGTGAGCAGGATCGTGAAAGGTTGGAGCGATGCCTCAAACTGTATCTGAACATGGCTCATGTCGAGCAACCTGAGCTGGGGTGCGCGTTACCTGCGCTGGGCGCTGAGATTGCTCGGTCGGATGTCGTCGTGCGGGAACAGGCCGAACTGTGGATTTGTCGGCTTCAGGAAAGTTGGGCGCAGATTCTGGAGAGCGACAGCCTGGCCTGGGCCATTCTGTCGCAATGTGTCGGGGCGTTGGTGGTGGCGCGGATGTTGGCGTCCCCGCAGATCCAGCAACGGGTGCTGGAGTCCAGTCACGAAGAGATCGGCCGCCAGCTCGCCGTTCAGCGAGCACAATAGCGGCGGCGGTTTATTTGCAGATGACGATCATGCTTCGGCTGGTATAGCCGGCGGGGTTGAGACCGAAGGGATAATCACCCGGCTCTTCCACCGCATCCCCGGACTTGGCGATGACTTTATAACCCTTTGGCGCACAGGAGTTGGCGGCACTGGTGTAGCACTTGTCCCAGGAGGAGGAGAGCCCTGAACAGTTGATGTGCAGCCCTTTTTTGCCGTGCTTTACCTGAGCCTTGGAGGTCGCCGCGCATCCCGAAATGGCGAGTACGGCGATCAGTATCAAAATTCGTTTCATTACCGTCCTTATGGCGGCCTCGAGTCTGGCGCTCGGGTCTGCCTGCATTCGCTCTCGCTTGACGCGTTTCGATGTCCCTATCCGAAAAAGTCCATATCTGGCACTGAGTTGCGAAGCTAAACATGGCCTAAATGAGCGGCAAATGCCAGACCTTCGTTACAACCGCTTTCAATCCGCCGCAATCACGGGCTTGGCATGGCTGCCCATGGTCATCGTTGCACCGACGGAAGCCAGAATAATGCACAGGATGGCCATCCATTGTGACAAGGAGAGATATTCCTGCAGGAACAGCAGCCCTGATAGCGCACCAAATGCCGGCTCAATGCTCATCAGCGTACCGAAAGTACGAGCGGGCATGCGGGTGAGGGCGACCATTTCCAGGGTATAGGGCAGGGCTGTGGAAAGAATCGCGACACCAATGGCTATCGGGATCAATGACGGCGTCAGCAATGCGGCGCCGGCGTGGACGATCCCGATGGGCGCAACGAACAGGGCTGCGATCATCACTCCCAGAGCTGCAGTCGTCACGCCGTTGTCAGCGCCAGCTTTCTGGCCGAAGAGAATGTAAAGCGCCCAGCAAACACCGGCACCAAGCGCATAGGCCACACCGGTAAGGTCTAGACCCGCTGTCGCTGCACCTGTTGGTATCAATAGCAGCAATCCGACGGCAGCGAGGGCAATCCATAGGAAGTCGATTGCACGACGGGAAGCGTAGATGGCGACGGCCAGCGGACCAGTGAATTCCAGAGCAACCGCAATGCCGAGCGGCACGGTGCGCAAGGACATATAGAAGAGGAAGTTCATGCCGCCCAGCGCCATCCCGTACACAATCACAGTGCGCAGCGATTTGGCCGTCAGCTTTGCCCTCCAGGGTCTCAGCAATAGCAGCATGATCACGCTGGCGAACATCAGGCGTAGCGTCGTTGTGCCTTGGGCGCCCACGATGGGGAACATGCTTTTGGCCAGAGAAGCGCCAGACTGGATCGATGCCATGGCGATCAATATCAGGCCAACCGGAAACAGGATGGATACAAGACTGCGGGGTTGGTCGTTCATTGCGCGGCATCGTCCGATAGTAAAGGCAGTAGAAGGCACTAACTGAGTGATGGGCAATATACTGCGCATTCGCTGGTGTTGCGTCTATATATAAGCGGGCTTTTTGAGTCGACTGATAGAAAAATCAAATTAGGGGTTGACGGCAGATTCTGGAGGCCTATAATTCGCCCCACTTCCGGCGCAGTCGAAACGGAAAACTCCTT